>CACVCF010000124.1 GCA_902729415.1 Terasakiella magnetica | reverse complement strand
TTTTCGGCCCAAAAGGGAATCCCCTACGATTCAGATTTCAGGCTCGATGCTCTAGCGCGGCGATACCTTGTTGCTGAGTGTGCGCGAAACAGTCTGGGGATCACTGGTGGCGCTGCGGCGGAAAGCCCGATCGGCGACCAGGGCGCCAGCCACACCTGCCGTCACCGCCAGCACGCGACTTGCTGCCACAGCACCCGTTGCAGCCGTCCCGGCGGCGGCACCGGCCTCATACATGAACGGCAGGGCGCCAACCCCGCCCATGGCCAAATTCATCACCACCACCCCGGCGATGGCACCCAGGCCCGCCACCAGCATTCGGTTATCGTCGGATTGGGGGGCGGCGGGCTCGGTCGCAGCCACTGCCACCGTCTGGGTGTAATAAGGAGCCTGCGCGGGAGTACGGAAATCACCGGCATGAGCGGTAGAAACCGTTCCGGCAAGGGTTGCAATGATGGCGAAGGCGGCGCGTGTCTTCATGATAGAGACCTCATACCAGAGTGTTGGGTCAAATAGCTTAATTAAGCCGGGCAAGATCATCCGTGCCCAGGGCCCGCAGGGCCTCCATGGCGCGGTCGATGGCTAAACGGTTCTTTGCCTCGACGATCCAGCGGCTGGCCAGAGTGGCGGGAGCCCCCTCCAGACCGCCAAGATGATCGATGGCGCCGCGGACGTCGTCTTCCGCCAGCTTTTCAATGGCGGCATCGACCGCGAGATCGATGGGGTTGGCCTGCGATACTTGCCCTCCTTGCGGTGCAACCCACGACGATACCCAAAGACGCATACGGTCCACGAAGGGGCGGTCCCCGCCCGAGGCTTGGGAACGCAGCTTGGGCGCCAGGATGACGCTGAAACTGTCGCGTAATTCAGCCACGGTGGCGACGCCGCTATCGGCGTGCAGGCCCAGAACCTCCAATTCGCCGATTACCGGAACCGGCTGCCACAGCTTCATCACCGTTGCCAGTTCGCGCGAATAGGGCCGGTGGGTCTGGGTGATGTTGTTCAACTGCAATAAGGCCACGCCCAGGCGTAGGCCCTTGTGGCTGGCGTTGGAGACCTTCGCCGCCGTCTCGATGCCGGTCAGCCGCTGCTCCAGGGCCATCAGCTGGGTGTCGAGTCCGGTAATCTTGGTAGCGACCTCCTCGAACGCTGCGGGCAGGGTCCGCAATTGCTCGCCGGTCGCCTTGGTCTGGGCCGCGACCTCGGCCAAGGCCGTGCCCAGATCGGTGAGGTGGGTTTCAACCCCCTCCATCCGCGCCGAGAAGGTCTTGCCGTTGCTGCCGATGGTATCGAGGGCGTCGATGCGCTTGGTGGCGATGGCCATGGCCGGCTCCACCGCCGCCACCTTGGCGGCGAGGTCGGCGAAGTGCTGCTCGATCTGGCCCATGCGGGCCTCGGCTGAGAGCGGGGCGGCTGCGGCTTCTCCCGACGAAGATGCCTCGGCCACGGAAACGGAAGAGCGCGCTTCGATCCGTCCCAGGCGTTCGGCGGTGGCGGTCAGTCCTGCCTCAATGGCTTCGATGCGGGTCGTCTGAGCGGCAAGACGGCCAGTGACCACATTCATCCCATCGTGAATCGCCCGTACACCGCGGCTGTCCTTGTTCAGGGCCTTGACCAGGGGGTGGTCGGGATAGAACTCATCCAGCAGCGGAGCTCCTACCGGCACGACCAGGGCTGCCAGGGCTGCCAGCAGCCCAACGCCCGCGATAACTGTCGTGCCGCGCCCTGCGCCGCGATGAACCACCACAACCTGACTTGCCCGAGCCGGAGCCAGGCCCGCCGCATCATCCATGCGGTCAGCTTGTAAGGCCGGGCGTTCAGCGCCTCGGGATTCTTGCTGAGCACTCATGCCTTAGGTTCCTTTTCCGCGCAGCGCCGGTCGTGGCCACAACAATCCATCCAACTCTTCTCCTACTTGGGTGATGTCGCGGCTGGCAGCGCCCAACGGCTGCAACACCGATGGGGCGGTGCCGAAAAAGCTGGCTTCCTGGAAGGCGACCCGGTCGCCCAGTTGTGCCATCATCACCGGCAGACCAAGTACACTCATCTGTTCGCGGGCATGGGTCGCCACCGCCGAACGTTTGACCCGACACAACAAGACCCTTGCCTCGATTTGCCTGCGGGTCAAGGTTGCGGCATTTTGCACCAACTTCATGGTTCGCGCCGCTTCAAATATATTGGCTTCGTCGGTCATGGCTGGAATTAGGACCAGATCCGCCACTCCGATGGCGAACAGCATCGCCTGGCTGGTGAACCCGGCGCAATCAACCACCACCACTCCGCCCTGGGCCGCCAATGCCTCAATGGCCGGCAATACGGCGTCTGATGAGTGTTCCGCGGTCAGGGGCAATTCCTTCAGCACATCTCCGCGCGCATGCCAGCGGGCCAGCGTCTGATTCGGGTCAGCGTCAACCAGCGCGACCTTACGCTTTCGCCGCGCCCAATAGACGGCCAGACAGGCGGCGGCGGTGGTCTTGCCTGCGCCCCCCTTGCCGGTCGCAATAACTACCACGCGAGCCCGCCCAGGCCCCGAATCCTTGGCGATCATTGATTGATCGCCTCCACCCTTGTGGATGGGGGCAGCCAGCGGTCACGGATAGCGCCGTCACGGGCGGCGGAAATGCTCCAGACCCGGCTGGTGGTGCGATGGGTGACTGAATAGATGTCCGAGGTGGGCGCGCTGTGGGTGCTGTGCCACCACTGCCCCGCCAAGCCGCCGACAAAAGCCGCTGCCGCGGTGGGGACGCCGATCACGCTGTCGAGCACCACCAATCCGCCGATTACGCCGATGGAGATGGCGGCCAGATGCTCGCCGGTGACGACAAAGACCGGGGTGCCTTTGGGACCGGCAGGCACCGAATCGGGCAGGCGCGGCACGGCGGGAGTGGCTTGCGATTGATTTGGCGCCGACGGGGGGGCGGCTTGCGCTTCGGCGGGGGCTGAGGGCGCCACCTGCGATTGACCAGGTGCCGCAGCTTGCTGTTCGTTAGGGGGCGAGGCCGCTGGAGATTGCGGAGCGGCGGAATCCTCGGCCACCGGTTCCGGCGGCAGGGCCGCCAATTGGGTCGCCGCCGACGGTTTGGTGGTGGCAGCTTGGGGAGTAGAGGCAAGAATCGACGGGTGGGGGGGCAACGGCAATTGGGTCACCGCAGGCCGACGCAGCCCCGGCGCTATGGCGGGCGGTTCCGTCACCTCAGCGGGGGACGAGGATGGCTGTTCGGCAGCCTGAGCCATGCCGGCAGCCATATTGGCGGCAAGAAATATCGCAATAATCGCCCGCATACGGCCTCCCCCCCAGATGGGCTTTGCCACTGCCCGAGGATCGAAATATAAAGCACCGTGAAATCCTAGCATGCCCGGCTATTCTTGCAAACGCTCTCATCCTCATTGCTGGTTGGGACATTCGTATTACCCGGATTGCCGCGCCGGTTCCGCCGCTGGCCGGAATAATGGCGATGAAAGGTGGCGGTCCCATTTTAAGCAATGTATCTATCAACCTAAAGGTCATGTGGAGGGGGCCGAAGTCGTGATCGAACCGCTAGGGAGCGCTGATGCCATCGGGCCGCCCAGGATTGGGCCGCGGCGCCGGAAAGCGTTGATTGTCGCCTTGACTACTCTGGCCGTTGCGTTCGTCCTGACCCTGGGATGGCTGGTTCTGCACCCACCATCGGTGGCGCCCCAGGCCCCGCCATCCGTCGTTGCCGCCGCTGCCGGTGCCTTGCTGCCGCCCCATGACTGGCGCGCGGTTGACCGCAAGGTGGCGAATCTGTTGATGACCGCGCGCCTGCAACAGGAATTGATTTTACAGAGCCGCATCGGCGTCCTTTCGGGAACCTTCCGCACCCGGGTCGAGCGTGATTTCCTGCCCTGGTACCTGTCGTTTGGCCGCCGGAAACTGGAAGAGCTTGACGCCTATAATCTCTATGCCCGCGACCGGTTGGTGGAGTGGACCGGGGGAGGGGTTCAGAACTCTGCTCAGGCCAAGCTGGTTGCTACCTTTGAAAGTGAATTCAGTCGGCAAGTCCTGCGCAGTGACGATACCCGCAAGGCGTTGCGCCAATTGGGCCAGGATTTGGGCGAGGGCTATGCCGGACGGGTGGCGGCGGGCCTGCGCGAGATCCAGGAGGCCGAGGCTCTCTCCTTTTCGGCCTGGCAGGCCTATCTGTCCCAGTTGGCGCCGCTGTCTTACGTAACCAGCGAAGGCCAGCGAGTCAGCGTTCCCGTTTCCAGCCTGGCTTCACCCGACCCCGTGTGGCTGGACCTGGGGCGTGAGATGGGAGAGCGGGTGGCGGCACGGTTCGACCGGATGGGCAGCATCATCAACATGTCCGCCCTGGTCGATCCCAAAGGGCATAGTATTTTTGCGGCAGGTGAGAATGCCGGGGTCTATTTCGGCTCGTATCTGGTCTATTGGACGGCACTGATCATTCTGCTGCGCTCGGGGCTCATTCCGTTCAATATCTTCGGCATGCTGCTGGGCTGGCTTTTATGGGAAAGCATGTCCTGGGGCACCTGGATCGGCTTTGAGTATTTGGATTTCGAGCAGACCCGCAACGCTCTCGCTCCGGTGATCGAGGCCCGCGCCGAGGCCTATTTCAGCCAGTTGACGCCTCTGTTGGCCGATCTTGGCCCCCGTGGGCCGCTGGGGGTGCTGTACCAACTGGAGGACGGGTTTGGACGTTAGGGCGTGCCAGCAGCAACGCGGCCCAGTGCTAACTGACGACATGTCCTCGTGTTCTGATTTCAAACGCGGGCAACTCACTGTTTCTAGTGTGGTGATGTAAACGAAAAACTCAGGTGGAACTTGGTTTTCGTTTCAAATATAACGGCACTATAAAATGTTATAGTTATGCGCAGAACCCGACAAAATTGCATTTTTCATCGGAGCTTGAATGCCTGTACCAAGCTTTTCGGCGCTGGTTCAAAATGAGGGGGCCACGTGACTTCAGATACCGCGCTGCTGATCCTGGCTGGGCTTGGCCTTTTCTTTATCGGCGTCAAGCAGTTGGGCTCCAATCTGACGCAGTTGGCGGGGCCGCGTCTGCGCAAGGCGGTGCGAACCGCCACCTCCTCACCACTGTTGGCGGCGGGACTTGGGTCTCTAGTCGGCATCGCCACCCAAAGCACCAATGCCATCACCTTTATCGTTATCGGCCTGGTTAATAGCGGCAGCATGGCGGTGCGCTCGGCGCTGCCGGTGATCGCCTGGGCTAATGTGGGAACCTCGGCGCTGGTGTTCCTGGCTACCGTCTCCATCCATGACACGGTGCTGGCTATGGTGGTGGTGGTAGGATTCGCCTATTACCGCGGCATCGATAAATCACCCCGCTATCGCCATCCGGTCGGCGCCCTGTTGGGGTTGGGGTTGTTGTTTCTGGGGCTGGAATGGATTCACGACGGATCGGTGGCGCTGCGCGGGTCCGAAACGCTGCGTTCCATGCTGGTTCTGGCCCAGAACTCTCCCTGGCTGGCGTTCTTGCTGGGAGCCGCGCTGACCCCGGTGGTGCAGACCGCCAAAACCGTATCCACCATCACCGTCGCGCTGATCAGTGCCGGGTTGCTGGGGGTCGACAGCGCTGTCATGGTGGTGCTGGGGGCCAATTTCGGCTCGTGCGCCAATGTGCTGTTCATGGCGTCGAATATTCGTGGTCGCGGCCGGCAATTGTCCATCTATCAGGCGCTGCTGAAAGTGGCTGGGGTGGTGGCCGCAATTCCCGTACTGGTGCTGTGGTGGCTGGATAAGACATCCCCCGCCGAGCTGCTGAGCCTGTTGCAGGTGTCGCCGCATGTCCAGGTGGCGATCGCCTATCTCGCCTTGCAGGTGGCGGCAATCGCGGTGCTGGCTCCCCTCGGCGGTGTGGTGGAGCGTGTGCTTGACCGCCTGTCGCCCATCACTGTCGAGGAAAAGCTGTCGCGGCCCAAATATCTGTTCGACGGTGTCCATCGTGATCCCGAAACCGCCGCCCTTCTGGTCGGCCGCGAGCAGGAGCGCCAAGTCTCGTTTCTGCCCGGCTATCTGGAGCCGTTCCGCGAGGACAGCGAGGTCGAAAATCCCTTGGCGCCAGAGCAATTGCGCCAAGCCAACACCATGGTCATGCGCGAGATCGACGAGTGTCTGCACCGAGTTTTGAACGACCCGCCGTCGCCGCAGATTTTGCGGGTGGTGCTCAATCACCAAAATCGCAACCGCCTGATCAAGGCATTGCAGGACGATCTTCTGGAGTTCGCGGGTTTGTTGGCGACTATCCGGGGGCGCGGCATAGAGCATCGCATGATCGGTCATCTGGTGGAGGCCACCCACGCCCTGCTGTCCATGGCGCCGCAGGCGCTGGTCGAGAGCGCCGATCCTGACACCTTGGAGGTACTGAAGCGGTTGACCGGCGATCGTCCCGAATTGATGGACCGGGTGAGGCACTCCTTGGGCGCTGACGAGAACGTCTCGGCGGCGGCGCAGGAAATGCTGTTTTCAGTGACCATGCTGTTCAAGCGCATTATCTGGCAGATGCGGCACCTGCTGATCCTGACCGAGGTCGAAGACACCCCCCGGGCCGAGGTGCAGTAAACTGGTGTCGGCATACGGGATTTGGTGTTCGCACCACGCCCCATGCGTTGGTTGATGGGGAGTTGATTGCCGGAACAGTTGGCGGTAATGTCAGGATATGGAAAAATTCTGGCTCAGATTGCGGTGGGCTTTGTCCTCACACGAGGAGCCGCAGGACGAGTCTTACTTGGTTGCCAGGGGATTTGGTGGCAAGTTGGTCTTGTCTGGCAATCGCCTGACCCTGCATCGGGGCGGTATATTCGGTCTTTTGTCCACTCTGCTGGGATTTGAAGGGGGCTTTGTCGACCGCGTGGTGCGGGTCGATCAAATCGCGGCCATTGAGATCGATAGGCCCGCCCTGTTTTTTCGGTATATGCGGATTTCCTATCCCGGCGCCCCGCAACTGACTGGGCACGATCTGCATGATATGATGGCTGAAAATACCATCTTGATGAGTCTCGTCGATAACCGCGCTTTCTACCGTGTCATTTCCCGTATTGAGGCCATGATGGATGGCAAGCGCTAGTCTCCCCTTTTTCGTTGCCGTCGGAGGACGCCGTTGAGATTCCGCCGCCCCGCCCTTGTGGCTATCGTCCTTATCGGCTTAGGCGGCGGTGCTGTTTGGCATCTTCGCCCCGATCTGCTGCAAGAGCCTCTGGATCGCTGGCTTGCCGTCAGCGGGCAATGGCAAAATAACGGCCGGGCGTGGCTGGACGAGGCACGGAGCCAAGTTGGCGCCCTGTTGCAACGGGCGAAGCAGGCCATCGATATGGATGCTGGCAATACAGTCCCGGACAAGGCGGCTGCAGTTCCTGCCATTCGTACCGTTGTTTGGGCCAATGCCACCGGTGACCTGCTGCGCGCCGAGGTGCCTTCGACCGCCCATGACGAATTTGTCGCCTCCCTGCGCCGCGCCCAGGTCGAGGACCGTGACCGTCTGGCCCGTCTGGCCGAGCAGCGGTTCCGTCAGGAGGCCGAGCCGCTGGTGGCTGAAACCACCGCCCGCATTAGCGCCTTTATTGGAACGGTTGTCGGCGGTGGAAATCAGGTCTCGGCCATTACCAGCAGTTTTTCCGCTCTCGATTCCGGCGGTGGGACCACCCGTGAGGTGCTGACCGACAAGGCAGAGCGCCTGCTGGCTGGGCGTTATGCCGAGATGTTCCGCCAAGATGTGCTGCGCCCGGAACAGGCCGTAACGGCGCTGCGGGCCGTGGTCGGCCGGGTTATCGGCGCTGTGCGCCTTGATCTGATCCATTCGTGTGACCGTTATGATCAGGCGTTCCAGTCCTTCTTGCGCGTCAATGTGGGCAAGGTCGAGGCCTTGAATCAGGATGGATGGTGGAAGGGCGCCGATTGGAGCCGTGATACCGCCTCGTTCCGGTCGCTGTGCCAGACCTTGCGGGTTGCCGAGGCCAATGGCGGTTGGTTTGACGAGGCGGTGCTGCGCACCATCGCCGAACCCACCATGACCAGCTACGACCTGATGCGCGAATTAGCCCGCCCGACGGCGCGGGTGGTCGGTGACATGGCCACCGCTTATGATGGCGTGGTCTCCACTCTGACCGGATATGGCATTCCTTTGCCGGTGGCCAAGCTGTCTGCTGCGGTGTGGAGCTATAGCGGCTCCAGCCCGGCCATGGTCAGCCATTTTCTCGGCATGGGCATCAGCCCCCAGACCCGTGCCGCCGTCGAACCCGCCTTGGCCGACGCTACCCGCTCGGGCATGATTGAGGTTCTGCGCTCCTTGAATTTGACGCTGGTGACCTTCGTTGATGGAGAATTGGCTGGCATCGCCTCGGCGGTCTCGGCTCGGGTGGACCGTCCTAGGGGCGAGCAATGACCCTGGCAGCCGGGCCGCTGCGTTCGGTGGTGGCCAGCCGGTTCGCCAGTCTGATTTTGGTGGTTCTGGCGGTATGGGCCGGGCTGGCGGTGCTGCCCCAGCGGGCGTCGCCGGATCAGGCGGTGGTCTTGGCCTTTGCCGCCGCGCAAAATATTTCCCTGCCGCCGGATTCGCCCGTTTTTACTTTCGACGACCAGCTGTTTTCCCACCAGTGTGGGCGATTTCTGGCCCCGGCTGGGCAGCCCATGCGTCTGTTCCCCTATGGCGAGACGCAGTGTCAGACCGCCGCTGCTACCGCCATCGCCGTGGTTTATCCGGCGGATATCCGCCTGCTGTGGGCCTTGTTGACCACGGAGGAGCGTAACGAGTTTTCCTCTAGTCTGCGCGATACCAGCTATTGGCTGCGCCAGTCCCTGACTGCCTCCATCGGCAAGTCGTTTTTCGAGGAATACCGCCCGATCGTCCGCGCCATTTTACAAAATGCGCTGGAACGCTCCTTGGCCCAGCCCCAGGTACGCGAGGCCATCGAGCGGGCGTTGCGGACCGTCAGCTCCAACGATGTCGACCGGATCCTGGCCGGGGTTGTGCCGGTGGCTTTGGAACGGGTCGAGACTAATCTATGGAATAATGTGCGCGGTTGGTTCAACCCCGGCTCCGAGCCCGTGGGGGCGGGCCAGATCGTGGCGGGCATCCTGTCTGATCCACGTGTTCGCAATCACCTCTACACAACCTTGCCGCCGGTACTGTCCAACCCCGCCATGGCCGATGCCGCCGTGCTGGCCGCCGCCGAGTTCGTCGCCGCGGCCATTGATGATCCGAGGCTGCCGCAATTGCTGCAACATTTGTTGACCGACCGCCGCCTGACCCAAGGGTTGGGACATGGCGCCCTGCCTGAGGGCATGCCGCGCAAGCTGTTGAAGCTGCGCTCGCCCACCGACCACAATCCACTTTCGGCCTATGTGCTCCGCTTGGCGATGCATGGTCACGGCGGCAGCGTCGCCTTGCTGCTGTCGCAGGCGCAATACAGCCGCGTATCCGCCGTTGCCGGACGCGGTGCCATGTTGTCCGTTGTGAAGCGGCAATGACCGGGGCCCGCGCCGTCATCACCCTTGAAGGCTTGTCCATCACCACCCCCGGCGGGCGGGTGCTGGTTGAGAATGCCGATGTTTCCTTGGGGCCGGGCGAGGTGGTGTTGCTGGTTGGTCCCAGCGGCAGCGGTAAGTCCACCATCATCAACGCTTTGTCGGGACTGCTGGGTGCCGATGGTGCTCATTGGCAGGTCCAGGGCCGGGTTCATCTGGCCGGAAAGGACTACGATCTGGCCCAGGATGTCTGCAATATCGGTGGATTGGTCTTTCAGAACAATGCTCTGTTCGACGATCTGAGCGCGGCGGGGAATGCCCGGATCACCGCCGACCATATCGGCAGCGTTGACCCTGCCATCGCCGAGTTGATCGGAGAATTGCTGCACGACGTCGATCCCGGCCAGAATGTCGCCTCACTGAGCGGGGGCCAGTGCCAGCGTGTTGCCATCGCCCGCACCCTGCTGGCCAACCGTGACGTGCTGTTGTTTGACGAGCCTAACAGCGGTTTGGACAAGCTGGCGGCGCGACGGCTGGCGCAACTGATCCGCAAACTTTGCCACCAGATGGGAAAGCCTGCGCTGATCGTTGCCCATCATGTCGATGACCTGCTGCCACTGGCCGACCGGGTTTTATTCCTGGATTCCGCCCGCCGGATGCTCCGGGAATTGCCGCCTGACCGCGCCGAGGTCGATTCTGCTTTGCTCTGCGAAACCCTTCCGTCCGAGCCCCGCGCACAGACGGCGGCTCCTTATTCCTGGAAGTTGAAGCCACATTCGCCCTGGCGGTGGCAGTTCCACTATTTGAACGAGTACTTCTGGATTTTGTGCGCCTCGCCGATGCTGCTGGGTTATGTGATGCTGGGGGCGGGGATCGTCGGCTTCGTCTCGATCTGGTTTGGCTTCAATTACGATGCTCTGGGCGATTTCGTCCGTTCGGTGGTGCACGACGATGCCCTGATGGGGATCGGCTTCATCGAAATGACAGTGGTTGTGCCGCTGATTTCCTGTCTGCTGATGGTTGCCTGCAATAATGCGGTGATTACCGCCGACCTGGGCAATCGGGTGCTGTCATCACAGTTCCGGGCCATGAGCAACCTTGGAATCCCCGCTCGCCGCTACATCTATGTATCGGTCGGGGTCAATATGATGTTGGCGGGATTGCTGCTGACCGTGGCGTCGGGGGTTATCGCCAGCTTCACCTCCTATCAGGTCTGGCGTTTGATCTTTGTCGGTCAGCCGTATGAGCTGTGGATGGAAAATTTTTTCCGGGAATTCCTGCGTAGCGAGCGGGCGCTGATGGTCCACGGGGCTTGGACGCTGTTCAAAGTGGCCGCCACCGCAGCCGTTGCAACAGCTTCGGCGCTAATGATCGGGGGCAAGCGGAAGGAATCCGTGATATCTATCAACCACGCAATTGCCCGGTCGATTATCATCGGCGCCTCTGCAACCCTGGTGATTCATGCGGTGGTCGCTGTATTGCAATTTTAGGCGGCGTCAATTACGATTCGATCGGTAATGCCATTCCACGACAAAAGCTTGGGGGGCCGTTAAGGTGGATACAGAAGTAGACAAAAGCAGCACCGAACGCGACAACGGATCAGTTCCCGAAAAACGAACCAGAAAGACACTTCCTGCCATGGACGAGAAAGCCGTATCTTCCGCTGAACTCAATGTTGAACCTGTTGCCGCCACGCCTGTCGAGGCCGTGACGTCAGCCGCTCCTGAGGCGGATTTGAAGGCCGACATTGCCCATCTCACATCGGTCCTTGCCACGACCACGCAGACTGCGCGTCGTAGCCTGGGGGCCGCGGCTCTGGCTGCGTTGATCGCCGTCACCTCGCCGTGGTGGGTTCCTCGTATGGTTGATAACGATCATGCGACCCGGCAGACGGCTTTGCTTGCCGTCGGGCAGTTGAACGTTCTGGCATCCCGTGATGCCCCCTTCGGACCCGAGTTCGCTTTGCTTGCCCGGGTTCTGCCGCAGGATCGGGCGACTAAGGAACTGGTTGCCGCTGTTGATCCGCTGGCCGTCGCCGGTGCGCCGACTCTTGAGACTCTGCGGGAGAAGTTCCGCGGTACCGCAGATCAGGTTCTGCTGGGTAAGGTTGTCGCCAAGAATGATCAGTCTTGGGTGAATTGGGGCTTGCACAAGGTCGCCGCCCTGGTGCGGATCGACACCGTGGCCAGCACCGTCGTCGAGCCGAGTGAAGACCTGCGCATCGTCCATGCCGCCGAAGCTGCCTTGGCTCTTGGCAATCTCAGCGAAGCCGTCGAGCAGCTTTCCAAGCTGGACGGAAACTCTGCCCAGGAGGTTCAGGACTGGGTGGGTGATGCCAAGCGACGGATTGCGCTGGATAACGCCGTCGATGGTATTCGGCGTACGGTCGAGAAGCGCGCTGACCAGTCGGCGTGGGTTCGCTAAATTAGGTCAAGACTGTGGGAATGAGATGCCGCTCTAACAAAGCGGCATAGCATTCTTTTTTTCTTCTCAAGGTAAGCCGAGACCCCCAGACCATGTCGACCCTGGCCATTACCAAGGCATACCGGCGTTATGCCGGCGTCTACGACAGATTGTTCGGTACGGTCTTCGCCCAAGGTCGGCGCATGGCGGTGCAATTGAGCACCCCCACTGCCGGACGCAAGGTCTTGGAAGTCGGGGTTGGGACTGGTCTTTCGTTACCGGCCTATGCCCCGGAAACTGAGGTTTGGGGCATCGACCTGTCCGAGCATATGCTGGAACGTGCCCGCGCCCGCGTCGCCCGCGATAATCTGACCCACGTCAAAGACCTTCAGGTCATGGACGCTGAGGCCACTGAATTTGCCGATGGTACGTTCGATACGGTGGTTGCCATGTACGTGGTGTCGGTGGTTGCCAATCCGGCAAAGATGTTCCGGGAGATTTCCCGGATCTGCCGTCCGGGCGGTGACATCATCGTGGTCAACCATTTCGCCTCGACCCACTGGCTGTTGCAAGCCATGGAGCGGAGTTTGGCGCCCCTGTCCAGTGTGATCGGCTTTCACCCCCATTACTCCATGTCCAACATGCTCGACGATTCCCGGCTGCAATTGCAGGCGGTGCATGACGTCAACTGGTTCGGCTATTGGAAGCTGGCCCATTTTCATAACACTCCGGTTCATTCGGCGGCGGCGGCTTTGGAGCCGGCCTATGCCTCCCAGTTCGACGTAGATGCCAAGCGAGCCTGATGGGGGCGGGTGGAGGCGCTTTCCATGAGCAGCGTTCTGCTTCATCTGCTGAGCGCGGTTCTCCTTCTGGCGCTTCCCATCCTGGTCTATCGGGCTGCGACATCGCTGATGCACCATGTTGCCAGCGATGAGTTCTATCAAATCCCCATTCTAACCACCCTGCCTCGGCTGGTGGGCTTTGCGGGTGGTGTTTTGGGTTTATTGGGGGATCTCGACGATCGGGCTTTCCGATTGACCGAGATCTTTGTTCCAAACAGCGTCTGGAACATATCGCTCTCCGATTTTGTCCTGCACCAGGGCAATCTATTTTCCTATGACACGGCCACGATCATCGACTGGATTATGTCCGGCGAGTCTCCATGGGCATCTGGAGTCGCGGCCATAGCGGCGGCCGTTATTGCCGTGACCATAGTTCTTTGTCTGCGCATGCTTCCCGATCCCCGGCAAAGGGGACTGGCTCTGGTCGTCTGCGGCGCCACCATCTTGCTGACAGCGTGGCAGACCGTCTATCTGACAACGCTGGCCCTATGGCTGACCCATCGCTTCAATTTCTGGTCATTGGCGCTGATCGGCCTGTTTCTGCAATATCTGCGTGACCGCAATCGCCACTGACAGAAAATCCCGATTAAGTTCGCCTTATCGATACGTGATGTGAGCTCTATCTCTGTCGTGGCTTGTGGTCGAGGTGTGAACCTGCGGTCATGATGGCGGCGCCGCGCAGGCGGCTCCATTGTCCTGGCTCAGGCGGTCGATGCTGTCGGCCAGGGCGCGCGCCAGTTGTCCGGTGCCGAGCGCCAGGGCCGCGGCGGCGGCCTCGGGGGTGCGGTCGGGCAGGGCGACGGTGAAATTGGCGCGGCAGACCACGGGAAGTCCCCTGGGCAGACGTCGCGCGGTCCACGAGCCCTCTACCAGGGCGGCCTTGCCCATTACCGCCTCGAACCGTTCCACCCGCAACGCCAATCGGTATTGCGGCGTGGCGGTTTCAGCCGGAACCGGCACGCGATAGACATCCGCCGCCTGGAGGGCGCGCCACAAGGTGTCGGTGACGATCTGGCGGATCTCGTCGGGCAATGCCGCCGCCCACCGGTCGTTTTCACGCACGTCAAGCTGACCGGTTGCGCCGGTCAGCACCATTTCCTCGCGGTTCAGCCGTTCGGGCACGGCGATGGGCAGGATTTCCACCAGCATCCGGGCGCTGCCCGAGGTTTGGGGGGGCGCCGGCAGGCTGAGGGCGTGGTAGCGAGGCGGCAGCGACGAGCCGCAGCCGCTCAGGATCAATGCGGTCAGCAGGATGATCCCCCGCATGTGCTTCATGGCTCGGTTCCCTTTTTTCCGCGCACCAGAGATTCCGGGTGTCGGCTGAGGCTGTCGGTCAGGGTCTTCAGTGAGCGGGCGGCTTCGGCCAAGCCGCGCAAGGCTTGGCGGGTGTCTTGCTGCAACGGCGAATCCCCGGTCAGCGAGGCCTGGGTCGCCTCCATGGTGCTGCGCATCTCATGCAGGCTGTCACGGATTTCCGGCAAGACCTCGGCATCGGTACGGACGACCATACCGTCCAGGTGCTTCAGGCTGGTTTCCAGGCGGACCAGAACCCGGTGAACATCGGCGCCTAGGGTGTCGAACGGTATCTTATCCAGTTTGCGCAGGATGGATTGGACCTGCTGCTGCAATTCCTGGAGATCACTGGGTACCGTCGGCAGTTCCAGCGGTTCGGCCTTGGTATCGAAGGAAACGGTCGGAGCGCCGGGGTGGAAATCCATGGCGACGAAAAGCTGGCCGGTCAGCAGGTTGCCGGTCCGCAATTGCGCCCGCAACCCCCTTTGCACCAGATTGGCAAGGCGGGCGATCCGATAGGGCCGGTCATTGATCTTGGCGTCGGGATTTGCCGGGGCCAACCTTTCGGGATAGATATCCAGCGTTACGGGGACGGAAAAGCCCTCGGCGTCGGGGTCCAGACGCAGGCCGATAGAGCGCACTTGGCCGATCTCGACACCGCGGAAATCCACCGGGCTGCCCACCACCAGACCGCGGACCGATTGATGAATACGCAAGACCACGGTTTCCGGGGTTCCATCCGGGCTTTTCATGGCCTGGGTGTGGTCCGCCGCCAACGGGAAGGTGGCGCCGTTGGCGGCGATGACGGCTTCCGATTCCGGTGGCGGCTCGAAGGCGATGCCGCCCATCAAGATCGTGGATAGGGATTGGGTTTCCAGCCGCACCCCGGAGGCATCAAGCCGCAGATCGACGCCGCTGGCGTGCCAGAAGCGGCTGTCGGTGGTGACGAAGCGGTCATAGGGTGATTTGATGAAGATACCAAGAGCGATGCGGCGACCATCCGGCTCCAGGGTGAAGCTTTCCACATGGCCGACCTGGATGCGTCGGAAAAAGACTGGCGAGCGTACATCCAGCGAGCCGATATCCTCGGCTTGTAGGCGGAAGCGATGGCCGGGTACGTCGGACGCCACCGCCGGGGGGTCGTCCAGCCCGGTGAAGTCGTTGCGCTTCTCGGTACTTTGTCCGGCATCGACACCGATATAGGGACCGGACAGTAAGGTACCCAGGCCGGAAAATCCAGAACCGGCAAAGCGGGGACGCACCACCCAAAAGCGGCTGTCGGCGACGGCGAAGTCTTGCGCTTCCTTGACCAGATCCACCGTCACCACCACGCGCGAATGGTCGGGTGCCAACCGCACCTGGGTGACGTCACCGATCTCGACATCCTTGAACTTGATTTTGGTCTTGCCGGGCTCGATACCCTCGGCCGAGGAAAAGCTGACGGTGATGGTGGGGCCTTTCTGCCACAGGGTTTGCACCACCAGGGTCAAGCCGATCAGGGCTGCCACGACCGGCACCGCCCATACCACCGACGGCCGCCAGCGCCGGGTCGGTTCGATGATGGGGGCGGGGGCCGGGTCAAGCATCGGATCAGTCATGCAATTCTTCTTCCCGGTCCCAGATCAGGCGTGGATCAAAGCTTTGTGAGGCCAGAATGGTCAATATCACCACGGCGCCAAAGGCGGCGGCGCCGGGGCCTGCCTCAATGACCGCAACGCCGCGAAAGTGCACCAAGCCCACCATCAACGCCACCACGAAGATATCCAGCATGGACCATCGTCCGACCATTTCGATAATGCGGAACAAGTTCGCGCGCTGATGCAGGTGGCGGCCCCAATGGAAATGCACCGACAGGGTTAACAAGGCGATAGTCCCCAGTTTCAGCAGCGGCACCAGGATGCTGGCAAAAAAGATCAATGCCGCCAGGCCCCACGAGCCAGACGTCCAGAAATAGGCGATGCCGCTGAGGATGGTGTCTGCCTTTGCTCCGAGCAGGGATGAGGTCTGCATGATCGGCAAGAGGTTGGCCGGGATATACAAGATGGCGGCGGCGATCAGATAAGCGCTGGCGCGTGACAGGCTCTCGGCCTTGCGGCCTTGTACCTTGCCGTCGCAGCGTGGGCAGCGCGGGTCGGGCTTGGCAGTTTGTCGGCAGACCAGGCCACAATGGGGGCAGGCCATCAGCCCGGCACGGCGCGCCGTCATCACCGGGATGGTCATGGTCCAGCCTCCGCGGGCTGGTCCCACAACGAGCAGGGATCGAATGATACGATGACCGCCAACAAGATAGTCAGGGCGGCAAAAGCCCACAACGCCGGTCCGGGGATGATCTGGGCCATGTGCGACAGTTTGACCAGGGACACCACCACCCCCAGCATGAAGACCTCGATCATTCCCCAGGGCCGCAAGGCCCGGACGAAGCGCCACAGATGGGCGGAATGACCCGGCCACGACAGCAGCAAGGCCAGCATGGCCAGCAGGTCCACCAGGGGAAGCAATACGGTGGTGGTGAAAACCAGTCCGGCCACGATCTGACGCCCCTCCCGCCATAGGGCCACGATGCTGCCGAACAAGGTGGTGCCATGGCGCAGTCCTTGTACTTGCAGATCGACGATGGGAAACAGATTGGCAATCAGGAACACCATCAGGGTGCCCAGCAGCAGGGGCACCATATGCCGGGGCATCAGGTAGCTATGGCGATAGAGTACAGCGCCGCAGCGGATGCAGCGGGCCTTGGTGCCGCGCCGTATCGGCACGCGGCGGTGCAGGGCGTCGCATTCCGGGCAGGCAACCAGGGGGGGGACGGATGAAGGCCCGCAGACATCCGGCCCGGCGTCACCATTCACCAAATCAGGCATGGGGCCGCCATCTAATCGATAGCCTTGGCGCAGGCGTCGAACGGTGCGGCAACAACACCGCCAACCACCGGGATCACTTCGGCCAAGTCGCGCGTTATCTTGCAAGGCAGCGCCACGGCACCGCAGCCGCTGAGCGCAATGCCCATGACGAGAGCCAGAAAGAACCGCATGCTGCCACCTCTCATCCAAAATCTGGTCGTACCTTGGCAAAGCGCACTCAGCCGACATCATTGATAATCCAGGCTATGCGCCAAACTCTCCGCATTCAACCGCTATGAGAGCCGTAATTCTATCGCCACGGCCAGCCAGCGCAACCCGAACCAAGCGTCGTGCCACGCCTAGGAGGAGATCATTGATTGGCAATCCTCGCCGGATGTACTTCGGCATCCACACGGGTATGACGGAATCTGGAATGACTGTGTATCATTCTGAATGAAACATCCGCCAGGATGAAGGAGGGGGCCATGCGGTATTGGATTGCCTTGATCGCACTCGGCGCGGCCTTGGCCGGGGCTATTTCCCCTGCCTTTGCCCAGGGGGGGGAGTTGACCTGTGCAGCTGACACCGGGCCGCTGCTTGTGTTCGGCTCGGAAGGTGCGGAGCGGCTTCGCTTTGTTGGCCCCAACCGCGAGCGGGTCCTGCAGCTGAAGCACTGGAGAATTTGTTTTCGCTGCGCTGGCTTTCCAAGTTTGCAACTGGATCTGGTCGATGTGGACGGCAGTGGGGGCGATGTCCGGGTCGGGGGCGAGGTCAAGCTCTGCGGCAAGGATGATGCCGCCGTTTCGGAGAAGTATTGCATCGTTTCCGCTGGTGTCTGGCCCGGGAACAAGCCCTCTCAGCCGTGCCGCTTCCCGGAGGGAACGACCCTTGGGCAATTGTGGACGGCTTTGACGCAGTCATCACCGCCCGAGAAAGTCGATCTGTGGTGGGCTTTTCCGACCCGATAGGCGTCATTTTCCTCATCGGAATTATGCCGCCATCTCCCCATCCATATGGAAGGCGGTCTGTCTGAATAAGGCGAAACAGAGTCCAAACAGAGGAATGGTGTCAGCGCTTCTGGAGAATGGTATCGACGCGCCTGTTCTGTGCCCGCGCCGCCTTATCGGTACCGATCGCCGCCGGGCGTTCCTTGCCATAGCCGATGGTCATGATGCGCTGGGGGGCGATGCCGTGGGAGACCATATAATCCTTGACCGACAGCGCCAGACGCTCACTCAGGGAGAGGCAGAATTCCCGCGTGCAGTGGTCATCGGTGTACCCCTCGAGGAGGACGCCGTAATGCTGGTAACGTGTCAGCCACCGGATCTGCTCGTCCAGCAGCTCCTGGGCCTGAGCATTCAGGGTGAATTTATCATCATCAAAATGAACGCGGGCCGTGGCAGGGGAACTGAAGAATCTCTTGATGTCTTCCTCGTTGTAGGGCGGGGGGCCATAGACCGCTCCGAACTGGGCGATCTGGATGCCGAGTTCACCGGCCATTGCGCCGTTGGCTCCCGTCACCGTCAGGGCGGTGGTGGCGAAGCGCAGTAGGAAATCGCGTCGGGTGTTACTCATGGCGCAGTCCTCCCAATTCTCCGATCTTGTGCACAGGCAGCAGGCGACGGCACCTTCGTGGAAATTCCTGTGACCCTATGCTGGGTTGAATAATTTTAAAATAATTCCAATAACATGGGTGGCAAGTGATAGTGCATGAAAGAATTCCTGTCTTCCATTCAGTCAGATGGTAGTCAACGATACAAAGCTTCACTACGCTTCTCACCGGATATAAGTAGATCATGAAATTACGCGGCAAGAAAGAGGCGGAATTATGACCGTACTTGCCATGTTAGTGTCGGATTTTCCAAGCACACTATGCTATCGTTTTGCCAAATCGTAAGGGTGGGCGGGATGCGCAGAGTCATTATGGTCATCGCTGTGGCGCTTTGTGTGCCGTCATCGGTCCAGGCGCAAATACGCGCTACTGGCGGCGTATTGCTGCCCCCCGCCGAGTATGCGGCTCTGCCGGTCGTGCCGCGCTATCGGGCCTTTCTGCCGCCGATGGTGGATCTGTCGCGCTGGTTCCCTGAAGCCGGGGATCAGGGGGGGCAGCCGTCCTGCACCGCCTGGGCCACTGGTTATGCCTTGCGCAGCTATTACGAAAACCGTCTGGCCACAGCATCCTTACCTGCATCCACTCCGCTTAGCCCCTCCTTCGTTTACAACCTCTTGACCGAGCCGCGGGGCGTCTGTCGTTCCGGCATTTCCATTCCGTCAGCCCTGAGCTTGTTGCGGCAAAATGGTGTGCCGCCATTGGCCGAGTTCAGCTATGCCTTTGGATCTTGCGACAGCCAGCCCTCGCCCGAGGTCAAGGACAGCGCCAGTCGGTACCGTATCCGGGGCTGGGAAAGGCTGGATATCAGTAAGCTCGATGATCTCAAGGGGCAGGTCGCCAATGGCAACCCCGTGGTGGTGGCGCTGCGTCTGCCGACCAGCTTCTTCGGCGCCTCCGGGACCGCCACCTTTGACGATATCGACGCCAAGTCATGGGTTCACGCCATGGTGGCGGTGGCCTACGACGATCGCCGTGCCGCCTTTCGCCTGATTAATTCCTGGGGGCCGGGATGGGGGGATCATGGCTTCGTCTGGGTGTCCTATCGCGCCATGAGCGCTCTGACGGCGGAAGCCTATGCCGTCAGCCTCGACCGGCCGGTTCCACCGCTTTATGCCGATGAGACGCCTCCGCCCCAACCCTTGCCGGAACCTCAACCCTCGCCGGAACCCAAGCCGAAACCAAAGCCGGTGGTGGTAACGCCGCCTCCGGCTCCAACTCCGCCTCCGACACCACCGCGCCCGGTCTTGGCCGACGTGGAAGCATCCGTCCGCCATCTTGCCGGGGGCTTGCAATGTGCCAAGGTCGAAACCAGCGCCAAGAGTGGTGTTTTGACGGTCCGTGGCTTCGTCGCCACCACCGATGACCGGGACAAGCTGGTTAAGGTCGTGGGCGAGGGAGGCCATGGCTGGCGCCCGCATCTCGACCTGACGGTGGAGCCGTGGCCCCATTGCGAGGCCCGCCTTACCCTGGCAGAAGCCCTGGCCCAGCCCGGCGGATTATTGGTCTCGATCAAAGGCAAGCCTGCCTTGACTGCGGGAGAAAGCCTGGCAATCGAGGTCGTCACGCCCGATTATCCCAGTCACCTTTATGTCACCTATATCCAGGCCGACGGGCAGGTGGCGCATCTGCGCCGTTATGGCGATGCCGGTTGGAAGCCGGTTCCGGCCAATACCCGCCTGACCCTGGGCGGGGCGGGGGAGTGGCGGATTTCGGGGCCGGCCTTTGGGCGCGAATCGGTGGTGGTGGTGGCCTCGGCCCTGCCGCTGCTGGCGTTGGACCGCCCGCCGGTCGAGACCGAGCGGGACTATCTCTCCCAGCTTCGCCTCGGCCTACTGGCGCAGCAATCGGTCAAGGGCCGCCGGGCGGTGTCGGCGGCGGTGGCACCGCTGACCACGTCAGCACAATAGGAGGATCGGAATGGGCAGATATGTTGCCGTGTTGGCCATGGTCTTTGGTTTGCTGCCCTTGACGGCCATCGCCGCCGGGCCTCCCAGCGCCGAAGATATCGCCACTCAGCTTAATGGTGCCGCCAGATCTTTTGTGTCTCGGGATGCTGATCGTGGCATCACCAATACCGCCGCCGATTCTGGCGGTGTGGCCGCTATCGACCTTACCATCAATTTCGAATTCAACTCGGCCGCCCTGACCTCGGACGGTGCGGTTCTGGTTGGAAATCTCGGCCGTGCCCTCAACGATCCCCGACTGGTGGGCAAACGCTTTCGGATCGAGGGGCATACCGACGCGGTGGGCGGCGACGCCTTCAATCTGCGGCTGTCGCAACAGCGGGCCGAGACGGTCCGGCGGCAACTGATTGCCCGCAATACCGTCGATCCAAGCCGGATCGAGGTGGTGGGCTATGGCAAATCCCGCCTGCTTGATCCGTCTTCACCGGAAGCCGCCGTCAACCGGCGGGTACGGGTGGTCAACCTTGGGGCTGACTGACGCCTTATTCGACAGTTACGCTTTTAGCCAGGTTGCGCGGTTGATCGACATCGGTGCCCTTGGCGACCGCGACGTGGTAGGCCAACAATTGAACCGGGATGGCGTAAAGTAGCGGAGTGACGAAGGAATCCACGGCGGGAAGCTCGATGCTCGCCTGGACCTTGGCGGTCAGGCGCTCGATGCCGTCCTTGTCCGACAGGAAGATCACTCGACCGCCGCGGGCCACCACTTCTTGAACGTTGGAGGCGGTTTTGTCGTACAGCTCGTCACTGGGGCAGATGACGATCACCGGCACGCTATCATCGATCAGGGCGATAGGGCCGTGCTTTAATTCGCCCGAGGCATAGGCCTCGGCGTGGATATAGCTGATCTCTTTCAGCTTCAGCGCCCCTTCCAGGGCAATGGGATAGCCGGTGCCGCGCCCGAGATAAAGTACGTCACGGGCCTCGGCCACGCTTTGGGCGATAACGCGGATGGCTTCTTCGTGGCGCAGCACCTCGGCGACGCAGGCGGGAATTTGGGCCAGGGACTGGCAGATCCGGGCCTCCTTATCACCATCGATGGTGTTGCGGGCACGGGCCAGGGCCACCGACAGGCAGGCCAGTACTGTCAACTGGGTGGTGAAGGCCTTGGTCGACGCCACGCCGATCTCCGGCCCGGCCAGGGTCAGCAGCACGGCTTCGGATTCACGGGCGATGGTGCTTTCCGGCACATTGACCAGGGATAAGGTGCGCTGGCCGTTTTCGCGGCAATAGCGCAGCGCCGCCAGGGTGTCGGCGGTCTCGCCCGATTGCGAGATGAAGATGGCCAAACCGCCGGGTCGCATGGCTGGATTACGGTAGCGGAATTCGGAGGCGATATCGACCTGGACCGGTACACGGGCCAGGGGCTCGATCCAATAGCGCGCCACCATCCCCGCGTAATACGAGGTGCCGCAGCCGATGATGGTCACGTGCTCGATCCCGGCGAGGTCGAAGGGCAGGGCGGGCAGGGTGATGGTGCGGGTCGCCGGGTTGAGCATGGTGTTCAGCGTGCCGCCGATAACCTCGGCCTGCTCGTAGATTTCCTTGTGCATGAAGTGGCGGTGCTGCCCCTTGCCCATGAGGGCGCCGGAGAACTGGGTCTGGCTGACCTCGCGGGTGATGATCTCACCGTTTTTGTTGCGGATGGTGACGCTGTCGGCGGTCAGAACGGCCCAATCGCCATCGGAGAGATAGGAAATCTTCTGGGTCAGCGGCGCCAGGGCCAATGCGTCGGAGCCGAGATACATCTCGCCCACCCCATAGCCGATGGCCAGCGGCGAACCGCGCCGCGCCGCGATCATCAGTTCGGGATAGCCCGCGAAGATGATGCCAAGCGCAAAGGCGCCGTGCAGCCGCCCGAGTGCCTTTTCCGTGGCAGCCACGGGGTCCAGCCCCTGGGCCAGATAATAATCAATCATCTGGGCCACGGCTTCGGTGTCGGTATCGCTTTCAAAGTGGTGACCGGCGGCGGTCAATTCCATCTTCAGATCATGGAAGTTCTCGATGATGCCGTTATGAACCACGGCAACGCGGGCGGTGGCGTGGGGATGGGCGTTGGCCTCGTTGGGAACGCCGTGGGTGGCCCAGCGGGTGTGGCCGATGCCGATTCGCCCCGCAACCGGGCGGCTTTCCAGAAGTTTGGCGAGGTTTGCGAGTTTGCCCTCGGCGCGGCGGCGTTCGATGCGCCCGTCCACCAAGGTGGCGATGCCCGCGGAATCATAGCCACGATATTCCAGCCGCCGCAGCCCTTCCACCAGCAGCGGAGCCACATCCTGCTTTCCGATGATGCCGACGATGCCGCACATGGCCTTAGCCCTCCTTCTTGGTGTTCTGGGCACGGAAACGTTCGGCCCAGCCCTTCAGCTCCATCTGCGAGCCGCGTGCCACCGCCAACGCTCCCGGCGTCACCTCCTTGGTGATGACCGATCCGGCGCCGATCACCGCGCCATCGCCGATCTTCACCGGCGCCACTAGGGCGGAATTGGAGCCGATGAAGGCCCCGGCACCGATATCGGTAAAGGATTTGTGGAAGCCGTCGTAATTGCATGTGATGGTGCCCGCACCCACATTGGCGCCAGCCCCGACGCGGGCATCGCCGATATAGGCCAGGTGATTGGCCTTGGCGCCGTCCTCGATGGTGGCGTTCTTCACTTCGACGAAATTGCCGATATGGGCGCCATGGCCGATCTTGGCCCCCGGCCGCAGGCGGGCATAGGGACCGAGGTTGGCGCCGTCGGCAACGCTACAGCCTTCGAAATGGCAAAAGCCCTTGATCTCGACCGAATCGCCGATGACGACGCCGGGGCCGAACACCACATGCGGCCATACGGTGACATCCTTGCCCAACCGGGTATCCCAGCTGAACCACACGGTGGCGGGATCGATCAGGGTGGCGCCGTTCTCCATGGCGGTCTCGCGCAGGCGGCGCTGCACCAGGGCTTCGGCGGTGGCCAGTTCCGAGCGGCAGTTGATGCCCAGCAATTCCTCGGGCGCACCTTCCACATGGCTGCAATTAGAGCCGTCGGCGCGGGCCAGGGCCACCACGTCGGTCAGGTAGTATTCTCCCTTGGCATTCTTGTTGTCGATACGGTCGATCAGGCCCCACAGGCGCTTGCCGTCGATGGCCATGACCCCGGAATTACACAGCGGGATGGCGCGCTGTTCGGCGGTGGCCTCCCGATGTTCGACAATGGCCTTCAGACCTTCGGCCCCGACCACCAGGCGCCCGTACTGGGCGGGATCGTCGGGTCTGAAGCCCAGTACCACCACCGCCGGATGGTGCGGTCCCCGCCGCTCGGCCAGCATGCGCTCCAGCGTCGCCTGGGTGATCAGCGGGGTATCACCGTAAAGAATCAGCACGTCGCCGTCGAAATCACCCAGGGCGTCGCGGGCCTGCGCCACCGCATGGCCGGTGCCCAGGCGTTCGGTCTGGACCACGGTGGGGAAGGGGGCGACCGCCTGGGACACCCGCTCCATATCGGGGCCGATCACCACCACGACCTTATCCGGTCCCAGGGGTTGGACGGTTCCCATCAGGTGGTTGACCATGGGGCGCCCCGCGACGGGATGCATGACCTTGGGAAGCGACGACTTCATGCGTGTTCCCATACCGGCGGCGAGTACGATAACAGCAAGCTTGCGTGAGGTCATAGCCAGTCGAACACCCAATCTGTTGCGGTTGTGGCCGAAAGGTGACACAAAAGGCCGGTTCCAGCCAATTCAATCTTTGTTGCGGATCGTTTCAGGTCGAGACCTTGGGGTCGGCAGGTCATTCGTGGCTTGCCGCCTGCCTTCGAGTGTCGTAGTGCTTGAGAGTGGTTTTGGTATCGGGTGAGAAATATGAGTTCTGGCTTGAAGGCGGTGTTGTTCGACCTCGACGGCACATTGATCCACTCTCTTCCCGATCTGGCGGCGGCGGTGAATCGCCTGCTGGCCTCGGAGAGGCGGGCGCCCCTGTCTGACGACGCCGTCAAAGCCATGGTGGGCGACGGCGCCCACACTCTGGTGGAGCGGGCTTTTTCCGCCAGGGGCGGTCTGCCGGGCAGCGATGTCAGGCCCTATCTGGCGCGTTTTCTCGATGATTACGAGGCCCGCTCGGTCGAAACCACCGTGCCGTGGCCCGGCGTGCCTCAGACCCTGGCGTATCTCAAGGCCGATGGTCTGAGGCTGGCGGTTTGCACCAACAAACCCAGCAAGGCCACCGCCGACATTCTTCAGGCGCTCAATCTCTCGCATTTCTTCGATCTGGTGGTTGGGGCCGACGATACTCCGGCGTTAAAGCCCGATCCGGTCCATGTCACAGTCATTCTCGAACGTCTGGGGGTGACGGCGGAGCAAGCAGTGATGGTGGGGGATTCGGCCAATGACATCTTGTCGGCCAAGGCAGCGGGCGTGCGTACCATCGCCCTGTCTTTCGGCTATGCCCACGGGCCGGTGGAGGATTTGGGCGCCGACGTGATTCTCGATGGCTACAGCGAGCTTCCCTTGGCCCTGACACGGATGAATCTGTCAATTGACTGACATCTTCTTGCGCAACAGGTTGTCAGGCGTCATTCTGTTTCCAACCGAAACGAGCTATCGGGGTACCAGTGAGTGATGATCTGAGGCGTCGGATCGCGGAGCTTTCGCGGCAGGTCGAAGACCTGGAGCTGTATCGCTCCGTGGTGAATCATGCCTGCGAGGCGATTTTCGTGACGGATCCTGACAATCGGATCATCGCCATCAATCCGGCCTTTACCGCCATCACCGGCTTTACCACCGAAGACGCCATCGGCCAGAACCCACGCATGCTGAAGTCTGGGTTCCAAGATGCGGTGTTCTATGCCGAAATGTGGAACACTCTGTCCACCACCGGCCATTGGCAGGGCGAACTGGTGGACCGGCGCAAGGACGGCCAGCCTTACCGGGAATGGCTGTCCATCGCCACTCAGCATGACGAGGCGGGCAAGGTGGTGCGGCGGATCGCGGTCTTCCGCGACGTCACCGAGGCCAGCGATACCGCTGAGAAGCTGTGGCAGCGCAGCAATTTCGATCCCCTGACCGAACTGCCCAACCGCAATCTGTTCCTTGATCGCCTGCTTCAGGCCCTGGTGCTGGCGGGGCGTGAGGATTCCAAGGCGGCGTTGATGTTCATCGGCCTCGACGGCTTCAAGAACATCAACGATTCCCTCGGGCACTGGATCGGTGACAAGGTATTGCAGGAAGCCGCGCGCCGCTTCCAGATGTGTCTGCGCCAAGGCGATACGGTGGCGCGTTTCGGCGGCGATGAGTTCACGGTCGTTCTGGCGGGCATCCACACCACCGAAGAGGTGGAAGGGGTGGTCCGCTCGGTACTGGAAGTCTTGCAGGAGCCTTTCGTCATCGAACAGCATCAGGTGCTGATCTCGTGTTCGATCGGCGTCTGCCTGTGGCCCGGCGACGGCGACGATGTCGAGGCGCTGATGCGCAACTCCACCGCCGCCATGCAGCAGGCCAAGCAGGCCGGGCGCAATACCTTCCGCTTTTTCACTCCCGCCATGGATGCCCGCGCCCAGGCCCGGTCGCGTCTGGCCGACGAACTGGCCAGCGCCCTGGCCCAGGGCGAATTCCATATGGTGTTCCAGCCCCTGGTCGATGGCCGCACGGGGCAGGTGGTGGCGGCCGAGGCGCTGTTGCGCTGGCATAACCGCTATATCGGCGTGGTCAGTCCCGAGCAATTCGTGCCTCTGGCGGAAGAGATCGGCCTGATCCGCCCCATCGGCGAATGGCTGCTGCTGGCGGCCTGCCGCGAGGCGCTGGTGTGGCAGGGCATGGGGCTGGGTGATATCAAGATCGCGGTCAACATCTCGCCCCGGCAGTTCCAGCAAGGCGATATTGTTGCGATCATCGAACGTGCGTTGGCCGAGACCGGCCTGCCCCCCCGGCTGCTGACCATCGAGATCACCGAGGGGCTGTTGCTGGGCAATGGCGAGGAGGTTCTGGAGAAGATCGAGCGCATCCGTGCCACCGGGGTGACCTTGTCGGTGGACGATTTCGGTACCGGCTATTCGTCGCTGTCCTATCTCAAGCAATTCCCGGTGGATATCCTCAAGATCGACCGCAGCTTCATTTCCAATGTGCTGGGTAATGGTGAGGACGCCACCCTGGTGGAGGCCATCATCGCCCTGGGTCACTCCATGCACATGGAGGTGGTGGCCGAAGGCGTTGAAACCATCGAGCAGATGGCTTTTCTGGCCGAGCGCGGCTGCGACCTGCTGCAGGGCTATTATTTCAGTCCCCCCCTGGTCGGCGTGCGCTTTCGTGAATTCGTTCTGGCGCGGGCGGAAACCGCCAGCCTCGGCTTGCCCGAGCTTGCGACCGAGCCGCCCTCACACCTCTCTTATTCCGCCCCCCTGCTGGACGGTGCCCTCAGCCGCATTCCCAGTGATGCGCGGGTGCTATTCGCCGATGATGTCGAACTGGTACGGATGGTGTTCAACGACTTTCTCGAAGGAACCGGCTGCCAGATCGACATGGCCGAGACCGGCGGCCAGGCCCTGGCCCGGATCAAGGCGGCAAGTCAGCCCTATGACTTGGTGGTGCTCGACCTCTATATGCCGGGCATGGATGGCTTTACCACTGCGCGCGCTATTCGTGAATATATGGTCGGACAGGGGATGAAGCGGGTTCCCATCGTGGCGCTGACCTCGGCCAATACCGAGGACGAGCGCTGGCAGGCCAAGGATGCCGGCTTTGACCGTTTTCTGGCCAAGCCGATTTCGCGGGCGGAACTACTGGCCGCCATGGCCGACATGCTGCCGCCGGAACAGACCGGTGTGGCGCCGCCGCCCACCGCCGTGGACGGAATCGAAATTCCCCCCGGCCTCGAACACCTGATGCCGACCTTTCTGGCCGAGATGGTCAAGGATCAGGACAAGCTGCGAGCTTTGTCCAACTGCCACGAGCGCGCCGCTCTGACCGAGCACGTCCACGCCATGCGGGGAAAGTGCGGTATGTTTGGTGAGACCGTGCTGTTTGATTTGCTGACCCGGCTGGAGGCCTTGACCCCCATGGCTGAACACGGAGAAATCGTTCCCCTGGTGGTGAAGGTGATTGAACGAATCGGCAAGCTGTAGCTAAAGTATGAGCCTGTTCTCAGGGTGTTGGCGATTCTATGAAAATTACGCAGTTTACTGATTATTCCTTCCGTCTGCTGTTGTACTTATCGCGCTATCGTGACCGGGTGGTGACGGTGCGTGAAGTATCGGAGTATTACGGCATTTCCGCCGAGCATCTGAAGAAGATCGTTCGTGCCCTGGCCGACCTCGGGCATCTCTCGACGGTGCGGGGCAAGCATGGCGGGTTAAAGCTGGCCCGCGAGCCCAAGGATATCAATCTGGGGCAATTGGTGCGTAATCAGGAAAACCTGGCGCTGCTTCCCTGTCACGAGCCCTGCGATACCTGTCCGGTGGTCGATTGCAAGCTGCGCTCGACCGTCGATGAGGCTCTGCTGGCCTTTCTCAAGGTCTTCGACGGCAAGACCCTGGCCGACGTCATTTAGGGGGCGCAGCTCTAGGCTCAGGCACACATGCGGCGGGGGCTGCGTCGGCCAGCAGGGCCACGAGACACGGCTCCCAGCGATGCATGAAGGCCGTGCTGTGCGGCCCCTCGGGACCGGCGGCGGCCACGCTTTCCACCGACAACAAGCGATAGCGCTCGGGGTTGGCCAACATGCGGCGGATTTCATCTTCGCGCGCCAAGCGGTCTTCCGGCGGCGCGTCGTAGAGAAACACCGCCAGACGGGTGGCATCCTGGCTTTTCAGCACGTTCATGAACTTGTACTCGTACCAGCGGCCGCTGGTGGCGCTGCCGAGGCTGGCGGCGCTGGCATCCATGGCGATCAGGGCGAAGAGGTGGCCCCGCTCCACCGGCGTCGTCCATGACGAGTTGGCGAGCAGGCTGATCCAGGCGCCGAAGGACTCGCCCGCCAGCACCACCTTGGCATAGCCCTCGGCCTCGGCCGAGCGGGTGCGCTCGAACAGGGGGGTGGCCAGTTCACGCTCCTTGGCGAAATCGACGCTGACCCGGTTGATCTCCACATCCCAGCCTTCATCGCGCAGACGCATCAGGGTGGGCGATAAAGCCTCGGCGGCATCCTCGGCCACGGTATGAATGATCAGTCCCTTGGCTGCCTTGGGGCCGAGGGACTGAGGTTCCGCCACGGCAGGCAGAGCCGCGAGCAGAAAGGCAGCGATCCAGATGATGTGGCGAGGCGACACGGAAGGGCTCCTGGGCTTTGGGGGCACAAAACCCATCCCCCATGGTTTCCGCCAAGCCTATCAGCCGCGCCCTTGGGTTTGAAGGAGAGTGTCTGAAGGCCGGTATTTACTGCCGCAGCGCCATACGGATACAGCCCCAATGGCGGTTCCCCACCCGAATGGGAGCGTCCATTTCCTTCAGCAAGACCCGGGTGCCGCCCATGTCGCGGTTATAGAGCTGGATGAACGAGGGCTTGGTGTTGCGCGCCGCCAGCAGGCCGGTGCGATCGTCGAAGATGCGCCGGTTGCGGCAATTGGCGATATTCCAATCGGGATCGTCGGGGCGCTGAGGCTTGGAGAACTCGGCGTTATGGGTGGGGGCATAGCCGTTGCGGTCCACCGCCAGACAGAACACGATGCGCGGATCGCCCTTCAGCACCGGCTCGATCAGGGCGGGCAGATGAGCCTCACCGAATTCGGTGAAGCGGGTCAGGTATTGCAGCGGGTTGCTGGCGTGGATGGGCTGGTAATCCACGTCGAAGAGGTCGTCTTCGGAAAGTTGCCGCCGGGCGATGGCGTCGCTGAAGACGGCCGAGGCCTGCTCGGCGACACTGCGCACCAATCGGACGAAATTCTCGTCGTTTTCCCGCTCCTTCTCGACTGCGGCGGCGACGGCATGGCGCTGGTGATCGCTGATGCTGGTGAAGGCCACATGCAACCCGATATCGGTGGCGACCACCGGGGCGGCGGTGACGGTGCCGATGCCCTCGATCTCCAGCGGGAAGGGGGCGCCGCGTTGATAATCTTCGGAGGATGGCAACACCAGCAGGGCGCCGGTGACCGACAGGTCGGCGGTCCGGCCGCCGATGCGATGGCCACCTAGGACGGCGGTGACGGTGAGGGCGGCGGGATAGCGGTGATCCTCGCGGCGGTCGCCCACCACCGAGGAGCGCAAAATCACCGAGATGCGGCGGTGCAGGTCACGGATATCGCGCCCCATCACCCGCGACAGATCGTTGACGCGGACGGCGATCTCGGTGGTCGCTCCGGCCTCGATCAGGACTTCGTCGGCATGGGTGGCGACTTCGCGGGTGCATTGGGCGGCGCGGGCGGCGCTGCGGGTGATCTCGGCGGTGGCGGCGCGCTGTTGCTCGGTGGCGGCGGCGACATGACCGGCGATCATGGTGATGGAATCGATGATGCCCGAAACTTTGTCTACCATGGTTTTGACGCCGTCGGTGGCCTGGGTGATGGCCTGAGCCCCATGGCCGATGGTGCCGGTGGCGATTTCGGTCTGTTGCGCCAGCCCCTTGACCTCGCCCGCCACGACGGCGAAGCCCTTGCCCATCTCACCGGCACGGGCGGCTTCGATGGTAGCGTTGAGCGCCAGCATGCGGGTCTGGGCCGAGATGCGCTGAATCAGGCCCAGCGTGCTGCGGATCTCCGCGGTGGTGTCGGCCAGCCCTCCTACCTGCCGGGAGGCAGTGGAGGCTTCGATCTTGGCGGTTCCGGTCAGGGTGCTGGCCTGCATCACCTGACTGGCGATATCGCGGGACGAGACTTCCAGCTCCTCGGTGGCGCCAGCCACAGTCTGGACGTCCTCGGCGGTGGTATTGGCCGAGGTCGATACCGCGATGGCCATGCCCCGCATGCGTTCGGCGACACTGTCGAGCTGCTCGGCCCCGGCAGACAGGCGCTGGGCCTGGGCGCCGATGACGTCGACGGCGCCGACGATCTCGTTCTCCAGGATATCGGTCAGGGTCAGGAGGTCGCTGCGGGCATGTCGGATCGAGGCGGTCTCGGCCAGGGCGGTGGTGGTCAGGTCGGCATGCAGACCGAAAGCCCGGATCAGGGCGGTGACGTCTTCCGCCGCCGCTGCCGGAACCCGATGGGCGGCCAGACTGGCGCGGATCATATGCTCCAGCAGAGCGGTCTGGGCCGCGGCGTGGTCTTCCAGGCTGATGCCCAAGGTGGCAAGGCCTTCACCGATCTGACCGGCGTCTTGAAACAACTCGGGAGTGAACTCGCCTCCGAGCATGGTGCCGATCGCCTCGCCCTGGCTGTGCGTGAAGCGGTCGAGGCGGGCGTCGTCACTTTTGCCGTCATGGCCCAGGGCCTGGGCAAAGCCGTCGATGGCGCCGGGGAGGGCGGCACTCAGGTGGGGGGCCTAGCGCTTGAGACAGGCCAGGGTGTGAGCATCCAGCCGGAACAACGAGAGGCGCTCGCCCACGTTCTGGGCGGAACTCATCAAAGCTTCCCGCGATGGGGAGGGCTTGTTGGCGGCTGTCATGGTGATCCCCCGATACCGGATTTGAAATAGGTATTTCAATACCGAAATACCTTTTAACCCCCCCAGGGGAAAATTTCCACATTTTTTCTGCGGGATATGCGCGCTGTTTTTCCGTCGGCTATGCGCGCTGTGGGTGAGGACGGGGGCGGACGGCCATAGAGTCCTTTCCCCGCCCGAGGATTCTTGCCATATTGCGGCCTGTTCGAAACGGAGGCGTCCGCTCTGTTGCTTTGCCACAACATATGGTATAGGCACCGGTCGGACTTCATCTCATTGGGGCGTGTTCAGGGCCATGGCCGGTCATTCACAATTCAAAAATATCATGCACCGCAAGGGTGCGCAGGATGCCAAGCGGGCGAAGGTCTTTACCAAGCTGATCCGCGAGTTGACGGTTTCGGCGCGGTCGGGCCTGCCTGACCCGGCAGCAAATCCGCGTCTGCGGGCGGCGATCATGGCGGCGCGCAACGCCAACATGCCGAAAGACACCATCGACCGCGCCATCAAGCGTGGCGCCGGTGGTGAGGACGGCGCTAATTACGAGGAAGTCCGCTATGAGGGGTACGGCCCCGGTTCGGTGGCCATCATCGTCGAGGGCCTGACCGACAACCGCAACCGCACCGCTTCCGAAGTGCGCTCGGCCTTCACCAAGAATGGCGGCGCCATGGGTGAGAGCAATTCGGTGTCATTCATGTTCGACCGGGTGGGGGCCATCCGCTATCCCGCCTCGACCGCTTCGGGCGACGCCATGTTCGAAGCCGCGCTGGAAGCCGGGGCCGACAACGTGGAATCCGATGACGAAGCCCACGAGGTCACTTGTGCCCCCGATGGTCTGGGCGCGGTGCGCGAAGCCCTGGAAGCGGTCTTTGGCTCGCCGGAATACGCTCGCCTTGATTGGAAGCCTCAGACCACGGTGCCGGTGGGCGACGAGGATACCGCCAAGCTGCTGATGAAGCTGTTGGACATTCTGGAAGATAACGACGACGTCCAGCGGGTTCAGGCCAATTTCGAGATGTCAGACGAGATCATGGAGAAGTTGGGCGGGTGATATCCTCGGAGGTTTCCCCATGAGGGTTCTGGGGTTGGACCCCGGGCTTCGCAACACTGGCTGGGGCATTATCGACGTGGTGGACAACCGCCTGCGCCATGTGGCCGACGGTGTGGTCAGGTCCAACGCTTCGGATGCCCTGGCCCAGCGCCTAGTCCAGCTCTATGACGGCATCGCTGCTGTTATTGCCGAGTGGGGGCCTGAGGAGGCGGCGGTGGAGGAAACCTTCGTCAATAAAAACCCGGAAAGCACGTTGAAGCTGGGCCAGGCCCGTGGCGTGGTGCTGTTGGCGCCCGCCAAGGCCGGGTTGATCGTCGGGGAATACGCCGCCACCCTGGTCAAGCAATCGGTGGTGGGGACAGGACGCGCCGCCAAGGATCAGGTGGGAATGATGGTCAGAACCTTGCTGCCCGGCTGCCTTGCCGCCACGCCCGACGCCGCCGACGCTCTGGCTGTCGCCATCTGCCATGCTCATCATCGTGGAACCGAACACCGTTTGGCCCAGGCTGCGCGCCGATGATCGCCAAGCTCAAAGGTCTGATCGATTCCCTGGGCGACGATTGGGCGGTGGTCGATTGCCACGGCGTCGGCTATCTGGTGTCGTGCTCGTCGCGCACCTTGAGCCGGTTGCAGGTGGGGAGTGCCGCGGCCCTCCATATCGAGACTCATGTGCGCGAAGACGCCATCTTGCTCTACGGCTTCGCCGAGAGCGGCGAGCGCGACTGGTTCCGTCTGCTGACCACGGTCCAGGGCGTCGGGGCCAAGGTCGGGTTGTCCATTCTGTCGGCGGCCCCGCCCGAGCAATTGCTTCAGATCATCGCCGCCCAGGACAAGGCCGCCCTGACGCGGGCCAACGGCGTCGGGCCGAAGCTGGCGGTGCGTATCCTTACCGAATTGAAGGACAAGGCGGGCAAGATCGCCCTGGGCGGCTTTTCCCCCGCCGCCGCCGCCGCCATCGCCGGAGCCGCGCCCTTGCCGGTGGAAGCGGGACGGTTGGAGGATACGGTTTCGGCCCTGGTCAATCTGGGCTACAAGCGGCTTGAGGCGTTCCAGGCGGCGGGCGAGGCCGCCCGTGACCTGGGCGACGAGGCCGATACCTCGGCCCTGATCCGCGCCGCGCTAAAGCGCCTGGGCAAGGATCTGATGCGATGAAGCGCCTATGACCCCGCGCGTCGTCTCGCCAGAACAGAACCCCGCCGATGCCGAGCTGTCGTTGCGACCGCTGTCGCTGGATGATTTCGTCGGCCAGCGCCAGGTCTGCGATAATCTGAAGGTATTCATCAGCGCCGCCGCAGGTCGGGGCGAGGCGCTGGACCATGTGCTGTTCCACGGCCCGCCTGGCCTGGGCAAGACTACCTTGGCGCAGATTGTGGCACGCGAACTGGGGGTGGGCTTTCGCGCCACCTCGGGTCCGGTGATCCAGCGTGCCGGGGATCTGGCGGCGCTGCTGACCAATCTGGAGCCGCGCGACGTTTTGTTCATCGACGAGATTCATCGCCTTAATCCTGCCATAGAGGAAGTGCTCTATCCTGCCATGGAGGATTTTCAGCTCGACCTCATCATTGGCGAAGGACCGGCCGCCCGTTCGGTCCGTATCGACCTGCCCCGCTTCACGCTGGTGGGCGCGACCACGCGCTCGGGCCTTTTGACCACGCCGTTGCGGGAGCGTTTCGGCATTCCCTGTCGGATGAATTTCTACGAGCCTGCCGAACTGGAATCCATAGTGCGCCGTGGCGCCCGGGTCTTGAGCTTCGACCTGACCGCCGATGGCGCCGCCGAAGTGGCCAAGCGGTCGCGCGGGACACCGCGCGTTGCGGGACGGCTGTTGCGCCGGGTGCGCGATTTCGCCGCCGTCGCCGGGCGTTCGCCGGTGGATGCGGGTATCGCCGACGCGGCTTTGAACCGGCTGGAGGTGGACGCTATCGGCCTTGACGCCATGGATCGGCGCTATCTGCGCTGCATCGCCGAGAATTACGGCGGCGGCCCGGTGGGGGTCGAGACCCTGGCGGCGGCGCTGTCGGAAAGCCGCGACACCCTGGAAGAGGTGGTGGAGCCCTATCTGCTGCAACAAGGCCTGATTCAGCGCACACCGCGCGGCCGCATGCTGTCGGCGTCGGGCTTCAAGCATATCGGGCTCAATCCGCCCCGCGACCTGCTGGTGCAACTGGATCTGCTGTCGTCCTCCCCCGATGAGGAGGGGACATGAGCGAGACTTGTTCGAGCGCGGGCGCGTTGAGCGCCCCGGAGCGACGCCGGAGCAGAGCGCAGGCGGAAAGCGGAGGAGCCAAGCGCGCGGATGCGCGCGCCCGGCGCCTGAGGGCTGATCCATGAGCGAGACTTGTTCGAGCGCGGGCGCGTTGAGCGCCCCGGAGCGACGCCGGAGCAGAGCGCAGGCGGAAAGCGGAGGAGCCAAGCGCGCGGATGCGCGCGCCCGGCGCCTGAGGGCTGATCCATGAGCGAGACTTGTTCGAGCGCGGGCGCGTTGAGCGCCCCGGAGCGACGCCGGAGCAGAGCGCAGGCGGAAAGCGGAGGAGCCAAGCGCGCGGATGCGCCACTTCATCTTCACTCTATCCGGGTCTATTACGAGGATACCGATGCCGGCGGCATCGTCTATCACTCCAACTATCTGAACTTCGCCGAGCGGGCGCGGACCGAGCTGGTGCGCGAGCTGGGCATCAGCCAGCGTGCCTTGCTGGAAGATGGTGTCGGCACCGCCTTCGCGGTGCGCCGGGCCGAGATGGACTTTCTCCGCCCCGCCAAGCTGGACGATCAGTTGGTGGTGGAGACCGAGATTTTGCAGGTGGGCGGCGCCAGCGTTGAACTGGCCCAGACCATCCGCCGGACCGATGACCGCACGGAAATGGTGCGCATTCTGGTGCGGCTGGGCTATATCACCCTTGCCGGTAAGCCTGCGCGCATACCGGCAGGGATCAGAGCAGTATTCGAGACCTGGATCAGCGAAAGGCGGTAGGTGTTATGGATCCTTCTCAGGCAGTAGGGGCCGCGGGGGCGGCCGCACAGCACGACTTGTCCATGTGGGCGCTGTTCTTGCGCGCCGACATCATCGTGAAATTCGTCATGATGGCTTTGATTGGCGCCTCGTTCTGGTGCTGGGCCATCATCTTCGACAAGCTCTTGAAAGTGCGGCAGCTTCAGACCCGCGCCGAGCAGTTCGAGGAAGCATTCTGGTCCGGCGGGTCGCTGGAGGAGCTTTACGATCGCATCGGCTCGCGTCCCGCCGACCCCATGTCCTCCATCTTCGTGGCAGCCATGCGGGAATGGCGTCGCACTGCCGCCAAGGGGCTGACCGACCGCGATCACACGCGGGCCAGCCTGCCCCAGCGCATCGACCGGGTGATGAACGTCACCCTGGGCCGTGAGATGGAGCTGTTGGAGCGTCGCCTGGGCTTTCTGGCCTCGGTGGGCTCGACAGCGCCGTTCATCGGTCTGTTCGGCACGGTGTGGGGCATCATGAACTCGTTCCAGTCCATCGCCGCGACCAAGAACACTTCGCTGGCGGTGGTGGCTCCAGGCATCGCCGAGGCGCTGTTCGCCACTGCCCTGGGCTTGGTCGCTGCCATTCCGGCGGTGATCGCCTACAACAAGATCTCCAGCGATCTCGACCGCTATTCCAAGCGGCTGGAGAATTTCGCGGGCGAGTTCGGCGCCATCTTGTCGCGCCAGCTTGAGGAGAAGATCTGATGGGAGCCTCTCTCGGCGGCCACAAGACCCACTCCAAGCGGTTCCGTCCGGTGGCCGAGATCAACGTCACGCCCATGGTGGACGTGATGCTGGTGCTCTTGGTCATCTTCATGGTGACGGCGCCGCTCTTGACCGCCGGTGTCCAGGTTGATCTTCCCAAGACCTCGGCCACGCCTTTGAAGGGCGAGGATCAGCCTATTTCGGTGACCGTCGATGCCCATGGCAAGGTCTGGATTCAGGAGACCGAGGTCCAGTTGGACGAACTCGGCCCCCGTCTGCTGGCCATCACCGCCCAAAAGCCCGAAACCCGCATTTTTGTGCGCGGCGACAAGACCATCGATTATGGCCGGGTCATGGAGGTGATGGGGGCCTTGGGTGCCGCCGGCCTGTCCAAGGTGGCGCTGGTCACCGAGGTCAAGGGCAGCACCGACGGCAAACCGGCCAAGAAGGGGGGACGCTAGGCTTCCATCATGGAACTGCGGCGCGAAAGCTATATCTTCTCGGGGATGCTGCATCTGGCCATGCTGTTGCTGGCGGTGTTCGGCCTGCCCCAGTTCTGGCGCGAGCTGCCCATCGAGGAAGCTCCCATGGTGGTCGATATCGTTCCCATCGGAGAAAAGACCAATCCGCCGCCCCTGAAGGATGACAAGGTTCAGCCCGAGCCCCAGAAGGCCGAGCCCAAACCCGAACCGCCCAAACCCGAGCCGCCCAAGCCCGAGCCGCCCAAGCCCGCCCCGACGCCGCCGCCGACACCGGCGCCACCCCAGCCTCCCGCTCCGCCGTCCAAGCCGGAACCCGCACCCGCGCCCACGCCTGCTCCCAAGCCGGAACCGCCCAAGCCCGAGCCGCCCAAGCCCGAGCCCAAGCCGGAACCGCCCAAGAAGCAAAAGGACGTCAAGGACGAGCTGGATTCGCTGCTGAAGTCGGTGGACAAGAAGAAGCCCACTCCCAAGGAGGAGCTGGACAAGCTGCTGAAATCCACCGAAAAGCTGAAGCCGGTGGTGCCTGAGAACAAGCAGGCGACCCAGGATCAGGCACAATCAGTGCGCGGCTCGGCCACCAATAATCCCAACGAGCCGGTTTCCATGACTGAGAAGGACCGCATCCGTGCCCATGTGGAACGGTTCTGGAGCATTCCCGCCGGGGCCAAGGACGCCGACAAGCTGGTGGTCCAGGTTCGTGTCTCGGTGCTGGCCGACGGCACCGTCGTGTCGGCTGATGTGGTTACCGATCCCATGATGATGATGAACCCCTATTATCAGGCTGCCGCCGACAGCGCGCGTCGCGCTGTGCGGGCCGCCAGCCCCTTGCCTATTCCGTTGAACAAGTACGATCAGTTCAAGGACTTCACCCTCGCCTTCAATCCCAAATTCGCGGCAGGAAGATGATCACCATGTCTCGCATCCGCTCGTTCGCGGCGCTGGCCGCCGTCGTTCTCCTCGGGATTCTGACCGTTGATCCGGCCAGGGCCGAGGTCCGCATCGATATCACCCGCGGCCAGATGAAGCCGCTGCCCATCGCCATTCCCGATTTTGCCGGGACCAGTGGCCAAGACGGCCAGATCGGCAAGGACATCGCCCGGGTGGTGTCCGCCGACCTGGAGCGCTCGGGGCTGTTCAAACCGGTCGATCCCAAGGCCTTCATCCAGACGGTGGCGTCGTTGCAGGTGCAGCCGCGCTTTCCCGACTGGAAGGCCATCAACGCCGAAGCCCTGGTGGTGGGCAAGGTCGAAGGTGGTCCCGACGGACGCATCCGGGTAGAGTTCCGCCTGTGGGACGTGTTCAACGAGGCCTATATGACCGGCTGGACCTTGTCCACCAGCCCGCAGGATTGGCGCCGTCTAGCCCACAAGGTGGCCGACGCCATCTATAAGCGGGTGACCGGCGAGGACGGCTATTTCGACACCCAGATCGTCTATATCGCCGAATCCGGTCCCAAGAACGACCGCAAGAAGCGTTTGGCCATCATGGACCAGGACGGCGAGGGCCACCGCTTCCTCACCGATGGCAGCGAGCTGGTTCTGACGCCGCGCTTTTCGCCCAGCGCCCGCGAGATCACCTATCTGTCGTATTTCAAGAGCGTGCCGCGGGTCTATATCTTCAATCTGGACACCGGCCGCCGTGAGGCCTTGGGCAATTTCCCCGGCATGACCTTCGCACCGCGCTTCTCGCCCGATGGCAACAAGGTGGTGTTCAGCATGGCCGAAGACGGCAACACCGAAGTCTACGAGATGAATCTCCTGACCCGGCAGAAGTCTCGCCTGACCAATCATCCCGCCATCGACACCGGCCCCAGCTATGCTCCTGACGGCCAGCAGATCGTGTTTGAATCCGATCGTGGCGGCGGGCAGCAGATCTACGTCATGGGTGCCAGCGGCTCGAACCCCCAGCGCATCAGCTTCGGTGACGGCCGTTATGGTACGCCAGTCTGGAGTCCGCGTGGCGATCTCATCGCTTTCACCAAGCAGAAGGGTGGGCAATTCTTCATAGGTGTTATGCGTCCCGATGGCTCGGGCGAGCGTTTGCTGGCCGAAGGCTTCCTGGTGGAAGGCCCGACCTGGGCTCCAAACGGGCGGGTTCTCTCGTTCTGGCGTGAAACTCCGTCGGATGAGCGGGGGCGGGGGCAGACCGTGCGGCTCTACACCATTGACCTGACCGGTTATAATGAAAGAGTGCTGCTTACCCCTGTTGACGGCTCTGATCCTGCGTGGTCCCCCTTGATTCCCTAGAATTATGTTTGTATAGTCCGCGCCGATTAGGATTAACGGCGTTGGCATCGGGTTCCACAATAATCGATGTCAGCGAGGGGGCGTGTGGGCTTCGAATGGCTCACACGATGTCTCTAAAAGGTCCGATCTGAATTTCATTCCCGCGTCGCCATTGAGGGGGAGTCCTCAAATATGAAACTGCGTTTCCTGAGCATCTTTGCCGCCGCCGCTCTGCTTGCGGCTTGCGAATCCGCCCCGACCGACACCAACATCAAGAGCAATGTCGTTCAGACTCAGCCGTCGGGCCCCGGCCCCGTTGGCATCCAGAAGGGGTCCAAGGAAGACTTCGTCGCCAATGTCGGCGACCGTGTTTTCTTTGACTTCGACAAGAGCTCCTTGCGGGCTGATGCCAAGGCCAGCCTGGACAAGCAGGCCGCTTGGCTGAAGGCCTATCCGAACTACGCGTTGACCGTCGAAGGTCATGCCGACGAGCGCGGCACCCGCGACTACAACTTGGCCCTCGGCGAGAAGCGTGCGAACTCCGTGAAGGAGTATCTGGTCGCTGCCGGTGTTGCCGCTACCCGCGTCAAGACCGTGTCCTTCGGCAAGGAGCGTCCGGTGGCCCTCGGGTCCAACGAGGCCGCCTGGTCGCAGAACCGCCGTGGCGTGACCGTCCTGAACTAATTCAGGTCGTTCTCCACGTGTAAAATGGGGCGTCCGCCCTTCCGTTTCGGTCCCAGGACCGGCGGGCGGGGCGGGCGCCTTATTTTTGCCTGGAATTTGGAATATCCCTTTGGCGTGCTATTATCCGCGCCCCAGTCTTCCAAGAGGTCGAGCCGTGCGACGCATCGTTCTAACCACTGCCCTTTCCGCCATGATGGGTGCATCCCTTCTGGCCATGCCTGCTTCGGCGCAGAGCGACACTCGCGCCCTCTATGACCGTCTGGACCGGTTGGAGCGTGATTTGTCTGTCATGCAGCAGCAAGCGGCCCGTGGTGGTGGTGGCACCACCATCCGTTCGCCCGCCGCCGGTGGCAGCGGTGCCGAGGTTTCGGGCAGCATCGCCTCTCGTCTCGATGATCGTATCAACGAACTGGAAGACAATGCCCGCCAGCTGACCGGGCGCATTGAAGAGATCAATTTCCGCAATGCCCAGCTGCAAAAGCAACTGGATCGCATGCAGACCGATCTCGACCTGCGCTTTAAAGAATTGCAGGACGGCACCGCGCCGCGCGCCCAGGCTCCATCGTCGACTCAAAGCGTTTCCATGCCCACTCCGGGGGCGACCCTGCCCAATGGCGCGCCGGTGCTGATTCCGCCCAAGGGTGTGGTCCCCGGTTCCAATGCCGCCGACGGTGCCGGCCCGGCCCCCGGACCGCAGGTTCTCGGCAGCATGCCGGAAAAGGATCTGAAGAAGGGACAGGCCCAGGCCGCCACTCAGGCCCAGGCCACTCCCAAAGACCCGCAGGCCGCCTATGACGAGGCTTACAGCCTGGCCCAGAAGGGTGACTTCGACGGTGCCGAGAAGAGCTTCCAGGCGTTCCTGAAGGCCAATCCTAACCATCAGCTGGCGGGGAATGCCCAATACTGGTTGGGCGACATCGCCTTTTCCCAGCGCAAGGACTTCGCCCAGTCCGCCAAGATGTTCGGTGAGGCTTACAAGAAGTACCCCAAGCACACCAAGGCTCCCGACATGCTCTATAAGCTTGGTGCATCCTTTGCCCAGCTCGACATGAAGGATCAGGCCTGCCGCACCTTCTCGCTGCTGTTCTCCGAGCATCCCGGTATGGCTGACCGCATCAAGCGTGCCGCGACCGGTGAGAAGCAGCGCCTGGGCTGTAAAGGCTAAGCTCCTTTCCCCCCTCTCTCCTGTGGGAGGGGGGGATTACTTCACCCACAGCACCAGCACCGGCACCAGAAAGGCGGTGGCGATGCCGGTCAGGCCGATGGCAAGCCCGGCGAAGGCCCCTGCCATCTCTCCCATCTGAAGGGCACGGACGGTGCCAATGCCGTGCGATGCGATGCCCAGCGCCAGACCGCGCGCCGCCGGGTGCCTGACCCCGGTTTTGTCCAGAATCCAGGCGCCGCAGGTGGCGCCGAAGATACCGGTCAGCATCACCATCACCGCCGTCAGCGACGGAATGCCGCCAACCCGTTCGGTGATGCCCATGGCGATGGGCATGGTGACGGATTTGGCGCTGAGAGACATCAGAACCTTCTCGGAGCCTCCCAGGCTCCACCCGACGGCGACGGCGCTGACCGCCGCCATGACCGCGCCCAGGACGATGGTCAGCACGATGACGGGCCAGGCGCGGCGCAGCACCGGCATTTGGCGGTAAAGCGGCACCGCCAGCGCCACCGTCGCCGGCCCCAGCAGGAAGTGGACGAACTGGGCGCCGTCGAAATAGGTGCGGTATTCGGTGCCGGTGGCCATCAGGAATCCGGCGATAGCGGTGACGGAGACGACGATGGGGTTGAGCAGGGGCGAGCGGCCCGAGCGCTCGAACAGCCACATGGCCCCCTGATAGGCCACCAGGGTCGAGGTCAGCCCCAAGAGCGGCGAGGCTGCGAGATAGACCCAGATGCTTTGTAATTCGCCGGTCATGACTTGTCCTCGCCCTCGCTGCGGGTCAGATGCTGCATCAGCCGCCCGGTGAAGACGATGGTGCAAAAGGTGCTGATCAGCACTGCCGCCGCGATGGGCAGCCATTCCGTAGCCAGGGTGTTGAGGTGAACCATCACTCCGACGCTGGCGGGAATGAAGAGCAGGGCGAAATTACCAAGGATACCTTTGACCACGCCGTCGAGGCCGTTGGGAACCCGGCCATGAATCACCAGCCCCAGGAACAGCAGCATCATCCCCAAGACCGGCCCCGGTAGGGGAAGGCCGACAAGGCGGACAATCACCTCTCCGGCAAGCTGGCACAGCAGCAGAAGCGTGATATAGGACAGGTTCATCACAGGGCTTCCTTTCTCACGGACCTCGACGCATCGAACAAGGAGAGACTCATGGCTTGGCCATCCGCCATTGATCTGCTTGGCGCTGCCGCAGGGATTTTGACCACCGCCTCTTTCATACCACAAGTGGTCAAGACTTTGCGAAGTGGTCAGACCAGAGATATCTCGCTAACCATGTGGGTGGCGTTTTGTACCGGCGTCGCCCTGTGGACGCTTTATGGTGTAATGCTGGAGGCATGGCCGATCGTGGCCGCCAACGTGCCGACCTTAGGGTTGGCGGGGACCATCCTGGTGGTCAAGATCAGGAATAGGGGGCGGGAGTAATCCCCGGCGGCCACTGATACCAAGCCTGGTTGATCGGAACCGATCACCGAGCCCCAAACGCCGGGCGGCATCGTGAAAAAAGGGGCGCCGAAGCGCCCCTTGATCGTCTCGGTCAGGCGCTGCGGCCGCCATGCATGGACGACCACCGTACCGGATCGTGGAGGAAGGACCGGACTTCCTCGATGGTGCGCTTGTCGAAATGGCCGTCTTGTTCGACCACTTCCAGCACATCCCACCAATTGGCCAGATAGGAGAGGTCTACGCCGATCTCCTCCAGGCTTTTGAGCGCGCCGGGGAAGACGCCATAGAAGAACACCACGATGGAATGGTCGATGGTGGCGCCCGCCTCGCGCAGGGCGTTGACGAAGTTGACCTTGGAGGCGCCATCCGAGGCGAGATCCTCAACCAGCACCACGCGGGCACCGTCGGCGAAATCGCCTTCGATCTGGGCGTTGCGGCCAAAGCCCTTGGGCTTCTTGCGCACATAAAGCATGGGCAGGCCCAGACGCTCGGAAATCCAGGCGGCATAGGGGATGCCCGCGGTCTCGCCGCCCGCGATGGCGTCGGCGGATTCAAAGCCCACTTCGCGCAAGATGGCGTTGGCCATCAGCTCGCTGATCTTGGCGCGGGCGCGCGGGAACGAGATCACCTTGCGGCAATCGACATAGACCGGGCTGGCCCAGCCCGAGGTCAGGATATAGGGCTCTTCGGGGCGGAAATTGATCGCCTTGATTTCCAGAAGGATGCGCGCGGTGGTCAGCGCCGCTTGCTTCTGTTCGGAGGTGCGGGAAACGGATTGTGCCATCATCGAGCCCTTTCGCTGGGTACGCCTTGCCGGTAAAAGGCGGTATAGGCACAATCGCTTCATCCTGCAAGCCGACAGAACAAGGAATCCACATGTCCGACGTCATCTTGGTCAGCCGCGAGGGCGCCATCGTCACCGTCACCCTCAATCGGCCCGACCGTCTGAACGCCCTGAACCTGCCCATGTGGCGTGGCCTGGCTGAGGCTTTCACCACCATTTCTGCCGACAAGACCATCCATGCGGTGGTGCTGCGCGGGGCTGGCACCAAGGCTTTCGCCCCCGGTGCCGACATCGAGGAATTCGATACCCTGCGCGCCAATGCCGAGCAGGCCAAGGCCTATGATCTGGTGATGCGCAAGGCGTTGGACGCGGTACGGGCCTGCCCCCAGCCGGTGATCGCCGCCATTTATGGTCCTTGCGTCGGCGGGGCGCTGGAGCTGGCTTGTTGCTGCGATATGCGGATTGCCGCCAAGTCGGGCAAGTTCGGCGTTCCCATCAACAAGATCTCGGTGGTGATGGCTTACCCTGAACTGGCCGCCATCCGTCAGGTCGCCGGTCATGTGGGCGCGTTGGAGATTCTGCTGGAAGGCCGGGTGTTCGATGCCGACGAGGCCTTGGCCAAGGGCATGCTCAACCGGGTGGTCGAGGACGACATGCTGGAGGCCGAAATCGCCGCCACCACCAAACGGATTGCCGCCGGAGCGCCGCTGGCCAATCGCTGGCACAAGGCCTTCATCAACCGGCTTGCCACCGGAGTGCCGGTGAGCGCGGCCGAGCTGGATGAATGCTATGCCTTCCTCGGCACCACCGATTATGCCGAGGGGCTGGCCGCCTTCCGCGGCAAGCGCAAGCCGGTGTTCAAGGCCGAGTAGGGGGGACGCGACCATGAGTGATCTGAGCGATATGCTGAGTACCGCCCTTTATGTGGGGCTTTGGCTGGGGGTGGGCTATAGCCTGTCGTGGCTTTACCACCGCTTCATGAAATGACCAGAGCGGGGCGTCAGCCCTTAAGCGCACCCTCGGTATGGCCCACCAGGGCCTTCAGGTCGGTGCGCGAGCTGACGCCCCGTTTTTTCATCTGGGTGGCGATCTTGGCAATCTGAGCAGGCTTGCCGGGATTACCGAAGGTTCCGGTAAAGCCTGTGCGGCCCATCACCCGGAAGGCGGTGGCAAGGCAGGTCGCAGCCTGAAAGGTGGTCAGCGAGAGACCGGCGAACAGTTCGGTCCGCACGCTGTCGTTGACCCCCGCCAGCGCCGCGACCAACTCGCGCAGTTCGTTATTGTTTCGTGGCCCCAAAATATCGGCGACCTTGCGGTCGGTGATGGCGTCCCACCAGAATTCTTCCTGCGGAGTATGCTGCGGTCCGGCTTCCTCCGGCGGCGCGGGCCTGCGCACGATCACCATGGTGGGGTGGGCGCCGGGCTCGGGAAGGGGGAGGGTGGTCAGTTTGGGCAAGGGCGGCGGCGTCGGACCGGCGGCGGTGGCGATGGCGTCCAGCAATTCGGCCTCGCGGATGTCGAGGAGGCGCGGCCCCATCTCGCGCACCTTGTGCAGCGGCAGGGGGGCGTAATGGGGGACCAGGGGAACCTGCCAGTCGTGGATCAGGTATTCGTTCATGGCCTGATACATGCGTCCGGAGCGGCTGGTGGGGTCGTTGGGATCCCCCCCCAGGACCGAGCGGAAGTGACGCTTGGCATGGGTCCGCACCAGCATGCCGATGATGTCATGGAGCGAGCGGCCGCAGGCCAGACGGACAAAGTCGTCGTTGACCGTTCTGCCCTTGGCATCGACCAGCAATTCGCGGAAATGTTCGGGATGGCGGCGCAGGATCAGAATGCAGCCGTGCAGCAGGTCGGAACTGCCCATGACGGTATCGTAGAACTCTCCGCCTGAAAGATCGCCGAAGGCCGGAACGATGCCGCGAAAAATCCTGGCGACAGGCCCCTTGAGGGTGTCGTTGATGACGCGTACGGCGCTGTTGTGGTCAATGGCGGGCTCGACGGGTTTGCCGCTGATCCGCTTGACACTGGCAATATCCCTGGGCATGCCAAATGATCCCATGTTCAACGGGTATTTTTGTTCCATTTACATTGTTGTGCAATGCGCAATCGGTGACGGATTGTACTTGGAGCACCGAACTCTAAATAGGCTTGAGAAGCCGTTCGAGGGCGATTTTCAGGCGGTCCATCTCGACCGGCTTTGCCAAATAGTAGTCCATTCCGGCGGCGAGACAGCGTTCCGCCTCTCCTGACAGGGCATTGGCGGTCAGGGCCAGAATGGGGGTGTGGTGGCCGTTGTCCAGGTCGGCCTTACGGATAGCGGCGGTCAGCTGGAACCCATCCATCAGCGGCATGTGGCAATCGGTGATGACCATGGCGAATGAGCGTTCGCGCCATGCGGCCAGGGCGGCGCGGCCGTCGGGCTGAATCTCGGCTTCATAGCCCAGCAACCGAAGCTGGCGCACGATCACCTGCTGGTTCACCGGGTGATCCTCGGCGATCAGGATCGGCAGCCCTTCCCAGGGCTCGTCCGGCGGTTTGGGCAGCGGTGAATCGATGATCTGGGGCATGGAGGCGGGCGAACGGGTCGCGGCCATGGTTTCGGGGTGGCCGATCTGGTGAGCCGCTAGACGGATCTGGCGGCGATCCAGGGGGCGGCCGAGAAAGCCTGCGCAATTGAACAGGCGCTCCAACCGGAACCGCCGCGCGGCGTCATCGCCGCCGATCAGCAAAAGCGGGGTGGTGCGCAGCGGCTCCAATTCCTCGGTGCTGATGCAATCGGTCACCAGGATGGCGAGATCGAACGGCGCCTGGGTCGTGGTGGCCTTGTGGGTGGCGGCCATGGCCTCCTTCCCGCCAGGAACGCGCACCACGGCGGCACCCGCTTCCTCGATTACCTGGGCGATCAAGGTTCGCTCGTCGGCCTCGGGGGCGACGACCAGAACCCGCATGCCCATAAAATCCACCTCGGTCTCTGCGCTCAAATCCTCGATGGCGGGCAGGGGAAGCTCGCACCAGAATGACGAGCCCTGGCCCAACTCGCTTTCCAGGCCGATAGTGCCGTCCATCAGATCGACCAACCGCCGGGTGATGGACAGGCCGAGGCCGGTGCCGCCGAAGCGGCGGGTGGTCGAGGTCTCTGCCTGGGTGAAGGGCTGGAACAGCTTGTTGCGGATATCGGCTTCGATGCCGATGCCGGTATCGATCACCCGAAAGCGGACGAGGCTGCGACCGTCTTCGGCATCGCCTCTGCGTTCAGCCAGCACCAGGATGCGGCCGTTTTCGGTGAACTTGGCGGCATTACCCACCAGATTGAATAGAATTTGGCGCAGACGGACGGGGTCGGCCAGCACCCGCGACGGCAGGCCGGGATCGACGAAGCCAGCGACGATCAGCCCCTTGGCCGAGGCGGCGGGTGAAACGGTCTGGATGACGCCGTCCATGATGTGCTTGAGCGAGACGGCGACCCGCTCCAGTTCCAGCCGCCCTGCCTCGATCTTGGAGAAGTCGAGGACGTCGTCGATGATGCGCATGAGTGCCAGCCCGGATTCGCGGGTGGTGGCGATCAGTTCCCGCTGTTCGCCATCCAATCGGGTGTGACTGAGTAGTTCCAGCATGCCGATCACCCCGTTCATGGGGGTGCGGATTTCGTGGCTCATGGCCGCCAGGAACGATGACTTGGCCATATTGGCCGATTCCGCGGTCTCCTTGGCCGAGGTCAGGGCGGTGATGGCGCTGTCGCGTTCGCCGGTGGCTTCGTGGAATTTGGCGAGCACGCGGTTGAACACGGCGGCGATTTCGGCGGCTTCGGTTTCGGGGGCGGCGGCCACCGGCTGGGCAAAGCTTAAGGGGTGCTCGTGGGCCTCCATCTGCAACAGCAGATCTTGCAGTGTCCGCCGGTTGACCTCGCCGGCGCGGCGCTCGGCTTCGGCCCGTTCCTGCTCCAGGCGCTGCTTTTCGATGGCGTTGCGTTTGAACACCTCGACCGTGCGGGCCATGGCAGCCAGTTCGTCGTGAAGGTCGCGGTCCTCCACCTCGCTGCTCCAGTCGCCCTGGGCTCCGGCTTCCATGGCTTCGCGCAGGCGCAGCAGCGGGGCGCGGATGGACTGGCCGATCATCCAACTGATCCAAGCTCCGACCAGGACCAGCACCATGGCGGCGGCGGCCCCGACCAGGGATAGGCGCAGCAATTGAGCGTGGGAGCGCCGCTGAAGTCCTTCTTCCTTCGCACGGCCCTGGGTGATGAGGCGGTCGATGGTGGCGGCCATGTCGGCCTGACTGGCATCAACCTCGTCGCTGAGGATGCGGGCGCGCTCCTCGAAGCCGCGGGCGATGGAATCAATGGCTCCGGTCAGTGCCTGGGCCCGCTGACCCAGCACCGACAGGGCATCGCGTTGCAGGTTGCTGCCCGCCAGTCCCGCCAGTACCGGAATGGTATCAGTCATCTTTTCGAGATTGAGGTGGGCGGTGGCGGCGCGGCTGGGATTGCCATCAAAGTAGAAGACGTTGATGGCGATCAGGGTTTCGACGAAGTTCTCGTGCGACTTGACCAGGGCGGGGGCCAGGAGGTCGCCGCTTCGGGTCCGCGCGGTGGAGTTCAAGATGGCATAGAGGCCCGACATCTCGCTGGTGGCTTGCAGCACCTGGGCTTCGTAGATTCTGGCGATATCGGCGTTGATGGCCTTCAAGGTCTGAAAACCGGTGACGAAGCGCCGTGCCGCCTCGTGCATACGGGCGCTGTCCTCGGACAGGGGCTTTTCATCGGCGGTGGCCTCGCCCATGGTGATGAAAAGTTCTTCCGAACGGCGCATGGCCTCCTTCAAAAGGTCGTCGGTGGGATTGGCTAGGTATTGCCGGATCTGTCCCTGGAGGCGGCTGGCGCGGGTGTCGATATCGGACAGCGCCCCCGAGCGCCGCTGAACATTGCGTAACTCGTCAAGATCGTCGTTGATTACCGAGGCGGCGTGCCAGCCAAGCGCTCCTACCGCCAGGGCTACGAACACGTTAAGGGCCACCACCAGCGGAATTCGCCAGGCAATGGGCAGGGCCCTGATCCACCGAACGAACTTGGTATGTGCCATCCCCCCCCAGATCTCCGTATCCAGCCTGGGATGATGGTACCCACGTCTTGACCATGGGGGGAAGGGGGGATGCTCCCGTCTCGGGAGAAAACACCATACCATGTGGATTACTTGACCAATATCAAGGAATGCCTCAGCATGTGCCGACACCCCTTTCAACGATAGTTATGGTTGGCCATGCGCCTTACATTGCATACGGATTACGCCCTTAGGGTTTTGGTTCACGTCGGATTGCGGAACGGCGATCTCGTCACCATTACCGAAATCGCCGATTGCTACGAGATCTCCAAGAACCACCTGACCAAGGTTGTCCACCAGCTTGGCCGTATCGGCTATCTGGAGACGGTGCGCGGCAAATATGGCGGTGTGCGCCTGCTGAAAAATCCCGAGGACGTGGCCCTGGGCAAGTTTATCCGCGAAGTCGAGGAAGACTTCGCTCTGGTGCGGTGCATGCGCTGCAACGTGGTCGAGGATTGCCGACTCAACAATAACCGCTGTGTCGCCCGCGATGCCCTGGAAGCTGGGCTGGCCGCTTTCTTCAAGGTACTGGACACCTACACTCTGGCGGATATGCTGGAGAGCGAACGCAAGGCGGCGCAGTGATCCCCTGCCATCCGGTTGGGTTTCCCACGAGATGAAAGTGGTGTATCCGTCTGTGCGGATAAGATTTGAGTGCTGGGGGAAGCAATGTCCTTGAATGATGCCGCCGACAACGAAAATGAACTTCGGGTCATCAACGAGTTTCTCGAAGAGCTGCGCGATACCGCCAGCCAATTGCAGGTGTTGCTTGGCAATATGCGCTCGAAGAGCGTGCCCTCGGTCGAGGGGTTGGCGACGCTCAAGCGCGAAGCCAGCAATATGCGCAGCCATGCTCATGCCCTGAACCTGCCGCTCATCAAGCTGATTACCCATCGCCTGGATGAGTATGTGGGCGAACTCAAGGACGCGGGCGTCGCCGAGCTGGATGAAATCCAGGTCTTCATCGACAAGATCGAAAAGCTGGCTGATGGCGAGGCAGTCTCCGACGCCGATGCCCCTGCCGTGGTGCGCGCCTTGCCGGCCAAGCGCACTGCCGATATCGATTTCGGCAAGATCGAGAAGAAGAACGTCGAAATCCTGCTGGTGGTGCCGGAAAAGGCTATGTCGCGTATCGTCGAGCGCGAACTGGCGGCCTGCGGCTACCGTACCTCGACCATCCGCGACGGCTTTGCCGCCATGGAAACCGTAGTGCGGACCCGCCCCGACATGGTTGTGGCTTCCATGGAGCTGGGGATGTTGTCGGGGGTTGACCTCGCCTGCGCCCTGACCGCCATGCCGGTGACCGAGAATATTCCGTTCGCGGTTCTCACCAGCTATGAGTGGGGCAATCCCAAGCTGAAGGGCCTGCCGCCGCGAGTTTCGTTGATCCGCAAGGGGCCGCAATTCGGCGATGATCTGGCCGAGACCCTGTCCCGTTTCAATATTACCTGACCAAACCGTACCAAGAGGGTGCCCGGACATTGCTCCAGGCACCCTTTTTTCTAATACCGGGACGGCGACAGGCGGAAGCCCAGCAGGGATGGGGTTCTCGACAACTCGTCCACCAGCTTCATATGGGCCGGGTCGTTCTGGGCGTGCAGAACCATCTGGTAATCGAAGCGCTTGCCCCCCTCTTCCAGTTGAAACGACCACTCGTGAACGACAAAGCCAAAGCGCTCCAGCATGGTGCGGATGTCGTCGGCGGGCGGTGTCTCGTTATGGGGATAGCTGAGGGTCAGGTGCAGCATGGTCTGGTGGGGCAAGGCCCGCCCCAGGCCACGGGCGATGCTCATGACCGTCACCGTCGCAATAGCGGCGAAAACGGCTGCAACATAAAAGCCAACGCCGATCAGAACACCGATGGCCGCCGTCACCCAGATGGAGGCAGCAGTGGACAAGCCACGGATACTGAAGCCTTCCTTCATGATCATCCCGGCGCCAAGAAAGCCGATACCGGTCATGATGCCCTGGATCGAGCGGGTGGGGTCGGCGATACCGGGAGTATCTGACAATCCGCCATACCACATGGCGGGATAGCCGTTGACCACGGTCAGGGCGGTGGAGGCGAGGCAGACCAGGGAGTAGGTGCGCAACCCGGCGGCGCGCCCGTGATAGGAGCGTTCATAGCCGATGGCCAGCCCCACCACGATCGCGCCGAGCATGTGCAAAAGGATCAGGCCGTTGACCGCCAGCGCGTGATGGGTCCAGTACGCCTTCAGGGTTTCTTCCATGGGGCTTGATCAGTCCGCGCTGGCTGTCTCGATGGTGTGGCTGGAATTACCGGGGGGCGGGGCAAGGCGGGCGTCGCCAGGGGCCTTGGCGGGCTCGCTGTTCTCGGGTTTGGCTGTCTCGGGTTTGTTGGTGCCTTCGGGCGCGGCTGCGGTGGCGGGTTTTTCCGGCTGGTCGGATTCCATGCCGCCGCCCAGGGCCTTGTAAAGGGCGACGCTGGCCTCCAGACGGCCAAAGCGAGCCTGAACCCTGGCATCTTCCGCCTGGAAGCGGGTGCGCTGGGTTTCAAGCACGTTGAGATAGTCCACCATCCCCAGGCGGAAGGCCTCGGAGCTGAGGCTGTAGGCGTCGAGAGAGGCCTTCAACACCTCTTCTTGTGCCACTTCCAGGTCATTCTCCAGTCGGACGCCGAGCAGGGCGTCCTCGACATCGCGCAGACTGGTCAGAACCACCTGCTGATAGACCTCGGCCAGTTCGGTGAACTTGGCGCGGCTGAAGGTGATGTCGGCGGCGGTCTTGCCGTTGTCGAACACCGTGGCGGTGATGCTGGCGGCAATGTTCCAATAGATGCTGCCGGGATTGATGATGGTGTCGAACAACTGGCTGGCCCAGCCCCGTTCGCCGGTCAGCGAGAACGAGGGCAGCATCTTGGCTCGGGCAACGCCGATATTGGCATTGGCGGCCATCAGGTTGGCCTCGGCCTTCTTGATGTCGGGGCGGCGCAGCAGCAAGTCGGAGGGCAGGCCGGGCGAGACTTCTGGAATCTTGAGCTCCAGCATGGATTTGCTGCCGAGGGTTAAGGATTGCGGCGGCCGCCCCAGCAAGACCGCGATCTTGTTCTGAGCCCGCTCCCGTTGCAGCAAGATGGGGGGAATGGTGGCCTCGCCCTGAGCCAGCACGTTGCGCTGTTGCGCCAGTTCCAGCCGCGAGCTTTCACCCAGGCGGACCCGTTCGCGCACGGCGGCGTGCATGGTTTTCATGTTGGCGATATTCTGGCGCGCGACCGATTCGCGGTCGTTGCCTTCAAGGTATTGCAGATAGGTCAGCACCAGATCGGCGACCAGGGTGGTGGTGATGACCTCGCGGTCATGGACATTGGCCAGGGCCGACGCCAGGGCCGACACCTCGGATGCCCGAATTTTGCCCCACAGATCCAGTTCATAGCTGGTGGACAGCCCCATCTGGCTGAGGCGATGGGTGCGGTTGGTGGGGGGATTGATGATAGAGCCTTGACCACCGGTGGGGGAATCGGCGCTGCGCTTGGCTCCCAGTGAAATGGTGGGCAACAGGCTCGACGCTGCCGAGCCGGCCTGGGCTTCGGCCTGAAGGATGCGTTGGGTAGCGGCCTTGACGTCGTGGTTGTTGCTCAGCGCCTCTTCCACCAGGGCGTTAAGTTCATCCGAATTGTAAGCCAGCCACCATTGCGAGGTCGGGCGCGGCAATTCCGGCGACGGTTCGGGCACGGGATTGCGGAAGGCGGCGGGGATGTCTTGCTTCGGGCGCTGGAATTCGGGAGTAAGGCTGCAGCCCACCGGCACAATCGCCGCCGAGGCCAGTAACAGCCACCGACCAGCTAGACCTGCGAAACCGCGGCTCTGCTTCCTAACCATCGTATTGCTACCCAATTCCCCTGCCCCCCGAACAGCGGGGGACGAATCAATGTACCTAACATGAATGGAACCACGCCGGAAGTCTTGTTGGTGGTTATCCGGTCTTGGGCGGAGGGGACTTGCGGCAGAGGGCTTTCTGGGTATTGCTGATCTTGCATTCGGTGACTTCATCCCACCGCCGCAAAATGAGATAGGTATCCTTCTCGCGGTACTCGACCGCCAGATTCTGGAAGGCGTAGGTCTTGAGGATCGGTTTGGCGGTGATGTCGCGGAAGACCAGCAGTGGGCAGGCCTTGACCCGGTCGCAGACGGCGACGGATTCCAGACTGATAAGGATGGTGGCTCCGGCGCGGGCTACTACTGGGGTGACCGGGCGTCCCGCCGCCTTGCCCTTGGCGAAGTGCTCGGCACCCCAGCGTTTGGCTGCGGTCAGTTCGGGGGCGGTGGGGGTAAAGGAGAATTCGGCGAATTGCCGCTTACCCTCGACCCCCTCCGCCCTCGCCCCAAGAGATACCAGCATCAGGGCGGCTGCGGCTGCTGCGGAGAAACACCTTCCCATGGGGATTACTTCTTGCGGTAGGCGTCCGCCACCGGAAGATCCTTGTTGGCGATGTCGTTGGCGCGCTTCTGGCGATAGACGCTGCGGATGGCGGCATAGAAGTCCAGCGAGCCGCGCTTCAACTCGTCCAGGGGGTCAAGCAGGGTCGAACGCTCATCCAGGGCACCGACGCCACTGCGGGAGTAGGTGATCCATTCCAAATCCTTGGCGGCCAGGATCAGATCGGTGGGATTGCCGAAGAAATCGGCGACCAAGCCGGCGGTGTCGCGCGGGTTGGACGGTCCCAGCAGCGGCAGCATCAGATAGGGGCCGGCGGGAATACCCCACACCGCGAAGGTCTGGCCGTAATCCTCGTCATGATGACGGGGGCCGTTGGTATAGGTGACGAAGTCGAACAATCCGCCAAGGCCCGCGGTGCTGTTGAACATGAAGCGGATCATGGTCTGGGCTGCGCGGTCGGGCTCGGCCTGCAAGACGTCGTTGACGAAGATGTAGGGAGCCTTGAGATTGTTGAGGACGTTGCGGATGCTGTTCTGGACCCCGGTGGGCAGGGTGTCATGATAGCCGCGCGCCACCGGCTGCATCACGTATTCATCCAAGGTCATGTTGACGGCAAAGACATTGCGGTTCAGGGGTTCGAGCGGGTCATTGATTGCCTCGAACTCGGTGCGTTCTTCCGGGTCGGTAGGAACGGCTGCGCAGGCGGCCAATCCGACGATGAGGGCGGCCGAAGCCAAGCACCGGACGATTGCCTTCATTTTATAATCCCCGACTCATGTCAATCCACAGAACCTCCTCCACAATTACCCCAACACTCTGGGAATGTCGAGTTGTGGAAAAGCTTATCTTATGGAAATGATGGTTAATAAGGGCTTTATCTGTCTTTTGTTCATATTTGTGCTGGGTAAGGCCATAGCTATTGCGATAAGTGCGCCACATATCCCCAATCGGTGGGAAATGAGGGCGTGCATGAACGGAGTGACTCTCATCCTCCGCTTTAATGTAGGGTCGAGGACCAGATTTGTGGAGGCCCATAAGCGTGCTGCGCCTGTTATCCCGTATCGGAATCGACGCATTTCTCATCGGCCTGATGGCCATGGTGGCCTCGGCCTGGCTGATGCCCGACCTGGGGCGCAGCGGCGGCCTTTTGCGCATGGATGTGGTCGCGGGCTATGGCGTCGCGCTGGTGTTCCTGCTTTACGGCCTGACCTTGCCGCCCGAGCGCCTGAAGGCGGGTATGATGAACTGGCGGCTGCACGTCATGGTGCAGCTCTCCACCTTCGTGCTGTTTCCTGCCCTGGTTTGGGGGGCGGGGGCCTTGGCGGGGGGGCGGGTTCATCCCGATCTGTTGCTGGGGTTTTTCTTTCTGGCGGCGCTGCCGTCCACCATCTCGTCGTCGGTGGCCATGACCTCCATTGCGCGGGGCAATGTGGCTGGTGCTATTTTCAACGCCAGCCTGTCCAGCCTGTTGGGCGTGATCCTGACGCCCCTTTGGGTCAACTGGTACCTGTCGGCCAGCGGCGGTTCGCTGGATCTGGGCAAGGTGCTGCTGAAGATCGTGCTGCTGGTGCTGTTGCCCATCATTGGCGGTCAGGTGCTGCGCCCCTGGCTGAAGGATTGGATCGCCCGCAACATGGGGTGGCTGAAGAGTTTGGACCGCATCACCATCTTACTGATCGTCTTCAACTCGTTCAGCGATTCCATCGCCGAGGGGGTGTGGGCCGAGCATGGGGCCGAGACCCTGGCGCTGGTGGCGGGAGTTTCCCTGGTCTTGTTCTTCTCGGTCTTCGGGCTGCTGGGAGTGCTGTGCCGCTGGCTGGGCTTTGACCGCGAGGACCGGATCACCGGGATTTTCTGTGGCACCAAGAAGTCGCTGGCCACCGGCGTTCCCATGGCCAAGATCATGTTCGGCGCCAGCCCGGTTTTGGGCATGGTGCTGGCGCCCATCATCCTCTACCACTTCATCCAGCTGGTCGCCGCTTCGATCATCGCGCGGCGCTATCAGGACGAAGTGGGTTAGAGTGCTTCAGGTTTAGCCTGAAGCACTCTCGGATTCTGTGTATACGAAAAAGCTCTGCTTTTTCAGGGCTCAAGCGCCGCTCGGGCTCAAGAGTTTTTCGATTTTCCGATTCAGCTTAAGTGCGAAAAACTCTAATGCCGGTGTGAGGCGGGCAGGAAGGCCGCGCCGACGATGGCGGCGGCTGCCACCGCCGCCGCCATGACGAAGCTGCCGGAGAAGCTGCCCCAGGCATCGGCCATCCACCCGGCCAGTGCCGGGCCGGTGATCTGACCCAGGGCGAACACCACCGTGATGGTGCCGAAGGCCGAAGCCGCCTGTTCCGGCCCCAGATAATCGCCCACCGCCGCCGCCATGATCGAGGGAATGCTCCACACCACCAGTCCGAACAAGACGATGGAGGCGTAGAGGAACGGCTCGGGCAAGGGCAGCGCCACCAGCAGATAGGCGCAGGCCTGGAACGAAAATACGATCATCAGCCCACCCCGGCGGCCGATACGGTCGGACAGAGTGCCGAACACCGGCCCCGAGGCCAGTGACAGGAAGCCGATCCACGACCAGAAATGCCCGGCGGTGGCTTCGGGAAAGCCGCGCTCCTGCACCAGGGTGGTGACGATGAAGGTGGCGTAGATCACGTAGGTGAAGCCGAAACAGGCGTAAAGAATCCCGAGATGGGCCAGGATGCGGGTCTTGGACACCGCCGGGGCGGCGGGAGCCGCCGGAAAGGCTGCTGCTGCTGCTACTGGAGCGGCGGCTCCTTCCACCGGCTGCACGCCCATGTCGGAGGGATGGTTGCGCAGGACCACCAGATCAATGGCGGCGGCCACCAGCACCATCAGGCCGATCACCGTCCACGACAGCCGCCAGCCCTCGGCTCCCTGCAAGGCGTTGATGGCGGGAACCAGGGCGCCGCTGACCATGATGGCGAAACCCGAGCCGATCACCACGAAGCCTGCGGCGCGGCCCCGCATCCGGCGGCCGAACCAGTGGGCGATCAGGCCCATGACCGGAACATTGGCGGTGCCGCTGCCAAAGCCGGTGATCAGGTACAGGGCCAGGACCTGAATCTGGCTGTCGGCGTGGGCCACCAGCATCATGGAACCGCCCACCAATCCAAGCCCGATGACGATGGTGCGCCGGGCTCCCATACGGGCGACCATATGGCCGCCCAGCATGACCGCCGCCATATAGCCGATGAAATTGCCGGTGGAGATCCAGCCCATCTCGCTGCGGCTGAGGGCCAGGGAATGCCCCATGGACGGGAGCAGCATGCCCAGTGCGAACCGCCCCAGGCCCAGACAGGCGAAAATCGCCAGGGTTCCGGCTGCCACCACCGCCCAGCCGTAGTGGAACGGCAGGCGGGAGGCAAGGTTCGAGCCGGGGCTCTGCTGCGGCACTGTTGTTCCTTCCAACACTATAGCGGCGAGCCCCTGACGTGACTCGGCCTTATTGTCTCTCAAACGCCGGGTGGCGGTATTATTCCCAAGCTTGGCATGCAGGGCGGTCTTCTGCCAAGCGACATTGACCGAGTCCTTCACTCGCCTATACCCTGGAGAGCAGTATTGGATAAGGACAACGCCATGACCGCCACCGATTTCGATCTGATCACCCTGGGGGCCGGCTCGGGGGGGGGGCGGGCCAGCCGGATGGCTGCCCAGATGGGGCGCAAGGTGGCGGTGGTGGAGGAAAGCCGGGTCGGCGGCACCTGCGTCATGCGCGGCTGCGTCCCCAAGAAGCTGCTGGTCATGGGAGCGCATTTCGCCGAGGACTTCACCGATGCCCTGGGCTTTGGCTGGAGTATCGGCTCGTTCGGTTTCGACTGGGCGCGGCTGGTGGCGTCCAAGAATGTCGAGCTGAACCGGCTGGAGACGGTCTACAACCGCATCCTGCGCGACAATAACGTGACTTTGATCGAGGGCCGCGGCCGTCTGGCCGACGCCCATACCGTGATGGTGGGAGGGCAAGCCCTGACCGCCGAGACCATTCTGATCGCTACCGGCGGGCGGCCCTCGCTGCCTGATGTTCCTGGCATCGAATTTGCCGTCACCTCTAATGAGGCGCTGGACCTGATGCAATTGCCCGAGCGCATGGTGATTGTCGGCGGCGGCTATATCGCGGTCGAGTTCGCCGGGATCTTCAACGCGCTCGGCGTCAAGGTCACCCAGGTGCTGCGCGGCGACACAGTGCTGCGGGGGTTCGACCAGGATGTGCGCGCCACCTTGGCCGAGGAGATGGTCCGCAAGGGCATCGATCTGCGGTGCGAAACCGTGGTCCATTCTATCGAGCGTACCGGGCGCATGTATAGCGTGCGGCTGTCCGGCGACGAGACCATCGAGACCGATCTGGTGCTTTACGCCACCGGCCGCTCGCCCAACAGCGCCGGGCTGGGGTTGGAGCGGGTCGGCGTCGCCTTGAACGAGCGCGGTGCCGTGGTGGTGGACGAATATTCCCGTACCAGCGTTGAAAATATCTGGGCCGTGGGCGATGTCACCGACCGGATCAACCTCACTCCCGTCGCCATCGCCGAGGCCATGGCCTTCGTCAACACCGCCTTTGGCGGCCGCCCCACCGCCATGGAGTATGATAATATTCCGTCGGCGGTGTTCTGTATGCCGCCCATCGCCACGGTGGGGCTGACCGAGGCCGAAGCAAGGCGGCGGCACGGCTGCGTCGATGTCTATCTGTCGCGGTTCAAGCCCATGCGCAACACCCTGTCGGGCCGCGACGAGCGTACCATGATGAAACTGATCGTCGAGCGCACCAGCGACCGTGTCCTGGGTGTCCACATGGTGGGGCCGGATGCCCCCGAGATCGTCCAAGGCTTTGCCGTGGCGCTGAAATGCGGCGCCACCAAGGCCCAGTTCGACGCCACCATCGGCATTCACCCCAGCGCCGCCGAGGAATTCGTCACCATGCGCAACAAGCGGCCGGATTCCGTTGCGGGAGAGGACGCTTGATAGCGGGGGGGCTGGCGGCGCGCATAACCGCCTTGGCCATGGTTCTTGCCGTTTCGGCGGCAATCCGGCCGGTCGAGGCTCAGATGCTTCCCATGATCGAATACGGTTATCCTGAGCAGCCGCCCCGGGCCTATACCAACGCCAATGGTGAGCCTGACGGCCATTACCCCCGTTTGCTCAATGTCTTATTCTCCAAGGTTGGGATGTCTTGGCGCGGGAGCAGTCTCCCTGCTCCTCGGCTGATGCACAGCCTGCAGTCCGGGGAGACCAATTTCTCGATCCTGGTTCCCAATCCGTTGCTTGATCAGTGCTGTATCTATAGCCGCCGCAATGTTTGGTATGATGAGTTGCGGGTCTATTCCATCGGCGACAAGCCTTTGATCCGTACCAAGGAGGATCTGGCCGGGAAGAGCATCATCACCCTGTCCGGTTTCAGTTATGGTGGTCTGGCAACAATTCTGGCCGACCCGAAGAACGCCATCACCAACAACGTAGCCCACACCCACGAGGCCGCTTTTGCGATGCTGGAAGCCGGACGGGCTGATTATCTGCTGAATTATGCCGAAGTGGCTGATGCCCATGTGCTATCTCGACGCTCCATTCCAGAGCTGAGGCAGTCGGTTCTGGATACCGTCCGCATGTATTTCGTCATTTCAAGAAGCTACCCGGATGCCCAGAAGGTGCTGGACCGTCTTGAGGCTGTCCATGGCGAGATTCGGGCCAATGACATCGCGCGGCAATTCACAAAGTAGGGGCCCCATGCTCGATTACGATTTCCCCCTGTGGCGGCCGCCGTCCGAGGGCGAGAACCTGATCATCCAGGCGACCCTGGGCTGTCGCTATAATCAGTGTGCCTTTTGCAGCATGTATAAAAGCAAGGCCTACCGCGCCCGTCCGCTGGAGGAGGTTTTTGCCGACATGGATACCGCCGCCGCCGCATGGCCCGAGGCGCGCCGCGTGTTTCTGGCCGATGGTGATGCCTATTGCCTGCCCACCGAGACTCTGGCCGCTTTGTGCGATCGGCTGGCAGCGGTGTTTCCTGATTTACAGCGGGTGACGGCCTATGCCACTCCGTTCGATATTCTGGCCAAGAGCCCAGACGATATCGCGCTGTTGAAATCCAAGCGTCTGGGGCAGGTTTATCTCGGCATCGAGAGCGGCTCGGACGATCTGCTCAAACGGATCGCCAAGGGCTCGGCCAAGCAGATGGAGGCGGCGCTGACGCGGGCGCGTGAGACCGGGCTCAAGGTCTCTGCCACGGTTATCCTGGGTCTGGGCGGCAAGGCCCATTGGCAAGACCACATGGACGCCACCGCCGCTTTGGTCAACCGGGCGCCGCCGGTCTATCTCTCCACCTTGCAGTTGGGGCTGGAATCATCCGTGGCGCCACGCTTTTTTGAACGCTTCGGCGAGGAGTTCCAGTGGCAGGATGACCAGGGCATCCTGCTGGAATTACGCCGTCTGATTGAACGCCTCGACCCGCCTTCGCCGGTGATCTTCCGTTCCAACCATGTGAGCAATCGTCTGGCCCTGGCGGGCAATCTGCCCCGTGACCGTGACAAGCTGCTGGCACAAATCGACCTCGCCCTGGAAGGCGAGGTCTCGTTGCGTCCGAAATGGATCAGAGGGCTTTAGAGCGGTCGGGGCAAGGTTCGATTCAAGCCTTGCCGATCCGCCGGGCGGCGGCCAGCAGCAGGGTGTCGCTGCCGCGCGCACCGATCAGCGACAGCCCCAGCGGTAATCCATTCACCGTACAAAGCGGCAGGCTGATCTGGGGGCACCCGGCCATGGCGGCGATGGAGGTCAGGCTGACGATGCGCGAGCGGATCTCCCACATCACCGAGCGCGGGCTGTGGACCGGCGGCGCGGTTACCGGCGTGGTCGGCAGAACCAAGACGGCATTACCCGCCAGCGCCTCTTGAACCCAGCGCTTGGCCCGCAGGCGAAAGCCGCGGGCGGCAGACAGGGTGCGGTTGGCAACGCGCGAGCCGCGCAGGAAGTTATCCGCCACTTCAAAGCCAAAGCGCGGGTTGGATGCATTGATCCACGGGCCGAAAGTCTCCCAGGCCTCGCGGCCCTGGATGGCGTTTTGGTGTTCCAGCCAATCGGACAGCGGCACTTGCGAGACACGGGTGCCGCGCACGATGGGGGCGACTGCGTCCTGGATGCGGGGCAGGGCGGCCTCGATGGCGGCGGCAACGGCGGGGTCGGAGAATTCCAGGGTGTCTTCCAGCACCACCGCCTTATCCGGGCGGATATCGCGGATTTTCTTGCGTAGCAGGACTTCGCCCATCTTGCCCAGCAAGTCGGGGTCGTCGGCCATCATGCCGACGGTGTCGAAAGTGTTGGACTGGCTGAGAACCCCGTCCATGGAGATCTGGCCCAAGGTGGGACGCAGGCCGTAGATGCCGCAGAACGAGGACGGCACGCGGGTGGATCCGGCGGTATCAGTGCCCAGAGCCATGGCGCATAGACCGCCGGCAACGGCGGCGGCCGAGCCGCTGGACGAGCCGCCCGGAACATGGCCGGGCGCACGGGGGTTTTCCGGTGTGCCGTAATGGGCGTTGTCGCCAAAGATGCCGCGGGTCAGTTCGTCGGTGTGGGTCTTGCCCACCAGACGGGCACCGGATTCCAGCATGGCGCTGACGGCCCAGGCGGTGTGTTTGGCGGGTTCGGCCAATCGGCGCCAGTCGGGGTTGCCCGCGCCGGTGACATACCCGGCGACGTCAAAGACATCCTTGGCGGCAAAGGTCAATCCGGCCAGCGGACCGGTTTTGGCGCCATCAAGATAGACGTCGCCTCCCAAGGCAAAGGCATTCAAAGGATCATGCATTGCTGGCGCCCCCACGAAATTATACATCGACCAACGTTTAAGACAGCCGATAGGGGCAAAATACCAGAACACCGGCCCGGGTCCAGTGGAATGGCCGGGCAGCAGCCCTGCTTCTGGCGAATGATGGCCGTCGCCTATTCGGCGGCGACGGTCTGGGCGGTAGCCAGATGGTCCTTGTAAGAACGGTTCTTTTTGGCGCTATCCAAAGCGGGGGCGGCGAAGAGATAGCCCTGGGCGTATTCGATGCCGACATCCTTGAGGATGGTGAGCATGTGGGTATCCTCGATACACTCGCCGATGGTGGTCATGCCGAGATCATGGGCGAGGTTGGTCATGGCGCGCAGCACCGACCGCCCCCGCTTGTCCTTGGCATCAAGGATATAGGTGGAATCGATTTTGACAAAATCGACCGGCAGAATACGCAAGATATCGAAGGCCGACCCGCCCGACCCAAAATCGTCCAGCGACAGGCGGACGCCCAGGCGCTTGATCCGGGCCAGCAGACGCCGGGCCTCATCCAGATTGTAGATCCGGGCGGCGTCGGTTACTTCCAGCACCAGCCGCGACAGCACATTCTTATTGGCTTCCAGGATCTTCAGCAGTGCGTGATAGAAGGCCGGATTACCCAGCGAGGTGCCCGAGACATTGACCGCGATGGTGGCCAGGGGCGAGATGTCGGTGGCCGCTTTCATGGTCAGGACGGCTTTTTGTACCGCCATGAGATCGAATTCGCCGATGACGCCGACATCGGTGGCGAACGGAATGATCTGCGACGGGTTGAAGAACCCCTTGTCGTGGGCGATGCGTCCGAACGCCTCATAGGCCAACACCGTGCCGGTGTTGACATTGACCATGGGCTGGTAGAGGAAGGTCAGGCGCTCGCTCTTGATCATCTTGCGGAAGTTGCGTACCCGGACCAGGGTGTCTTCCACCGCCACCTTGGCGCCGTCGGCCAGGGTCTTGATGGTGAACTGATTGCTGTTGCGGATGAAGGCGTTGACGATAAAGGTCAGCGCCTTGCCGATATCTTCCTCGGACAGGCTTTTATCGTCCATGTCGAGGGAGGCGCTGTGCATCTTCAACGCCGAACCCTTGATCTTGTCGCCGAACTTAGCGGTGACCGCCGACAGTCTTTTCTGCACCGCATCGGCGGTGATGGATTTATCATGCACCAGACCGAAGGCTTGATTGTGGAGTGCGCCAGCCGAGACCTTGCGCACCGAACACTCTTCCAGGGTATGCAGTAAGGTGGTGATGAAGCTTTGCAGAACCGCCGGTTCCACCGATTTGAAGTTGGAGCCAGACATGTCGAACATGGTCAGGGTGTAGTCCTCGCCCAGGCGGTTGGCCTCGTTCAGGCGCTGGCGGACCATTTCTACGAACTGAACGCGCGAGTCCTGGGCCTGGGCCATTTGGGCCTCTTCCACTTCGGCCGAGGCCACCGGCGCGATGCGCGACATCACCAAGTGATAGCCATGGGGAAATTGCGGCAATTTGATTCCGGCCATGCGCATGCGCGAGACCGAACCCGTGCGGCCCACCATGGTGATGGGGGTGTGATCCAGGCGCCCGGTGTTGCGAAGGCGCAGCAAGGCTTCGGAATACCGCTTTTGGTCCTTGGGAAAAATGAAATCGAGAAGCGGCTTGTTCAGCAATTCGGAGTCGGAAATCCCGTAGAGCGTTTCTCCCGCCCCAGCCGAATAGGTGACGACATCGGCATCATCCATCTCCAGCAGTAAATCTGCGCCTGCAAAGGCAAAGGCGATAAAGCGGTCTCGCTGCTGTTTCAGCTTTTCGATTAGGCCGTCTTGTCCCTCCGGCATGTCCCCGCATCTCCCATTTTTGGCCGCCCGTTTTTTTGATGCAACTCCCCAAAGAGACATTACGAATTGTCACATTTTGTTGCAACAAAAATATAAAATTTTCCCAAATCCCATACTTTTTCCCTGGATTTGGCCCAATAGGCAAAACGGTACGCAATTGCGCAATTTTTTCGTGGCGCAAGCGGTTGCTCTCGGGTTAAATAGGATCTTAGATAAGCCAAGCGGCGGAATAAGCTGCGGGCTGCTTCTGGGAGGAATTAGAATGCGTAACCTCACTCGTTTTGGGGCGGCGTTTGTTGTCGCCACCAGTGTTTACGGTGCCGCGGGCGTGGCTCTCGCCGCTGACCCGATTAAAATTGGTTCGATCCTTTCCGTGACTGGTCCGGCCTCTTTCCTCGGCGAACCCGAGAAGAAGACGCTGGAGATGTATGTCGAGCGGATCAACAAGGACGGCGGCGTTCAGGGCCGCAAGGTCGAGCTGGTTGTTTATGACGACGGCGGGGCTGGCGAGAAGGCCACCACCTTCACCAAGCGTCTGATCGAAAGCGACAAGGTCGATATTCTGATCGGCGGCACCACCACCGGCACCACCATGGCGGCGGTCCCCCTGGCCGAGCGCGGCCAGACTCCCTTCATCTCCCTGGCTGGCGGCGTCAACATCGTCGAGCCGGTGAAGAAGTGGGTGTTCAAGACCCCCCACACCGATCGTATGGCGGCCGAGAAGGTTTTCTCGGACATGAAGAAGAAGGGCCTCACCAAGATCGCCCTGATCTCCGAGGATGCCGGTTTCGGCAAGTCGGGCCACGATCAGTCGCTGGCGGTGGCGAAGAATTTCGGCATCGAGATCGTGGCGGATGAAGTCTATTCGCCCAAGGATCCCGACGTGACCGCCCAGCTGACCAAGATCAAGAATGCCGCCGGAGTACAGGCGGTGTTCAATTTCGGCTTCGGTCAGGGGCCGGCCATCGTGACCAAGAACTTCAAGCAGCTGGGCATGTCGGTTCCGCTGTATCAGTCCCATGGCGTTGCGTCCAAGGACTACATCAAGCTGGCGGGTGACGCCAGTGAGGGCGTGCGTCTGCCGGCTTCCGGCTTGGTGGTTCCCGATCAGCTGGGCGCCACCGATCCGCAAAAGCCGGTGGTGACCGCCTTCAAGAAGGACTATGAGACCGCTTTCAAGTCCGATGTGTCCACTTTCGCCGGTCATGCTTATGACGGCCTTCAGATCGCCCTGGCCGCAGTTCTGCGCGCCGGTTCGACCGACAAGGCCAAGGTGCGCGACGAGATCGAGAAGACCTCGGGCTATGTGGGAACCGGTGGTTTGGTTTCCATGAGTGCCACGGATCACATGGGCCTGTCGCCGTCGGCGTTCCACATGGTGGAAATCCGTAAGGGCGATTGGCTTTTGAGCGACTAATCCGACCGATCCTAAGCGGCCCGCTTCCTTAACGTGGAGCGGGCCGTCCACTGGGCCTCAAGGAGGAGACGGGGGAGCTATGTTCGCCGCATTCCTACAGTATCTGTTTTCCGGGCTGACCTCTGGCGCCATCTATGCGCTGGCCGGGCTTGGCTTCGCCATCATCTACAACTCCAGCCACGTGATTAATTTCGCCCAAGGCGAGTTCATCATGATCGGCGGAATGGCGACGGCGACCATGGTGGCTGCGGGGCTGCCCCTGCCGCTGGCCATTGCCTTGTCCATGCTGGCCTCCATGATGGTGGGGGTGGCGCTGGAAAAGTTCGCCATTGAACCCGCCCGCAACTCCGATGTGGTGACCATCATCATCATCACCATCGGTGCCTCGATCTTCCTTCGGGGCGCGGCCCAGATCCTGTGGGACAAGGAATTCCACTCGCTGCCCGCCTTCTCGGGCGAAACGCCCATCGGCGTATTCGGCGCCACCTTGATGCCGCAGAGTCTGTGGGTGTTCGGCGTCTCGGGGGCGGTGATCGTGGCCTTGTGGTGGTTCTTCAACCGGACCATGTTCGGCAAGGCCATGCTGGGCACCTCCCACAACCGCCTCGCCGCCCAGTTGGTTGGCGTGGGCGTCAAGAAGGTGCTGCTGGCCAGCTTCGCCCTTTCGGCCCTGTTGGGCGCCGTGGGCGGCGTGGTGGTGACCCCTATCACCTTCACCAATTATGAAGCGGGCATCATGCTGGGTCTCAAGGGCTTCAGCGCCGCGGTTCTGGGCGGGTTGGGCAATGGCGGCGGCGCCATCGTCGGCGGCCTGATCGTCGGTATCGCCGAGGCCCTGGCGTCGGGATACCTGTCGTCGGCCTATAAGGACGCCATCGCCTTTATCATCATTCTCTTCGTGCTGTTCTTCATGCCCAACGGGCTGTTCGGCAAGCGCGGCACGGATCGGGTGTGACGCCATGAATTTCAAGACTGCAAGAACCGGAGGGCTGGCGTTGTTGGCGGTGGTGATCACCGTGGCGCCGCTCGGCTTCTCCAACAGCTATTACTACGACGTCGCCGTGAACGCCATGTTCAACGCCATCGTCTGTGTCGGCCTCAACCTGCTGATCGGCTATGCCGGTCAGATCAGCCTGGGCCACGCCGGGTTCTTTGCCCTGGGGGCTTATGGCTCGGCGCTGCTGACCGCCAGTTGGGGCCTGCCGCCCATCGCCGCCATGCTGATTTCGGCAACGGTGGTGGGGCTGCTGGCCTTCGTGGTCGGACGTCCGATCCTGAAGCTGAAGGGCCACTACCTCGCCATGGCGACCTTGGGCATCGGCATCATCATCCACATCGTGCTGAAGACCGAGGCCAAGATCACCGGTGGTCCCGACGGCATGTCGGTGGATAATTTCAGCCTGCTGGGCTTCACCGTCATGGGCGACCGCATGTGGTATTGGGTGGTGGGCATTTTGCTGATCCTGACGGTGTGGCTGGCGCTCAACCTGATCGATTCGCCGGTGGGCCGGGCGTTGCGGGCCGTGCACGGCTCCGAGGTCGGGGCCGAGGTGGTCGGCGTCGATACCTCCAGCTACAAGGTTCTGGTCTTCGTGGTGTCTGCGGTGTTCGCCTCCATGGTGGGCAGTCTGTTCGCCCACAAGAACGGCTTCATCACGCCTGATATCGGCAGCTTCATGCATTCAGTGGAACTGGTGGTGATGGTGGTGCTGGGCGGTATGGCCTCGGTGTTTGGCGCCCTGATCGGTGCGGTGATCCTGACGCTGCTGCCGCAATTCCTGGCGGTGGTCGAGCAATACGAAGCCATGATCCTGGGCGCCATCATGATGGGGACCATGATCTTCCTGCCCAAGGGGCTGTTGCCAAGCATTGTTTCCGCATTCAAGCGGCGGGAGGGCGGACAATGAGTCTTCTCAAGGTCGAGAGCCTGTCCAAGGAATTCGGCGGCGTTCATGCCATCGAGAATTTGACCTTCTCGGTGGAGCCCGGCGACATCCACTCCATCATCGGACCCAACGGCGCGGGCAAGACCACGCTGTTCAATCTGATCACCGGCGTCTACACGCCGAGTGCGGGCCGGGTGCTGTTCCAGGACCGGCTGGTCTCGGGCATGAAGCCCTACGAACTGGCGGCGCTGGGCATGAGCCGTACCTTCCAGAACCTTCAGATCTTCTTCAACATGAAGGCGATCGAGAACGTCATGGTAGGGCACCACCTGCATTTGGATCGCCGCTTTCTGTCGTCGCTGCTGCGCCTGCCCAAGATGCGGCGCGCCGACCACGAGTGCCGGGATTTCTGCGCCGGGCTGATGGAATTCGTCGGCCTTGCCAAGTATCTGGATGCCGACGCCGCTTCCATGCCCTACGGCGCCTTGAAGCGTCTGGAGATTGCCCGCGCCTTGGCGGCCAAGCCCCGGATGCTGCTGTTGGACGAACCCGCTGCCGGTCTCAACGCCACCGAAAGCCGCGAGATCGACGAGGTCATCAAGAAGGTCGCCTCCACCGGCGTCACCGTGGTGCTGGTCGAACATGACATGAAGATGGTCATGGGGATTTCCGACTACATTACGGCGCTGGATTACGGCCGCAAACTGGCGGAGGGCACTCCGGCCGAGGTTCGCGCCAATCCCGAGGTGGTGGCCGCCTATCTGGGCGCCCACGCGTGACAAGGGGAACGGGAATGCTGCTCGAAATCTCGGGTCTGACCAGCCATTATGGCCGTATCCAGGCCCTGAAGGGCATTGACCTGCAAATCCGCGAGGGTGAGCTGGTAGCCCTGGTCGGCGCCAACGGCGCGGGCAAGACCACATTGTTGCGGTGTATGTCCGGGGTTCAGCCTATCACCGGTGGGACCATCAAGTTCGATGGCAAGGACATCTCCAAGATGTCGCCGGAACACCGGGTCGGGCTTGGCATCTGCCAATCGCCGGAAGGGCGCCAGGTGTTCGGCCCCATGTCGGTGGAGGACAATCTTCGCCTCGGCGCCTATCGCCGCCACGGCCCGAATATCAAGGCCGATATGGATCGCATGTACGAGATGTTCCCCATTCTGCACAAGAAGCGCGAGCTTCCGGCGGGAACTCTCTCGGGCGGTCAACAGCAGATGCTGGCCATCGCCCGCGCCCTGATGGGGCACCCGCGGGTGCTGTTGCTGGACGAGCCCAGCATGGGGCTGGCTCCGTTGCTGGTGGCTGAGATCTTCAAGATCGTCGAGGCCTTGAAAGAAAACGGTACCACCATCTTCCTGGTGGAGCAGAACGCCTATGCCGCCCTGGCTATCGCCGACCGCGGTTATGTTCTGGAAACCGGGTCGGTGGTGCTGTCCGATGATGGCGCCAAGCTTTTGACCAACGAGAAGGTCAAGGAAGCCTATCTGGGTCTTTGAGACGATTACGGCCGGAGGGGAACCTCCGGCCTGCTTTTCATCTGTAAACATTCATCTGAAATGCATGAAAATATCGCAGTGCAAAATGATACGGAACTTGCATTTCCAATCAAAAATCTGTAATACGTACTCCAGTACCGAATTAACCGGCCACCAAGCGCCGGCAAGAGGGAGGATCGGAAGGCATGCATGAGGTGCGCCTTCATGGCCGAGGCGGTCAAGGTGCCGTTTTGGCTTCTGCCATTCTCGCCGCCGCTTTGGTGGAAGAGGGGCAAAATGTCATGGCCATTCCGGCCTTCGGATTCGAGCGCCGTGGTGCCCCGGTGGTGGCATTTCTGCGTTTATCCGATACGGAAATTCGCCGCATTACCAATATCTACTCACCCAATATCGTGGTGGTGATCGACCCCACGGTGGTTCGAGCAGTCGATGTGTTCCAGGGCATGCCGCCAGGGGGGACGTTCGTTCTGTCCACCAGCAAGCAGGTGCCGGATCTGGCTTTGCCGTCCCATCTGGGCAAGGTGGCGGTCTGCAATGCGGGCCACATCGCCCAGGAGATTTTCAAGCGTCAGATCACCAACACCATCATGCTGGGGGCCTTTGCCAAGGCCACCGGATTGGTGACGGTGGACTCGCTGGAAAAGGCGTTGGAAGGGACTCACTTCCGTGATGCGGGGCTCAAGCAGAATATCGAGGCAGTGCGGCGCGGCTTTGCCGAGACCACCGTCGTCGATCTCGGCAAAGAAAAAGCCGCCTGAGCCGGCTGTTAGGGACTACTGACATGAAGCCCAACGTTCCCGATAATATGTGCCCGATCGCGGTCGAGTACACCACCTTGCTGACCGGCGACTGGCGGGCCGTGCGTCCGGTGGTTGATCGTGACCGCTGCGTCAAATGCGCCACCTGCTGGCTGTATTGCCCGGTGCAGTGCGTGGTCGAGAAGCCGGCGTGGTTCGACTTCAATTACGACACCTGCAAGGGCTGCGGCATTTGCGCCGAGGAATGTCCGCACCGCGCCATCACCATGGTCGAAGAGACTGAGGGCTGACATGAGCAATAACTCCGCGGGTAAAGTCATCGTCTGCGACGGCAACGAAGCCGCCGCCTGGGGGGCCTGTCTGTCGCGCCCCGACATGGTGGCGGTCTATCCCATCACGCCGCAATCTTCGCTGGTGGAGTATCTGGCCCAGTTCATCGCCGACGGTCGCATGACCGCCGACCTGATGGATGTGGAGGGAGAGCATTCGGCGCTGTCGGTGCTGCACGGCGCCTGCCTGGCCGGAGCGCGGACCTATTCCGCCACCAGCGCCCAAGGGCTGGCCTATATGTTCGAGCCCTATTTCCGCACGCCGGGCCTGCGCCTGCCCATGGTGGTGTCGCTGGTGACCCGCGATTCGGTGTCTCCCACCTGCGTCTGGGGCGGCCAGCAGGACGCCATGACGGTCAAGGAGGTGGGCTGGATCCATATGTATTGCGAGACCCAGCAGGAAATTTGCGACACCATTCCTATCGCTTACAAGGTGGCTGAGCATTCCGACGTGATGCTGCCGGTTAACGTCAACCATGACGGCAATTACCTGTCTTATGGCGTGGCGCGGGTGGAACTGCCTGACCAGGCGGTGGTCGATGCCTTCCTGGGCGAGAAGAATGTCAACTGGCACGCCTGCCTCGACCCCCAACGGCCCATGGCGGTAGACCCGCTGACCGGCGGTGCCGGCGGCATCGGGCCGTCCACCTTCGTCAAGTACCGCAAGGGCCTGTGTTCCGGCATGACCGAAGCGCTGCGCGTCATCGAGGAGGCCCATGCCGATTGGGGCCGACGCACCGGTCGCTATTGGTCGCCGCTGATCGAGGAATACCGCATGGAGGATGCCGAGGTGGCCCTGGTCACCATCGGCTCCATGACCGGCGCCGCCAAGGACGCGGTGGACGAGGCCCGTCTCGACGGCCGCAAGATGGGGCTGGTCAAGATCAAGACCTTCCGGCCGTTCCCCATCGAGCGGATCGCCAAGGCCCTGTCCAAGGTCAAGGCTATCGGCGTCGTCGATCGTGCGGTGAATTTCGGTTGGAATTGCGGCCCGGTGTTCCAGGAAGTGCTGGCGGCGCTGTACCACCTGCCGGTACGTGTCCCTGCCATGAGCTTTATCGGTGGTTTGGCCGGTGCCGACATCACCGTCGAGCACTTCGCCAAAGTCATCGACCGGACCCTGCGGCTGGCCAGCGGCGAGATGCCGAACGGGCCGGTTTGGTTGAACGAGAACGATTGAGGTCAATCATGCCCGAGGCCAAATATATTCTCGTCGGCTCAAGCCATGCGGCACTGGAGGCTCTCCGGTCCATTCGCCTGCATGACCCGGAAGGGTCGATGGCCATGATCACCCGCGATGCCCATCTGCCTTACTCGCCCACGGTGCTGCCCTATGTGGTGTCGGGGCGGTCCAAGCCGGAAAAAGTGCTGCTGCGCGACGAGGATTTCTTCACCGCCAACGCCTGCACCTTCGTTCCCAATGCGGTGGCGGCGGGATTGGATGCCAAGACCAAGACTCTCAAGCTCGCCAATGGCGATAGCTGGCGCTACGAGACTTTGCTGATCGCCACTGGTGCCGCGCCTGCTATTCCGCCGGTCAAGGGGCTGGACAGCGTCAATTATCACGTCCTGCGCACCCTAGATGACGCCAAGCGCTTGCGCAGCGCCATGGGCGGTGCTCGCAGCGCCGTGGTGCTGGGGGCCGGCCTGGTCGGGTTGCATGCCGCCGAAAATCTGGCCGAGGCCGGGCTGTCGGTGTCGGTGGTCGAGATGCAGGATCATGTTCTGCCCGGCTATTTCGATCCCAAGGCCTCGGAGACGATCGAAAGCGCTTTTACCAGCCACGGCGTCAAGCTGTTCCTGAAAAGCAAGGTGGTCGCGGTGGAAGCCCGTGATGGCGGCCATTCCTGCACCGTTACCTTGGAGAACGGCAACACTATTTCCGCTGATCTGCTGCTGGTGGCCACCGGCGTCCGCCCGGTCACCGATTGGCTGGACGGCTCGGGGGTCAAACTCGACCGCGGCGTTTTGGTGGACGAGACTATGCGCACCAACGTGGAAGGGATCTGGGCGGCGGGCGACGTAGCCCAGGCGCTCGATTTCCACACCGGCAAGCAGGCGCTGATCGGCATCATCCCCACGGCGGTCGACCAGGGCCGTATCGCCGGTATGGGCATGGCGGGCGACAGCTATGTGCGGGCCTATCCCGGCGGTGTGCCGGTCAATACCTATCGCTTCTTCGGCCGTGTCGCCCTGTCCATCGGTCAGGCGGCGGCCACCACCGCCGGTTATGAGATCGCGGTGAGCGAGGAGGGCGGTTATCGCCGTTTGGTGCTGTCGGACAACCGTCTGGTGGGCTATGCCAGCGTCGATCAGCCTTTCGACGTCGGCGTCATGGGTGAGCTGATCCGCCGCAAGGTTGATCTTACCGAATGCAAGGACGCGTTCATGGCCCGACCGGTGGAAACCGGGCGTCGGCTCATGAGCGAGCAGTGGAGGTAGAGATGGGCGCAGCATACGATACCATCGCCTTCCGGGCCGAGTTGTGTGACGGCTGCGGCGACTGCATGAAGACCTGTTCCGAGGTGAAGAAGGGCGCGCCGCGCCTGTCCATCGTCGATGGCGCCAAGGAAGGGGTGTTCGAACTGGCTATCTGCCGCCAGTGCGGCGACCCAAAATGCGTCATGGTCTGCCCCGCCGGCGCGCTGGGCAAGGACGGCGGCTCGGGCATCATCGGCTGGGATGCTGATCGTTGCGTCGATTGCCTGCTGTGCACCGCCGGGTGTTCCTATGCCGGGATCGCGGTGGATGAAACCGTCGGCCGCGTCGCCAAATGCGACCAGTGCGATGGCGATCCGGCCTGCGTCAAGGCCTGCCCCACCGGGGCGCTGGAATGGCGCAAGGCGGGCTCGATCTTCCGTGAATATGGCGATAAGGAAGATATGTTCGTTCCGGGCCTGTCGGGCTGTCAGGGCTGTAATTCCGAGCTGATCATGCGCCATGCCATGCGCAAGATCGGGCGCAATTCGGTGTTGGCGACGCCGCCGGGCTGCATCCCCGGCATGGGCTCGGTCGGCTATAACGGCAAGACCGGTACCAAGGTTCCGGTATTCCATCCGCTTTTGACCAACACCGCCTCCATGTTGGCCGGTATTCGGCGCTATTACGACAAGATCGGGCGCAAGGACATCGTGGTCATGGCTCTGGCCGGTGACGGCGGGACCGGCGATTGCGGCTTCCACGCCGTGTCGGGCGCCGCCGAGCGTGGCGAGAAGATCCTTTATATCTGTGTCGATAACGAAGGCTATATGAACACCGGCATGCAGCGCTCCGGTTCGACCCCCTATGGTTCGTGGACCTCGACCACCCCGGTGGGTGAGCACATGAAGGGTAAAAGCCAGGATGCCAAGAATCTGCCCATGCTGATGGTGGCGCATAAGTGCCGCTATGTGGCGACCTCGTCCACCGGCTATATGGAAGATCTTTACGAGAAGCTGGACAAGGCCATCGAGGCCTCGTTCGAGGGCTTCTCCTACCTGCATATCTATTCGCCGTGCCCCACTGGCTGGCGTATCCCGTCGTCCAAGGTGATCGAAGCCTGCCGCATGAGCGTGGACAGCAACTTCAATCCGCTGTGGGAATACACCCCCCAAGATGGCCTGCGCATGACGCGCTCGACCGACAACCCCTTGCCGGTGCGTGATTACGCCATGTCGCTGGGTAAGTACCGCCATCTCGACGAAGACCAGCTCGCCCACATCCAGGCCAAGGTGGACGAGCAGGTTGCGCTGCTGAAGCTGCTGGCTGCCAAGTCTCAGCCTCCGGCTCCGGCGCATAGGGCTCCGGCCGGCGCCTCCACTCCGGCCGGAGCCGAAATTCCCCAATCGGCCCGGCGTGAGATCGCCCGTAACTGAGACCAAGCCTCGTTGATCGGAACCGATCAACGAGGCCCTCACGCGGCGGGCGGGTTTCTTCGAAGCCCTTGCCTCCCGCGGCATGGGCCGCGCGGCGCTTTGCGCCCAACCAAGGCCCGATCAGTCTCCCTCATCAGGCCTTGGTATTAGAGACCGATGATCGTGTGATCCGGGGTGGAGCGATACCCGCCTGACCGGTTCCGCAAAGAAAAAAGCCCCGGTGACGGTTTCGTCACCGGGGCTTTTCCGTTGGAGGCGGCCCCTACATCTTGATGTGCTCGATATTGTCGAAGTGAATGTGGGAGTCCTCGCCACCGGCATGGTGGATGGTGACTTCACCGCTCTTATCGTGGCCGACATCGATGGTGGTGGCGGCATGTTCGGAGACATTGGTCCAGGTGTGCTCGCCCACCGTGACCGAGACCGTCGCGCCATGCTCGGTCGCCAAGGTGAGATCGACGGTGTCGGTCCAGTTCGCCCCCTGGCCGCCATTGACCGTATCGTGGCCGCCGCCGAAGTCGAACAGGAAGGTATCGCCGCCGCCGCCGCCGGTCATAACGTCGTCACCGGCGCCGCCGATGATGAGGTCGTTGCCCGTCCCACCGTGGATGACGTCGTTCCCGGCGCCGCCGTCGAGAATATCCCCGCCATCGGTGCCCAGCACGCTGCTGATGCCCACATGCAGATCCTGGGACGCGCTGGCGACCGAACTGCCGTCCTGGGCTGTGGCGGTAACGGACAGGTTAAAGTCGGAAACGCTGCCATCGCCGGGCATGACAATCTGAAGGTTGTGCATGTCGTCGCTGGATAGCGCGTAGGACCCGTCTGCACCGGGATGCAGGGTTCCGGCATCGCTGACCAGAGAGCAGCCATCCGGCACACCGCCGATGGTGTAGGTCAGGGTGGCTGACGCATCATGCTCGGTGGCGCCGATATTAAGGTCGGCGACAAGGTGATCCGCCGTTGCTGAGTTGCTGTACAGGGTATCAGCACCACTGGTGCCGATCACATGATCCGCCCCCGCCGATCCGGTGAATGCGGTTCCATCGTGGCTGACCCCCGCCACATCGATGGTGCCGACGGCGCCCTGGGTGCTGGTGACGGTGAAGTCGTGGTGGATCGCACTCCCCGACATCATGCCATCCAATTGCGATTCCGAGATGGTGAAGGAACCGTCGCTGCCCGCGGTCCAGACATGGCCCGCATCGCTGATGGTGTCGCCGGCATGGAAGCCAGACAGATGTACGCCGCCCATCTCCGATTCATTGCCGGTTACGTCCAGATGCAGAGTCTGGGTGTGGGTGGTGACGCTGGTGGTCGAGGTAACGGCACCGGCATTGCCGTCGTTGACGGTGAAGGACACCGAGCCGTTGTGCAGGTCGAAATTATGGTTGCTGCTGTCAACCTGGACGCCGCCACTCTTGACCCCTTGGCCGGCATCGATCGCGGTGCCGTTCAAGGAGATCTGATCAATGGTGATGTTGGTCCCATTGGCGCCTGCGAAGCTTAGCTTGCCGCCATCATGAATATTCAGGCCGGTCAGGGTGGTGGTGCCCGCACCGACATGGGTGAGGACCTGGCCGTCATAAAGGATATCGAAACCATGCTTGTCGCCGCCGCCGCCCTGATCGGCGGTGGCATGGACCACCAGGGTTCCGCTGTCATTACCGAATTCAGAGCCGTTGCCGCCGGTGACCGTGTTGGTGGTCTTGGTGGAGGTATGGTCGGTGCTGATGGTGGACTGGATACCTACGCCATGATCGCTGACCGTGTGGACATGTGAGCTGACGCTGAGGACCGGCGTATCGACATGGTGCTGCTCCGGAGCAGGGATCTCGGCCTTGTGATCATCCTTGCCGTGGTCGTCCTTGTCCTCGGCCTTGTGATCCTTGCCGTGGTCGTCCTTGTCCTCGGCCTTGTGATCATCCTTGCCGTGGTCGTTCTTGTCCTCGGCCTTGTGATCATCCTTGCCGTGGTCGTCCTTGTCCTCGGCTTTGTGATCCTTGCCGTGGTCGTCCTTGTCCTCGGCCTTGTGATCCTTGCCGTGGTCGTCCTTGTCCTCGGCCTTGTGATCATCCTTGCCGTGGTCGTTCTTGTCCTCGGCCTTGTGATCATCCTTGCCGTGGTCGTCCTTGTCCTCGGCTTTGTGATCCTTGCCGTGGTCGTCCTTGTCCTCGGCCTTGTGATCCTTGCCGTGGTCGTCCTTGTCCTCGGCCTTGTGATCATCCTTGCCGTGGTCGTTCTTGTCCTCGGCCTTGTGATCATCCTTGCCGTGGTCGTCCTTGTCCTCGGCCTTGTGATCATCCTTGCCGTGGTCATCCTTGTCCTCGGCCTTGTGATCATCCTTGCCGTGGTCGTCCTTGTCCTCGGCCTTGTGATCGTCCTTGCCGTGATCGTCCTTGTCCTCGGCCTTGTGATCCTTGCCGCCCTGGTGTTCTGGGTTGCCTTTGCCGCTGTCATTTTCGTCGTTTGACGTTGCGTTACCGGGCGTCCCACCGTCCGAACCGTTGCCAACACCGTTGTCGTATTTGGTGTCCTTGTCTCCACCCTGACCGCCGCCGCCAGTTTCGCCGCCGCCAGTCTCGCCGCCGCCAGTCTCGCCGCCGCCGCCTTCCTTGCCGCCCTGGTGTTCTGGGTTGCCTTTGCCGCTGTCATTTTCGTCGTTTG
>CACVCF010000123.1 GCA_902729415.1 Terasakiella magnetica | reverse complement strand
CTTCTCCTCCCCCTCCGGTTCGGGTTCGGGCTCGGGGGGTTCTCCTGGGTTCGGGTTCGTGGGTGAGCGGATCGAGATGGCGGCGTCGGATGTTGAGTACCGCTGCTTCGTCGGCGGCCTCGCCTGGGCCACGGACGACCACTCCCTCCACAACGCCTTCAGCACCTACGGCGAGGTCCTCGAGTCCCAGATCATCCTCGATCGGGAGACGCAGAGGTCCCGCGGCTTCGGCTTCGTCACCTTCTCCACGGAGGAGGCGATGCGGAACGCCATCGAGGGCATGAACGGCAAGGAGCTGGACGGCCG
>CACVCF010000122.1 GCA_902729415.1 Terasakiella magnetica | reverse complement strand
CACCGGGGCGAAACTTTGCGACGGGAACGCCGGCTTGATCAGCAGCTCCGGCAGTTTTTCCAGGGCTTCGGCCAGCACCGGCGCTTCACCGCACCACCAGGTGGCGATGGACGGCAGGATCAGTTCTTCGCCAAACAGGAATTGATTGATCTTCGGCAAAAAGCCCAGCAGGCCAGGGGATTCCAGCACGCCACTGCCCAGGGCGTTGGCCACCAGCACATTGCCTTGGCGCACAGCGTCCAACAGGCCAGGCACGCCGAGGGCCGAGTCGGTGCGCAGTTCCAGCGGGTCGCAGAAGTCGTCGTC
>CACVCF010000121.1 GCA_902729415.1 Terasakiella magnetica | reverse complement strand
TGCGACAGACCCGACAGCGTGATGTCGCCATCGTCTTCAGCCATGATGCGGTCGTTGCCGGTGCCGCCTGATACCACATCGGTGGCATCATTCACCACCAAGGTGTCGTCGCCCGCACCGCCGTCCAAGGTGTCGGTGCCTGCGCCGCCAATGAGGGTGTCGTTGCCATCGCCGCCATAGAGTTTGTCGTTGCCCGCCCCGCCCCGCAGCACGTCATCGCCCGCCTCGCCGTAGAGGTAATCGTTTCCTTCGCCTCCATCGACGGTGTCGTTGCCATCACCACCATACAGCCTGTCGTTGCCCGCAC
>CACVCF010000120.1 GCA_902729415.1 Terasakiella magnetica | reverse complement strand
GAATTTGCGGCGCACATGCGCCCAGCAGGCAACCTCCGTCACCGGCGGCGGTTTGTCCTCCTTGGCCAGGTACAACTCGCCGAAGCCGGCATAGCCGTCGGCATGGAGGTGACCACGGAAATGGGCGAGATGCTTCTGTGGGCGCTCGCCCTTGCGGTCAGGACTGTAGCGGTAGGCTACGGCGGGTGGAGCCGGTCCATCCCAGGGCCGCTCGTCGCGCAGATACGCCCATAATCGGCCGGTTTTGGTCTTACCGGTCCCCGGCGCCAGCACCGGCACCGGCGTGTCGTCACCATGGATCTGGCCGC
>CACVCF010000119.1 GCA_902729415.1 Terasakiella magnetica | reverse complement strand
ATCTCGTCGCGCCTTGTGGAGATGATGGTCGGTGCACTGGGGGTTGAGAGTGAAAAGGGTCGGGGCAGTACATTCTCGTTCACGGCGCGCTTTGGGGTTCAAGCTGAGCCGATCGAGCGCCCAACTGTACCTGAAGCCTTGAAAGGTTCCCCGGTCCTGGTCGTGGATGACAATCCCAGCGCGCGGGAAATTTTGTGTGAACTTATGGAAAGCTTTGGCCTGAAAACAAAAGCGGTCGCTTCTGGAGAGGCGTCTCTCGCAGAATTGCATCTCGCCTCTGCATCGGGGGAGCCGTTTTATAAAGTGAT
>CACVCF010000118.1 GCA_902729415.1 Terasakiella magnetica | reverse complement strand
CCTCGGGCTGACCCGCGACAAAGAAATCATCACCCACTGCCAGACTCACCACCGTTCTGGCTTCACCTACCTGGTGGCCAAGGCGCTCGGTTATCCGCGAGTCAAAGGTTATGCCGGTTCCTGGGGCGAATGGGGCAACCACCCCGACACCCCCGTTGAGATTTAAGGTTTAAGGACAGTTAATGAAAAAGCAGTTGTTCATCCTCAGCCAGTACTTGCTGCCCCACCACCTGCTGTCGCGTCTGGCCGGCTGCATTGCCGAATGCCGCGTGCGCTGGTTCAAGAATGCGTTCACCACTTGGTTCGCC
>CACVCF010000117.1 GCA_902729415.1 Terasakiella magnetica | reverse complement strand
ACGTCTTCCGCATCAGCAACAACGACGCCGTATCGACCGATACCTTCATCGGCGGTGAGGGTTCCGACACCATCCTGGGCAACTGGTCGTACGACACGTTGCGGGTGGATAACAACCTCGCCAACCTGCAAGGGATCGAAGTCATCGACGGCGGTGACGGCACGCCCAGCTACAACACCATCCAGGCCGGTTCGGGCGACGACACCCTGAACTTCTCCAACATGACGGTGCGTGATTTCGTCATCGACGGCGGTGCTGGCAACGACACCATCACCGGCACCAGCGGCAATGACACCATCCAGGGCGGCG
>CACVCF010000116.1 GCA_902729415.1 Terasakiella magnetica | reverse complement strand
TGCTTTCTTCGGTGCCCCAGTAGCTGGAGCTGTGGATGAGACAGGTGGTGTTATTTCTCGTGGACCCTGGGCCAACCTCTCCTCCCTCCTAGCGATCTTCCTCTCACGGCTCGCCTTGCTCTTGGCGCGCTTGGCCTCAAACTGGTCAGAAAGTGTCTTCTCTCTGGCCTTCTCAGCCTTGGACTTGTGGATACTCTCCATAAGCACCCTCTTGTTCTTAAACATATTACCCTTGACCTTCATGTACATGTCATGATACATGTGCTTGTCAATCTTCTTGGCCTCACGGTACTTGCGGAGCAGGCGCCT
>CACVCF010000115.1 GCA_902729415.1 Terasakiella magnetica | reverse complement strand
CCGTGCAGAGCGATAAATAAATCCGGCCCCTTCACGCTTAAAAAAGCATACCGCACGAGCAGCATGATTTTGCGTCCGGAACGGGCGGTAGAAATGGCGCACCAGCCCTTCAAGCTCCGCTTCCTGAGAAAACGCGACAGACTCATCTTCCCATCCCCAAAACAGAACATTGCGGCAGCAAAACCAAACAACTATTTCCCCTGTTGCGCCCACCCCACCACCACGCTACCCTCCTCCGGTCGCTGCAAATTCAGCGACCGGGCCTGATAACCCGGCAAGATGCAGGCGCAACAGCGCCCCACAACCACG
>CACVCF010000114.1 GCA_902729415.1 Terasakiella magnetica | reverse complement strand
TCAACATGGTCAACGGCCGCGGCTGGGGCTGAGTGGCGCTGGTGGTGTTCGCCTCGTGGCGGCCCGGCAAGGCGCTGCTGGGCGCGTTGATCTTCGCCTTCTTCGACGCGCTGCAGCTGCGGCTGCAGCAGGGCGGGGCGGCGCTGCCCGGCCTGCCCGAGCTGCCCTATCAGGTCTACCTGATGCTGCCCTATATTCTGTCCATCCTGGCCCTGGTGGTGATGGCGCGCCGCGCCGCCTACCCGCAGGCCCTGATGAAGCCCTACCGCAAGGGCGAACGGTAATCCACAAGGTTTGACTATGCTCGATC
>CACVCF010000113.1 GCA_902729415.1 Terasakiella magnetica | reverse complement strand
GCCAAACGCGCTGCTGCCTGACATCCGTCAAGCCTGAGATTCTGTAGTCGTCAGAGGGCGCTTACGATCAGTTCGCCAACCCTCTACAAGTGGAAGGCCAAATACGGCGGCCTTGACGTGTCGGAGGCCCGACGCCTGAAGGCGCTTGAGGATGAGAACGGGCGGCTGAAGAAGCTGCTGGCGGAATCGATGCTGAACGAGGCCGCGCTCCGCGAGCTTCTGGGAAAAAAATGGTGAGGCCCGCCGCCAAGCGGGACGCTGTCGCCCATCTGCGAAGCCAGTTCGAGATGAGCGAGCGTCGGGCCTGTGCCGTGATCGCGGCGGATCGGACCATGATCCGCTACCGCTCCATCAGGTCCGGCGACAGCGACCTGCGCGACCGTCTGCGTGGGCTTGCCCAGGAACGCCGCCGGTTTGGCTATCGACGGCTGTTCATCCTGCTCCGTCGCGAGGGAGAGCCATCCGGCATCACCCGCGTCTACCGGCTGTACCGCGAGGAGGGCCTGGCAGTGCGCAAGCGACGCACCCGGCGCAAGGCCATCGGCACGCGCGCGCCGATCCTGGTGGAGGCAAAGCCGAACGCCCGCTGGTCGCTGGATTTCGTCCATGATCAGCTGGAGAGCGGACGGCGCTTCCGCGTGCTCAACATCGTCGATGACGTCACGCGGGAATGCTTGGCATCGGTTCCCGACACCTCGATCTCCGGCGTGCGGGTGGTCCGCGAACTGGCGGCGCTAGTCGCCCGGCGCGGCAGGCCCGGGATGATCGTCTCGGACAACGGGACAGAGTTGACCTCGAACGCCGTGCTGAAATGGTCGCAGGATCATTGCATACAATGGCACTATATCGCGCCGGGCAAGCCCATGCAGAACGGCTATAGCGAGAGCTTCAACGGCCGGATGCGCGATGAATTGCTCAACGAGACGGTCTTCACCAGCATGGCCCAGGCTCGCGCCGTCATCGCCGCCTGGGCGGCTGACTACAACACCACCAGGCCCCATTCGGCCCTGGGATACCAAACCCCGGCGGCTCACGCCGCCAAACTCAAGGCAATGGGGGCAGGCTCTCCGCCCGTTCCGGGCTCCGAACCTGCCCCCATTGCTCAACCCGCGCCAAACGGCGTAACTTTGGCTCGGACTCTACCCATGGCTGGATGGAAAGTTCCACGGCAGGTCATCCCTCCCAAGGACGAACAGCCACGACCCGGATGAATGACCCTCCCGATTTTTCTTCCTGGTCGATAAATGGTACGGCGGTGGTTGAACTTTTTTGACCATCGCCACCTTTTCAGAAGATTTACTCATCATGTTTGTTTCTTCTTTGAAGATCAAACTGCATTTTGGCACGGCCAATATGGCGGCCTCGACGGCATTCTCTGAATTTCGAAAATTAAAATCTTAAAAGCTATAGTAGCTGTGTGGTTATTTGTGTTTGGAGAATTTTTATAATTTGTAACCAAATGTTTGTCCCGCAGCTATGATTCTGTTTTTTTGACGAAGTATTTGAAATGACTTGTGACAATCGGCCCCACTCGGATTCCAAATGATTGACCTACAGGCAGTAAGGGTATCATACTTTTGATGGAATTTCTTAGGTATGCTCCTGTGGTGACTGGAAGCTGAGATGAATGGCCGTCGTGGAATTCAACAAGCCGAAATCGGCGGCCTTGGTCACCTGCTGATGCTCGCCAATTCACCAGAATGCCGCCACATCATTCAGTCGATCATCGACCACCTTCCGTGCGGCGTGACGTTGTTCGATCAAAACCTGGAAATGATCGCATGTAACGGCCTGTTCAGGCGGTTGCTGGAATTCCCCGATGAATTGTTTGATGGCAGCCTGCCGTCAATGAAGTCACTGGCCTTGTTCAACGCCCGACGCGGTGAATATGGCCCAGGCGACCCAGATGAACTCGCTGGACAGGTTGTCCAGAGAGCCATGGCAATGAAGCCGCACCAATTCGAGCGTGTTCGGCCTGATGGAACAATTCTCGAAATTTCAGGTCAACCGCTGCCGAGTGGGGGCTTCATCACCCTGTACACCGATATCACCGGGCGGCGATTCGCCGAGGAAACTCTTCGTGACAAAGAGGGGTTGTTGCGGCTGATCTTCGATAATTCCAGCGTTGCCATTTTTACTATCGATTCCAGCGGCCGAATCGGAATCGCCAACCAGCGAATGGTGGAAATGTTTTTGTTGCCGTTGGAAAAGCTGATTGGCATCGAATATGTCGATCTGGTTGACCCCGCAGAGCAGGAAATTGCCAGGAAGAATGTGGCTGAGCATCTGGCCTGTGAGCAACTCAATATCAACCTGGAACGCCATTACTGGTGTTCCAACGGCACCGCGTTCTGGGGCCAACTGACGGCCCGCCATATGCCCGCATATAAAGACGGACGTGCTGGTCTGGTGTGCGTGGTTGCTGACATCACGGAACGCAAAATCGCCGAACATCAACTGGCGGAACGTAGTTCTGAGCTTGAATCCCTGAACCAAGAATTGACCAGTGCAGTTGCAGCCCTTGCTGCCTCGAACGCTGAGCTTCTTGCCGCTCGTCAGGAATTGGAGCACCTCGCCCAACACGATAATCTTACGGGCATATGGAATCGCAGGAGGATTGAGGAGGCTGCCCAGCAGGAAATGCTGCGGAAGGCTCGCTATGGTCACCCCGTGTCCATGCTGTTCATCGATCTTGATCACTTTAAGCGAGTGAACGATGCCCACGGTCATGCAGTCGGAGATGATGTTCTCAAGGCATTCTGCGATATCGCCATCAAATGTATGCGATCCACCGATATGCTGGGGCGTTGGGGCGGTGAAGAGTTCGTGATTCTGATGCCTAATAGCGGCTTGATGATAGCAAGCTTGCTTGCTGAACGTATTCGCAAAGCGACCTGGGCCTACGAATTCCCTGCCGCTGGGCATGTTACCGCCAGTTTCGGTGTCGCTGAATACCGGGAAGACGAAACCTGGGAAACTTGGTTATGCCGTTCAGATGCAGCCCTGTATGCGGCCAAAGAAGGTGGGCGTAATCGGGTGATCACCGATGCTTGCGGGGCTGATGAGGCTGATGAAGCCGAACTTCTTGATCTGGCTTTTCTCCGGCTGGTCTGGCGGAGCACCTACGAATCCGGCCATGCCTCTCTCGACACGCAGCACCGGAACCTGTTCGAACACGCAAATAATTTGCTGACAGCGGTCATTGGAGAGCGGCCAACCGATGAGGTGGCACCTCAGATCGAAGCCCTTGTCGCAGACCTTTTGGATCATTTCCGGGATGAAGAAGCAGTTCTCCGCTCGATAGGATATTCCGGTGCAGATGAACATGCCCAAACCCACCAGGGACTAATCGGCCGGGCTGGGGAATTGGTGGAGAATTTCACATCCGGCGAACTGGCTTTGGGCGACCTGTTCAATTTCCTGGCCTATGACGTGGTGGCAAAGCACATGTTGTCCGAGGATCGAAAGTTTTTTGGACAAATCCAGGCCGTTCGCGATACGGCTGGTTAAACACAGGCAATCATTCTAGGCGATAATGGCTATATTCGGACGAAAAACTCCACCCATTCAAGTCGGCGACCGATTCATGAAAGCCAACGACCAGACCAGGAAGGTGTGGGAGGTTTCAAGGCTTTGGACGACCGTTGATGGCGTCCCCCATGCCCGCCTTGTTCACCAACACGAGACGCTGATGGTGTCGATTCGCACCCTGGCGGATCAAGAGTTCTTTACGGCTATTCCGATGATACGGAGCGAACCATAAAGCAGATCGGCGGTGGCGAACTGGCGAGAACTCCACCGCCTGATCGTGCTGGATGGATTCGGGGGGAGGGGCCATCCAGATGTGGCCGCTTTGGGGGAAAGCCACGAGTGAACGCTACCGCATTCATTTAATGCCATCAAGACGTTAACTTCTCGCCCATATGGTGAATAACTTGAACGCAAATCCGACCATGGACACCGCATCGGTCACCATCTCAACGATTCACATTACTCATCTCAGGAATGCAGGAAAGCTGCGTGCCTTGGCTGATGTTGAAGTCGTTTTCGATGGTGTCGTGATGGTCATTCAAGGTGTCCAGGTCCGGGCTGATGTCAAAGGATCAGAGGTTCACTTGCCGAAATTCCGAGATTCTGACGGCTCATGGAGGGCCGCAATCATTCTGCCTGACGAAATCAAGGATGCCATTTCGGAAACTGTGATCGCCGCTGGATTGGAGGCTGGAATTCTCCGGGTGAAGGAAGAAACCTTGGCGGATCGGCGCTTAGATTCCTAAATTCATCAGCCTTAGCATTGCCGAAAGATATAAATCTTTGGTAGCATTGGGTCGGCGTGAAGGCGGAGGATGGCCATGATTGTTGCAAACACAGGCTGGCATGAATTTATTGGCTTCGTCCGCGATGGTGCCCGGCGAATGGATGCGATGGTTCTGGACCTACTCGCGTTCTCCAGAATTGAAAGATTAGGCGATCCTTTGGTTCCAATGCGGATCGGTGATGCCATTTCCCACGCCGTGAAGAATCTTGGGAAAGCCATTGCCGAGTGTGATGCACAAGTCGTCGTCGATGTGGATGCATCGCTCATGGTGGTTGGGGACGGTCACCAGTTAGATCGGCTTTTTCAGAACCTGATTGGGAATGCCATCAAATACCGACGAAATGGGGTGAGACCTGAAATCACAGTGGGGGTTCGCCACGATCAGGGTAATGCCAACTTCTCTATACAAGATAATGGTATCGGGATCGCACCAGAATACTTTGACCGAATTTTTTGTGCTTTTCAAACGGCTTCACACCCGTGAGGTATACGAAGGAACAGGAATAGGTCTTTCTGTCTGCAAGAAAATTGTCGAGCGGCATGGCGGCGAGATTTGGGTTGAGCAATCACCTTCAGGCGGCTCGACTTTCCTGTTTACCTTGCCGACACCTGAGTAAACCCGCTTGGTTGACGATGCCTGTTCGTCGTGTCATTCGTTAAAACCATACTTTTCGTAGGGGAGAACAACATGAACAAGTCCGAATTGATCGCCGCCGTCGCCGATGGTGCCAACATGACCAAGGCCGACGCGGCAAGTGCCATCGACGCTGTAGTCGAAGCCATCACCTCCGCAATAAAATCGGGCGATGATGTGCGTCTTGTAGGCTTCGGGTCTTTCTCGGTTTCTGCCCGTCCTGCTCGTGAAGGCAGGAACCCGCAGACTGGCAAAACCCTTACCATCGCGGCCAGCAAGTCCCCGAAATTCACTGCCGGTAAGGGTCTGAAGGACACCATCAATGGCCGATGATCTCAAGTCACTGACCACCAAGATCGTTGCTGCCTACCTGAGCAGCAGCACCTTGGCGGCCACTGAAATCCCAAGCCTGATCAAGTCCGTTTATTCGACTTTAGCCGCTACGGACAACCCTGCTTCAGCACCGGCTGAACGGCAACAGCCTGCCGTTTCGGTGAAGCGGTCGGTGACCCCAGATTACATTGTCTGTTTGGAATGCGGTGATCGGCAGAAGATGCTCAAGCGACACCTCACGACTGGGCATGGGCTGACCGCTGATGAGTACCGGGCCAAGTGGTCTTTGCCCAAGGATTACCCTCTCGTCGCCCCGGAATACGCCGCACGTAGATCAGAGTTTGCGAAGGCTGTTGGGCTGGGCTATTCCCGGACGAACCGGAAGCCAAAATCAGCCACCTGACGAACACATGAAGAGGGGCACCATGCCGCCACGTAAGGGTTCCAAGCCCGCAACCGCCCCCAAGCCTCCCAAGGAAGCCAAGAAGGCTGGCCGGTCAACTCGTGGCCGGTTGGATGACGGCAGTGCCAATCCCATTGATGTCCATGTTGGTGCCCGCATCCGGCTTCGCCGGACCCTACTCGGATTGAGTCAGGAGAAGCTGGGTGAGTGCCTGGGGCTGACCTTCCAGCAGGTGCAAAAATACGAACGTGGAGCCAATCGGGTGGGAGCCTCCAGGCTGTTTGATCTGTCCCGTGTTCTGGATGTTCGGGTCGGCTATTTTTTCGAGGAAGTTTCGGCCTCAGCCCAATCTGCATCTCCTGTTGAGGTGATCCGTGGCAATGTCACCAAGTCAGTCGATGTCCCCGACGATGATCCGATGGCGAAACGGGAAACTCTCGAATTGGTCCGAGCCTATTTCAGCATCAGTGACCCCAAGGTCAGGGATCAGGTTCTCGCACTGGCAAAATCGCTGGCAGCCCCCAAATAGTGGCGAACAAAGCGGTATGTGATGAGGAACCATGGACGAAGCTGACGTTGCGAATGACCGGGCTGAGCAATTCATTGCGGAAGCTTTGAAGGCCGCTCGATTGAAGAAGGAAGAGCCTCCATCGACCGGCGTTTGCCGATCCTGCGAGGAATTGATCGAAGCGGAACGCCTTCGGATCAACCCTACCGCCCGCCTATGTGCTGAATGTGCAGCGGAAGATGAAGCTTCCAGGAAGCGTGCCCACCGTGTTGGCGGGTAGTGCGTATTGCAAAACGCACTACATTGGGGCATGCTGGTGATCGGCCCACAGGAGTCAGATCATGTCCGCTACCGCCAATCGCAAAGATCATCCACTGTCCATGCGTATGCCAGACAGCGACATCGCCTTGATTGATCGGGCTGCCGGTCTACGCGGTCGATCAAGGACAGATTTTGTCCGTGACGCAGCGGTTCGTGCGGCGGAAGAAGTCCTGATGGAGTCCGGCCTGATTCGGATGAGCCAGGAAGGGTTCGCCGAATTCATGGCGGTGTTATCCGCACCGGCGACCGCAGTGGCTCCCATGGTTGAGATTTTACGGCGTCCAGTGCCGTGGGAGCAGGGCAAGGGGTAGGGGAGTGGAGGCGCCATGGCTTTGCCCTCTCCAGAGCCTTTAAATGCAGGCCATGACCTATCGCAATTTTCCTGTGGCAAAACCGCCTTGGATCACTGGCTCAAGACTCGGGCCTTGTCCAACCAGGAAAAGGGCTTCACGGTCGTTATGGTCGCCCATGATGCTGGCCGGGTGGTTGGCTACTATGGTTTGGCTCCCACGGCAGTAGTCCCAACCGGCATGCCCAGATCGATCAAGACCGGGCAGCCGCCAAACCCAGTACCCTGTCTGCTGCTGGGCCAATTGGCGACCGACCTCGAATGGGCTGGTCAGGGCATCGGGACCGGGCTATTGGCCCACGCCCTGACCCGCTGTGTTCAGGGGGCGAGGCTGATCGGCGGGAGGGCATTGATAGTGAACGCCATTGATCCTGATGCCGCATCGTTTTGGCAGCGACGAGGTTTCCTTCCTTCGAAGGACGATCAGTTGGTGCTATTCCGGTCTATCGCCGACATCGTGGCATCACTGGCGGCAGCGGAGTTTGATGTTCCGACATGACCAACTAGCCCCCCCCACCGAAGTTCCCTACCCGCAGGGTATGAAACGGGTGGGCGGTGGGAAAGTTCACGTATATGAGGACATCCATCTCGGAATCGTATCAGCTTTGCAAGCTTGTGCGCCCAGGGTCTCAGCTGGTCGGTTATTCGCGCCTGCCGCAAGGGGCTATCATTCCGGCAGCTGGGCCTTCATCTTGGCAGGAGTGAGGATCGGAACCGCGAACGAATCCGCCAGCGTTAACAGATCGCGGTCGCCGGTGACCAGCGCATCGGCGCGGCCCGCCAGGGCCAGCACCAGGAACGGCTGGTCGAACGGGTCGCGGCATTCCGGCGTTACCGGCGGCGGATCGGAGATCTTCACCGTTTCGCACCACGGCAGGTAATCTGCCAGCAGGTCATCGCGGTCGGGGGCTGTCAGGCCGAACTTGGGATAGCTGAGCACGCGGAGCAATTCGGACGCGGTGTCGCGGCTGGCCAAGGGCAGGATGGCCTCGGACTGCCAGGCCGTTCGCAGCCACGTCATGGACGCACTGCGGAACAGCAGCGCCGACAGCAGCACATTGGTGTCGAGTACCAGGCGGGGCGGTGTCATCCGGGGCGGCGCGCCCAGGAAACGGCGTCGGCGATGTCGGCCTCGGACAGCTTCAGTTCTTCCAGCTTGGCACGCACCGCGTCGGCGCGGTTGATGCGCACCGGGGTCAGTACGATGCGACCATTCTCTTCGATCACGTCGAAATATTCCGTCCCCTGAACGGCGGCGACTACCGCCTTGGGCAGGGTGAGTTGGTTCTTCGAGGTCAGCTTCGCGAGCATGGCAAAATCCGCCGGTAAGGATGTAAGGAAACAATAGTGCCGTAGTCTCTCGGATTCAAGGGGGGCGCATCCACCGCTACCGGATCTGCGCCAGTGCCGGGCGGGAGGAAAGCCGACAAGCCCTTATGCGATGCACCGGGCACCTATGTGTTGGAGCGATAGGGACCGTTGGCGAACGAAGATAGGGACCCTGAGAAACTTCTGAAGGACCGCTGAATGACCATGAAGTTTCGAAAGACCAATCCCAAATTCAGCTATCTGGTTGGCCTTATTGTCCTTTGTCTCGGAGTGGCGGGCACCGCAACCGTCGTGACCCTACCATCTGTCCGGGATTGGTATCACACGCTGGTTCAACCTTCCTTCGCCCCGCCAGACGCTGTCTTTGGTCCAGTCTGGACCGCACTCTACGTCATGATGGCAGTGGCGGCTTGGCGAGCCTGGGGTCGAGATGCCTACGCATGGGACAGCACATGTCTTCGGCTTTTTCTGTTCCAACTGGCGCTGAATTTTGCGTGGAGTTTCATTTTATTTGAGTTTCATCAGATCGGCATGGCGGCCATCGAAATAGTGGCGCTGGAAATCGCTATCGTCGTGGCCGCAGTGGCCTTCTTGATGCGAGATCGGGTCGCTGGGATTCTAATGCTGCCCTATATTGCTTGGGTTGGCTTTGCCTCGGCCCTGAACATTGCCTTCTATCGTCTGAATTAGGTGCGATCTTGACCGAGATGGACGATCCTGAAGCCATGGCACAGACCCTTGCCCTTTTCGACGCGGATCATCATCCGGTCTTTGTCGATGTAGCCGATCTTGAGGGCCGCGATTTCATGCATGTGCAGCCACCGAGAACCTTCGTCGGCTCACATGGCGATGGTGGTCTGGATGGAATCGTAATCGGCATGAAGCCCATCGGGAGTGCGGTCGATTAGACCGGCATTGGTCAGAATCTCCACATCGTCATGGACCCGGCGGTAATCACGTCCCAGATCGCGCGCTAGGGCGGCAATGCTGACGGAAGGATTGCGGTGCAGGTGGCGCAGCAGTTCCAACCGCTTGGCCGTAAGGACCGCCGCCAGACGCTCCCATGCGGTGAAGGACAGGTGATGGCCGCCGTCCGCGGTCTCGCCCCGTTCGGCTTGGTGCCATGCCTCGGTAACGCGGGCGGCGACGGCGTCCCAGCCTTCCACATGGACATTGAGTTTGCTCATAGGCTCTCTCCTCTTACGGCCTCCACATCGGCCCGGAAATCCGCCAGCAGCCGCTCGATGGAAACGAAGGTATAGGCGCTCTCGACGCCTCCCAGGTGTTTGTGATCGCCCTTGCCGCGTTCATTGTCATAGCCGACGATCCGTTCGCCGGGGCGGCCGTAGAACAGGCTGTATTTCAGCCGGTGAGGGGAGGGCGGCACCGGCTCTGGCAGCCGCCACACCTTGATCTGGATAATCGCCCCGTCGGGAAGGGCGAAGCGTTGGTCGATGACGAGTTCGGCAGCCATATGAGGGATGATGCCATAGGTGGGCCTATGTCATCAAGTGACATAGGCAGGCTGTCATCTGGATGATCGTGGTGCCTGGGCCTCGTCCCCCTTATTCGAGTGCATTTAATCTTCCCAAGAACCCGCAGCCAATCAAGATTTGAGGGTTCCTGCGGGGTTCAGCGAGTCAACTCTCGGACGATTCATGCCACCGCAACCAAATATATCAACGGCTTAGCCCTTAATCAGGCTAAGCCGTTTTTCTTTGCGGAAGCGCAGCGGAAGCAAATGGCGGGCTATCACCCTGCGTTCATGTAGCGCGGCGCCCGATTTTGGATAAATCGGCATCTGATTTTGGACGGGGTGAACCCATTCATACCGCCTCATTTCCTCCCAGAATTCCCGCCGCAGGAACACCCCGCCCATGCCCACGAACGGCTCGGCATAGATGGCATGGGGAATCTGCTCGATCTCGGCAGCGACCCGGCGGCTGCTGGAGAATTTGCTGGCGGCGTTGGTGCGCCTTGTCAGAACAAACTCAGCCGCCTGCGCATAACTGAGAAGAGGAGACCTTGTGATGAAAGATGAAGTTTTATCCCGCAGGCTTGTGCTGCGAGGTGCCCTGGTGCTCGGTTGCGGAGTTGCTTTTTCGGGTAAGGCTTACGCCGAGGCCGCCAAGAAAATGTCCCAGACAAGCGTACAGTACCAAGCCAAGCCGAAAAACGAGCGCAGTTGCGGAAACTGCACGAATTTCATCGCGGAATCGAAAACCTGCAAGCTGGTTGATGGTTCGATCAGTCCCGAGGGCTGGTGCAGCCTGTGGGCCAAGAAGGCATAACAAAACGGGAGGTCTGTGATGGCAAAAAGTCAGAAGAAAAACAGCCGCGAGGCCAAGAAGCCCAAAGCGGTTGTGAAGAAGGCCGTGGTGCCGGTATCAGTTTTTGATGACAGCCGGTCATTGCCCAAGAAGAAACCGTCGGCGCGTCCGCCGTCGTGACGTGGTTCATTTGCAAAGGGATGTCTCATGAAGCTTAAATTAGCGACCGCCTGTCTCGTCATCGGCACCTTTCTAGCCCCCATCGCGGCCTTTGCTGCCGCCGAGGGCGAGGTTGACCGTGCCCATCCCATGGCCTTCGTCAAGGACTCGGCCATCACCGTTAAGATCAAGGCCAAGTTGGCCGAGGAAAAGATGAATAGTCTGGTCCATATCAACGTGGATACCGACGCCAACGGCGCGGTGGTGCTGAGCGGGAACACCCCCAATCAGGCCGAATCCGACAAGGCGGCCGCCATCGCCAAGGCGACTGACGGAGTGACTTCGGTCCGTAACGACATCGTCATCAAGCCGGTGAAGTAGGGTCGGCGGTAAAACCTGAAGCAAGCCTTCTTCCCTCGGCTGGGCTGGGGGAAGAAGGCTGCCTTCACCCGCAAGCAGGGAGATCCGCATGACCAAGAAAACTGCCAGCGTGCGTTGGACTGGCCGGGGCAAGACCGGCCATGGTCTCATCAGCACCGAGACCAGGGCGCTGAACGACTATCCCTATGGCTTTGGCAGTCGGTTCGAGGACGATCGACGGGGAACCAATCCCGAGGAGATCCTGGGGGCGGCCTTGGCGGCCTGCTTCACCATGGCGTTCTCGTTTGCCTGCGACAAGGCCGGAATGGAAACCGTCAGAATCGATACCACCGCCAGTGTCAGGCTGATCATGCATGACGAGGACTTCGCCATCGACCATATCGCGCTGACCATGGAGGCCTTGGTGCCCGGCATGGATCAGGCCGTATTCCAGGAGTTGGCGGAAATGGCGAAGCGCAACTGCCCCTTGTCCAAGGCCTTGGCCAGCATTCCTGAAATCTCGTTGCAGGCGACCTTGATTCCGGAGGCCGATCCTCGGTGACGGTGACCTCCCAGGGGCGGGGGTGGAGCGCGACGGTGGAGAACGCCTCCGCCGTGATCGTCCTGTCCGGAGATTGGATCGCCCGTAAGGGGGGCGTGGAACCCGAAGCTGCGTCTCATGTCCTGGCGACCGGTGCCCGCACCCTTAGCTTCAACGCCGACCGACTTGGCCGTTGGGACAGCGCCCTGATTGCCTTCCTGTCTTCCCTTCGTGATGGCGGCATGGTGTTCGATGAGGCCGGGTTGCCCGTTACCGCCCGCCAAATGCTGGCGCTGGCCTCGGGGAGTTCTGCCTCGCCGGTGCCGCCCCAGGCCCGTTCCATCCCGGAGCGCGTCGGGTATTGGGCTCTGTCTATCCGGGATGAAGCAGGCGAGGTGGCGGCGCTGGTGGGGACGGCCTGTCTCCGCGGCGGTGCGGTGCTGCGCGGACACTCCTCCATGCGTGGCCGCGACCTGCTGGAGCATCTGAGTAATGCCGGGATCGCGGCCCTGCCCATCGTCACCGTGGTCAATATCCTGGTGGGGGGCATCCTGGCCTTTGTCGGCGCGGTCCAATTGCGGCGCTTCGGAGCGGATGTCTATGTGGCCAGCATGGTCGGTGTTGCTGTCGTCCGAGAAATGGCGGCGCTGATGACCGCCATTATCATGGCGGGCCGCACCGGCGGCGCCTATGCCGCCACTCTTGCCACCATGCAAGGCAACGAAGAGATCGATGCCCTGCGCGCCTTCGGCATCCCCATGTTTGACGTCTTGATCCTGCCCAGGATTGTGGCTTTAACCGCCATGATGCCGATCCTCTACCTCTATGGCTGCTTGGTCGGGATTCTGGGCGGTTTCGTGGTGGCGGTGCTGACGCTGGACGTTTCCCCTCTCTCCTATGTGGCCGAGATCCGGGCGGCGGTCTCAGGCGGTCAATTTATCCTGGGACTGAGCAAGAGCGTGGTCTTCGGACTGCTGATCGCCCTGGTTGGATGCCGGGTCGGGCTGCGGGCGGGACGCGGCGCGGTTGCCGTCGGTCAGGCGGCCACCGCGGCGGTGGTGGCGGGAATTGTTGGAATCATCGTGCTGGATGCGGTTTTCGCCATCTGCGCCCGAGCATTGGGAGTTTGATCCATGACAAGGCTTGAGGTGAAGGATCTCTCGGTTGGATTCGGGGATGTGATCGTCCAGCGCCAAATTTCGTTCAAGGTCGCAGCGGGCTCTATCTTCGCCATTATGGGCGGCAGCGGATGCGGCAAAAGTACGGTGCTGAAAGCCATGATCGGGCTGTTGCGTCCCAGCCTCGGCAGTATTCATGTGGACGAGGAGGATTACTGGGCTGCCAGCGACGAACGCCGTGCCGAGATCGGACGCGGCTTTGGCATTCTGTTTCAAAGCGGTGCCCTGTGGAATTCCATGACTGTGGCCGAAAATATCGCCTTTCCCCTCAAAATGCTGACGCCGCTCGATGATGATGCCATCGCCGCCCTGGTGCGGGTCAAGCTGCTGCTGGTGGGGCTTGGGTCGGTCGGCGAATCCATGCCCGCCGATCTCAGCGGCGGGATGCGCAAGCGGGCAGCCCTGGCCCGTGCCCTGGCCCTTGACCCGGATATCTTGTTCTTCGACGAGCCCTCGGCGGGGTTGGACCCCGTCACCGCCCGGCGTCTCGACGATCTGATCCAGGAACTGCGTGACGGCTTTGGCACCACAGTGGTGATGGTCAGTCACGAATTGCCGAGCCTGCTTGGAATCTGCGACGATGGAATCTTCCTGGACGCGGAGACCAAGACGGCCATTGCCCATGGCGCCCCCAGAGTATTGCGGGACGAGTGTACCCATCCCGCCGTACATGCCTTCATGAATCGTGAGCGGATGCCCGGTGATCCGGGAGGCCTGCATGGCCACCACTAGTCCCGCCATCGTCGGCGGCTTCATCCTCAGCGGCTTGGCCCTCGGCGTTGCCGTCATCTTGCTGTTCGGTGCGACCCATCTGTTCAGCCCGGCGGTGCATGCCGTGGTCTATTTCCGGGAATCGGTCGCTAATTTGAATGTGGGGGCTCCGGTGACCTTCCGGGGAGTCCGGGTCGGTGCGGTTACCGGGATCGCGGTCAATCTCGACATGAGTGATTTCACCGCCCGTGTTCCGGTCTATCTGGATCTGACGCCGTCGGCGATCTTTCTGGAAAATGGCATAGCCGGGCGTTCGGATACGGATTTCGACCGTCTGTTGAAAGCGGGATTGCGGGCACAGCTTAACATGCAAAGCCTGATCACCGGCCAGCTTCGCATCGATCTGGATATTCAGCCGGGTGTGGCCGGGCCGCCGGTCATCGGCGAGGGGGGCCGACCGGAGATCCCATCCGTCCCGTCTCGCCTCCAGACTCTGGAAGGGGAAATCGCCAAGCTTCCCTTGAAGGAAATGGTCGAGAATGCCCGTCAGGCCCTCGCCGCCATCCAGCAGGTGGCCGATGATCTTCCCCGGCGGGTCGGTCCCCTGGCCGACAGCCTGAAACAGACCTCGGATTCCGCCCGTGTCACCTTGAACGATATCGATCGGCTGGCTTTGGCGGGGCAACGTCAATTAGCAGCGACCGGGACCCATGTGGAACGGATTTTAGAATCGTCGGATCGGACCATGCATAATGCCGAAGCTCTGATCGGGTCCTTGACCGAGATGGCGGCCCAGGATTCTCCCATGCGCAGCGACCTCCAGGCCGCCATCCGCGATCTGGCGGCCAGCGCTAACTCCCTGCGCGGCTTTACCCGTGACGTCGAGCGGGATCCCAGGACTCTGCTGGTTGGGCGGGCGGCGCAATGAGGCGTGGTTTGGCTGTGGCGGCTTTGCTCGCTCTGCTCGGCGGCTGTGGTGATAGGCCCGCCATGCGAACCTATGTTCTTGGTGACCAATCTTGGCGACCGGACGGAATGCGCTCGGAGACGGGGCTTGCCACCATCGAGCTGAGGCCTGTTTCGATTCCCGATTATCTCGACACCACCGATATGTTTCGGCGGGTCGGCGGCAATGAGGTCGTCCCCAGTCCGACCGGTCGATGGGGGGAGCGGTTGTCCCTGGGGCTTACTGACGCCCTTGCTTCCGCCTTGACGCGGCGGCTGCCGGATCGGGTGATCGCAACCTCGCCATCGGCGAGGTCAGGACGGCGCGTATTCGTTCATTTGGACGCCATCGATATGGACACCACCGGCCTGTGCCGGGTGGTGGCGAGTTGGCGGGTTACCGGTGCGGTGGAAGTGAGGGCTGGGCGCGCCATCTTGGCCGAGACCGCCTCAGCCCTTGATGATGCGGCGATGGCGGCGGTTCTGACACGGGTGGTGGGGCAACTGGCCGACCAGATCGCCGCGACCCTCGACGGCGAGTAATTGATCCTAATGCCAAGGCCCGGTGACGAAGACTCAATCGGGCCTTGGTTGGGCGCGCGGTGCATGAGGGCCTCGGTCATCGATTTCGATCAATTGGTATAAGACCCAGGCATGCTTGTCGATGATCCAAGAGATCTTGCTGCGATCTCTTCCGGGAACAGCACAGAGTCGATGCCGCCGCTCGCCATGGCACTTTCCGGATGCCCTGCGGTGTCGGATTTTTACGCGATGGTGATTTCCCCATTTTTAGCGGGGTCCGAACATGGAATTCAGGCCGCCGGATAAGACCACCCATTGGCTGCTGCGACGCAACCGCAACAAATAGGCCGTCCATCGGAAAATGTTGGTTCAACGCAATCCTATGTGTATATTTTCACGGACCGCATCCAAAGCCGGGGATGAGTCAGGACAGGCTATCCGGTCGGGGGGGGGGGGCTATCATGCGTGCGCTGAGACGTTCTTTGATCATTGGCGCGGTCCTTTTCGCCGCCCCGGCCCTCGCCGCTGAACCGGAAAACTGGAATTTCCAGGGACAGAAATATCTCGTCTATTTTGACGAGACCCTGCACGAGTATCTTTCGACCGCGTGCCGGGATGCGGAGTGCGGTGCCAAGAACATCCTCGCCCAGGCCAGGACGGTCGATATCGCCTCCTTGAACATCCCTCCCCATGCTCCAGATGGAGGCTGGCACGTCGGCGCAAGGATCTGCAAACTTTTTGGAGGCACTGTGGCGATGGCGCGGGACGACCGAGGAAACGAAAATTCGTTCTGCATCGCTCCTGACCAGACGCTGATCAATCTGCGCTCACTCAGCCACTAATCTTAGGTTGCGCTGGATACAGCAACGCAATGAGGGAGCATGGCCTCCCACTCGGGTATCAGAACCAGATGAGACTCGACCAATGACGGGAGGACGCTTTGGTCCTTGGTCACGATCTATAGTCGTCGATGTTCATGCGTATTCCATGACAAAGTAGTGGCTGAAATAATTGCATCACTAGGTGGAAGGGCCTTTGATGATCCGGGACCCAGGTAGCGGCATATCGCCGTCTCCCGAACGCCTTCTCCACGAACTCCGCGTCCACCAGGCCGAACTGGAGATGCAGAACGACGAGTTGCGGCAGACCCAGCTGGCGCTGGAGGAATCCCGCGACCGCTATGTGGATCTCTATGAATTCGCCCCGGTCGGCTATCTGATCCTGTCCAATGCCGGCCTAATCACTGAGATCAATCTGACCGGCGCGGCCTTGCTGGGAACCGAGCGCACCAAGGTGATTTCCCGGCGTTTCGACGGCTTCGTCGCCGTTGCCGATCATGACCGTTGGCATAGGCAACTGGTGCATGCCCTTCATCATCCTGGTCGGCATGAATGTGAACTGACCCTGTTGCGGGGTGACGGAAGCAAATTTGCCGGCCATCTCGACTGTCTGCAGCAGGGGCTGGAGGCGGCCCCGGTTCTGCGTATCGCGCTGGCCGACATCACCGCGCGCAAGCGGGCCGAAGCAGAACTGGCCATGACCCGCGAGGCGCTGCTGCGGGCCAATGAGAGGCTGCTGGCCTCGAACCGGGACCTGGAGCAATTCGCCTACGTGGCATCCCACGATCTGCAGGAACCGCTGCGTATGGTCGTCAGCTATGGCCAATTGCTGGAAAAGAAGTACCGCGATCGCCTGGATGACGACGCCCATACCTTCATCGGCTTCATGGTCGAGGGCGGAGCCAGGATGCAGGCCATGGTCAGCGATCTGCTGGAATTCTCACGGGTTGACCACATAGGAGGCGAGCGGGACGCGTTCGGAAGCAGTGATGCCTTGGCTGAGACCCTGTTCAGTCTGTCTCAGGTCATAACCGAAGCCCGCGCCGAGGTAAGCTATGCCGGGTTGCCGGAGATCGTCTACAACCGTCATCAGTTTGTTCGCCTGATGCAGAACCTGATCGGCAATGCCATAAAGTACCGCGACCCGGCACACGCCCCAAGGATTAAGGTTGGCGCCCGGCATGACAGGCATGAATGGGTGTTTTCCATCTCCGACAACGGCATCGGTATCGATCCCACCTATTTCGAGCAGATTTTCGCCGTTTTCCGTCGCCTCCACACCCGCGATCTGTACAGTGGCACCGGGATTGGCCTTGCCGTCTGCAAGAAGATCGTCGAGCATCACGGTGGCCGCATCTGGGTGGAATCCTGCCTCGGGGCGGGCAGCACGTTTTTCTTCACGGCACCGGACCCCTGACGCAGCCCGTCAAGGCCCCAATCCCGCCAGGGTTCAGGAGTTTTCTGGTGACGAGTAAAGCCTTGCCCAAGTCTTCAGCCACCGGGTTATCCATTGTCGGCCTGGGAGCGTCGGCCGGCGGGTTGGAGGCGTTCGAGGCCTTCTTCCGTAATCTGCCCGCCGATACCGGCATGGGCTTCGTGCTGGTTTCCCACCTCGACCCCGGCCACACCAGTATCCTCACCGAGATCCTGCAACGGAGCACCACCATGCCGGTGGTCGAGGCCGCCGACCAGATGATGGTGGAGGCCAACCGGGTCCACGTCATCCCCCCCAACCGCGACATGACTTTGTGTCAGGGCCGCTTGCAATTGAGGCTGCCGGAACAGCCGCGCGGCCAGCGCATGCCCATCGACGTCTTCCTGCGCTCCCTGGCCGAGGACCGGGGCGAGAGTGCCATCGGCATTGTCCTGTCAGGCACCGGCTCGGACGGTACCCAGGGCCTGCGCGCCATCTTGGGGGGCGGTGGCATCAGCCTGGTGCAAGACCCGGCCTCCGCCCAGTACGCCGGCATGCCGGACAGTGCCATCCAGGCGGGTTTCGCCACCCATATCCTGACCCCCGAGCAGATGCCCGGCGCCTTGCAGGCCAACCACCTGCGTCATCAGGAAACCTCGCTCTCGCCGATGAGCGTCAGCGGCATGAATCAGGTCATGATGCTGCTGCGCTCGGGGACCGGCCACGACTTTTCCGGCTACAAGAAAAGCACCATCGGTCGGCGTATCGAGCGACGCATGGTTCAGCACGACATTATGGATATCGAGCTTTACGCCCACTACCTCAAGGCCCATCCCGCCGAAATCCAGACCTTGTTCAAGGAATTGCTGATCAACGTCACCAGCTTCTTCCGCGACCCCGAAGCCTTCGCCATATTGAAAAAAGATATCCTGTCGCCGATTCTGGCAGATAAGCCCGAGGATTATGTGGTTCGCCTGTGGATCGCCGGATGCGCCACCGGCGAGGAGGCCTATTCCATCGCCATGGTGCTGCGCGAGGTGATGGAGGAAACCGGCCGCGAGCTGAAGGTCCAGATCTACGCCACCGATCTTGATGACGACGCCATTGCCACTGCGCGCATTGGACTATATTCCCAAAACATCGCCCAGGACGTCTCACCCGAACGGCAGCGCCGGTTCTTCATCAAGGAGGATAGTGGCTATCGGGTGAAGAAGGAAATCCGGGAGATGGTGGTCTTCGCCATCCAGAACATCATCAAGGATCCACCCTTCACCAGGATGGATCTGGTCAGCTGCCGCAATCTGATGATTTATCTGGAAGCCGAGTTGCAAAGTCGCCTGATTCCGGCCTTCCATTACGCCTTGAAGCCCGATGGCGTGCTGTTCCTGTCGCCTTCTGAAAGCATTGGCAGCCATACCGAGCTGTTTTCCCCAGTCAGCCGGAAATGGAAGCTCTACCGAACGGCTCCGTCCATCACATCGACACGTGCCATGATGGCCAGCGGCCTGTCCTGGGCCACCGTTGCCACCAGCAGGCCCCTCGTGGAAGTGAGAGACAAGGCCAAGGAAATCAATATCGCCGAGCAGACCCGCCGCGCATTGGTCCAGTCCTTCGCCCCGGTCTCGGTGATGACTGATTGCAAGGGCGATATTCTTTATGTCTACGGCGATACCAGCCGGTATCTGCGGCCGCCACCTGGACATGCCACTCTCAACGCGGTGGAGATGGCTCACGAGGGCTTGCAGCTTGAACTGCGGGCCGCCCTCAGCCAGGCGGTCATACTGGTCCTGGACAGTGCTTTCACCGTCATCTTCGCCAGCAACTCATTCTATCGTGACTTGAAAGTCTCGCCGACCGAGACGCGGGGGCGGTCAGTCTACACTTTGGAAAACAATGCCTGGGATTCTCCGGCGCTGCGAGATCTGCTCGAAACCGTCCTGCCCCACGAGCAGAGCTTCAACGGCTTTTTGTTGAACAGCAGCAAGATGCGGCTCAGCGGTCGACGGATCGTTTGTAAGACCAGCGCCAAGCCATTGATCCTCCTGACATTCGAGAAAGACATCGCAAGGTAATTGACGGTATCGGGGCTGCCGATGTTGCCGGTATTCCCCACCATCGGTCCATCAGGCCTGAAGATGCGAAAGCCGACCGTATCCCCGGTTCAGTAGGCTGAAATCTTATCGCCAAGCCTACTCCCTCAGCATAAGCTGTATCGTATTTTGGAGTTTGACCACTTCAGATATCAACGAGGTGCTGTCAACTTAGCTTTATTGGGCAGAAATTTTTTACAATACGGACTAAAATTACGTGAACACTGTTGATGATGTGTTTTATTCATTAGTCATGATAGTAATTCTGGGGTAGTGCGATGGGCGGGATTACTCAATTTGTTGCAGAGAAGACCCATTTAGCAAGGCTTACACTTGCTATCGCAATGGCTGTAATTGGGGTTGGGTCTGCGTATATTGCCCAAGAATTCAAGGAGAGGGATCACCTCTCTTTGTTGCAATCCGAGGCCCGTCGTCACGGCATCGAGATCATGTCCCAGACCCTCAACGGGAATCTCATGGGGTCTGTGGCGGTTCTCGGGCTTCTTGACGAGGGAATTAAGCTCGAAGCCCAGACTGCTGGAGTTTCCAACAGTCCCAGAGTGCAGGGTATGCTTGAAAGCGTGGCCCGTGCCTATGATGCCCACGGCGTCTTTCTGGTCGGGCGCGATGGCATCATCCGTTCGTCGTGGGATAGCGGCGGTAAGCCATCCACAGGCATTAACGTCGAGTTCCGACCGTATTATCAGATGGCCATGCAGCGTAAGGAGAATGTCTACGCCGCCGTCAGCATGGCCCGAGGTGACCGATCTCTTTATTTCACGGCACCAATTTATTCCGATAAGACCCGTGATGGCACGGCTGTCGGCGGCGTTGTGGCGCGAACCGATCTGTCGAAGATCGATGCTTTGCTTCGAGATAAAACCGACATCGCCTTGCTTCTCTCTCCCCAGGGCGTGGTGTTCGCGGGCAACCGGGGCGATTGGATTGGTTTTCTGCCCGAGAGGCCAGCACCCGGGCAGTTGTCCGCCATCCGGGATCTGAAGCAATTCGGAGCCATGTTTGAAAAGCAAGACCCATCAATTCTACCGGTTTCCATCCGTGAAGATCGGACATCGCTTGATGGCAAACGTTATGCGGTGGCCCGTGCCCATGTGCAGTGGAATGATCCTTTTGGTGACTGGACATTGGTGCTGATGGAGGATCTTTCCCGCACGGTGCCCCGTGGCGAAAGCGCTTTCATTGGCGTCGGCGCGGCTTTCGTGGTGGGGATCTTGCTGCTGACCCTGTTGAACATGCTGCGCAGCCGCCATGCGCAACAGATCTCTGCCCGTCAGGTGGCCGAGTTCGCCCTGGCGCAGCAGCGTGCGGCGGAACGCAAGGCCCAGCTTTCGGCGACGGCGCTGCGGTTGCAGCAGGCGAAAGATGTCGCCGAACTGACCGATGCGTTCTTGCGTGAATCCCACCACCTGATTGGGACCCTCCAAGGGCTGGTTTACGTCAGAGCCGGCGAATCCGATGCGGTGATGCGTTTGGCCGCGGGCTATGCCACCGGCGAGAGCGTGATGCCTGAGGTCGCGCTGGGCGAGGGGCTTTTGGGTGAATGCGCCCTCGGGCGCCGGATGCAGGTCATTGCAACACCTCCGGACGGTATCTGGTCCATTGAATCGGGTTTGGGCAATGTGCGGCCGCTTGCCGTGATTCTGGCGCCGATCATGCTGAACGATGCCTTGCATGGGGTGATTGAGATCGCCCTGCTCACCTTCCCCGATGATGAGGTGACGCAGCAATTCGAGGAACTGGTGAAGATCCTGGCCTTGAATCTGGAGCTTATGCGCCGACACGAGCACACCGAGGCGCGGTTATTGGCAGCTTCGGCGGCCGAACGGGGCAAGGGTGCGCGGCAATCCGGGGAGACGCCGTGATGAAATCCATCATGACCGCCATCGAGAAATGGCCGCTGATGCAAAAGATGCTGCTTGGACTGTCTTGCATCATCGTGGTCGCCCTGGGGATCAACCTGTATACCATTCATAATATGAATCTGATGAACCATGGGTTCGACAGGCTCTATGAGAACGAATTCCAGAGCGTATCCCATCTGAAAGAGGCACGGGTTCAGTTTGCCGTCATGGGCCGGGCGTTGCGTCAGGCCATTCTGCCGCAGGCCCCTGGCGAGCGTGACGCCGCCTATAAGCAACTTGCCGATGCGCAAGCCGGTTTGCATCGGGAGATGGACGCGGTCCGCAAACTCGTCGAACTCGAGGGCAACAAGGCCGCGTTGGCAAGGTTTGACGACGCCTTCACTCAATACAGGCTGAATATCGAGAAGGTCGTCACCACACAAAAGCGTGGCGACCTTGGCGACGCTTTGGCGCTGCTGGCCTCGGCGGAATTTCAGAAGGCCGGTCATGCGGCCAACGATGCACTCGCCGAAATCGTCCGCAGTAAGGAAGCCAGTGCCCAGCGGGTGGCGGGCTCGGCCCGGACCCAGTCTCAAGAGGCGGTCGTGCTGGCGCTGCTGGTTCTTGGCGGCGGCTTGGTTTTCGCACTGGCTCTCGGCGGAGTGATAACGCATTCCATCCGCGCCCCGTCGGAGCATCTGCGAACGACTGTTGACCAGCTTGCATCCGGTGATCTGGACGTTACGGTACCGCACACCGATTATCCCAATGAAATCGGCGGCCTGGCCCGTTCCATCGAGGTTCTGCAAGCTCAGTCCCGGCAATTGGCCGCCCAGCGCTGGATCAAGACTAACCAGGCCGCTATTCAATCGGAATTACAGGCGGCAACCACCGTTTCCGGGCTGGCGCGGCGCTTTCTCGCCAGTCTGGCCCCGCTGCTTAATGCCGGGCATGGGGTGTTCTACATCCATGTCGAAGAGGAGCGGCATCTGCGGCTGCTGGGTAGTTATGCCTATCTGGAGCGCAAGAAATTCAGCCCATACTTTGCCATGGGGCAGGGATTGGTGGGGCAATGCGCCGTTGAACGTCAAGCAATCATCATCACCGACCCACCCGAAGACTACATTCACATTGGCTCTGCCTTGGGAGAGGCCGTTCCGCGGTCCATCGTGGTGTTACCGGTCCTGCGGAACGGTAAATTGCTGGCCGTCGTTGAATTGGCGACGTTCGAGATTTTTGGTCCCGATCAAGAGGCTCTCCTCGAAGGGGTCATGCCGATTCTGGCCATGACCCTGGAAATCCTCGAACGTAACGTCAAGACGCAGGAACTGCTGGAGGAGACCAAGCGGCAGGCCGAAAACATGGAGAAGCAGGCGGCCCGGCTTGAGGAGCAATCCGTCGAACTGGAGGCGCAGCAGAGTGAGATCAAGGCGACCGAGGCCTGGTACCGCGGCATCATCGAATCCGCGCCGGACGGTATGCTGGTGACCGACAGTCGCGGGCTCATCACCCTGGTTAATCCACAAGTTGAAGCCATGTTTGGCTATGGCGGCGGTGAGCTGACGGGGCGGCCCATCGAGGTTCTGGTGCCGAACGCCGCACGGCAGGGGCATGCGGCGCAGCGGAACGGTTACATCAACAGCGGTGACGCCCGGCAAGTGGCGATGAAGGACCGTGAACTGCGGGGCGTGCGCAAGGACGGTTCCGAGTTTCCGGTCGAGGTCGGCCTGTCGCGCCTGCCCGCCATCGGCGGGCGCGGTCTGTGTATCTGCGCTTCGATCCGCGACGTCACCGAGCGCAAGGCGGTGGAGGCCGAGGTTCTGCGCGCCAAGGAGATTGCTGAGGAGGCTACCAAGGCCAAGAGCGATTTCCTTGCCAATATGAGCCACGAAATCCGCACGCCCATGAACGCCATCATCGGCATGAGCCATCTGGCCTTGCAGACCACCCTGGACAAGAAGCAGCGCAACTATATCGAGAAGGTGCATCGCTCGGGCGAGAACCTGCTCGGCATTATCAACGACATCCTCGACTTCTCGAAGATCGAGGCCGGGAAGATGACGATGGAGGCCATCGACTTCCATCTCGAAGATGTGATGGACAACCTTGCCAATCTGGTCGGCCTGAAGGCCGAGGACAGGGGGCTGGAGTTGCTGTTCAATATCGCACCCGATATCCCCACCGCCCTGATCGGCGATCCGCTGCGCCTGGGCCAAATCCTGATCAATCTCGGCAACAACGCGGTCAAGTTCACCGAAAAGGGTGAAATCATCGTCGGCGCCGAACTGGCCGAACGTTTCGATTCCCAGGTCGAACTACATTTCTGGGTGCATGATTCCGGCATCGGCATGACGCCCGAGCAATGCGGCAAGATGTTCCAAAGCTTCAGTCAGGCGGATTCGTCTACCACCCGCAAATACGGCGGCACGGGCCTGGGCCTTGCCATTTCCAAGACCCTTGTCGAGATGATGGACGGCCGTATCTGGGTGGAGAGCGAGGCGGGCAAGGGCTCGACCTTCCATTTCCATATCAAGGCCGGTGTCCAGCTTCAACCGGCGGCGCGGCGTATTTTCCGCCCGGATGAGCTGATGGGGGTGCGGGTTCTGGTGGTCGATGACAACGCTTCGGCGCGTGAAATTCTTTCATCCATGGCCAGGGGATACGGCATGGAGACGGATACCGCCTGGGATGGACGGCAGGCCCTGGAGATGGCCGCCGCCGCCGAAAAGAAGAGCCTGCCCTATGACCTGATTCTCATGGATTGGAAGATGCCGATCATGGACGGGGTCGAAACCGTTCAGCATCTTCACGACGGTCACCTCGCAACGCTGCCGGCGGTGATCATGGTGACCGCCTATGGCCGCGAGGAGGCCATGAGCATCGGCCAGGACCGCGGCGTCGCCGTGACGGCGGTTCTGACCAAGCCGGTCACTGCGGCCAGCCTGCTTGAAGCCATTGGGGAAACCCTGGGCAAGGGGGTGGGGGGCGACCATCATGCCCAGGACAAGGCGGAAAACTACAAGGAGACCATGAAGGCGCTGGAAGGGTGCCGGGTCCTTCTGGTCGAAGACAACGAGATGAACCAGGAACTGGCGACAGAGCTGTTATCCCAGGCCGGTATGGACGTCGTTGTCGCCAATCATGGCCGGGAAGCCCTCGACATCCTTGCCAGCGATACCGGATTCGACGGCGTTCTGATGGATTGCCAGATGCCGGTAATGGACGGCTACACAGCCACCCGCGCCATCCGTGCCATTCCTGTGCTGAAGGATCTTCCCGTTATCGCCATGACGGCCAACGCCATGGCGGGTGACCGGGATAAGGTCATCGAAGCGGGCATGCTTGACCACATTGCCAAGCCGCTCAATCTGGAGACCATGTTCGCCACCATGGCGAAATGGATCAAGCCGGGAAAGGCAAGGCCCGCCACCGTCGCCGCCGCGCCAAGCCCGAAGCCCCGGTCCACGGCTGTTCCAGCGAAGCCTGTCCGTGGTCTGCCCGATCTGCCGGGTATCGATGTCAAGGCGGGGATGGCGACCATGGCAAACAAGGAATCGCTCTACACCCGGATGCTGATCAAGTTCCGGGAGGGGCAGCGCAACTTCGCCGAGATGTTCGCGGCGGCCAAGGTCGATCCCGATTCCACCGCCGCCACCCGCGCCGCCCACACCCTTAAGGGTACGGCGGGCAATATCGGCGCCAAGGGGGTGCAGGCGGCTGCGGGCGCCCTGGAGCAGGCCTGCAAGGACGGGCGGCCGGAGGGCGAGATCGATGATCTGCTGCTTCGGACTCTGGCCGAACTCGATCCCGTCATTGTCGGTCTTGGCGCCGTCGATGCCGACGAGGCGCCAAAGGCGGCGGCGATTTCCGAGGCCGAGCTGAAGAAAGCCCTGATCAAGTTGGCGGCGCTGCTTGAAGGCAGCGATTCCGAGGCCGGTGATCTGTTGGAGGACTTGCTGCCGAAACTGGGCGGAACGGCGTTGGCGACGGCCCTGAAACCCGTGGCGGATGCCATCGAGGATTGTGACCTCGATGCTGCCCTGGACTTGCTCAAGGATCTGATGCCCACATGATTTTGCCGCAAGCACCAGCCGGGCAGATGGTGTTGCCCCTGCATGTGGCCGGTATCGGAGCCTCGGCCGGGGGGCTTGAAGCCATGCTGCTGATGTTTGCGCACCTGCGCCCCACCGGGCGTATCGCCTACGTTGTTGCCCAGCATATGGCTGATAACGGTCATAGCGATCTGGTGGTCCGGCTGATCCAGCGGGAATCCGCCCTGCCGGTGAGACTGGCCGAGCATGGGGTCCGCTTACAGGCCGACACGGTTCTGGTGATTCCCGCCGGTAAGGACGGCCAGGTCCGCGGGGAGAGGCTGGTCTTGTGCGAACCGGCACCTCACCACGTGTCCACTCCATCGGTGAACGCGTTGTTTTCCTCGATCGCCGAGACATGCCGCTCGGACGCGATCGGCATCATTCTATCCGGCACTGGGTCGGATGGTGTCACCGGGTGCCGAGCCATCAGGGATGGCGGCGGGCTGACGCTGGCGCAGCAGCCGTCGGAAGCCAAATTCGACGGCATGCCCGAGGCCGCGATCCGGGCGAAGTTGATTGATGAGGTGCTGACGGTCGAAATGATCTGCGAGTCTTTGGCATTGCGGTTTCCGGGAGCCTCTTCGTCCTTCACTTCTTCCGGCCCGTCGGCGCCCATGGCCTTCCCGGCGGCGGCCTTGGCAGAGCCCGTGGTTTCCGAGGCTGCGCATCAAGATCTCCAGGATCTGGTCAGGAAGGTGCACGAGGCGACCGGAATCGACTTTTCCAGCTACAAGGAGGAAACTCTGCTGCGTCGGCTGGAGAAGCGCAAATCAAACCTGGGCATCCCCTCGGCGGAGGCGTACCAGGCGCTGGTCCGCCGCGACCCCGGCGAACTGCATGTGCTGCAACATCTGTTTTTGGTCTCGGTTTCCTCGTTCTTCCGGGACCGGGAATCGTTTCGTGTGCTGGAACGGGCCCTGGCCGGAGCCGTTGCGGAAAAGCCTGACGGCGAGCCGGTCCGGGTTTGGGTGCCGGGCTGCGCCTCGGGCGAAGAGCCCTATACCCTGGCGATCATTCTTGGCGAGTTGTTGGGCAATTGCCGCCGCAATCACCCCGTCGCCATCATTGCCACCGATCTGAACCCGGAGGCGCTGGCCATAGCCAGCGACGGCGTTTATCGGAAAACGGCCTTCAAGGAGACCGATGATGTGCTGCGGGACAGGTATTTCCTGCAACGGGGGCAGCATTACGAGGTCAAGCCGGAGATCAAGTCCTGCGTCACCTTCGAACGGCGTGACGTCCTGGTCGGCTTGCCGCCTGCCGATCTTGACCTTATCAGTTGCCGTAACTTGTTGATATATATGAAAAGCCAGTTGCAGGATAGATTGGTGAAGGTTTTTCACCAATCCTTGCGGCCGCAGGGCCTACTGTTCATTGGACAATCGGAATCACTTAGTTTTGTCGGTAATTCGTTATTTGGCCCCATCGACCATTATCACCGACTCTTCCGTCGGCGCCGTTGAGTTTTCGGAAAGGATCTTCCATGAAAACGCTCTTGAATTTTATCGAGCGATTCAAGCTTACCACCAAGCTGGTGATCGGCTTTTCCACCGGCCTGTTGGTGGCCATGGTGATCGGCTTGCAGGGGCAGTCCAGCCTTTCCTATGTGCAGATGGAAATGGAAAAGATGTACGAGACGGAGCTGTTGGGCGTCTCGCATATCAAGGAGGCCAACGTCAATCTCGCCTACATGGGGCGAGCCTTGCGGCAAATGATGATTGCCCCGGATGCTCAATCCCGTGACCGCGCCAAGGCGCAGATCGATCAGGCCCGGACTTCCCTGCGCGGCGAAATAGCGCAAGCGCGCCAGCGTCTGATCCGGATCGAGGCTATCGACACTCTTGAGAAGTTCCAGCGCAATCTAGCCGTGTACAACGAGAATGTTGAACACGCCATGGGGCTGATTGAACGGGAAAGCCTCAATCCGTCTGCCGCCGCCAAATTTATCAGCAGCCCTGAATTCATCGCCAGCGGAAATGCGGCGGATGAAGATCTGGACCGCATCGTCAGAATCAAGGAACTCGGCACGAAAAGTAACCTCGAGCAGGTGCGGCGTGAAATCGGGCAGAGCCAACGCATGGCCGTCGGCCTGCTTCTCGGCGGGATTTTTGCTGCCGCATTGTTGGGGTTCCTCATCGGTACCAGCATCCAGCGGCCCAACGACCGCTTGCGGGATTCGGTCGAGCAACTGGCCGCAGGCAACGTCGATGCCCCGATTCCGCATACCGATTATCCCAATGAAATCGGCATCATGGCCCGCGCTATCGGTGTGTTGCAGGGCATCTACCGCAAGGCCAATGAGCAGCACTGGGTCAAATCGAATGTTGCGGAAATCAGTGCGGCCCTGCAACAAGCCGAGGATTTCAACACCTTGACGCAAGCGGCGGTCTCGAAGGTCACGCCGCTCATTGGCGCCGGGCACGGCGCCTTCTATGTCGCCGACGGCGAGGGGCGTTACACCCTGCTTGCCAGCTATGGCTACCGCGAACGCAAGCATCTGAACAACAGCTTCACTGTTGGCGAGGGGCTGGTCGGACAATGCGTCATGGAAAAGGCGACCATCGTGCTGACGGCGCCCAAGGACTATATCCGCATCAGTTCCGGCCTGGGCGAAGGCCCGCCCGCCAGCATCATCGTGTTGCCGATCATCCATAATGACCGCGTTTTGGGCGTGCTGGAAATGGCGTCGTTCCAGCAATTCAAGGAACGGGAACAGGCGGTCCTGGAGGCCCTGCTGCCGACATTGTCCACCAGCATGGAGATCCTCGACCGCAATCTCCGCACCAGGGACCTGCTGATAGCGACCCAGGAGCAGGCGGAGCGGATGGAAAAGCAGGCGGCCCAGCTTGAAGAGCAGCAAGTCGAGATGGAGGCCCAGCAAGCCGAACTGCTGGAGACCGAGAACTGGTTTCGCAGCATCATCGAAACCGCGCCAGACGGTATGCTGGTCACCGATGCCGACGGCAGAATTCTGCTGACCAACCCCAGTATGGAAGCCTTATTTGGCTATTCTTCCGGTGACCTGATCGGCAGCAATATCGAGCAATTGGTGCCTGAACACCTGCGCGGCAAGCGTGGGGGGTTGGGCCGGGACGAGGGGGGGGACGTGGTTGGATTGCACCAGGACGGGACCGAATTTCCGATCGCGGTTTCCCTCAGCCCGCTGCCGCCCCGTGGCAGCCGGGGAAAGTGCGTCAGTATATCCGTGAAAACGCGGTTGGCGTCATAAGGGGACGTCGGCACTGCGAAGATAGCAACCGGACAGGCATAAGCGAATGCGCGTATCGACGGTCGTCAGCCTTGGCATGGGATTGGTGGTTCTGGCCAATGTCATGCTTATTGGGCGCGTGATAGCCCCGCAATTGGACAAACAGGCCAGTGTCCACTCTGGAATGGCGGCTGAAAAGCTGATGAGTCTGGGGCTGGATGCTGCGTCGCGGATTTCCGCCGAGCGCGGCCCAACCAATGGCATTTTGGGCAGCGAGCTTCCCTTGCCGCCGGAACGGGTCGAAGCGTTGAACACCGCGCGTCAAGCCACCGACAAGGCCTTGCGGGATATCGAGGCCGGGCTGAATACCGGGCGCTCGCTGCGCCAGCTCGACGCAGTCACCGCATCCCTTGAGGCTTCCGGCCGTCAATTAACGGCGGCGCGCCGCCAGATTGACGGTTTGGTCGACAGGCCGCGTTCCAACCGGACGGACGGCGAGGTCATGGCGGCGGTGAATGCCATGATCGACGTACTTCCCCTGATGGCGCCGGGTCTCAACGTCATTGAGAACAATCTGGCCCAGGCGGACCCGTCGCTGATCAATTTCGTCACCACCGCCAGACTGGCGACCGAGATGCGCGATTACGCCGGTCAGCTTGGCTCGGTCTTCACCGCCCCTTTCGTGGCCCGGCGGGCGATGTCGGCTGACGAATTGGCCCGGATCGAACGGCTGCTGGGCACGATCCTGGCCCTGGATTATCAATTGCGGCTGGCCTTCGACAAGACCGGCTCACCTGTGGATTTGAAGGCGGCGCTGATCACCATCGATGCCGACTTCATCGGGGGAGGGCTTCCCCTGGTCCACCGTATCCGGGATATCGGCCGCTCCAGCGGCGAATACGGAATGAGTGCTGGTGATTTCGCCAAGACGTATGTGCCGCAGATGAACGCCATTCTCGGGTTGCGGACGGTGGCGCTGAAATCCATTGCTGCCCGCATGACCGAAATCGACGAAGACAGCCGGATGGCTCTTCGCACCAATCTGTTACTGACGGCAATCGTCATCGTTTCGATTTTGGCGTGTTTCCTGCTGATCGTGCGGCGGATGTCGCGCCCGTTGTCGCTGGTTCACAAGGCCCTGGGGCAACTGGCAAAGGGCGAGGATAGGATCGACCTGCCCATTGCCCGGCGGCATGATGAAATAGGCGAGGTGGTGGATGCCCTGACGAGGCTGACCGCCGTCGTCAGGGACCGGGCGCATGAAAGCTATGTCTCTGGCATGGTCGCCAGGATTACCGCCGATTTGCAGGCTGCCGAGGACTTCGAAGCCCTCTCCAGGGGCCTGTTTTCCAATATGGCTCCTGTTCTCGATATCGGCTTTGCCAGCTATTTCCGGTGGGACGGTGAAGCCGAGGCTCTCTTGTATTGCGGCGGCTATGCCCGGCATGGCGATGTCAGCTCGCCGCGACGCATTGCGTTGGGCGATGGCCTTATCGGCGAATGTGCCCAGGAGAGGCGTGAAATCCAGATCAACGATCCGCCGGAAGGATATCTGCGGGCCCAGACCGGATTGATGTCGGCTTCGCCTCGGGCGGTGCTGCTGCTGCCTGTTCTCAGCGGCGACAACTGTCTCGGCGTTATCGAAGTGGCGACGCTTCAGCCCATTGATGGGAAAAACCGGGATGTGATTGATGCCGTTCTGCCCGTGCTGGCGATGCGGATGGAAATCCTTACGCGCAGCGAGCGGACCCGGCAATTGCTGCTGGCGACCCAACGCCAAGCAGAGGAACTGACGGCCCAGCAAGACCGGATCCAGGCTCTTCTCGCCGAGCAGGGGGCGATCTTCGACAATGCCCCCATGGGCATCATGTACACCACCTCGGGACGCATCCAGCGCGCCAATCCGGCCATGGCTGAACTGCTGGGCTATACGGTCGAGAGTTTGAAAGGCCTTGAGGCCTCGTGCCTGTACACGTCCATGGACAGTTACAGCGAATTCGGCGGGCTGACCGGCTCCAAACTGGCGGCGGGCGAGGGCATCCATCACGAATGGGATCTCGTCCGTGGCGACGGCCAGGGTTTCAAGGCGATGATTTCCGCCAAGGGTGTGCGGCTGGAGGGGCTTGATCAGGCCTCCATCTGGATTGTCGAAGATATTACCGAGCGCAAGCGTCTCGAACGCGAGATGCGCGAGAGCGGCGAGCGGTTGCGCCATATCCTGGAAAACAGTCCGGCGGGCGTGTCGATCAACACGGAAGACGGACATCCGATCTTTTCCAACCGTCGGCTTGCTGAAATGCTGGGGGCCACGCCGGAAGACCTGGCGAGGCGTAATACTGCCACGTTCTGGCTCAAGGCGTCGGACCGCCAGGACTTCATCGGGCATCTGCGCCGCGACGGGCTGGTGCGTGACTATCAGTCTCAATTCGTGCGTGACGACGGTACGCCGATCACGGTTCTACTGGCCTCCGCCCTCACCGAATTCGCTGACGGACGCTATCTGGTTACCTGGGCCTATGACATTACCGAGCGTCAGAAGGCCGAAGATGCCGTGCGCTTTGCCGGTGCGGAACAGCAGGCCATCTTCGAGGCCGCGACGGTGGGCATCGCCTTTCTCAAGAATCGGGCTATCGTCCGGGGGAACCCGCAATTGGACCGGCTGTTCGGGTATGAGCCCGGAGAGCAGGTCGGTCAGTCCACCCGTATCTGGTTCGCAGATGACGCCTCTTTCGCCGATGTCGGCGAAGCATACGGCGCCCTGTCCCGAGGTGAAGTCCACCAGCGTGAGCAGGAATACGTTCGCAAGGACGGCTCCCGGTTCTGGTGCCGGATCAGCGGCAGCGCCATTGATCCCTCCGATCTGTCGCGCGGCGCGGTCTGGATGCTGGAGGATGTGACCGAGGCGCGGGCGGCAGCCGAGGCCTTGGCGCGGGCGAAAGACGTCGCCGAGGATGCCGCCAAGACCAAGAGCGACTTCCTGGCCAATATGAGCCACGAAATCCGCACCCCCATGAACGCCATCATCGGTATGGCCCATCTGGCGCTGAAGACCGAACTTAATCCCCGTCAGCGCGATTACGTCAAAAAGATCCAGCAATCGGGACAGCATCTGCTGGGGATCATCAACGACGTCTTGGATTTCTCCAAGATCGAGGCGGGTAAGCTGGAGGTCGAGGTCTCGGAAGTTCACCTGGACAAGGTGCTGGAGAATGTCGGCAACCTCATCTCCGACAAGGCTTCCGCCAAGGGGCTTGAGCTTCTATTCGACATCGGCCCCGGCGTCCCGCTCGACCTGATGGGCGATTCCCTGCGGCTGGGGCAGGTGCTGATCAACTACGCCAACAATGCGGTGAAATTCACGGAAGAGGGCGAGATCGTGGTGGCGGTGCGCCTGATCGAGGATTTCGGTTCCGACGTCATGCTGCGGTTCGAGGTCAAAGATACCGGCATCGGCCTGACCGAGGAGCAAAAGGGGCGGCTGTTTCAGAGCTTCCAGCAGGCCGATACCTCCACCACCCGCAAATTCGGCGGCACCGGGCTGGGGCTGGCGATCTCCAAGAAGCTGGCCGACCTGATGGGGGGAATGGTCGGGGTCGACAGCGTGCCTGGAAAGGGCTCGACCTTCTGGTTCACCGCCCGCCTGGGCCGGGGCAAGCCGCGCGCGCCCTTGCTGCCCGAGCCCGACCTGTGCGGCCGTCGCATGCTGGTGGTGGATGACAACGAGAACGCCCGCGCCGTGTTGGTCGATATGCTGAGTTCCATGTCGTTCGAGGTCGATGCCGTCGATTCCGGTGCGGCGGCGATCGAGGCTATCCGCGAGGCCGTGCTGGACGTGCCCTACGAGGTGGTGTTCCTGGACTGGCAGATGCCCGACATGGACGGGTTGGAGGTTGCCGAAAAAATCCATCAGATCCGGCTTCCGTTCCCGCCACACCTGATCATGGTGACGGCCTATGGCCGTGAGGAGGTGCTGAAGGGGGCGCAAGCGGCCGATATCGGCGAAGTACTGATCAAGCCGGTCAATCCTGCCGCCATGTTCGACAGCATCATGCGGGTCTTTGCCTCCGACGACAGACGGGGCGACGAGGATGAGGCATCCGAGGGCGGCACCCTTGATCTAGACGGGCTGCGGGGCGTGCGGGTCTTGCTGGTGGAGGACAATGACCTCAACCAGGAAGTTGCCAGTGAAATCCTCGGTGATGCGGGGCTTGTGGTCGAAATCGCCGACAACGGCCAGATCGCGGTGGACATGGTCAAGGCCGGAACCTATGACCTGATCCTGATGGACATGCAAATGCCGGTCATGGACGGCGTTACCGCCACCCGCGAGATTCGCAGCCTTGGTCATGGGGATCTGCCCATCATCGCCATGACCGCCAACGCCATGCAGGCCGACAAGGACAAATGCCTCGAAGCCGGGATGAACGACCACATCGCCAAGCCGATTGACCCGGATGCGATGTTCGCCACCTTGCTGAAATGGCGGAGGTGCACCGCTGCCGCTGATCTGCCCCTGTTGGATCTTTCGTCGCTGGGCATTTTGCCGCCAGCAGGTGATGGCGGCGGCGATGATTTTATCACGCGTTTGCGCGCTTTGCTCGCCGACAACGACCCCGAGGCAGAGGAATTGGTCGAGGCGAATATGGACCGGCTGCGCGCCCTTCTTTCCTCCCAGGCGAACCGTTTCGCCAAGCTGGTGCATGATTTTGACTTCGACAAAGCGCTCCGGCTTTTGCCTGCGGGCGCCACGGACGGAGAGGCGCCATGACCGGCCAATTCGTTCTCCCGCTTGCCTTTGACCTTGCCGCCACCTTCTTCTTCGCGGTGACCGGGGGGCTGACCGCCATGCGCAAGGGCTATGATTTTGTCGGCGTGTTCTTTCTGGCTCTGGTGACCGGCTTGGGCGGTGGTTTGCTGCGTGACGGCCTGTTCTTGCAGCAGATGCCGACGGTGATGGAGCCCCATTACCTGTTTGCCGTTCTGGCCGCCATGGGCATCAGCCTGCTGTTCGGTGAGACCCTCAATCGTTTCACCGTGGTGTTCATGCTGGTGGATTCCCTGGGGCTGGGGCTTTACGCCATGGTCGGCACCCAGAAGGCGCTGAATGCGGGGCTGTCTTGGGTTCCCGCCGTGCTGATCGGAGTCATCAACGCCGTGGGTGGCGGGGTGATCCGCGACCTGATGACGCGGGACGACCCCTTGGTGTTTCGCCCCGGCGAGTTCTATGCCGCCGCCGCCCTGTGCGGCAGTACTTTGTTCGCCGCCCTGGTGGTGGGATTTCAGGTTCCGGCACAGCCCGCCGCCTTGGCGGGCATTACCGCCATTTTGCTGGTCCGCGTTACCTCGGTTCGCTTCGGCTGGAAAACGCGTCCGGCCCGCCCGCTGATCAGGCGCCGTAATGACGATGGCGGGGTATAGGTTGACTCCGGTGGCTTTCGCGTTCGATCTTGTGTTACATTAGGGATGTCTATACCGCCTGTGGCGGCAATGCGGGGGGTGATGGTTCTGTTTTTGGGCAAGGCATCGGTGAGTGCTAAGCGGGGGCGCTGTCTTCGGCGCTTTGCCGCCTGGGCAGGTGCGCTTGCCTTGGCGCTCCAGATTCTTTTGCCTTTCGCTCCGGCCCAGGCCGCGCTTTCTGTCGATCAGGAACTGGCCGCATCCATCTGCCATTCGGGGACGGCTGATCCGTCTTCCGTCCCCACCAAATCCGCCCACGACCATTGCCAGTTCTGCCAGATTCACGCCGGGGCCAAGCTGGTGGCCCCGACGCTGTCGTGGACCTTGCCGCCCATACCGGTGATTTTGTTCATCGTCCCGCCGCCACCCGATGGCGGCGCAGCGGGCAACCCCGGACATCTCCCCCATCCTCAACGCGGGCCTCCCTCCATCTCCTGATGCCGTCGGGTCGGCTTTGGCCGATTCTTCCGTTATGGGGGTTGGAGGACGAGAGATGAGCACTTCCGCTGTCAAGAGCACGGCCAAGACCAATGAAATCGGTCTGGGATCGCTGGTGTTGGGGACCGGGCTGACCGTGGCTTCCCTGATCCTGGTTCCGGCCCTGTCGCAGAGCCTGGGGGTCGGCCCCAGTCTGACCGGCGCCTTGCGCGTCGTGCTGATGAAGGCGGCGGCCCGAGTCTGATGCGCAAATCCGATCCCTTTTTGCTTCTGGCGGCGGTGCTGCTGGCCCTGTTCGGCGCCAGCTTTGTCGATGCGGCGCATGAAATCGGCAAGGCGCAGGCCAGTCTGGATGCCAGGGCAGAGATGGTCGAGCGGTTGGGCTTGACCGATCTCGTCCTCTTTACCGAGGCGCGCTATACCCGCCACCCCAGTCAGGCCGATCTGCATTCTGCTTTTCAGGATCATCCCTTTGCCATGGATCACTTTCCTTCCGGCTCGCTGCTGCCGCCCCCTTTGCTGAAGCGGCCAAGGTCATGAGTGTCTGGCTGCACAAGCAGCGCAACCTGCTGGACTTCACCTTGTCGTCGCTGTCGCGCCGTCGGGGCAAGACGCTGGGGATGATGGCGGTCTATACCGCCATTGTCTTCGTGCTGGCTTCGGTGATGCTGTTTGCCCACGCCATCCGGCAGGAAGCCGCCGTGGTTCTGGCCAAGAGCCCGGAAGTGCTGGTTCAGCGCATGGTGGCGGGCCGGCACGATTTGATCCCGGCCCGGCATCTGGACGCCATCAAGGCCATCCGCGGCGTTCAATCTGCGGAAGGGCGGCTGTGGGGCTATCTGTTCGATCCGGCCGCTGTTGCCAATTACACCTTGATGGTGCCGACCAATCCCCGCATCGAGCCCGGCATGGTGGTGATCGGCGACGGGGTGGTCCGCGTCCGCAGCGCCGACCCCGGCGATCTTATGAGCTTCCGCGCCCATGACGGAACCTTGGTCCAGTTCAAGGTGGACAAGGCCATCGGGCGCGATTCGGCACTGGTGTCGGCGGATCTGTTCCTGGTGTCGGAAGATGATTTCCGCCGTCTGTTCGGCATCCCCGCCGGTCTGTTCACCGATCTGGCCATCAGCGTGCGCAATCCGCGCGAAGTGGCTAAGATCGCCGAGAAAATCGACGCCGCCTTACCCGATACCCGCATCATTCTGCGCGACGAAATCCTGCGCACCTACGAATCGGTATTCGACTGGCGCGAGGGCATGCTGCTGGTGCTGCTGGCCGGATCGATTCTGGCCTTCGCCATCTTCTCGTGGGAGAAGGCCTCGGGCCTGTCAGCGGAGGAGCGGCGCGAGATCGGCATCTTGAAGGCGGTGGGGTGGGAAACCGGCGACGTCATCCGTCTCAAGATGCAAGAAGGCCTGGTGGTGTCGCTGTCGGCCTTTCTGATCGGCTATCTGCTGGCCTATCTGCACGTCTTTCACTTTGGGGCCGGATTGTTCGAGCCGGTGCTGAAGGGCTGGGCGGTGCTGTACCCCAAATACCGGCTGACGCCCTTTGTCGACGAGTTGCAGGTGGCGACCTTGTTCTTCTTCACGGTGTTTCCCTACACCATCGCCACGGTGGTTCCCATCTGGCGGGCGGCGATCGTCGATCCCGATACGGTGATGCGATGATCCATCTCTCCGATGTCAGGAAAGCCTTCAACCAGGGCAAGTCCAACGAGTTCTGGGCCTTGAAGGGCATCGACCTGTCGGTCCGGGCGGGTAAGGTCACGGTGTTTCGCGGTCCATCCGGCTCGGGCAAGACCACCCTTCTAACGCTGGTGGGGTGTTTGGCGCGCCCGACCTCGGGTCGGGTCAGGCTGCGGGACCGCGACATCTCCGGCCTGCCGGAGAGGTTTTTGACCGATATCCGCCGCTCGACCTTCGGCTTTGTATTCCAGCAGTTCAACCTGCTGAAGGGGATCAGCGCCATCGAGAACGTCATGATCCCGGCCTATCCGCTGGGCCGCGACCGCAAGGAACTGAGCGCGCGCGCGCATGCGCTGATGGAAAGCCTGGATATCGGGCCTAAGGCCCACTCCAACGCCGAATGGCTGTCGGGGGGCGAGGCCCAGCGGGTCGCCATCGCGCGGGCCCTGATCAACGACCCGGAAGTGGTGATCGCCGACGAGCCCACCGCCAATCTTGACAGCGAGCGCTCGCAGCAGTTTCTCGGCATCGTCGAGACCTTGAAGGCATCGGGCAAGACCGTGCTGATGACCAGTCACGACCCACTGGTCTGCGACACGGCGGTGGTGGACCATGTGGTCACCTTGCGCGACGGTCAGTTGGTGGAGACGCGCTGAGGTGTTGTTTCAACCCGCCATCATCGCCTTGCTTCTGGCGTCGCTGGTCGGCACCGTGATGGTAACCGCCTCGGTGCCGTTTGCGGTGGGCGTGCTGCGCGGCTGGGATACCGCCAGCGGGTCTGAGAACCAACTGGAGATGGAAAAACGCACCTATCTGGTCTCCACCTTGCTGGTGGTGGTGCTGGTGTCGGAACTGGCGTCGTTGATCTTGTTCGTCTTCAACGCCGACCGCATGTCGTCGCTGTTCGTCGGCGCCATGTGCGCGGTGGGAACCTTGAACATCAACGATTGGGGCTTTCCCACTCTCTATCTCAAGATCGTCGTGTTCTTCGCCGCCAGCGCCTGGCTGGTGCTGAACCATGTGGACTCGCGCGGCTTCGACTATCCCCTGGTGCGGGTGAAGTATGGCGCCCTGATCGCCCTGGCGCCGCTGATGGCCGCGGCCGCCGGGGTGCAACTGGCCTATTTCCTGGGCCTGCGCGCCGATGTGATCGCATCTTGCTGTTCCACCTTGTTTTCCGGGGCGACCCAGATCACCACCGACAAGCTGGCCGCCATCGCGCCGGAAGCCTCGCTCGTGGCGCTGTCGGCGGCACTGGGCGGGATGATGGTGCTTGGCCGCCGGGCCCTGGTCACCGGCAGGGGGGCGGTGGCCTATGCCGTCTTGTCCCTGGTGACCTTCGCCATTGCCATGGAGGCGGTGGTGGCCGCCATCTCGGTCTATGTCTATGAGCTGCCGCATCACCACTGCCCGTTCTGCATCTTGAAGGGCGAATACGGCCATGTGGGCTATGCCCTCTATCTGCCGTTATTCACCGCCGCCGCCTTGGGCGTGGGCGGCGGTATCGCCCAGTCGTCGGCGCGTATCGGCAGCCTGGCCGAAGCCGCGCCCCGCATCATGCGCCGCTGTGTCGGCTGGTCCATGGCGGGGTTTGGTCTGTTCGGGGCGGTGACGGCCTGGTTGATCTGGCGCTCGCACCTGATCCTGATCGAGCAATCGCCGGTCAATTCCATCTTGTCGATCCTGCCGGGAGGCCCGCCATGAAGATCATCCGCCTGTTGGCTATCTTGCTGGCGCTGGCGGCGTGCGGTGAGGAAAGCGGCAAGGCCTCCCACGTGGGGGACGTGCCGCCGCCGTTCAAGCTGGCAACCTTGGATGGAGCCACACTGGACTATCCCGCCGCCACAATCGGTAAGGTGGTGGTGGTGCGGTTCTGGGCCACGTGGTGTCCGTTCTGCAAGGACGAGATGAAGATGATCCAGGCGGTCTGGAGCCAGTCCCGCGCCAAGGGCGTCGAGGTGCTGGCGGTCAATGCCGGTCAGGACAAGGGCGATATCGCCGATTTCATCGCCAAGCTGGGCGTCACCTATCCGGTGCTGCTGGACCCCGGCTCCAAGACGGCCCGCCAATACGGCGTCACCGGCCTGCCCATGACCTTGTTCATCGGCCGCGACGGCAAGGTCAAGGGCCGCATTCTGGGCGAAACCGACGAGGCCACGTTCCGGCGCAAGCTGGAGGAGTTGCTTTGAGCGAGGGCGTGCCCGAGCGCGGCGCCATTGCGGCGCCCGGAGCGCCAGCGGAGGCAAGCCAAGGGGGCGGATGCCCCCGCCCGGCGTTTGAGGGGCAAAAGGCATGTCTGAGCGAGGGCGTGCCCGAGCGCGGCGCCATTGCGGCGCCCGGAGCGCCAGCGGAGGCAAGCCAAGGGGGCGGATGCCCCCGCCCGGCGTTTGAGGGGCAAAAGGCATGTCTGAGCGAGGGCGTGCCCGAGCGCGGCGCCATTGCGGCGCCCGGAGCGCCAGCGGAGGCAAGCCAAGGGGGCGGATGCCCCCGCCCGGCGTTTGAGGGGCAAAAGGCATGTCTGAGCGAGGGCGTGCCCGAGCGCGGCGCCATTGCGGCGCCCGGAGCGCCAGCGGAGGCAAGCCAAGGGGGCGGATGCCCCCGCCCGGCGTCTGAGGGGCAAAAGGCATGAGCGCCACGAAAGGGCTGGTGTGCGACCTTTGCGGGCTGCCGGTGCTCAAGGACGGCCTACACTTGAAGGCTGGAGAAAAGGATTTCGCCTTCTGCTGCGAGGGCTGCCGGGGCATCTGGGTCATGCTGAACCCGGATGTCGCCGCCAAGGACAAGGGGAACAAAAATGATGACCAATGAAACCAATCATCTTGGACACGAACTCGGGAAAGGAGCTGTCATGGCTGTAGGATATGTGGCGGGACGGAGCTTGTTCGGACGCCTTCTGGGCCATCCGCTGGTGATGCTGGGGACGGGGGTGGCCATCGGCTATCTCGGCTTCAAATACCGCAAGGAGATCACCGCCGCCGTGGCCAAGGCCAGCGATATGGGCAAGGACATGGTGCTGAACGCCAAGGAGAACCTTGCCGATCTGGTCGAAGAGACCCGCGAGGCCGAGGAAGCCAAGGGTAAGGAATAGATCCACCATCAAGGGGGAGGTCCGTCATGATCGTAAGGCGGACGAAGGCGGCCCAGGCCGCCAGACACGCGCGGGCAAAGGCATTGTGGCAGACGATGACGGTGCGTCATCGTTCGGCCGGTCATGTTCGCTTCGACCTGCCGGAGCCGCTTCGCACTCACGAGGCGGCTCTGGTGCTGCAAGACGGCCTGGGGCGGATCGAGGGCGTTTACCGCGTTCATGTCTTCGTGGGCGCGGGCAAGCTGTCAATCCGTTATATGGACGATGTCTGCAACCTTGCCGCCATCGCTAAGGCGCTGGCCGTCCTGGTGGCCGATGCCGTCGATATGGACGTGGTGCCGCCGCCGCCTCCGGTTCCCGCCACGACTGGGGGCGAGGCACCGTCGCCGGGATGGCTGGACCGGCTCAAGGCCAGCGGCCCAATCCGCGCGGTGCGCCAACGCTATGACGATCTCAAGGCCAAGGTCGATGTGGTTTCCCGGATCGTCGCCATCAAGACCGGAAAACCGGCGCCCAGCGGTGTCGATGTGCAGGAATGGGTCATCCACTTCCTCAACGATCTGGTGGCCTTCTACCTGATTCGTCAGCACTGGGACCGTATCATCGGCCAGTGGCTGCCGCGTCCTTGGGCCCATCGCTATCAGTGGATGACGGTGGTTTATCTGACCTTCCTGCTGGTGCGTTATCGCAAGGGCGCCGTACCGAAGAAGGTGAAGTCATGACCATGGCCAATATCGAGATTGCCCATGCGCTGAAACGTCGGGTCCGGGTGGTTGTCCCAGCCTTGAAGGGCGAGGCCGAGCGGCTGTGTCTGCTGGAAATCCTGCTGCGCAAGCACAGCGCCATCCGTGATGTTCGGGTGGTGCCCGCTTTGGCCTCGTTGGCGGTGCGCTTCGACCCCCAGGGGCTTCCAGCCGAAAATCTGCTGCGGCTGGTCGATACCGTGGCGGGCAATGTCGCCCGCGCCCCCAAACAGCCCCCCAAGCCGGTGGCGGCGTGCGACGATTCGGCGGTGGGCGAGGTGTCGGTGGCGGTGGAGGGCATGACCTGCGCCTCCTGTGCCGCCTTGATCCAGATGAGTCTGAACCGCGATCCTGCCATCCGGTCCGCAAGCGTCAATTACGCCACCGCCACCGCCACGGTGGTGGGACGCCTGGACCGCCCGGCGCTGGAGGCCCGCATCGGGGCATTGGGCTATCAGGCCCGGCCCATGGACACGTTGAGCCAGCGCCGCATGATCGTCGCGCGCGAGCGTCAGCATGTGAAGGACGCCAAGCGCCGCGCCATGGTTGCCTGTCTGCTCAGCCTGCCGGTGATGGCGATCGGCATGGCCATGCCGCGCTCACGGGTGTGGCATGTGGTGGAATTCCTCCTGACCACGCCGGTGGTGCTGGGAGCGGGACGGCCGTTCTTCGACCGGGCGGCCAAGCTGGCCAGGAACCGCGCCGCCAACATGGATACTCTGATCGCGCTGGGGGCTGGTTCGGCCTATGGCCATTCGGTGGTTTCGCTGCTGGCGGGGCGACATCATCTTTACTTTGAAGCGGCAGCGGGCATCGTTTCCTTCGTCCTGCTGGGCCGTTGGCTGGAGGAGCGGGCCAAGGGCCGGGCCGGTGACGCCATCCGCAGGTTGCTGGACCTGCAACCGCCCATCGCCACAGTGGTTCGGGGCGAGGTCGAGGTGGTGGTGCCGGTGGATGATCTGGTGGTGTGCGACATCCTGGTGGTCCGTCCTGGTGAAAAAGTGCCGGTGGACGGTTGCGTTACCGGCGGCCGCACCACCTTGGACGAATCCATGGTCACCGGAGAAAGTATGCCGGTGGTCAAAGGCCCCGGTGACTGCGTCATCGGCGGCTGCATCAACGGCGCGGGAAGCTTCCGCATGCGCGCCACCGCCGTGGGCCAAAACACCGTACTGGCCGGGATCGTTCGCATGGTCGATCACGCCCAGGCCGCCAAGCTGCCGGTTCAGCGCATGGCCGACCGGGTGTCTGCGGTTTTCGTTCCGGGCGTGGTGGCGGTGGCGGGGGTGACCTTCGCCACGTGGCTGGCGGGCGGCGCGCGCTTTTCCACCGCGCTGGGCAACGCCGTTTCGGTACTTCTGATCGCGTGCCCGTGCGCCTTGGGGCTGGCGACGCCAACCGCCATCATGGCCGCCACCGGACAGGCGGCGCGGCGCGGCATCTATATCCGCAACGGCGAGGCGCTGGAAAGTGCCGCCACTCTGACGGTTTTGGTGTTCGACAAGACCGGCACGGTGACCCAAGGCCGCCCGGTGGTCTCTTCTTTCACGCTCCAGCCCGGCTTTGACCCGAGCGAGGTTCTGGCCCTGACTGCCGCCGCCGAGGCGGGGTCGGAACATCACCTTGGCCGCTCGATTGTCGATTTCGCCCGTTCAAGGGGGATCGAGTCCAGACCTGCCGATGATTTTTCCGCCGAGATCGGGCGCGGTATCCGCGCCCGTATCGGCCCGCATGTGGTGCTGGTGGGCAGCGCCTCCTATCTGGCGGATGAGGGGGTTGCCGTTGACACCCCCTCCCTGGCGGGACAGACGCCGGTCCTGGTCGCCGTCGATGGCCGCTTCGCTGCGCTGTTCGGCATTTCCGACCGGCCGCGTCCGACCTCGGCGGCTGCCATCGATCGGCTGCACCAACTGGGGGTGCGGACCATCATGGTCACCGGCGACGTGGAGGATGCGGCCCAGGCCATCGCCGCCGAGGTGGGCATCCCCGAGGTGGTGGCCCAGGCCTCGCCTGCCCGCAAACAGGAGATCGTGGCCGAATTGCGCGCCAGGGGCGAAGCGGTGGGTATGATCGGCGACGGCATCAACGACGCCCCGGCGCTCGCCTGTGCCGATGTGGGCTTTGCCATCGGTACCGGTACCGACGTAGCTATCGAGGCCGCGCCGGTCACCCTGGTCAACGGCGACATCGCCAAGGTCGCCGAGATGATCGAGCTTTCCCGCAAGACCATGCGCATCATCCGCCAGAATCTGGTCTGGGCCATGGGCTACAACACCATCGCCATTCCCGGCGCGGCCTTGGGGGAACTCAGTCCCATGGTGGCATCTTCCGCCATGGCGCTGTCCTCGGTCTCGGTGGTGACCAACTCGCTGCGGCTGCAAAAGGATACATAGGTGACCGCCGAACTGGACTACACGCTCGCCTTCATGGCGGGCATCCTGGGCAGCGGCCATTGCGTCGGTATGTGCGGTTCGCTGGTATCGGCCTGCTTCGTCCGCATGGGGGCGGCGGGCCGGGGAGTGGTTCCGGCGGCGGCCTATCACGGCGCGCGGGTCTCGGTGTATGCGGTGGTCGGCTTGGCCGCCGCCGCCTTGGGGCTCGCCCTGGTTTCCACCGGTATCGTCGGTAAGGTCCAAGGCATCCTTCAGATCGTCGCCGGTGTCATCGTCATTGCCCTGGGTCTCGACATCTTAGGTCTGCTGCCCCGGCGGCTGCCGCTGATCGGGCTGCCCATGGCCCTGTTCGGCCGGTATTACTTCGCCGCTTCCGCCAAGGGGCCGGTGCGGGGCGCCGCCGCCGCCGGCCTGCTTAACGGGTTGATGCCCTGCGCCCTGACCCTGGCGGTGGCGGTCAAGGCCACCGCTGCCCCAGCGGTCTGGCAGGGCGGTCTGCTGATGCTGGCCTTTGGCCTGGGCACCCTGCCGTCGATGCTGTTCGTCAGTCTGGTGCTGGGCCGCCTGGGGGCGCAGGCGCGGGGCTGGCTGCTGAAGGGCGCCGCCGTCGTGGTCATTATCCTGGGGGCGGCTACCCTGATGCAGGGCCTGCGCTTTTTCGCGGTGATGAAAAATCTGTCCAACTGGTGAGTAGAAAAAAGGGAGAAAGAGATGAAACGTCGTCAATTCCTGACCGCCGGAACCAGCCTGGGCCTGGCTGCCGCCGCGGCTGTTCCCGCCTTCGCCGCCGAGGGCGACGGTACGCCGGTGCAGTTCACGCCCAAGAAGCCCAAGGATCCGACCCCGCTGGCCGATGAATTTTCCAAATACCCGAAATGCCCCTATTGCGGCATGGACCGGGCCGAGTATCACTTCAGCCGCCATCTGATCCACTATTCCGACGATCTGGTGGACGGCACCTGTTCGCTGCATTGCGCTGCCATCTCGCTGTCGGTCAATCTGGACCGGATGCCCAAGGCCATCTATGCTCCCGACAACGGCTCGGGCGAGGCCGTCAAGCCGCTGACCAGCGCCGAGGCGGCCACCTATGTCATCGGCGGCGATCACCGGGGCGTCATGACCAAGAAGCCCAAGACCTCCTTTGCCTCCAAGGCGGCGGCCGAGGCCGCCAAGGGAGACGGCGAATTGGCGGATTTCAACAAGGCGCTGATGGCCGCCTATATGGGCATGGCCGAAGACACCATGGCGATCCGCATGAAGCGCGACGAGCGGCGCCGCAAGATGATGGGCGACATGCACAAGGGCTGAGTTCATAACGGTGGGAGCCCCTTCCGGGGGCTTCCGCATTATTCTGGAAAGCCCGCCATGCGTGGAATTCTTGTGATTTTGATTAGCCTGTTCCTGCTTGCCGCCAAGGTGGAGGCGGGCGAGGTGGTTGTCGCGCCTCCTGGCCCCAACAGTGTCTGTCCGGTCTGTGGCATGTTCGTCGCCAAATACCCGGAATGGGTGGCGGCGGTGGTGTTCAAGGATGGGCATACCCATTATTTCGACGGTGCCAAGGATCTGTTCAAGTTCGTGCGTGAGGTGGGAAAGTTCGATTCCGGCCACTCCGCCGCCGATATCGCCACCGTGGCGGTTACCGATTATTATGGCGTTCGGACCCTGGATGCCCGTGGGGCGTTGTTTGTCTTCGGCTCCGACGTCTTGGGCCCCATGGGCCACGAACTGGTGCCGCTGGCCTCCAGGCAGGATGCCGACGAGTTTATGGGCGATCACAAGGGTAAGCGGATTTTGACCTTCGATGAGGTGAGTGCCGAAATTCTAAAAGGACTCGACAAGGGCGCGTCCAAGTGAGGGCTGTCTGCGTTCCCGCTGACCAAATGTGGGCCGCCCTGGATGCCGACATCGCCGATCCGGCGATCAGCAGCTCTCTCCGGCGCCGGGACGGGTTGCTGTCTCCTTGCGCAATCTTGTTGCCCCGGCACGAGGCCGAGCGGGTCGAACAGGCGGTGTGGGCGTTGCATGCCGTCTTTTCCTCGCCGTCGCTGGTGGCGGCGGCGCTGGAGATTGCCCGGGGCGACGGCCTACCCGATCACGGCCTGGGCGGCTGGATGCTGGGATTTGATTTCCACCTGACGCCGGATGGTCCTCGCCTGATCGAGATCAACACCAATCCCGGCGGCATGCTGGCGGTGGCGGCGCAAGGACGCGCCCTGGCCGCCTGTCACCTTGAATTCGGCGATGCCCCCGATGTCGAGCCGGTGGCGCTGACCGCCTTCCAGGACGAATGGCGGCGTCAACGCGGCGACCAGCCGCTGGGCAGCGTGGCGATCATCGACGACGATCCGCCCAGCCAGTATCTCTATCCCGAATTCCAGCTTTACCGGCGCCTGTTCGAGCGGGCCGGTATCTCGGCCGCCATCTTCGACCCCAGCCAGTTTGTCGCTGGATCGGTGGACATGGTCTATAACCGGCTGGTGGATTTCAGTCTGGATTCACCCGGCCACGCGGCCTTGGCCCAGGCGTGGCGCGGCGGTGAGACGGTGGTGACCCCCGACCCCCATGCCCATTTCCTGTTTTCCGACAAAAGGGTCATGGCGCTGTTGAGCGATGAGCCTTCCTTGCGTGCCATCGGTGTTCGCCCCGACATTGCCGCGACTGTGGCCCGCATCGTTCCGCCCACCATCCCGGTCACGGCCGCCAATGCCGAGGATCTTTGGGCCGACCGGCGGCGCTGGTTCTTCAAACCGGCCAAGGGCCATGCCGGTAAGGCGGTCTATCGCGGCGAGAAGCTGTCGCGTTCGACTTGGCCCACCATTCTGGCCTCGCCCTATGTCGCCCAGCGTTATATCCCGCCGTCGCGCCTGGTGGTGGAGCATGCCGGAGCCAGCCTCAAGATGGATTTGCGGGCCAATGCCTGGCAGGGGCAGGTCGTTCAGATGGCGGCACGGCTCTATGAGGGCCAGGCCACCAATTTCCGCACCCCCGGCGGCGGCTTCGCCCCCGTCTTTACCGTGTGAGCATCCGGCGTTTCCAGGATCAGAGCATGGTCTCGACGATTTCGGCGGCTTGGGCCAATGCGGCTTCGACCACCGGGGTCAGTGGTTGGCCCCAGGCCTCGGTTTCCGCAGCCTGGATGCCCACCAGCCGCAGGCGACGCGGGTGCCAGCCGATCAGGGCGGCGGCGGCCAGAAGGTCGTGAAGACTGGTCTGGTGCAGCGACAGCGGCCGCCCCTGGCCCAGGGCCGAGATTTGGTCCTGGTCCAGCACCACGATCTCGCCGGGGGTGCGTCCCACATCGACCGCGTCCAAAAGCACCACATCGTCGGCTTCGGTCAGGGTGGGAAGCAGATACAGGCCCTGGGTGCCACCATCCACCAGTTCGGCGCCGCCGGTGCGGCCCCGGCTGCGCAGCAAGTCGATCAAGCGCGGCCCGACGCCTTCATCGGACCACAGCAGATTCCCCACCCCCAGGATCAGAGGGGCGCCGTTCATCGGCGGTATTGCCTGATACCCGACAGCATGGTCGAAACCATGGTCTGACGTCCGGTGATGTCTTCCCGGATAGCAATGTAGATATGTGATATGGTGAAGCAGACCAGCACCCACAGGCATAAGCGGTGGAACAGGTGCAGGTCCAGGGTGTTGCCGAAGATGGACACCATCCAGCCAAAGCAGAAATACTGCCAGGAATCATGGCCGGTCACTTCGGCCAGCATGGCAAAGCCGGTAAGGATGGTCAGAATCGACGGCGCCACGAACATGAACAGCATGATGACGTTGGCGACGGGATTGAGCCCGACATAGCGCGGTGCGCTGTTCTGGATCATGAGATTCCATTTGACCTGAGCCATGAAGCCGTCGCTCCAGCTTTTGCGCCAGAAGGTGGGGGCGAAAAGCTGCCAGGAATACTGATTGCCGATGAAGGCCCAGTAGGTCCGGAACAAGAAGGCCAGCGCGAAGAGCTGGCCCGCCGCCAGATGGGCGAACCGCAGCCATCCCATCACGTAGAGGGTCGAGGTATCACCCGAACTGGATGGCAGCGGGGTGCCGATCAGATAGCCGCTGACGCTCAGCACCACCACCAGAAAGGCACTGGCCCAGTGCCAGACCCGGCATGGCCAGTCGAAGATCCGTTCCGGGGGAAGAGTACCGTGCGCGGCAAGCTGTCGGTATGCCATGGCTACACCACTTTGACGTCGACGATGGGTTGGCCGTCCGGCCCATAAAGGTGGGTGGCACAGGCCAGGCAGGGGTCGAAACTGTGGATGGTCCGCAGCACTTCCAGCGGGCGTGAAGGATCGGCCATGGGCGTGCCTATCAGTGCAGCCTCGTAGGTGCCGATCTTGCCCTGGCTGTCGCGGGGTGAGGCGTTCCAGGTGGTGGGAACCACGCATTGGTAATTGCTGATACGGGTATCCTTGATCACCACCCAATGGCCGAGCGCACCGCGCGGCGCTTCGCAATACCCGGCGCCCTTGGCCAAGGAGGGCCAGGATGACGGCTCCCACTTCTCGACGGCGCAGGTGTTGATGTCGCCGTTGCGGATATTGGCCATCAATCGGTCGATGGTGGCCACCAACTGGTCGGCGGCCCATTGCGCCTCCAGCCCTCGGGCGGCGGTACGGCCCAGGGTGGAGAACAAGGCTGAAAGCGGTATGTTCAGGGTTTTCAGGGCGCCATCGACCAACTGGCGGATATCGGCGCGACCAGCGGCATAGCCGATCACCAGCCGGGCCAGCGGCCCAACCTCCATGGCTTCACCCTTGAATCGCGGTGCCTTGATATAGCTGTACTTGGCCGTTTCATCGACACGGGTCAGGAATTCCTCGTCGATCTTGCCCGCCGGACCCAACCGGAAATCACATTCGGTGATGCCGTCGAAGGGATGCAGCCCCTTGCCCTCATCGGGATATTTGTACCACGAATGGTTGACGAATTCCTGAATGTGGCTGGGATCCTTGAGGTCAACCTCGTGGATGCGGGTCAGGTCACCGCCGAGGATGGCGCCGCGCGGCATTCCAAGGTTGTCGTTGGTGGTGTCGTTGGCGCGGTTGGGAAACTCGCCGTAGGACAGCAGGTTCATCGACGACAATCCGCCGCCCCACTGGGTCCAGTCCTTGTAGAACGAGGCGATGGCGAGAAGATCGGGGACATAGACCTGGGCGATGAATTCCTGGGTCCGCTTGGCGATTTCCACCACCAGATTGAGGCGCTCCATGTTGAGGGCGCCCACCGCCCCCGAGCCATGGACGTTGATGGCCGACGGCACGCCGCCTACCACCCAGTGGGGATGGGGGTTCTTGCCGCCGAACACCGTGTGGATCTTGACGATTTCGCGCTGGAATTCCAGCGCCTCCAGGTAATGCGCCACCGCCATCAGATTGGCCTCGGCCGGCAGCTTGTAGCCGGGATGGCCCCAATAGCCGTTGCGGAACGGCCCAAGCTGGCCCGATCCCACGAATTTGGCGATGCGGCTCTGGATATCCTTGAAATAGCCGGGCGAGGATTTGGGCCAGGGCGAAATGGACTGCGCCAAGGTGGAGGTGGCTGCCGGATCGGCCTTCAGTGCCGAAACCACATCGACCCAGTCCAAGGCGTGCAGATGGTAGAAGTGCACCAGATGATCCTGCACATACAGCGTCAGCTGCATAATATTGCGGATCAGGTTGGCGTTATCGGGGATGGCGATGCCCAGGGCGTCTTCCACCGCGCGCAGGCTGGCCAGGGCATGGGTGCCGGTGCAGACGCCGCAGATGCGCTGGGCGAAGGCCCAGGCGTCGCGGGGGTCGCGGTCCTTCAGGATGTTTTCCAGGCCGCGCCACATGGTGCCCACCGACACCGCATTGCGAATGACGTTGCGGTCATCGACATTGATCTCGATGCGCAGATGGCCTTCGATCCGGGTGATGGGATCGATGACCACCCGGCGGCCCGACGCGTCGGGGACGGGGGATGCGGGGGCCGCGGTCATGATGCGCTCCCATCTTTGCTATCAGGCTCATGGACGTCGGTGCGCCCCTGAATCACCCGTTTAGCGACGCTGACGGCCATATGGGCGCCGACGGCCGCCCCGATGCCGACCACGGCCGCCTTGCCCACCGTGTCGGCATTTGCTTCGATGCCGAATTGCTGCATGCCTGGCAGCCGTTCATAAAACGGGCCGCGATCCCAGAACCCTTCCTCGGAACAGCCGATACAGCCATGGCCGGACTTGATGGGAAAGGAAAGGCCGTCATTCCAGCCGATGGTCGAACAGGCGTTATAGGTGGTCGGTCCCCGGCAGCCCAGCTTGTAGAGGCAATAGCCCAGCCGGGCGCCCTCATCGTCCCAGCTTTCCACGAACTGGCCCGCATCGAAATGGGCGCGGCGATAGCATTTGTCGTGAATGCGCTGGCCGTAGAACATCTTGGGGCGGCGCTGGCGGTCAAGATCGGGCAGCCGGTTGAAGGTGAGGATATAGGTAAGGATGCCGGTCATGACCTCGGCGATGGGGGGGCAGCCGGGGACGTTGACCACCGGCACATGCTCCACCAGCCGCGAGATCGGCGTGGCCTGGGTGGGGTTGGGGCGTGCGGCTTGGACGCAGCCGAAGGAGGCGCAGGTGCCCCAAGCGATGATGGCCTTGGCGTGGCGGGCGGTTTCCTGCAGTCTCGACTTGAAGGTGCGTCCGCCGACGATGCAGTTCCAGCCGTTATTGGCGAGGGGGACGTTGCCTTCCACCGCTAGGATGTAGTTGCCTTTATAGTCACGGATGATCTCATCGACGATGGCTTCGGCCTGATCTCCCGCCGCCGCCATCAAGGTGTCGTCGTAATCCAGCGAGACCATGGACAAAATCACATCCGAGGCCTGGGGATGGCTGGAGCGGATGATGTTGGTGGAGCGGGCGACGCTGTTGCCGATCTCTTGGATCGAGGCGCCCATTTCCTCGGCGGCGGCGGCCACCTGCTGCACGTTCCCGGCGGCCTGACCGGCGGTGGTGGCGACGGATGCCGCTTCGGCTCCGGTCTGTTCGGCCATGTGCAGAACCTGATGCGAGGATTGCCGGACCTTGGAGACCGACCCGTCCACCACCGCCAGCAGGCGCTCGGCCGAGGTTCCGAAGGAATCGGTCAATCTGGCCCGGCGGTCGGCTTCATCCAGCAGTACCTGATCGGCGGCGTGCTTTTCGGCCTCCAACTGGTCGGCGCGGATCATATTTTCCCGGAAGACCGCCACCGTCCGGGCCATGTCGCCCAGTTCGTCCCGCTTGGTGATATAGGGAACCTGAAGGGCCTTATCACCATCGGCTAACCGCCGCATGGTACGGGCCGAGGCGTTGATGGGGGTCAGAACCCTGAACCGGGTGAACCAGAAGAAAAACAGGGTAAGGGTCACCAGCAAGATGGCCGAGACCAGCATCACGCCGCCCACGGTAAAACCGAGGCGCCACATGGAATCCTCGACCTCATTGGCGCCGGTGGCGCGCTCGCGCCGCAATATTTCGGCGATATGATTCAGGGCCTTTTGGGCTTCAACATCGCCCTTGATATCGGCCTTGCTTCCCGAGGCCAGAGCCGTGGCATAACCGTCGATGGTGCGCAGTACCGCCGCCAGGGCGTCGCGTTCCTCGGCTCCGGGATTGGCGCCGACCCAGGCGGGGGCCAGGGCGCGAATGGCCTGGATGTCGTCGCCCAGCAGAGTGCGCGCTCCCTCGTCACCGGCTTTCCAGGCGGCCCAATGCTGGGTCAGTCCGCCATAGCCCAGATGGCCGCGCAATTGTGCCAGCAGGTCGATGCGGCGCCCCAATCCGGTGTCGAAGCCGCGCCAAGTAGCGGCGATGGTCGAAACATTGTGCAGCGTAAGGCCGGTGGCGCCGACGCCGACGACAAAAACGACGGCGGTCAGAACGCTGATGATGGTGCTGAGCGTGGAGAGGCGAACATTGTCGAGTGCCTGAAACAGCCTTTGGATCTGCCGCCCGAAGGTATTCAGATCATCGCTCGGACATAGTGAAGAGACGCCTTCGGATTGATGCGGGGCCGCAGCCATCGAACTTCCCCCTTGTTCCTGGCTGGAAAAAGCCGTCTGCGGTGCTTTGCCGCGGCGGCTTCCAACTCAGGGGCTAATTAAGCCAACATGAGTTAAACCATGCAATGCGGCCGGTCAAGTACAGCCAAGGGGTATAGATTGTATCATTGCCTATGTATAAGGAATTATCGGCAGATTTTAAGGTTCTTACCAGCATACTTATGGCTGTGGTGCGGTTTTAGTGGGGCGGGTTTTGCCTTATAGGTTAATACTTACTTGCGGACATTTTGAAATAAAGGCGGTAATTATCGAAAATTAATCCAATTAATTTTAGGTTTTCCTGTGATACATTTAAATTTAGTCTTCATCCTATGCAATATTTTCTTAGAAAGCATGAAATCACACCCCTGGGTTGATTGTTGGCTTACATCAATGTGTTGTTATCGGAACTGAAATGGGACTGTGAAGGTTAATTGCGCTGGACTGGCTTGGGCGGGAGGATGCGGGAAGGGGGCGGCGGCGTGAATGGTGGCGAGAGCGGCCTGACCAAGGGCGGAGCCACCGCCGGAGCCGGTGACTTCCGCCGAAAGCAGGCTGCCGTCCCACCCGATGGCGAAGGTGACCGTGATGGTCCCCGGCAATCTGACGCCACGTGGCTTGTGGGCGGCAATTCGATTCCAGATCATCTGGCCATAGATCGCCAAGCTGTCGTCCGGGAGGGGGGCGGGTGATGGTGTGGCGGCGGGCTGGGCCGGAACAGAAACTACAGCGGTATTGGTTTCGGGGCTTTCCATCCTGAGGTCGGGCTGTGGCTCCGGTGGCTTGGGAAGGGGCTGCGTCTTGGCCACTGGGCGGGGCGGCTGTGGCTTTGGGAGCGCTGGTGCGGGTTTGGGAGGCGCGAGATCTTGCTGCTTGGGCGGTTCGGGCTTGAGCGGTTCCAGCTCGGCCTCCGGTTCCGCCGGGGGCGGCGTAGGGGGGGCGGCGATGATCTCGACGCTCATGGTCTCGGCCTGGCCAGAGCGTAGGGATAAGGATGTCGCCTCGAGAAAGACCAGCAAAAACGCGATATGAAGCCCCAGGGACATGAGGGCGCCCATGCCGGTGCGTATCGCCGGTTCAAGCGAGGGGGGCTTGCGGAGTATCGGTGGCGTATCTTCGATCATGGCCTCCTTCCTGTCGGGGGTCCGCCTGCGGATCGGCCCATTGGGAGGCTGATCCGCAGGCACCCGCGCAACGTCAGAACTTCACGGTCATTCCGGCGTTGAACGACCGGCCGGGCGCGGGAAGCGGCCCGACCGGGCCTTTCAGCCCGGCTACTCTCCAGTCGGCGTAATCGATGCCGCCTTGGGGGTGGTAGTAGAGCTTATCCAACAGGTTATCGATGCCGAGATTGATGGTGACGGCCTGCCATTCATAGGCCGAGCGTAGGTTGATCAAGGCGTAACCCGGTGTCTTGGGTTCGTCGCGCAGGGTGTCGGTGGCGGTTTTGGCCGCGACCAGCTGAAGCTCGACGGCGTTTTTCCAACTGCCCAGGCTGTGCTCGAGGGTGGTTTTGCTGTTGATCGGCATCATGTGGTAGAGGCTTTTGCCGGTATTGACCATCTCGCCATGGGCCCAGCCGATCACTCCTCGCAGGCGGAAATCGCCGATGGCCGGATCGGTCCACAGCCCGGCGCTGCCGGAGAAATCGATGCCGTAGAGCATGGCGTCGTGATTGGCGAATTTCAGCAGCGGGAACTTCCAGGCGGTCCCGGTCTGGGTGAACTGGCCGATCTTGTCCACCCCGATGTAATCTTCCACATAGGTGTAATAGGGGGTGAGTTTGGCGCTCCACTGGGTCTTGGCGGCGTCGTGCAGTCCGGCCGACACGCTGACGGTATGGGCGATTTCCGGCTTCAGGTCGGGATTGCCGACATAGGAATTACCGTCGCCGGACCAGTTGGTCATGCTGCTGTCCATCTGCTGAATGCCCCAGGCATAGCGTTCATACAGATTGGGCGAGCGGGTCTTGCGGGCGTATCCGGCCTCGTTGCTGCTGGTGGCGGCGGGTTCGAACCGAACCAGCGCCGTCATGTCGAAATTGGCGTCGGTCCGTGCCCGGTTCAGGGCGTTGAAGCGCGTTGCCGCCGCCGCGTCGGTGGCATTCGGGGCAACGGTGCTATAGGCCTGGACCGGGCCGGTGTCGGTCCACACCATGTCGTTGCGCAGGCCGATCAGGGTGGTCCATTGCGGCGTCCACTTGGATTCCCACTCGGCGAAGGTGCCCAGGCGGTCGCGGTGGCCGTTATTGACGTTGCCATAGGGGTTCGGCCCCATCATGGCGGAGCCTTGCACCGGCGGCCACCAGTCGAACAGCTTGAACTGATGCCCCTCGTTGCCGATGCGCACGATATCGGTGGCGGTCAGGTTGATTTCAGCCTTGACCATATAGCCGACATCCTGGGCGGCGGTGTTCATGGGCATGACGCCCCGCCGCTCGGTCGAAAGGATGTTCATGGCGTGGCTGACCTGCTGCCAATAGGTCTTGGCCTCGATCTTGCCCCAGTCGAACTCGCCCTCGTAGCGGAGATTGGCGAAGGTCGAGCGGTTGCCGGTCAGGTCCATGCGCTGGTTGGCGAAGCCCTCATAGGGAATGAATTGCTGGCCGCCTTGCAGCGCCACCAGATGGCCGCCCGCCCGCGCCGCGATGGTGCCCGCATGGTTCATGGTCTCGTACAGGGTCGAGCGCACCGAGGCGTTTTCCCCACCGCCCCGATGGTAGTCCTTGGCCTTGTTCCAGGCCCCGGTGTAGTTGAGGCTGATGGTGTCGTCGGCGGCGGTGAGGGAGGTGGACGCCGCTTTGCTGCTGTTGACGCTGCGGTAGAAGGTCGAGACCTGACCTTCGACGTGATACCCCGCGCCGGGAGCGGCGAAGACCGGCGAGGCCGACTTGACCGCGATGGAGCCGCCGATGCTGTCGCCACCGGCGCTTACCGGCGTGATGCCCGACCACACCTCGATCTTTTCCACCCGCGTCGGATCGATATAGGACAGGACGGGATTCATGTGATTGGGGCAGGCGGCGGTGAAGGTCATGTCGTCCACCGTCACCTTCAGGCGGTCATCGCCCAGGCCGTGAATGTCGGGCAGGCTGGAGACGCCGCCGCCGGTGCTCATATTGATGCCGGGCACGTCGCGCAGCAGCCCCGCCGAATCGGCGGTGCCGGGACGCTTCGACTGCAGGGCCTGACCCGCGACCACGTTGTCGCCGGACGGTTGGGCCAGATCGCCCACCGTATCCACCTGTACCGGCGGCAGGGGCGTGGCGGTCTGGGCCATGACCTGCCGGGATGGCATGCCGAGGCCGGAGGCGACGGCCAATCCCCACAGCAAGGCGTGGGCCGCCGTCGATGTTTTCAAAGGTAAAGACATGCTTGATACCTCACTGGGGCATCCCCGTCATGGGGGAATGCCTCCGGACCCGGAGCGCGCGCGGCGCCGGGCCAAAGTCCATAAGAAAGCGCCCCGCTCCGATGACGGAGCGAAGGTGCCGGTTCGATCGAAGGACTCTAGGCGGAGGGAGGGGCGCGGGCGCGCTTGTGGCGGGCGGTGTACCCGGCGGGGGCCGGATTCTGGTCGGGCCGATAACCGATACGGGCCGGTGCCGCCGTCCGTCCGATGACGGTTTGAGGCGGCGGCGTGACCTTGGCGGGCTGGGCGGCCTGGCAGGAAACGCAGCACTGATGGGCGGTGGCTTCCTTGCTGCCGGAAGACGATTGTCCGTCCGGGCTGGAATGGCAGATGTCGTCGCCCAGACCCAGGGCCATTTGCAGGGCGGCCGGCCCGGCAAACAGATCGCCACCGGCGCCGGTCAGCAGGGCAAGCGCCATCAGCCACGCGACGGCGCGCTTCCACGTCATGCTCTGACTGGCCCTCTGAAACACCGATCTTGATCCCTTCCTGCGGTGGCAGCTTAGAGGGTGGGTTGGCATCCGCCTGTGACCTTAATCAAATGATTATATCCTTATAAATCCGTCGAGAGCGGCATTTGGCCGTCAGCGCGGACCCGCAAGCCGTGTTAGATTGGGGCTTGATCAAAGGAAGGGCTGGGGGTTGTCTTGCTGCATGGGATCGGACGCTGGATTTGGGCCGTTGTGGCCGTCGTGGCGTTGACCGTCGCAAGTCCGCTTGTGCAGGCCGAACCGGTGGGCGGGCCGTTCGTCCTGACCGGGCCTGACGGGCGCACAATCGCCGATACCGATTTCCGTGGCCAGTGGATGCTGATCTATTTCGGCTACGCCTCATGCCCCGATGCCTGTCCCACCGATCTCCAGCGCATGGCCGACGTCTTGGAGGCTTTAGGCCCCCTGGCCCGGCGGGTGCAGCCGATCTTCATCACTCTCGATCCCAAGCGCGATCGGCCGGAGGTTCTGACCGAGCACGTCAAGATGTTCCACCCCAGGCTTATCGGTCTCAGTGGAAGCGAAGCCCAGATCGATGAGGTGGCGCGGCGCTATCACGTGCGCTTTGTCCGCAATGCCCCCGACAGCGGCGGGTTTTACACCCTCGACCATTCGACCAACACCTATCTGATGGCGCCGACGGGGAGGTTTGTCGAGTGGTACAAGGCCGTGTTGCCGGTCAAAGTCATGGCCGAAGCTATCCAAAGATGGATTTCCAAGCAGCGTTGATCAACGTCAATGCCGCCCAGTCTTGATCGCGCCTAGCCTTGGCGCCATCGTAGAGAATCTCCATCGGCCTCAGAGGCGACATGGCATTCGGAAGAGCGGGTAAGGCAAGACGGGAGGACGGCGCTTGGCGCCGGGCTTTCGGTGCGCTTGCCGTTCTGGCGCTGCTGTTGCAGGGTCTGGGAATCGCCACTCACACCGCCAGCGCCATCGCCGCGGAAGCCCCGCTTTTCCTTTCCATGGACTCGGCCCTGTGCTCGTCTACGGTCGGGGCCAAGGCGGCGGCGGCCACGGGGGCCGAAACGGCGCTGCACTGCCAGACCTGCTATACGGTTCAGGCGGCGGTCACCCTTGCCGAACCCGTTCAGACCGGGCCGCTGCTGGTGATGCCGCTGGCGGTTTACCCCGCCCGTCCCGAAGCGGCCCCGCTTCGCTCTCCGCGCACCTTCACCTCCGCTCCCCGAGCTCCACCCGCCACGGCCTGATTTTCGGTTTCGTGGATCGCCTCTGCGCACGTCTGGCCCTTGCTCTTTAAGCGGGCCGGGTGGCGATGGCGCTCTATATCCGTTCATTCAGTGACGTGGAGGAGCCATGCACATGGCATCCGTCAAGGTGCAGCCCTCGGCTGTGCGCCGTCCGGGATTGACGCCCGGAGATGTGGGATTGGATTTTCTGGCAGGCATTCCCATGCTTGCATCCCTCTTGAAACTGCCCGAGGCGACATTGCGGCGCTCGGTCTCCGTGACCGTTCACCCCTTGGATAGCGATCTTTATCACCAGAATGATGCCGCCCTTGATCTTCTGGTGCTGACGCGCGGGCAGGTGATTTTGACCGCCGCCTCATTCGGAAGCGGCGATGACGAGATCATCGACATCGTCACCGCCGTCTCCTGCTTTGGTGAGGAGGCGCTGTTGGGTGGGCGGCGTCTGGTCAATGCCCGTGTCCTGGCGGGCAGCCGGATCGTCGCGGTGGATGCGTCGGTTCTGCCCGGCGACAACCGCCTGATCCTCGATCACCTTTATCGTCGCCAGCGCTGGATGGTGGAAGAGATCGCCGCCCTGAAATCCCTGCCGCCCGCCCAACGTCTGGCCCGTCTGCTCTTGTCCATGATCGACGGGACCGACGGTGGCGTCACGGTGCGTCTGCCCGCCTTGAAGAAGGTCATCGCCCGCAAGATCGGGGTCGATCCCTGCACCTTGTCGTCGCGGGTGTTGCCGCGCCTCAAGGCGGTGGGCGTCACCTTCGAGGCCGATCTGGTCGAGGTCGGCAGTATCGCGGCGCTGGCAGCTTTCAGTCAGCAGAAGGGCATGGTGAAAGGCTTTCGGCGTCCGGAGAGGAGGCCGGGCATAGCCGACTAGCGCTATCGGGAAATCAATGGCGGTTCTGATCGCCGCGACCCCACCGGGCCGCGGAGGGGATGGTTTTTGCCAAAAACCGTAAAAATCATGCGGTTAAAGGGTTTTTGAAAGTAGGTCCAATGCTTGACCTGGGTTAAGTCGCAATGCAGCAAAGGTCAATAAGTTGACCGCAGCGCTAGGTTATAACCATGTTTGTCCTATGGGTATGCGCATCACCGGTCTGGGGGGGAACCTCGACGATTCGGTCGGTGCGGCCCAGCAACTTCCGAGGAGAAGTCATGTCTGAAACACTGACGAAATCCGCGGCCCGCAATATCTTCTATGGGGGCACGGCATTCTTTTTCGTCATCTTCGTGGGGCTGGTGGCGCACAGCGTCTCCACCGTCAACGAGATGGCGATCAATCATCCGGTCACGCCGTCGGTGGCGCGGGGCAAGGAGGTGTGGGAAAAGCACGCCTGCATCGATTGCCACACCATCATGGGCGAGGGCGCCTATTTCGCTCCCGAACTGGGCAATGTCTGGGTGCGCTATGGCGGCCGCGACGATGCTGCCGGTGCCCGTGAATCCTTGAAGCTTTGGGTCAAGAACCAGCCGTCTGGCATCGAGGGTCGGCGGCAGATGCCGCATTTCGATATCTCCGAGCCGGATCTGGACGCCCTGGTCGATTTCTTCAAGTGGACCAGCGAGGTCAACACCCAGAACTGGCCGCCCAAGGTTTCGGGTTAAAGGGGGAATGCAGTCATGAAATACGAATCGCAAAAGGTGGCGCTCTACTACATCGCCGGAGCGCTGGGGCTGTTCGTCGCCCAAATCCTGTTCGGGCTGGTGATCGGCACCATCGTCGTCGTGCCCAATTTCCTGTCCGAGCTGCTGCCTTTCAACATCGCGCGCATGATTCACACCAACGCGTTGATCGTGTGGTTGCTGATGGGATTCTTCGGCAGCGCCTATTATCTGATCCCGGAAGAGGCCGAGACCGAGCTGTACAGCCCCAAGCTGGCCATCATCCAGTTCTGGCTGTTCCTGTTCGGGGCCGCCGCCGCGGTGGTGGGCTATCTGTTCCACATCCACGAGGGCCGGGAATTCCTGGAACAGCCCCTGTGGATCAAGCTGGTCATCGTCGTGGTGGCGCTGATGTTCCTCTTCAACGTCAGCATGACGGTGCTGAAAGGCCGCAAGACCGCCATCACCAACGTGCTGCTGCTGGGGCTGTGGGGCATCGCGGTGTTCTTCTTGTTCTCGCTCTACAACCCCTCGAACCTGATCCTGGACAAGGTGTTCTGGTGGTGGGTCGTCCATCTGTGGGTGGAAGGCGTGTGGGAATTGGTCATGGCCTCGATTCTGGCCTTCTTAATGATCAAGCTGACCGGCATCGACCGCGAGGTGGTGGAGAAGTGGCTGTATGTCATCATCGGCCTGGCTCTGTTCTCGGGCATTTTGGGGACCGGCCATCACTACTACTGGATCGGTCTGCCCGCCTATTGGCAGTGGATCGGCTCGGTGTTCTCGACCCTGGAAGTGGCACCGTTCTTCGCCATGGTGGTCTTCACCTTCATGATGGTGTGGAAAGGCGGGCGCAGCCACGCCAACAAGGCGGCGCTGCTGTGGTCGCTGGGCTGCTCGGTCTTTGCCTTCTTCGGCGCGGGCGTCTGGGGGTTCTTGCACACCCTGGCTCCCGTCAACTACATCACCCACGGCACCCAGGTGACGGCGGCGCATGGTCATCTCGCCTTCTACGGCGCCTATGTGATGATCAACATCGCCATGTTCACCTATGCCATGCCCAACCTGCTGAAGCGTGAGCCCTACAACCAAATTCTCAACATGTGGGGCTTTTGGATCACCTCTTCGGGCGTGACCTTCATGACCTTCGCCCTGACCTTCGCGGGCGTGGTGCAAAGCCATCTCCAGCGGGTGCTGGGCATGGGCTTCATGGAAGTTCAAGAGCAGTTGGGCCTGTTCTACTGGATGCGTCTGGGCGCGGGTGTCGTCACCTTCGTCGGCGTGGTCCTGATCGTCTGGTCGCTGGTGGTTCCGGGCCGTGCCAAGGCGGCGGCGCGGGCGGCAATCCAACCGGCCGAGTAAAAGAGTACCGGGGCGGCTGCTATCTGCGGCCGCCCCTTTTTTCGGAGTTTCCCATGTCCCAGGATCTGCCCTTCTACATTCCGGTCGGCAACGAGGTCGCGCTGTTCGAGCTGGCGTGGAAGCACCGCCTGCCCCTGCTGCTCAAAGGGCCGACCGGCTGCGGCAAGACTCGCTTTGTCGCCCATATGGCGGCTCGGTTGGCACGGCCGCTTTATACCGTATCCTGCCACGACGACCTGACCGCAGCCGACCTGACGGGGCGCTATCTGCTTAAGGGCGGCGACACGGTGTGGAGCGACGGGCCGCTGACCAGCGCCGTGCGCTCGGGCGGCATCTGCTATCTCGACGAGGTGGTTGAAGCCAGGAAGGATGTCACCGTGGTGCTGCATCCCCTGACCGACGACCGCCGCATCCTGCCGCTGGACCGCACCGGTGAGGTCTTGCGGGCTCCCGATGATTTCATGCTGGTGGTGTCTTATAACCCCGGCTACCAGAATATTTTGAAGCAGCTGAAGCCCTCGACCCGTCAGCGCTTCGTCGCCATCGAATTCGACTTTCCGCCGCCCGAGCTGGAGCGCGGCATTGTCGCCACCGAATCCGGCCTGCCCGAGGCCAGGGTGCAGCCCTTGATCCTGCTGGCCGGGCGCTTGCGGGCGTTGAAAGGCCACGATCTGGAGGAGGGGGTTTCAACCCGCCTGCTGGTTTATTGCGCCACCTTGATCGCGGCGGGGGTTGATCTCCGCGAGGCGGTTCAGGCCACCATGATCGAGCCGTTGTCCGACGATCCCGAGGTCAAGATGGGGTTGGAGGAAGTGGTGCGGGCCGTGTTCGGATGAAACTGCTCCAATTCCTCGAACTGGAGGAGCGGGTCGGCACCCTCTGGCACCGTCTGGTGGGTGAAAAGGCCAGTTGGCCCCATTTCCCCACCGCCGAGGTGCGGCTGGAGCAGGTGCGCGGCCCCCTGGCGGTGTTTTTCCGCGGCCTGGGTGGTGATCGCGGTCTCTGCATCGCCGCCGCTTCGGCCCGGACCTCCCATCACCGTCTCAGTCTGCGGCAATGGGTGGGCATGGATGACGAGCGGCTGGTGACCGCCAGCCGCGACGAGGTCAGCCTGTCGCTGCCGGAAGGGGTGGCCTTCTTCCCCGAAGCCACCCTGAACCGTGATCTTTATTTCTGGCTGGCGGCTTATTTCGCGGTGCTGGAGCCGCCGGTTGCAGCCGAGACCGATCCCTTGCGGGCCGATCTGGCGCGGATCGGGCGTGCACGATCCGCCGCCGCCGCCGCCCTGGCCGCCTTTCCCGGTCTCGGTCCCCGCTACCGTCGGCTGGGTGCCGCCTTGCGGGCGGTTCGTCCGGTGCGCCCGTTGAAAGGCGTCGAGGCCGCGGTCGAGGCCCTGGTGCTGGCCGCCCTGGGCGGGGCCACCGCGCCCGCAATCCCCATGGCGCAGGCCCCCAAGGGCTATCGCCCCTTTCTGCCGGTGCCGCTGTGGGGCGAGGCGGTGCATGCGCCGCCCGGGTCGGCCCCGCGTCAGGCCGCTTTGCCGGAGGAGAGGGCGGAGGCCGCCGCCGCACAAGAAGAGGAATCCCGGCGCCGTCATGCCGAGCGGCAAAAGCAGGACAATGCCGACCGCAACGATCCCCTCATCCTCAACCGCTTTGAAAAGATCCTGGCCTTCGCCGACATGGTCAACGTCAACCGTGCCGCCGACGACACCGACGAGGAGGAGGCGAAGAAGGCCGCCGACGATCTTGATACCCTGGCGCTGTCGCAGCATTCCAGGAAGCCCGCCACCCGGCTGAAATTTGATCTTGATCTGCCGCCCGAGGCCACCGACACCACCCGGCTGTCGGGGAGCTATCTTTACCCCGAATGGGATTACCGCTCGAACTCCTATCACCCCGACCATTGCTCGGTGCTGGTGGGACCGGCACCGGAAGAGGGTGAGGGCTGGGTACCCGACGAAGAGGCCAAGCGCCGCATCCGCGCCGTCCGCCGCCAGTTCGAGGCCCTGCGCACCAAAGCGGTGGTGCTGCGCGGCCAGGCCGACGGATCGGAACTGGATATGGATCAGGTGGTGCGTGCGCGGGCCGATCTTCGCGCCAGCGGCCAGGGCAGCGACCGGGTGTGGACCACCCGCCGCTCCATGGAGCGCGATCTGGCGGTGCTGGTGCTGGTGGACGCGTCGCTGTCCACCGACGCCTGGGTCGAGAACCGCCGGGTGCTGGACGTGGAGAAGGAAGCCCTGGCGGTGTTCAGCCATGGCCTTGCCGCCTGCGGCGATCCCTTTGCCATCCTGACCTTCACCTCGCGCAAGCGCAGCTGGGTCAAGATCGACACCATCAAGGGGTTCGACGAGCCCCTGGGCGACCGGGTGATGGCCCGGATCGGGGCGGTGCGGCCCGGCTATTACACCCGCATCGGCGCCGCCATCCGCCATGCCGCCGCCCGGCTGGAGGAGCGCCCCGAGCGGCATCGCCTGCTGCTGGTGCTGTCCGACGGCAAACCCAACGACGTTGATCATTACGAGGGCCGCTATGGTATCGAAGACACCCGCAAGGCCGTTCACGAGGTGCGCTCCAAGGGTATGGGGGTGTTCGGCGTCACCATCGACCGCAAGGCCCAGGCCTACTTTCCCCACCTGTTCGGGCGCGGCGGCTATGCCATCGTCGGCCACATGGCGCAGCTTTCGGCGGCGCTGCCCCGTATCTATCGGCATCTGGCGGTGACATGAACGAGCAAGCGGACGATTGGGGAATCTTGTCCCAGCTTCCGGGCAATCCCCTGATGTGGGTGCTGATTCTCAGCGAGATGCTGGTGTTCGGGGCGCTGTTCGTTGCCTTCGCGGTGATGCGGCTGCTGCACCCCGCCATGTTTTTGGCGGGTCAGGCCAGTCTGGATGTGGCTCTGGGCGGTCTTAACACTCTGGTGCTGGTGACCAGCGGCTATCTTGCCGCCCGCGCCGTCCAGGTCCGCACCGTGGCGGGCAGCCGAGCCTCGCTGCCCTGGCTGGGCGGGGCCATGACCCTGGGGGCGTGCTTTTTGGCGATCAAGGCGAGCGAATACGCTGATAAGGCCGCCCACGGCCTCGGCATCGAGACCAACGGCTTTTATACCCTGTTCTATCTGATGACCGGCTTTCACGCCTTGCATGTGGTGATGGGGATCATCGTGCTGGGCATTGTCGGTTGGAAGAACAGTGTCGAAAATCTCGAGACCGGTGCCGCCTTCTGGCACATGGTCGATCTGATCTGGCTGATCCTTTTCCCCCTGGTGTATCTGCTGCGATGACCCATGAAGACGCCCATGCCTGGGGCCGGCGGCTGCTGCGCGCCTGGGCCATCCTTGCCGCTCTGACCGGACTCTCGGTAGGTGCCGCCCTGATGTCGGGGAGCGGCAGCCGCGCCGGTTTGTTTTCGGTAGTGGTGGCGCTGGCCGCCAGTTTCATCAAGGCGCGCCAGGTGCTTAATCACTTTCTTGACCTGCGCCGCGCCGGGGGCAGCTGGCGGACGCTGTTCACCGCCGTTCTGCTGGTGATTCTGGGGCTGTGCCTTGTGCTCTATCTGGCGGCGGTTTTCCGCTCGCCGTCGGGGCTATGAATGCCATAGCCCCGGTTCGCCGGTGTCAGTGCCAGCCGGAATGGTGATTGTTTCGCTCGTCCTGGTCGTGAGGCCGGTGGGGCCGCCGCGCCTCCTCCCTGTGGTACGGGGTGCCGGAGAGTGACGGCTGCCACGCGCTATAGGCCGGGGTTCCCCAATAATTGGGGGCAGCGGGCTGGTAATAGGCCGAGCCGCTGTTCTGCGGGTACCAGTTGATGCCGCTCAGGGCGTAAGGGTCGATGGCGCAGCCGCTCAAGCCGACGCTGAGCAGAGCGAGAGTGGCGAGCAGACGGATGTTCATGGACGTTCTCCCTCCCCCGTTTTGGGGGTTTAACGGGAGTCATGCTGCGCGCAGCTGATGTCGTGACTATGGTGCAATCATGGTCTTTTCGCCTTGAACCATGCCAATCCGCCATGATTTCGTCGCAGATCGGTTTTGAGATGCTAAAGTTGTCATCCTTGCCGGTGGTATCGCCAAAACGGAGGCTGACGAGCCATGCGATTGCTTCGCCTCTTTTTCACCCTCCTGTGCCTGCCGGTCCTGTCCGCCGCCGCTTGGGCCGACTGTCCGGACGATCCCGGACTTGCGGTCACCTATGACAGCTTCCAGGATCGGGTCGTCATCAGCGACGGCGCGATCACCCATACCCGGACCAAGTATGAATTCGCCACCGTGACCAGTTCTATCCCCACGGGCAAGACGGTATCGGTCCGGCGGGGTGAACTGGGGCCGCAGGATTGCCGGGATCTGTGGGCGCGGATCGAGGCCAGCGGTTTCCTCCACCTGGAAAAAAGCCGCTATGGCGCTCCCGAGGGGCTGCGCCATTACCTCTCTTCACTCAAGGTGGTGCGGGGCGATACAAGCAAATCAGTGCTGTTCGCCCGCAACCCATCCTTCGAACCGGCCCCGGAAGCCTTTGATGCGGTGTCGCGCCACGTCCTTGACCTGGCACGTTCGCGTGCGGTGGACGAGTGATGAAAATTAGCGGGGTCTGGTACCGGTCAGGAGGATTGGATTTTATGGCGCAATTGGGATACCATAAATCAAGAGGGCAAAATCGCCTTGAAGGTGCGCCATGAGCAGCGTGACATCCCTGTCGGGTTCCAATCTTCCCATCCGCGTCGGCAATGAATTGCTGATCGGTGTGCGGCCTTCGGCGCCTTCCCGCTATACGTCAAGCTCGGCTCCAACCCCCTTGTCCGCCGGTCAAGGCGCCAAGGTCGTCAGCACCGCGCTGAAGAACTCGACCTCGATCTTTTCGGCCCTGAGTTCGCTGCAAAACGTCTTGCAGAAGGCGGCTGATCCCGCGACGGCTCCCAAGGACAAGGCGGCCACCGCCGCGGTCAATACCCAGATCGACACCCTGAAGAAGCAGATTGATGCCCTGGCCGCAGGCGCCAAGGTGGGAAATTCCAATCTGCTGTCCAACGATACCGCCAGTGTCACGGTCAAGACCGGGTCGGGCCTGAAGGTTACCGTCGCGGCCCAGGGTCTTGATGCCAAGTCGCTGGGGCTTGCCGACATCAAGGTGGGTGACAGCCAGTCATCCCGGAGTGCGCTGGCCAAGGTCACCCAGGCCTTGGGGCAAACCCAGGTGGCCGTTTACCGGCTTCAGACCGCCGACGGCGCCACCGGCATCCCCACCACCACGGGGACGTCGCCGCAGGATTACATCAGTAAGGCTTTGGCCAATCAGGCCGTTGCTTTTTCCATCGATTATGCCGACACCACCGCTTCGACCACCAACAAGGCGGCTGCGGCGGTGAGTACGGCTCTGGCCAATCAGGCGGCGGCCAATCCCAGCAGCTATTCCATATCCGCTTCGACCCAATCGTCCTACACCCCGGGAAACATTCTTAACCTGCTGGTGTAAGTGTCGGGGTGAAATCAAGAAGGCCGAGGGGGCGTCCTCTATTCCGGTGGTAATCCCGACCACATCCGATGTCGAGCGCGACACCCTTGCTTCCTATCATCAGCATCATCAAGGTCCTTGAAGAGTATTGGCTCACTCTGGTGCGTCTGCCGCCCGGAGGCGATTCATGAATCCAGCGGTGGATTTCGCCATTCTCGATACCTTGGCCGAGGATCTTGAGGTTGATACCATGGTCACCATTCTGGCCAGTTTTCTCGAAGACGCGCGCGCCCGCACCGCCACGGCCCGCATTGCCTGGGCCGAGGGCGATGTGGAGCGGTTGCGGCAGGAAGCCCACACCATCAAGGGGGCGTCATCCAGCCTGGGCTTGTCTGCCATCTGCGATGCCAGCCTTACCCTTGAGATGGCTGCCCGCAATGGAACCGCGTCTCTGGATGCGATCACGGCGGTGTCGAGGGCCATCGAGGCGCTTTCGTCTCAGTTGGAGGGATCTGCCTATACCCTTGATCCACAATGAACAAACTTATACCCTGAGAGAGGAATCGGCAGGAGGAAACTGCGCGTGAAACGAGCTATCTCTGTGGCGGCGCTGATTTCGGTTTTGACGGCCTGCTCGTCCTCCAGCAATCCACTGCCTTCACCGCTATCATCCATCTCGACCCCCAAGGCCATGTTTGATCTGGCGATCGAGGCGCGCAGCTTCGAAGATATCGGCAAGGATGTCGCTATTTACGTGGAAGCCAGCCGGATTCTGGTCGCCGAGATGGAAATGGCGATCTCCATGGAGATCTACGAACAACGCCTGCTGCTGACCGGCATCATCAATGATGCCGAGGCATGCCAGTCGGTCCGGGAGAGGGCGTCCAAGATCGACGGTATTCGCGCGTTCTACTGGCATGTTTCCTGCGCGACGTCAGAGGATGAATCCACGGGAAATCTGATCGGGATTTTCCGTCGCAATACCCTCCGCACCTTCGCTAATCTAAGGCTGATGGGGGCTTTGGATGTGGCTGATGTAAATTTCCGTGTTGCGATCAATCCTCAGCGTCAAGCCATCATTCTGGGGCGTGCGCGGTCCGAGGACGAGCGTCAGGCGGCGTTAAAGGCGTTGTCCCAGCTCTATGACATCGAAGGCGTCATCGATCATATCGAGGTCCGGTCGTAACCGGCGCCCACAGCACCTCGTCGATGGTCTGGACACCCGCCAGCAGCATGACCAACCGGTCGAAGCCCAGCGCGATGCCTGCACTGTCGGGCATGCCGTAATCAAGGGCGGCGAGGAAATCCTCGTCCACCGGATAGCGTTCGCCGTAGAGGGTATATTTCAACGCCATATCGGCCTCGAAACGCTTGCGCTGCTCCACCGGGTCGGTCAATTCACCGAAGGCGTTGGCCAGTTCCACGCCGCAGCCATAGACCTCAAAGCGCTCGGCCAGCCGGGGGTCGGCGGGGGAGGGGCGTGACAGCGCCGCCATCGAGACCGGATAGGAATGCAAGATCACCGGCACGCCATAGCCCAGATGGGGCTCGATGCGGTCCAGCATGATTTTGAAGAAAATATCGTCCCAGCGGTCGCTGGTGCTGACTGAGATACCGATGCGCCCGGCCTCGGCGGCCAGCAGGGCGGTGTCGGGCCGGATGGGATCAGGCGCGGTGGCCAGGAGATCGATCCCGGCATAGTCCCTGAACGCCTCGGGCACCGACAGCCGCCGCCAGGGCTGGAAGGGGTCGCATTCCGTTTCCCCCCGGCGCAGCAGGGGAGCGCCCACTCTGCGGGCGCAGGCCCGCACCAGATCTTCGGTGTCGGTCATGAGATCGGCAAGCGAGGCCCCCGCCCGGTACCATTCCAGCATGGTGAATTCGGGATGGTGGGTAGGGCTGCGCTCGGAATTGCGAAAGACACGGGCCATCTGGTACAGGCGGGGCACGCCTGCCACCAGCAGCTTCTTCATGGCGAATTCCGGGCTGGTGTGCAGATGCAGGGGTTGGTCGGCCTCGCCATAGGGATCGACAAAGGCGGTGGAGAAGGCTTTGAGATGGGGTTCCATCCCGGGTGAGACTTGAAGACAGGGCGTCTCGACCTCGATAAAATCGCGTTCGGCGAAAAAGGTGCGGGTGGCGGTAATGGCCTGCGACCGGATTTGCAGGGCGCCGCGCCGCCGGGTGAAGATTTCAGGACGCCACCATTCTTTACCTGACATGCCGTTTTCCACTATGTACTTCCCCATGCCGTCCGAACCCACTGCCCTTCGCCGTCCTACCTTGCACAAGATCGCCGATCTTGTCCGCGCCGGATTGGTGGCGCCCGAGGATCTGGCCGGGTTGGAGCGGGTGGCCGAAACCTATTCCGTAGCCCTGACCCCCGCCGTGCTGGACCTGATCGATCCTACCGATGCCGCCGATCCCATCGCCCGGCAATACGTGCCCCATGTGGCGGAATTGTCCACCGGGACGGAGGAGTTGAGCGACCCCATTGGCGACGCAGCCTACAGCCCGGTGAAGGGGATCGTCCACCGCTACCCGGACCGTGTGCTGCTGACGCCGCTGCTGGTCTGTCCGGTCTATTGCCGCTTTTGCTTCCGCCGCGCCCGGGTGGGTGACGCAGAGGCCAGCCTGACCGAGGCGGAACTCGACGCCGCCCTGGCCTATGTGGCTGGACGGCCCGAAGTGCGCGAAGTCATTCTGACCGGCGGCGATCCCCTGATGCTGCCGCCCCGGCGGCTGCAATCCCTGATCGGACGCATCGCCGCCTTGGACCAGATCGAGCTGATCCGCATTCATTCCCGTATCCCGGTCAGCGATCCGGGGCGGGTGAGTTCGGCTTTGGTCGCTGCCCTCAAGCCCGCCGATGAAGCCGATGTGGCGGTCTGGCTGGCGGTGCATGTCAACCACCCGCGCGAATTATCGCCGCTGGCACGGGGGGCCTTGGCGCGGCTGGCCGATGCCGGGCTGCCGCTTTTGTCCCAGACCGTGCTGCTGAAGGATGTCAACGACAGCGTCGAGATTCTTGACCAGCTGATGCGGGCCTTGGTGCGCAACCGGGTGCGGCCCTATTACCTGCACCATCCCGATCTCGCCCCCGGGACCGCCCATTTCCGTCCCTCCCTGGCCGAGGGCCGGGCATTGATGGCGGCTTTGCGCGGGCGGCTGTCGGGCATCGCCCAGCCCACCTATGTGCTCGATATTCCCGGTGGCGCGGGCAAGGTGCCGGTGGGGCCGGAATATTGGGACGAAAACCGGGGGGAAATTACCGATCCCGGTGGCAGGATTCATCCTTATCCAGGTGATTGAAGGCCTGATCCACCCTTGCAGTTGCCTTCCTCAACCCAAGCTGTTAGGTTCCGCGCCTGATTTTCCGACAGCTCCGGACCGTATTATGAAGATCAACGCCAATCTGATTCGCCCCGGCAACATTCTTGAGCATAACGGCCGCCAGTACGCCGTCCTCAAGATCCAGATCGTGCAGCCCGGCAAGGGCGGCGCCTTCATCACGGTCGAGATGCGTGACATCCGCACCGGTAACAAGACCAACGAGCGCTGGCGCACCGCCGACACCGTCGAGAAGTGCAACGTCGAAGCCAAGGAATGCACCTTCTTATTCCGTGACGACTCGGTCATGACCTTCATGGACAGCGAGAGTTTCGAGCAGTTCACCATGCCGAACGATACCTTGGCCGATACCATCGCCTTCCTGCAGGATGGCATGGTGGTGGAGGTTGATTTCGTCGAGGGGTCGCCCGTCTCCATCGCTCTGCCGGAAAAGGTGGTGATGAAGGTGGTCGAGGCCGACCCGGTGGTGAAGGGACAGACCGCGTCGTCATCCTTCAAGCCCGCCAAGCTGGAAAACGGCCTCAAGATCCTGGTTCCGCCCTTCCTGGAAGAAGGTGAGGTCATCTGGGTCAATACCACCGATTGTACCTATATCGAGCGTTTCAAGGGTTAATGCCCTTTTTGGTCTAGTTCTGGAGTGCCCCTGCCGTGATGGTCCGTTCCGCCCTTCTCAACGTCACCATGGCCGCTGCCCGCAAGGCAGCGCGCTCGCTGGTGCGCGACTATGGCGAGCTGGAGCAGCTCCAGGTCTCCATGAAGGGACCGGCGGACTTTGTCTCCTCGGCCGATATCAAGGCCGAGAAGACGCTGCGCCAGGAGCTGAAGAAGGCCCGCCCCCATTACGGCTTTCTGCTGGAAGAGGGCGGCGAGATTGCTGGTGACGACAAAAGCCATCGTTGGATCATCGACCCCATCGACGGCACCACCAATTTTCTCCACGGCATTCCCAATTTCTGCATCTCGATCGCGCTGGAGCGTGACGGCGAGATCATCGCCGGTGTCATCTATCAGCCCCTGGGCGACGAGATGTTTCATGCCGAGCGGGGGGCCGGTGCTTTCCTTAATGAGCGTCGCCTGCGGGTATCGGCCCGGCGCAAGCTGGAAGAATCAGTACTCACCACCGGCATTCCCTTCCTGGGGCGGCCCGGCCATGAGGTCTTCCTCAAAGAGCTGGGCGCGGTGATGAAGACTGTGGCGGGGGTGCGCCGCTTCGGTTCGGCTGCACTGGACTTGGCCTATGTGGCGGCGGGCCGCTGCGACGGCTATTGGGAAGCCGGGATCAAGCCGTGGGATATCGCGGCCGGCATCATCTTGGTCCGCGAGGCGGGTGGTTACGTCACCGATTACGATGGCGGTACCCGCATGATGGAGACCGGCGAGGTGGTCGCCTCCAACGATCACCTGCATCAGCCCATGCTCAAGCTGCTGAAGACCGCCCGCGGCTAGTACTTCTTTTTCTTTTTCATCCCACTCAGATACGGCATCGGTGTGATGGCCGCATCTATTCGCCTGTGCAAAGTTAAAGCCGCTGTTGTGGTGAGAGTCCGCTTCGGCTAGTCTCTTGCCGGATTGTTATTAAGGGATCGAGCCGGGAGAAAGGCGTTATGACGAGGGGGAGAAGGCTCATGATGCTGGCTATGGGGGTCATGGCCTCCGTTGCCGCGTCTCCCGTGACGGCACAAGTCATTGTTGGCGATTCCCGTCCCAGCGTGGACGTCAATTGGGATCTGCTGGATCAACTTGGGCCCGAGCCCACCTTGCCCACTCTCCTGACCCGTCCACCGTCGCAGTCTTTGCCGCTGCCGTTGCCGCCGGTCAAGGCTGCACCGTTACCCGCGCCGCGGCCGGTAGTCTCCAAGCCGGTTCCCCCCAAGCCGGTGAAGGTTACAGCCAAGCCGGTGGTGGCCGAGCCCAAACCCGTGGTCAAAGCACCCGAGCCACCGCAAATTCCTGCGGTCAAGGCGCCCGAGCCGCAGCAAATTCCTGCGGTCAAGGCGCCCACACCGCCGCCCGCGCCCGTGGTCAAGGCGCCCGCGCCGCCGCCTGCGCCCGTGGTCAAGGCGCCCGAGCCGCCGCCTGCGCCCGTGGTCAAGGCGCCCGAGCCGCCGCCCGCGCCTGTGGTCAAGGCGCCCGAGCCGCAGAAATTGGCCACTGTGGCCCCGTCTGGTGGAGCCGTTCGCAAGGGCGATAATCTTTCAGTCAATTTTGGGGCTGAATCATCCCATCTGCCCGATCTGTCGCGGGCCGAGCTGGATCGCATCGCCCAGCGTCTGGAAAAGGACGAGGGCATGAACCTGCAACTCCTCGCCTATGCCGCCGGGGACGAGGCCAATGCCAGCAAGGCGCGCCGCCTGTCGCTGTCACGGGCCTTGGAGGTTCGCAAATACCTGATGGAAATGGGGGTGCGCTCGACCCGGATCGAGGTGCGCGCTTTGGGGAATAAGATCGAAAGTGGCCATGAGGATCGCGTCGATATCATTCTTGTCCCGCGCTGAGTCATGACGTCAGATCAGGGCCCGGTTGGAGATCCGACCGGGCCTTTGTCTTGATCGCCACAGGATTCGGGCAACTTCGCCGAAATCCGTACCTTTTCAAACTTCGGGCTGTTCTCGGTGCCCAGGAATAGCCACAATCTCGCCCCATGATCGACAGCTCATTTCAGAACGTAGAGCCCATGGCCCGTCCGCATCGCTACCTGGTTCGTATGATCGCCTTTCTGGCCGTGGTCGCGGTCATCGCAGCCATACTCTCGGGTGGGCTGCTGGCGGCCTTTGCCCACAATCCCGCCCTTAACGGCCTGATCCTCGGTGTTTTCGCCTCCGGAGTGGTGTTGAACATCCGTCAGGTTCTCCAATTGAAGCCCGAAGTGGATTGGCTGGAGAGCTGGCGGCGGGGCCAACCGGCCTTGTCGGGACAATTGCGGCTGCTGGCGCCCATGGCCGGCATGCTGGGGGAGCGCCGCGACCGCATGAGCCTTTCGGCCATGGCATTGCGCTCGGTGCTGGATTCCATCGCCGCCCGCCTGGACGAACAGCGGGAACTGGCGCGCTATGTGGTTGGGCTGATGATCTTCCTTGGCCTGTTGGGTACTTTTTGGGGTCTATCCCAGACCGTGGGCTCGGTGGGCGAGGTTATCGCGTCGTTGGCGGTTTCCAGCGCCGATCCCTCGGCGGCGTTTGAAGGTTTGAAAGCCGGATTGGCCAAGCCGCTGAACGGCATGGGGACGGCATTTTCCACCTCGCTGTTCGGTCTGGCCGGGTCGCTGGCGCTGGGCTTCCTCGACCTTCAGGCGGGGCAGGCGCAGAATGCCTTTTATAACGAGCTTGAGGACTGGCTGGCTGGACAGACCCGTCTGGGCAGTGGTGGTCCCATCGGCGGCGGCGACGAGCAAAGCCAATCCGTTCCGGCTTATATCCAGGCGCTGCTGGAGCAGACCGCCGACAGCCTCGACAATCTCCAGCGAGTGATGAGCCGGGGCGAGGATAATCGTGCCAGCGGCAATGCTACCTTGAAGCTGCTGGCAGAAAAGCTTTCCACCCTTACCGATCACATGAAGGCCGAGCAATCCTTGCTGATCAAGCTGGGCGAGGGCCAGATCGAGACCCGCCAGCTTATGTCGCGTCTGGTGGAGGGCGGTGGGAGTGGAAGCGTCGATGACGCCACCCGCAACCATATCCGCAGCATGGACGGCGCCTTGGCGCGACTGGTGGATGAGACCGTGATCAGCCGCGATGAATTCGTCAAGGAATTGCGGGGCGAAATCCGTCTGTTGGCCCGCACCATCGCCGCCATAGCCGAGGAGCCGTTGGACCGCTGATGGCTCGCCGCACCCGCAGGACCATCGACATCTGGCCCGGCTTCGTCGATGCCCTGGCGACGTTGGTGATGGTCATCGTCTTTGTCCTGATGGTGTTCGTGCTGGCCCAGTATTTCCTGGGCCAAGCCCTGTCCGGGCGGCAAAGGGCGTTGGACGACCTTGGCCGCGAGATGGCGGTGATGGCGGAAAAACTCAATCTTCAAATCACCACCAATGCGGCGCTTCAGGCCGATGTCGCCCGCCTCACCAGCGAGGTGCAGTCCAGCCGCAGTGAAAAGCAGCGTATCGAAAGCTGGGCCGCCGGGCTCAGCCAGGATGTGGCCGCCCTTATCGCCTTGAAGGACGAGCTTGAGGCCAAGATCGCCGCCCTGGATAAGAGTCTGGGGGACAAGGACGGCCAACTGACCTCAGAGCGCAAGGTTTCAGACGAGGCCCGCGCCCAAGTGGCGCTGCTCAACCGCCAGATTGAGGCCATAAAGCAGGAATTAGCCCGTGTTGCCGCCGCTCTGGATGCCTCCGAGGTGCGCGATAAGGAGCAAAAGACTCAGATTGCCGATCTCGGCAAGCGCCTTAATGTCGCTTTGGCGGGGAAGGTCGAGGAATTACAGAAATACCGTTCGGAATTCTTCGGCCGTCTCAGGAAGGTGCTGGGGGACCGCCCCGGTATCCGTATCGAGGGCGACCGCTTCGTGTTCCAGTCGGAATTGCTGTTCGATACCGGTTCTGCTGAACTGGGGCTGGACGGCATCGAGCAGGTACGCCAGCTTGCCGTCACCCTCAAGGATATTTCCAAGAGCATGCCCAAGGGGGTGAACTGGGTGCTGCGCGTCGATGGCCATACCGACAAGCGCCCCATTATTTCGGGCCGCTATCCCTCTAATTGGGAATTGTCCACGGCGCGCGCCATCATGGTGGTCCGCACCCTGTCGGCCAACGGCGTGCCCAAGGATCGGCTGGCCGCCGCTGGATTCGGCGAGTTCCAGCCCATTGACGCTGCCGACACCGATGCCGCTTATGCCAAGAACCGCCGCATCGAGATCCGCTTCGATCAGCGGTGATCAGTCGTCCTCTTCCACCGTGAAGGTTTCGAGAATGTCTTCGAAGCCGTTATCGATGTTGTCGGGTGCAATCTGGGCGAACAGGTCGAGGATGATGACGGCGTTGAGGGCGGCGTCGCGCTTGACGCTGTTGCGGATGCGGTTACCCAGCGCCGCATTCATGATGGACAGATCCTGATACTTGCCCTTCAACCCGTCCAGGGTGACGCACACACCGACCCCCGCCATGCGGCTTTCGACATAGCCCGCCAGCAGCCAGGACGAGAACGAGCGGAACAAGGTCTCCTGCTCGTCGGAAAACGGCATGTGAAAGCGGGCCATGGGGCGCAGGAAGCGGGTGAGCGGACATCCCGACGTAGCGCAGACCAGCCCCATCAGCGAGGCCATGGCGCTTTGAAAGGTGGTCTTGGCGACGATGGTCCGGTTGGGGGTTTCGACCTCGACCACGGTTTTCTCGTGTGAGACCCGGTTTTCAAAGGCGGGCAGAAACATGGCGATACCCAAGGCCGCCGGGCAATAGCTGCAATCATCGGGCAAGGTGCAGTTGGCGCAACGCTGGTGGCTGAGCTTGGCCCAGTCCGGGCGGGGGGCGGTTTCAGGGATCAGCAGACGGAACGTCTTCTTGTCGAACAGCAGATCCACGGTCTGGCTCTGATCTGTACCGACGAAGAAACGATAGACGATCTGTTTGGTATCGACTGCCGCAAGGGCGCTCTTTGCACAATCCAGGGGTGCCATCTGCTTCTCCTGCCAAGGTCATCCCCACATCCCAGTGATCAAATGATATTGGAGATATAGTGGCCGGACAATCAGGCGACACCATTAGTACCTTTTATCTTAGAGCGATACGAAAGAGTGTGGTTAGCTTCCCAGGCTGGGTCCATTGAGAATGACCCCTAACAAAAGTCCAGATCCCAACAGGGTAATGCTCAGTGCCCCCAGCAGAGCGAGGCCGGTACGGATACGCTCGCCCAGGCTGCCTTGGCCGAAATACCGTTCGATCAAGCGATTGAGCCCCAAGGCGCCCATGCCGATGGCGGCCACGGTGATGGCGACGCCAAGCCCCATGGCGAAGGTGGCGAGAACTCCCACCAGGATCAGGGAGTTGCTGAAGGTGAACAGCAGCACCAGAATGGCCCCGGAGCAGGGACGAAAGCCCACTGCCGCCGCCATGGCGAACAAGGCATTGCGTTCGGCGGTGCCTCCGTCTGCGGCCCCAGGGGCGTCATGATCGTGGGGAGGATGGCCGCAGCACCCGTTATGATCATGCGCGTGACTGTGGGAACAGCCTTTACCGGTCAGGGTGCGCCAGATCATGGTGACGCCGATCAGGGTGATCGCGGCAAACGAAGCCGCTTCCAGCCAGGCGGCGCCGGCATTGACGTCACGGGGCGCCAGCGACAAGAGACCGGCAAGGAAGGCGACGATGGCGATGGCCGACCCCGCCTGGACCATGGCGGCAATCAGACTGGCCATCAGGCCGTGGATGATGCGCGAGCGTCTGGTGGCGAACCATCCGGCGATTACCACCTTGCCGTGACCGGGGCCGACGGCATGAAAGACGCCATAGAGAAAGGCGGTCAGGATGATGGCGGCGGCGGGCTCCCACGAGCCGGTTTCCTTCATGAGGGCGAGATTGCTCCGCATCTCGCCGGTCAGGTGACGCTGGAAGGCGAAGCCCCAGGTGGCGATAGAGCGCAGCGGCTCGGGCAGGTCGGGGCCGCTTGGCGCGGTCCCGCCGGGAACAAGGGCCGCCCAGGCCATGGATGGCACTAGCGCCAGTAGGGTGGTGATCAGGGCTCGCATACGACGGTCGCCAGCTTGGGGGTGACGGCACCGCCAAAGATGGTGTTGCCGTGATCGGGGGTGATGACTGCCCGGCATTTCTCCGCACCGTCGCCGGTCAGGGTGACAGCCTTGTCGTCGGGAAAGTCCATGTCGATGTAGAAGGTTTCTTCATAGGTGGTGAAGGCGAAGACCACTTGGCGCGGGTCCATCGGTTCGGGCAACGGCAGCCGGAAGGCGTAAAGCAGCGAATCCTTCACCGCGATCACCTTGAAGTCAGTGGCGTCGCGCCACTTGATTGTCAGGCCATTGACGCGGGGATAGGTGAAGTGGCTCTGATCCTTGGTGTCGCGGAAGGCCTCGGCCTCAATGGTCTTGATTTCCTCGGGATCGAGCTTGCCGTTCCGGTTCTTGTCGAAGTCCTTGACCATGGAGGCGCTGAAGACGGGATCGAACTTCCAGCCCATGAACAGGCTGACCACCTTGCCGCCCTTGAACTCCACCAGGGCATGGACATCGACCATGACATGGGGATGAGCCCGGGCGGTGGCGGGCAGCAGGGCGAAAAGCAGGGCCAGAATCAGGCGGCGCATGTCAAGCGCTCGAAGCCCCGCTCCAGGTCGGCCAGCAGATCATCGGCATCTTCCAATCCGGTGTGGAACCGCAGGCTTGGCCCGGTAGGAGCCCAGGTGGTGGCGGTGCGGATGATGGAGTGGCCGCTGGTGGGGATCACCAAGCTTTCAAAGCCTCCCCATGAGAAGCCCAACTTGAAGTGGCTGTAGCCGTCCAACATGCAATCGACCGCGTCCTTGGCGGCAGGTTTCAGTATCACGCCGAACAGGCCGCAGGCGCCGGAGAAGTCGCGGCGCCACAGGGCATGGCCGGGATCGTTCTCCAACGCGGGGTAGAGCACCCGCTCGACCTCCGGGCGGCTCTCCAGCCAACGGGTGAGGCGCAACGCCGTGGCGGCGTGGTGGCGCAGGCGGACGGGCAGGGTGCGCAGGCCCCGCAGGCCGAGATACATCTCCTCGGTACCTGCGCAATGGCCGAAAGCGGCGACCGAGCTTTTGATCTTCAGCCACAGATCGGGGTCAATCGTGGTGATGGTGCCCAGCATGGCGTCGGCATGGCCGACGATATACTTGGTGGCGGCCTGGATCGAGATATCCACGCCCTTGGTGAAGGGCTGGAAGGTCAGCGCCCCCCAGGTGTTGTCCATCATCACCAGCGCGCCCTGGGCGTGGGCGGCAGCCGCGATAGCGGGGATGTCTTGAACCTCGAAGGTCAGCGAGCCGGGGCTTTCGGTAAACACCACGCGAGTGTTGGGGCGTATCAGGGCGGCGATGCCCGCGCCCACCAGCGGGTCGTAATAGGTGGTTTCGATCCCCAGCCCGGCCAGGACCGAATCGCAGAACTTGCGGGTGGGGAAATAGGTGGTGTCGGTCATCAGCAGATGGTCGCCCGCCTTCAGGCAGGCCATCAGCGCCCCGGTGATGGCGGCGAGGCCAGAACAGGTGGCGACGCAGCGCTGGCCGCCTTCCAGTTCTGCCACCGCTTCTTCCAGGGCAAAGGTGGTCGGTGTGCCAAAACGGCCATAGCGCACGCCTTCGAATGGAGTCTTGCCGCTCTTTTCCATGGCGGCGACCGAGGCGTGCAGGATGGTCGAGGCGTGATAGACCGGCGGATTGACGGCACCGTCGAATTTCTCCGGATGGCGGCCGGCATGCAGGAGGCGGGTGTCTTTTTTCATGGCTCGGGCAATGACAAAGCGGGCGGGGCGAGCATGGTGCCTCGCCTCGGGGCTTGCGCCAAGATGTTTCGCAGAAGATGGAAAGGATGTCAGGCGGCGAGGAGACTCAGCAAGGCCGCCAGTGCGACCACAGTCGTCACTATGGCCATGATCAGGGGACGGTTGTCTTGGGTTGCAACCCGGACCTTCGCCTTACGGTTCCGCATGGATCGGCCTCCTCTTGCTTATCTCCCCTCTAATATGGACGCGAAGGGGGGGGGCATCAAGCCGTCTGTGATTGTTTAACGACAAAGAATCTGCCCACGCATTTTTATAATTATAATTACAATGCGCCGCTCATGTAGCGGCTTATGCCTCTGACCCATTAAGCGCCTTGAGATAGGCCGGACGCCTAGATA
>CACVCF010000112.1 GCA_902729415.1 Terasakiella magnetica | reverse complement strand
GCCAAACGCGCTGCTGCCTGACATCCGTCAAGCCTGAGATTCTGTAGTCGTCAGAGGGCGCTTACGATTCATATCCTCGCTGCCGTCGCGGAACATGAGCGCGCCATGATTTCCGACCGGACAAAGGCGGCAATGGCGCAAGCCAAGCTCCGGGGCGTCAAGCTCGGCAATCCGCGCCTGGATAGCGGGGAGGCGGCATGGGCGAACATCCGCGCGGCGGATGCCTTCGCCTCGAAGGTCTATCCGATCATTGAGGAAATGATAGCGGAAGGCATCTCGCTTCGGGCGATGGCGCGGGAACTCAACGAGCGGGGAATAAAAACCCGCACCGGCAAGCATTGGCAGGCAAGCACGGTGCAGAATGTTATCTTATGGGGACAGAAGATTTAATGGTCAGTCTGCTTTATTCAGCGGCGTTTTGCTGAATGTGATGGGTGTATTCCGGGAGCAATGCCGCTATTGCCTCAGCACCGACGTTTGCCAATTCCTTTGGCTCCATCTTGTGAAGTCCGCCGCCATATACCCGCCCCTCATCGGTGAGATCGCTCGTTTGGATCGACTGGAGCACGTTCCAAACTCTTCGGGCAAGCCCTCCATCTTGTTCGATTGCCCGCTTTAGGATCGGCTTCGGGTAGAGGAACAGGTAGACGTTTGCTGCCGTTGCGGCGGAATGATTCAAAATGAACCGGAAAGGAGTCCCGCCATTTTTGCCCGTATCCCGCCCCATGTAGGTGCAGAGAAACGGTGAAGCGGGGCGATCCTCTTGGCTGTACCATGGCGTCCGATGGCTACATAGATAGCGCTCGGAAACGTCCGGAATTCCATACTGGAAGTATGCCCATAATGTCGGATGCTTTGCTTTAACCTCAGCTTCTGAAAGGCGACAGTCCAATAAGAAAAGTTGGCGTTTAATTGCGGGGTTTCCATGCGTATCCGCGTGAATTTCCGTCTCTTGCAAATATCGTGGGCTGGGAAGAATGGGCCGAAAGAAAATATCTGGCAGATTGCGCGCCCTAATTTGCTCTCGTGTCATTATAAAAAAGTTGTTATCCCCCGTCGCTAGTCCGCGTCGTATTTTGAAAAAATCTTTGAGTTTTGGCCCTGCATTCACGTCGCGCACCTCGGAGACGGGGTAACGACTCCATTTTGCTTCCTTCTTTAGGTCGAAAAGCGAAATGTTGCGTTGAACCCTCGGGGTCGAGAGTGAACCGCCAAAGGTAAATTCAACCCCTCTGCCCATCTTCGGTCGATTTTTAGAGAAAAATACAATGGATGATGAAACGAGGGCGTCACCAAATTGAGTATCGATCGGATCAAAACGGTGAATTCGTAGCAAAGTTACTTTTTCAAGGAGATATTTCTTCACTGCCCGTCCATAATTTACATCCATCCATTCCGAAGGGATGAGCCATGCGGCTATCCCATCATCGGCCATCCAGGCGTGCGACAACGCCAAAAAATAGGTATAGAGGCCCGCAAGTCCGGTAATTGGCACTCCACATGCCTCCTCGGAAGCATTTTGGAGGCGTACCTTTTCCTCACGCGCCAAATGGTGGTGCCTGACATAGGGGGGATTACAAATAACCAAGTTGGCCCGAGCTTCGTCGGGTTGTGCGGTTGTGAAGTCGCCCAGTGTTATGCAAAGCGGGGTGTTTGCCCAAAGATCAGATGCGGGGCGTCCGTAATGCCCGTCTATCTCGAACCCGCGAGCGCTTGCAATCCGATCAGGTTTTGCCGCTGCAATGAGAGCAGAATAAAAAGATCCCGTTCCAATCGCGGGATCAAGGAAGTGAACAGGCGCATTCTTGGGTAAGAGATCAAGGCTAAAAGATAGTATTTCACGAGCAAGCGCGGTAGGTGTCGCAAATTGCCCGAGTTTATTCCTCTCCTGCTGGCTCTTCTTGCTGTCCAGCGCTTCCTGGAGATTGAGGCGTTGAGTTTCAATGCTTTCGTTTGATGCTCTCACAGACCAAACTCCGCGAGATCATCGATCCTGTGTTCCCAGCACCAGTCAATTCCCTCGGCAGCTTCGTATCCGAGATACCCGCTGTCGAAATAACCGCAAAGAAAAAGATTGAATCTAACGCCTGCGCCGTAGGTATTGCGAAGTTGGCTCATCTTCGCCGCCTCTTCTTTCCGTCTTTTATTTACGTTTGTGAAGTCGCCTGCCGATTTTGCCTCGATGAAAACGGGGAGCTCTCCAGGATTTGACGAGATTGGCTGAATTACAACATCGACGGGAATATTGACGCCATTCCCTATCTGTATGTTTTGGTCGCCGGGGCTGATGATGGTGAGTTCGCCATATCCTCCACCCGTCCTAACAGGGACATTCATCCGGAAAGAGAACGTGCCCGGTGTCATGCCGTCAAACCGCGTTCCGTCTTCGGCATGGATATAACCCCGCGCTTCTAGCCAAGTCGCGATTGCCGCAAGCTGTCGCTTCTCTTGAGCGTTTCGCACGATGGGATTGGCGACGGCACCACAAAGCCGATCAGCCACGATAGTAGCGGCACGATGAAATTCGCTGTCTTTCGGTGCGTCCCCTCGCTCCAGCCATACGAATATATCGGGATCAGCCATGCGCTGGATGATGGCACCGATTTTTCGGAGATCTTCATCCAAAGCTGCCGCGCTCATCCGAGGGGGAATTTTTCCCTCTTCCATGCAGCCGACCAAATTCTTGGAAACTTTGGCAAGACCAACCAAGCGATCAACCGCAATAGGCGGGCAGGTTGACATGCGGAGAGTAGGCAAAACACCAGGATACGTCCGGAGAATTTCGGGTCTAATATTTCTGATATTGTCAGTCGAATTAAGCGTAGATTCGACGGCTTTGGTGGTTTTAACGCGCGTATCTCGAAATGCTTTTGGCGCAAAATTCATGAACCAGTCGTTATACATATCGACGGAAAGGGCAATGTCGGCTTTCCAGCGGTTCGGCTTATCAAGGTTGACTGGCATAGTTCCCCATCGATCGGCTATTGCGAGGCCGACAAGGTAGCAGAATCGGCATATGAGTCATCATAGCTCATCTCATTCGTGGTAAAAGAGCCATCCCCCCAAGGGAGGGGAAGTTTCCCGGGCTATCCCCGCATCCGCACCACGTTTTCCGCCACGGGGTGAATGAGCGCGTCCAGCTTTCCGGCCCATCCCTCCAGGGCATGCCGCTTCTCCCTCAAATACCCGTGCCGGTTATATACCGCAGTGATCCCTTCGGCTTTGCCTGGGGAGTGGTTGAGTACTCGGGAAACCACATGCGGCGGGATGTCATCGCGGGCCATGCCGGAGGCAGCGGTGCGGCGCAAATCGTGGAGCGTCCAGCGTTCGAGGGGGGAGGGCGCTTTGCCCGTTTCATGGGCATTCTTGGAGAATGTCCGGGCGGTCATCTTGTCCATGCGCTCCCTGCCATCGGAAAAGCCGGAAACGGGCATCTTGCCGGTGGTAGTGAAAACGTACTCCGAGAGCACCGGAGCGCCCCCTTCCGGAAGCTCTACCGCGATCCGGGGGAGGGACTTGAGGAGACGGACGGCCAGAGGCGAAAGCGGCACCTCGTGAAGCCTCCCGCCCTTATTTTTCGAAGCCGGAATAGTCCAAACGGGGTTTGAGCCGTCCAGGTCTGAAATCTCGCTCCAGCGGAGATTTGAGCCCTCGTCCCGGCGCTGTGCCGTCACGAGGAGGAATTGCGCGAGGCATCCGAACGGATAGCCTGTCTCTTCCATGATCGGCCAAAGCGTCCGGATCTCGTCATCCGAAAGGACACGATCCCGGCTCGTCTCGTCGCCTCCGGGCTGGCGGATGCCAACGCACGGATTGACGGTCAAGCGATCCTCGGAAAGGCACCAATTGAAGAATGCCTTGAGGTTCGCAAGGGTGCGGTTCGCTGCCACCGGGTTCCCGGCTTCCACGATCTCGGCCAGCACCTCGCGAATATCGGCTTTCGAAACATCCGACAAAGCCCTTTCCGGCCAACGCTTTAGAAGGACTTTCTCAAGTGGGCGGCGGGCTTCGAGCTGGGAGCGGGGCTTGAGCCTGGAGATATGGGCTTTCTCGTATGCCGCAACCGCCTTTCGGACGGTGTAGGTATCGACCGGGGCGGCGGGAATCTTCACGGCCTTTTCGGCTTCCTTTTCCTGCCGCTCTTCGGATCGGGGATCTTCGCCCGCTCGGATGCGCGAAAGAAGGAGGCCGGCATTGATGCGCGCCTCCTTCAAGCTCGTCTGCGGATAGGTTCCGAGCGTCTTGAGCCAGAGCTCCCCCTTGATCCGGGGCATGATGACGAAGGCCTTCACGCCCTTGTCCGTGATCCGAAGTCCGAGGCCGTCGGTTTTGCTGTCCCAAACGTATCTCCGCTTGCCCTTGTCGGCAGGGGGCTCGCTCTTGAGTCCAAAATCTGTAAACTCTTTCCGTTCGGCCTTCGGCGGCATGGCGGCTTTCCTCCGGGATAACACTGGGATAACAAAACACGGTGGCGTGCGGGTGTTATCCCAAGTTCCGCTATGTTACCCAGCCGGAGAGTAAACGCAAGGAATGCAACGTGTTGAGCCGGTTGGAAGTGGTGGAGTGTTCAGCTATGTCGATCCCGAAAGCCCCTGTTTTCAAGTCTGTGGGACTGGGGGTCGCAGGTTCGAATCCTGTCGCTCCGACCAAAACTTCAAAAGGCCCGGCCTCGATAGGTCGGGCCTTTTCCATGCCACAGGCGATCCACGCCGTTTGACACGATCAAGTCACGATTGCGTCGCAATTTAACCGCAAATTTATTCTAGCTTGTTAGGGTAGTTGCAATCAGGAACCGTCGACGTGACGGAGGATGCCATGATCCCGACCTTGCTCAGAGCCGCCGTATCCGCCTATCTCGCCCTTGAGGGCTATTCCTTGCTGACCGCGCCGCCCAGCCTGGTGCGGGACGCCCTGAGCCGGGTTCGTGAGGACATGCCGCCCGAGGAAGCCATTTCGATGATGGAGTGGGGCGGGGCGGGCAGCATCACCCTTTGAGATATCCCGAAAGATGAAAAAAGGCCCGGTCTTGATCGACCGGGCCTTTCGCGTTCCGCGTTGAGGTCAGAGGGGCTACTGGCCGTACTTGCCGCCGCGCAGAATGCGGATGTAGTTCACCCGGTCGAAGGCGGCGGAATCGGCCACGGCGCTGCGGCTCATCTTGCCTTTGATTTCCGACAGCGACGACACTTCGCGCGCGCTTAATTCGGCGACCAAGCCGTCATGCAGGGTCTTCATGTGGCCGATACCGTGGCGAATGAGCGCCGAGGCGGTCATGACGGCATCGGCGCCCACATACAGGTACTTGACCACCTCGGCGGCGGTCTGGACGCCGGAGCTGGCGGCGATGGAGCCCTTGATCTTTCCCGCCAGGGCGCCAATCCACATGAGCGGCAAGCGAATCTCGGCCTTATTGCTGAGTTTGAGGTCACGCAACAGCGTCATCTCTTCCAGATCGATATCGGGCTGGTAAAAACGGTTGAACAGGACGAAGCCGTCGGCCCCGGCGGTATCCAGGGTCTTGACCATATGCCCGAGCGAGCTGAAATAGGGGCTGAGCTTCATGGAAACCGGAATGGAAACGGTTTGCTTCACCGCCGTGAGGATGTCGACGTAGAGGGCTTCGACCTCGGCACCGCTTTGGGTCAGATCGGTGGGCAGGAAGTAGATATTAAGCTCGATGGCCTGAGCCCCCGCCTGCTCGATCTGCTTGGCGTAATCGATCCAGCCGCTTCTGGTGGTGCCGTTGATGCTGGCGATCACCGGCATGGAGACGGCCTCCCGCGCCCGACGGATGAGGTCGAGATAGTTCTTCGGCCCAACATTGTCGGCAAGGTGGGCGGGGAAGTAGGAGAAGGCCTCGGAATTACCCTCACAGATCAGGCGTTCCATCTCCTCGATCTCGTTGTCGATATCCTCCTGAAAAATGGAGGGCAGCACAACGGCGCCCGCTCCCAGATCTTCCAGCTTGCGGATATTGCCGACGTCAAGGCCAAGCGGTGAGGCCGAGACCACCAGGGGAGTCTTCAGCTTGAGGCCAAGGTATTGCGTGCTAAGGTCCATGGGCTCGTTCCTCTTTGTCGCTTTGTTCCTGTTCGGTTGAGGCTAACGTGGCTCCGCATACCAAGCAAGGCCGCTCCGTCAGGAATGTCATCGAAACAATCATACGGCTTTAATCATGAACCACATCCATCTCTGGCTGGCGCTCAGTCCCCACGGTTTCGGCCATGCAGCCATGACCTCACCCGTGGTCAACGAACTCCGAAAGCGTTGGCCGGGATTGCAGTTGTCCATTCAGACCGCGGTCCCTCATGGATTTCTGGCCTCGCGCTATGGCGATGACTTTACCCATATCCCGGAAATTCCCGATTTCGGCCTTAAGATGTTGTCGTCCATCGCGGTCGACCTCGACGCATCGGCCCTGGGCTATCGGGAGCTTCACGCCCATTGGGAGGAACTGGTGGAACGCGAAGCCGAAAGGCTGAGAAACGCCAAGGCTGATCTGGTCCTGGCCAACGTTCCCTATGTGACACTGGCCGCCGCCGCCCTGGCCGGGATTCCCGCCATAGCCCTCAGTTCATTGGAATGGGCCGACATCTATCTCCACTATCTGGGGAATAGGCCAGAGGCCCCACGCATCGCTGCCGAGATGAGGGCCGCCTATAATTCCGCGCTGGGGTTCATCCGGGTCACCCCCGCCATGGAGATGCCCAGTCTGGAAAAGGTAGTGGAGGTCGGAACCATCGCCCATACCGGGCGGCGCATTCCGGACGTACTGCGTATGCGGTTGGGACTGGGGCCCGCCCAAAAGACCGGCCTGATCGCCTTCGGCGGTATTGATCCCCCGCTGGATCTCGGCCTGTGGCCTCGGTTACAAGGCTGGACCTGGCTGACGCCCATGGTTTTCCCCGCCGACCGCAAGGATATGCGCCTGTGGTCAGAGGCAGTCCTGAGCTTCAGTGATGTGCTGGCCTCGGTCGATGTGGTGATTACCAAGCCGGGCTATGGCACCTTTACCGAGGCGGCGCTGAATTCGGTTCCCGTCCTCTATCTGCCGCGATCGGATTGGCCGGAATCTCCCCACCTGGATCGGTGGCTGGAATGCCATACCAAAGCCCTGGCTATCGACCAGACCAAGGATATGGGCGACGGATTGGAGGCTCAACTGCAAAAGTTGTTTTCTCTTCCAAATCAAGCCATTGCCACGGCATCGGGCAATGCCGAGGCCGCAGATGCCATCGAGCGTCTCTATGCGGAAAGCCGCCATAACTTCTGATGTAGTTGCTTGTTTACCGGTTTTGTCACGCCGGGGTATCGAAATCCATTTACCGAATTCCTATGTTTGTGACATCGGTTGACCGTGCCGTGGTACGCGACCGGTTCCGGTGATCAAAGGCCGTCTCCTCTCCTTTGCTCACCGACCCAGACTGTGGGGCGGTTCCGCCGGTCGGAATACGCCCCACTTTCTTGTCCGTGCCCCCGATGGCAGGATAGGGGCGGAGGAACCCATGTCCCACAGCCTGATCTACATTACCGCCCCCAACCGTGACGACGCGCTGAAACTGGCGCATATCCTGGTGGAATCCCGCCTGCTGGCTTGCGCCAATATCCTGGACGGTGTCACCTCGGTCTATCGCTGGGAGGGCAAGATCAATCAAGACCCGGAAACGGTCCTGATCGGCAAGACCCGCAGCGCCTTGGTCGATGCGGTGATAGCCAAGGTCAGGGCGTGCCATCCCTATAGCTGTCCCTGCGTCGTCGCCATGCCGATCGCGGCGGGCAATCCCGCCTTCCTCGACTGGATCTCGACCGAAACGTGAACGTTAGCGCGGCAGCCAGACCGAGGCCAAGGCCTGGGCGGCGATGCCTTCGCGGCGGCCGGTAAAGCCCAGCCCCTCGGTGGTGGTGGCCTTGACGCTGACCCGGTCCTGGCTGATGCCCAGGATCTCGGCGACGCGCGCCGCCATGGCGGCGCGGTGGGGGCCGACCTTGGGCCGTTCGCAGATGATGGTCACGTCCACATTGACCAGCCGCCCGCCCTTGGCCGCCACCAGGCTGGCGGCATGGGCCAGGAAGCGATCGGAGGAGGCGCCTTTCCAGCGCATGTCGCTGGGCGGGAAGTGATGGCCGATATCACCGGCAGCAATGCCCCCCAAAACCGCGTCGGTCAAGGCGTGCAAGGCGACGTCGGCGTCGGAATGCCCTTCAAGGCCGGTGTCGTGGGGCACCAGAAGGCCGCACAGCCACACCCCGTCGCCACGTTCGGCGAATTTGTGGACGTCATAGCCGGTACCGGTGCGAACCTCGCCGGGGCCTTCGAACTGGCGCCGCGCGCGGGCAAGGTCTGCGGCGCTGGTGATCTTGAAATTATCCTCGGCCCCGGCCACCAGGGCGACACTTTGTCCGGCGTGTTCGGCCACGGCGGCGTCATCGGTCAGTTCCTCGCCGATCACCGCCTGATGGGCGGCAAGGATATCGGCATAACGGAAACCCTGGGGGGTCTGGGCGCGGAAAAGATTGCTGCGGTCAACGGTGTCGCTCACAAAGCCGCCGTCACCGCGTTTCAAGGTGTCCGCCACGGCCACCACGGGCAGGGCGGCAGGGTGAGAGGCCAGGGCGGCAATGACCCGCCCCACGGTCCCGGCATCGACGAAGGGGCGGGCGCCGTCATGGATCAGCACCGTATCGGCACCGAGATCGCGCAGGCTTTCAAGGCCCAGACGCACGCTGTCCTGACGGGTAGCGCCGCCGTAAACCGGCTCCAGCAGCGGCAGCCCGTCGGCAACGATATCATAAAGCTGGCGGTCGTCGGGATGGATCACGGCCCGTACCGCCGCGATCTCGGGATTGGTGGCGAAGGCGGCCAGGGTGTGGCGCAGCACCATGCGCCCGGCCAGATCGTGATATTGCTTGGGCAGATCGCCGCCAAACCGCCGACCGCGTCCCGCCGCCACCACCAACACCACGTTCTTGCCCATGATCCACCTCGTCGCATCAAGAGGCCGCAGCCTAAGCGGCGGAACCCCACTTGCCAAGAGGAAGGAACTCTGACCCCCTTTGCGCCACGGCAAACAGTGGTATAGTCGCGGCCATGTCGACGCTGGCTCTCAATCTCTTCGCCCTCATGGCCCTGCTTCCGGCTGCCCTGGTGCTGCGCCGGGCCGGGGCCGCCAAGGATTCCATCTTCTGGGGCTGTGTGGCCCTGGCCGTTGCCGGGCCATCCGCCTGGGCTTTCTGGCTCATGAGCGAGGCATGGCAGACCAGCCTGTCCGCCGCCCTGTGGGTCAGCATCGCCGCCAGTGCCGCCCTGTTCGGCGGACTGGCCGCCCTGTCGACCCAAGGCTGGCGTCTGGCACCGCTTCTGATGCCGTTCCTGGCGATTTTGGGTATCTTGGCCTCGCTGGTCCGCTCCGCCGAGGCCCCGAGGCCGCTGGTGGGGGGCGCTCCGGCGGCGTGGCTCGACGTTCACATCGTGGTTTCGGTGGCCACCTATGCGCTTTTGACCCTGGCGGCCATGGCCTCGCTGGCGGTGTTCCTGCAAGAACGGGCCTTAAAGCGCAAGCAGCCTACCGGCCTGACCCGCATTCTGCCCAGCGTTGCCGATGGCGATCACCTCGCCGGGCGCTTGCTGATGGGGTCGGAAGCGGTGCTGGGCCTTGGCCTGATGACCGGTATGGCGGCCCAGTATTTCGAGACAGGCGCCTTGCTGACGCTTCAGCACAAGACCCTACTGTCACTGCTGGCCTTCCTGCTTATCGGCCTGCTGCTGGTGGGGCACCGGGTCTGTGGCGTACGAGGACGGGTAGCGGCACGGATTGTCTTGCTGGCCTATCTGCTGCTGACTTTAGCCTATCCCGGCGTCAAGTTCGTAACCCAGGTTATGCTGCCGTTGTGATCTGCCTCATTTACAAGCAGCTTTTGCCATTGCATCCCAGGGCTGCTGCATAATAAATACGCAGACCATGAATATGCCTCTCCGCAAGACCCTCACCATCGGTCCCGTCACCCTGGACAATGCCGTCATTCTGGCGCCCATGTCCGGGGTCACCGATATGCCCACCCGCCGTTTGGTCAAACGCATGGGCGTCGGCATGGTGGTGTCCGAGATGATCGCCAGCCAGGCCATGATCCGCCAGAACCGCCAGACCATGCAGATGGCCCAGCACACCCCGGATGAATTTCCCATGGCGGTGCAGCTGGCCGGCTGCGAGCCCCTGGTAATGGCTGAAGCCGCCAAGCTGAACGAGGATCTTGGCGCTGCCATCATCGACATCAATATGGGCTGCCCCGTCAAGAAGGTGGCGGTGAAGGGCGAGGCGGGATCGGCCCTGATGAAGGATGAGGTTCTGGCAGGAAAGCTGATGGAAGCCGCCGTCCGGGCGGTGAAGGTTCCCGTCACCCTCAAGATGCGCATGGGCTGGGACCACACCCGCCTCAACGCTCCTAATCTGGCCCGGATCGCCCAGGAAAGCGGCATCCAGATGGTCACCGTCCATGGCCGCACCCGCAATCAGATGTATACCGGCAGCGCCGATTGGGCCTTCATCGGCGAGGTCAAGCGCGCCGTCACCATTCCGGTGGTGGGCAACGGCGACATTCTTTGCATCGACGACGCCATCCGCATGCTGGAGCTGTCCGGCGCCGACGGCGTGATGATCGGACGCGGCACCTATGGCCGTCCGTGGCTGCCGGGACAGGTGGCGCATTTCCTCGCCACCGGCGAGCGGCGTCCCGACCCGGCGCTGGCCGAGCAGTTCGAGATCATCAAGGAGCACTATGAGGCCATGCTGCTCCATTACGGAGCCGACACGGGTGTTCGTATCGCCCGCAAGCATGTGGCGTGGTATTCCAAGGGCTTACCGGGTTCGGCTGAGTTCCGGGCCGAGGTCAACCGCATGGCCGACGCCGAGGGCGTACGCCGTGCCATCATTAATTTCTATACGCCGCTGCTGGAAAGGATGGCCGCGTAATGGCCGCGACCGCAGCCTTGCCGTCCATCGACACCGGGCTGGTTCTGGGCGCTATCTCGACATCCGTGCTGGTGGTGGGGGCGGATGGGGGGATCCGTTACGTCAACGGTGCCGCCGAACAATTGTTCGCCTGCGGTTCGGCCTTCATGTGCGGTCATCGGATCACCGATTTCCTGCCCGCCGATTCCACCATCCTGGCTTTGGTCGGCCAAGCCCAGGGCAGCGTCAACTCGGTAGCCGAGCACGGGGTCCAGTTGGACACCCCCCGCACCGGCCACCGTACAGTGACCGTCCAGGTCTCGCCAGTGGTCGAGCAGCCGGGGACGGTGGTGATCTGCCTGCACGAACAATCGCTGGCGCTGAAGATCGGGGCCCAGCTCACCAGCCGCAACGCTGCCCGCTCGGTGACTGCCATGGCGTCGATTTTGGCCCATGAAGTGAAAAACCCCCTATCAGGCATCCGGGGCGCCGCCCAATTGTTGGAGCAGAACGCAGGAGAGGATGACCGGGTGCTGACGCGGTTGATTTGCGATGAGGCTGACCGCATCGTCGCACTGGTAGACCGTATGGAGGCCTTTTCCGACAATCCCAATGTGGAACGTCAGGCCGTCAACATCCACCGGGTGCTGGAACACGTGCGGCGCATCGCCGAGGCGGGATTCGGGCGTAATGTCCGCTTCATCGAAAGCTATGACCCGTCACTACCCTCGGTACTGGGTGACCGTGACCAGTTGGTGCAGATCTTTTTAAATCTGATCAAAAACGCCTGCGAAGCGGTGCCGGAGAAGGGGGGGGAGATTATCCTTTCCACCGGCTATCAACACGGCGTGCGGCTTGCCTTGCCGGGCAGCGAGACCCGGCGGCATCTGCCGCTGGTGGTCAGCATTCAAGATAACGGCTCGGGCATCCCCGAGGATCTGCGCCCCAACCTGTTCGATGCCTTCGTCACCACCAAGACCTCGGGAACCGGCCTGGGATTGGCTTTGGTGGCCAAGATCGTTGGAGATCACGGTGGGGTGATTGAATTCGACAGCGTACCGCGGCGAACCATCTTCCGGGTTATGTTGCCAATGGTTCAGGATGGGGAAGTTAAATGATGACCATGGGCTCCGCCGCCACGATTCTGGTGGCTGACGACGACCGCGGCATCCGAACCGTTCTGGCTCAGGCCTTGGGGCGTGCCGGTTACGAGGTGCGGACCACAGGTAATGCCGCCACCTTATGGCGCTGGGTGTCGGACGGCGATGGCGATCTGGTGATTACCGACGTGGTGATGCCCGATGAAAGCGGCCTCGACCTGCTGCCACGTATTAAAAAGATCCGTCCCGAACTGCGGGTCGTGGTCATGAGCGCTCAGAACACCCTGCTGACGGCGGTCAAGGCCACCCAGCGCGGCGCCTTCGAATATCTGCCCAAGCCTTTTGATCTCAAGGAACTGGTGTCGGTGGTTCAGCGGGCCTTGTCCACGCCCCGCGCCATGCCCGCCAACACCACAGCTCCCGACGAAGAGGAAAAGCTCCCCCTTATCGGTCGTTCGGCTGCCATGCAGGAAATCTATCGCACCCTGGCGCGTCTGATGGGCACCGACCTGACGGTGATGATCACCGGCGAGTCCGGTACCGGCAAGGAATTGGTCGCCCGCGCACTGCACGATTATGGCAAGCGGCGCAATGGCCCCTTTGTCGCCATCAATATGGCCGCCATCCCGCGGGAATTGATCGAAAGTGAATTGTTCGGCCACGAGAAGGGGGCCTTCACCGGCGCTACCCAGCGTAACACCGGCCGCTTCGAGCAGGCCGAAGGCGGCACCTTGTTCCTGGACGAGATCGGCGACATGCCGCCCGAGGCCCAGACCCGGCTGCTGCGGGTGCTTCAGGAGGGCGAATACACCTCCGTCGGCGGTCGTACGCCCATCCGCGCCAATGTCCGCATCGTCGCCGCCACCCACCGCGACCTCACCCAACTGATCCGCCAGGGGTTGTTCCGCGAGGATCTGTTCTACCGCCTCAACGTGGTCCCCATCCGTCTGCCGCCGTTGCGCGAACGCTCGGAGGACATTCCCGAACTTTTCCGGCACTTCCTGGCCTTGGCCGCCGCTGACGGGCTGCCCAGCAAAAGCGTTGATACCCAGGCCATGGAACGACTGAAAAAGTACCGCTGGCCGGGCAATGTGCGTGAACTGGAGAATCTGGTGCGGCGCTTGGCTGCGCTCTATTCCCAGGAAGTGATCGGTATCGAGGTGATCGAACAGGAATTGGCGGGTGGCGCCCCCCATGCCGATTCCATCGGTGGTGGCGTTGAAGGTGAAGGGCTCGCCGCCATGGTCGAGCGTCACCTGCGCGATTATTTCGGCAATCACGGTGACGGTCTGCCGCCCGCCGGAGTCTACGACCGGGTGATCCGCGAAGTGGAAAAACCGCTGGTCAGCATCGCCATGGAAGCCACCCGCGGCAATCAGATCAAGGCCGCCCATCTGCTGGGGCTGAACCGCAACACCTTGCGCAAGAAACTCAAAGATTTGGACATTCAGATCGGTCGCAATTCGAAATGATGCGGATACGCCAGTGGGCGCGGGAAATCGGTCTGGCGCGACGGCTGTCCTATGGCCTGACCCTTGCCGCGATTCCTTCGGTCCTGGCCACCATCTGGGCCATGGCGGTGGCGGGCTCCAGTGGCCCCGACCCCAAGGCCGTACTGTCGCTGCTGATGCTGGATGGCGTCCTGCTCATGCTGCTGGGCATGGTGGTGGGTATCCGGGTTCTCGACGTCTTTCGCGCCCGGCGGCGAGGAACCTCGGGCTCCAAGCTGCATTTACGCTTCATCATGCTGTTTGCCCTGGTGGCGGTAATCCCCTCGGCTCTGATGTCCATCGGATCGGCGGCCTTCTTCCGCTATGGCGTCGAAAGCTGGTTCTCCGACCGGGTGCGCACCGCGCTTCAGGCCTCGTTGGCGGTGGCACATGCCTATCAGGAAGAGCATAAGCAGATCATCGGCGGTGATGCCCTGGCCATGGCCAACGACATCAACCGCGAAGGTCCGATGCTGTCGCGCTCGCCCCAGCACTTCACCCAGTTCATCGCCACCCAGGCTGCCATCCGCGGACTGTCGGAGGCGGTGGTGTTCGACGGGCGCGGCAACATTCTGGCGCGCTCGGGCCTGATCTTTGCCATCGAAGCCAATATCGACCAGATTCCCACCTGGGCCTTCGACAAGGCCAAGGCCGGCGATGTGGCGGTCATCACCGGCGGCAGTGACGACCGGGTGAGGGCGCTGGTGCAACTGCCCGGCCTGTTCGGCGACACCTATCTGTTCGTGGGGCGCTTTATCGACCCCAAGGTGATCGGCCATATGGAGCAGACCTCGGCGGCGGTGGCTCAGTACGAACGCCTGGAAGGCCGTCGCACCGGGCTGGAGACCGCATTCTCACTGGTTTTTGCCGTGGTGGCGCTGCTCTTGGTGCTGATCTCGGTCTGGATCGGCCTATCCATGGCCACCAAACTGGCGACTCCCATTGCCCGGTTGATTGATGCCGCCGAGAAGGTGCGCTCGGGCGATCTCGACACTCGTGTCGCCGAGGATGCCGCCGACGAAGTCGGCGTACTCAGCCGCGCCTTCAACCGCATGACCCATCAGTTATCAAGCCAGCGCGGCAAGCTGATGGAGGCCAACCGCGAATTGGACGAACGCCGCCGCTTCACCGAAACCGTGCTGGCGGGCGTCTCTGCGGGGGTGATCGGCCTCGACCGCGACGGGCGGATCAACCTTCCCAACCGTTCGGCCAGCGAGTTGGTTGGCCTTGCCCTTGATGAGCAGGTGGGCCGCTCCTTGCGCGATGTGCTGCCCGATCTGGTCGAAGCCCTCGACGAAGCGGCGCGCCGTCCCGACAAGCTGGTTCAGCGCGAAGTCAAGCTGACTACGTCCGGCGGGCGGGCGCGCATCTTGCTGGTCCGGGTGGCGGGGGAGTATCTGGAAGGTGAAATTATCGGTTACGTAGTCACCTTTGACGACATCACCGAGTTGGTCTCAGCTCAACGCAAAGCCGCCTGGGCCGACGTGGCGCGCCGGATCGCCCATGAGATCAAGAATCCTCTGACCCCGATCCAGTTATCAGCAGAGCGGTTGAAACGTAAATATCTCAAAGAGATAAGCAGCGATCCCGAGACCTACGTCAAGCTGATCGAGACCATTGTCCGCCAAGTCGGTGATATCGGCCGCATGGTTGACGAGTTCTCGTCCTTCGCCCGCATGCCGGCACCGCAGATGAAACCGGATGATCTGGCCGATATCTGCCGTCAGGCCATGTTCCTTCAGCGTAACGGCGCTCCTGATATCGAATTCGTCAGCAACATTCCGCCCCATAAGGTTCCGGCGGTGTGCGACAACCGCCTGATTGGCCAAGCGCTGACCAATCTTTTGAAGAATGCGGTCGAAGGGGTGCAGGGCAGGGAGGCCGAACCATCGCTGCCACAAGGCAGGATTACCCTCAGCCTGACCGAGGAAAAAGGACGTCTGGTGATCGAGGTCGAGGACAACGGCAAGGGCTTGCCCAAGGAAAACCGTGAACGTTTGACCGAACCCTACGTCACCACCCGAACCAAAGGCACTGGATTAGGCCTTGCCATCGTCAAGAAGATCATGGAAGACCATGGTGGTGACTTGTATCTTGAAGATGCCGTCAGCGGCGGGGCACGGGTTGGCCTGGTGTTTCCAGTGACCGATGCTCTTCAATCGGACGTTTCCAGTGACGCGACTGTAAGCCATGGCACATGACATCCTGATCGTCGATGACGAAGCCGATATCCGCGATCTGATCGCCGGAATTCTGGAGGACGAGGGGCACAGCACCCGCGAGGCCGCCAATTCCGATCAGGCCCTGGACGCCATCGGCGCAAGACGGCCCAATCTGGTGATCCAGGATATCTGGCTGCAAGGTTCCAAACTCGACGGCCTGGGGGTTCTCGAAGCCATAAAGCGCGACCATCCGGAAGTCCCGGTGGTAATGATCTCGGGCCACGGCACTATCGAGACGGCCGTCCAGGCGTTGAAATACGGCGCCTATGACTTCATCGAAAAACCGTTCAAGGCCGACCGGCTGCTGTTGGTGGTCGAACGCGCCATCGAGGCGGCTCGCCTGCGCCGGGAGAACCGGGAATTGCGGCTGCGCAGCGGTTCCACCGGTGAACTGGTGGGCGGCTCCGCCATTATCGCCCAGGTCCGACAATCGGTGGACCGGGTCGGCCCATCCAATTCCCGCGTTCTCATTACCGGCCCCGCTGGTTCGGGCAAAGAAGTGGCGGCGCGGCTGATCCATACCCGCTCCAAACGGGCCGAGGGCGCCTTCGTGGTACTCAATTGCGCTGCCATGCATCCGGACCGTATGGAGATCGAGCTGTTCGGCACCGAGCACGGTGTCGATAGCCCCGACGGGCCGCGTAAGATCGGCACCTTCGAGCAGGCCCATGGCGGCACCTTGCTGCTGGACGAAGTGGCGGACATGCCGCTGGAAACTCAAAGCAAGATTGTTCGCGTCCTGCAGGACCAGATGTTTGAGCGGGTCGGCGGCGGGCAGAAGGTCGAAGTGGACGTGCGTGTCATCGCCACCACCAACCGCGACCTTCAAACCGAGATCACAGCGGGGCATTTCCGCGAGGATCTATTCTACCGTCTCAACGTGGTGCCTGTGCGGCTGCCGTCGTTGCGTGACCGTAAGGAAGATATCCCTCTGCTGGCGCGGCATTTCATGCAGGCGGCGGCGCTGACGGCGGGGGTACAGCCCCGGCCCATCGGCGAAGACGCCATCGCCGCCCTTCAGGCCTATGACTGGCCAGGCAATGTCCGCCAGTTGAAAAACGTCATGGACTGGCTGCTGATCATGGCTCCGGGCGAGACGGGTGAACAGATCCGTGCCGACATGCTGCCCGCCGAGATCAGCGCCATTACCCCTGCGGTCTTGCGGTGGGAGAAATCCAGCGAGATCATGACCCTGCCGCTCAGAGACGCACGCGAACTGTTTGAACGCGAATACCTGCTGGCTCAGGTCAATCGGTTTGCGGGGAATATATCGCGGACCGCAGCCTTCGTGGGAATGGAGCGCTCCGCCCTGCACCGCAAGCTGAAACTTCTGGGCGTCAACACCGACGAAAAGGCCCGCTGACATGAAGGTAATCGTTTGTGGCGCCGGTCAGGTCGGCTTCAACATCGCCCATTATCTGGCGGGTGAGAACAATGACGTCACCGTCATCGATCAGCGCCCCGAGTTGATCCGCAAGGTCAGTGATACCCTGGATGTCCAGGTGGTGCTGGGCTTTGCCTCCCATCCGGCGGTGCTGGAGCAGGCGGGGGCCGCCGACGCCGATATGATTATCGCCGTCACCGCTGCCGACGAAGTCAATATGGTGGCATGTCAGGTCGCCCACTCCTTGTTCAACGTGCCGACCAAGATCGCCCGTGTCCGCAGTCAGACTTATCTTCAGCCTATCTGGGCCAATCTGTTTTCGCGCGAACATCTGCCTATCGACGTCATCATCAGCCCCGAGATCGAAGTGGCCCGTGCCATCACCCGGCGCCTGCAGGTTCCGGGCGCCATCGACGTGATTCCGCTGGCCAATGACAAGGTTCGCCTCATCGGCGTGCGCTGCACCAATCAATGTCCGCTGATCAATACGCCGCTGCGCCAACTGACCGTGCTGTTTCCCGATCTCGCTATTGTCATCATCGGCATCGTGCGGGACGGCAAGGCACTCATTCCCGGCCACGACGACCAGATGCAGGAAGGCGACGAGGTTTATTTCGTGGTCGATGCCTCCCATGTGGACCGGGCGTTGGCCGCCTTTGGCCGCGAGGATCAGCAGGCGCGGCGTATCGTGGTATTCGGCGGCGGTAATATCGGCCTGTTCCTGGCCCAACAATTGGAGGCGCTGAACGACGGCACCTCCATCAAGGTCATCGAGCTGAACAAGGACCGCGCCGAATTCGCCGCCAAGACTCTTACCCGCACCGTGGTGATTAACGGTGACGTCCTCGACCCCGAGATTCTGGAAGAGGCCTCGGTCGCGGCCGCCGAGGCGGTGGTGGCGGTCACCAATGATGACGAGACCAACATTCTGGCGGGCCTGCTGGCCAAGCGCTATGGCTGCCGCCGCACCATGACGCTGATCAACAAGACCACCTACAACGCCCTGGTCAGCCCATTGGGCATCGATGTGGTGATTTCGCCGCGCGCCATCACGGTCTCCAACATCCTCCAGCATGTGCGGCGCGGCCGCATTCACGCAGTCCATTCCCTGCACGAAGGCTTTGGCGAGTTGATCGAGGCCGACGCACTGGAAACCTCCAGTCTGGTGGGCAAGCCGCTGCGTGAGGTCAAGCTGCCCGCCGGAGTGCTGCTGGGAGCCGTGGTTCATAACGGCCAAGTGGTCAGCCCGCGGGGCAGCACCGTGGTTCAGGCGGGCGACCGCGTCATCTTGTTCGCCACGGCCGATGCGGTGAAGAAGGTGGAGAAGATGTTCTCGGTCCGCCTGGAATACTTTTGATGGTTTTGCCACTGCCCAAGCCCGCCGCCCTGGTGTTCGACTGGGATAACACCCTGGTGGATTCCTGGGACTGTATCCGACTTAGCTACAATATGACCTTCCGCCATTTCGGCATGCCGGATTGGAGCCTCGACGAGACCAAGTCCCGCGTCGCCGCCTCCATGCGCGATTCCTTTCCCGCCATGTTCGGTGACCGCTGGCCCGAGGCCCGCGACGTCTTTACCGCCAGCTTTCAATCCATCCACATGGATCACCTCAATCCACTGCCCGGCGCCGATGAAATGCTGAAAATGCTGGGAGATCTGGGGTTGGTACTGGCTGTGGTCAGCAACAAACGCGGCCATTTCCTGCGCAAGGAGGCCGAGATAATGGGGTGGTCCCGGCATTTCGCCGGTCTGGTGGGAGCCGACGACGCGTCTGCCGACAAGCCCGATGCGGCGCCGGTCCATCTAGCGCTGGGAGGAACCGGGATCAGCCCCGGCCCCGCAGTCTGGTTCGTAGGCGATTCCCCTATCGACATCCAGTGTGCCGTCAACTCCGGCTGCACCCCCATTCTGCTGCGCCCCACTCCCCCGGAAGAGGGGGAGTTTCCCCACTCTCCCGCCCGGACCCTGCCGGGATGTATTGAATTGGCAGCCCTTGTCCGTGAACAATGGGTTCCCATCTCTGCAAATTGATGGTAACGAACACGCTGCAATCGGGGGAGGGTTTCCACCTCACCCCAATAACCCAATAAGAACGGATCCGAGTCATGTCCGCAGAGAAGTCACAAAACGTACAGGATGTTTTTCTAAACTACATCCGGAAGAATAAGACCCCCGTCACGGTATTCCTGGTCAATGGCGTCAAGCTGCAGGGTATCGTTACTTGGTTCGATAACTTTTCGGTGCTGCTGCGCCGCGACGGCCACACCCAGCTCGTGTACAAGCACGCCATCTCGACGGTGATGCCGTCCACGCCCATCTCCTTGTTCGAGCCCCCGATCAAGGAAAACGGCGAAGAGTAAGGTGGCAACCGGACCGTCTGACTCCCCGGCTTCCACGCGCCAACGCGCCATTGTGATCCATCCCGCCTTCAAGGCGGCGGTGGGCGGCTTGCGCCTGCCCGAGGCTCGTCTGGCGGAAGCGGTGGGGCTGGCCCAGGCCATCGATCTCGATATCGTCTATGCCGAAGCGGTCGGCGTCACCAAGGCGCGGCCCGCTACCTTGCTGGGCAAGGGCGCCGTGGATCGTCTCGGTTTCGAAGTGACCGAGCGCGAAGTGGCGCTGGCGGTGGTTGATTGTCATCTCTCGCCGGTCCAGCAGCGCAATCTGGAAAAGGAATGGGCCTGCAAGGTCATCGACCGGACCGGCCTGATTTTGGAGATCTTTGGCGCTCGCGCCCGGACCCGCGAAGGCAGCCTTCAGGTCGAACTGGCGGCCCTGTCCTATCAGCGCTCGCGTCTGGTGCGGTCTTGGACCCATCTGGAACGCCAGCGCGGCGGGTTTGGCTTTCTGGGTGGTCCCGGCGAGACCCAGATCGAGGCCGACCGCCGTCTGATCGGCGACCGCATCGTCAAGCTGGAACGCGAGCTTGAGGACGTCAAGCGGACCCGTGATCTTCACCGTAAGGCCCGGCGGCGGGTGCCTTATCCCATCGTCGCCCTGGTGGGCTATACCAATGCCGGTAAATCCACTTTGTTCAACACGGTGACACGGGCCGAAGTGCTGGCCAAAGACATGCTGTTCGCCACCCTCGACCCCACCATGCGCACCTTGGTGCTGCCGTCGGGGCGCAAGATCATCCTGTCCGACACCGTCGGCTTCGTCTCCGACCTGCCCCACGAATTGGTGGCGGCCTTCCGCGCCACCCTGGAAGAGGTGATGGAGGCCGACGTGGTGGTACATGTGCGAGATGTCTCCCATCCCGATACCGAGGCTCAGGCCGCCGATGTCAACGCGGTGCTGCGCGATCTCGGCCTGGGCGAGGTGGTTGACCGCGGATTGGTCGAGGCCTTGAACAAGATCGATCTTCTCGACGAGGAGCGCCGGGCCGAGGTATTTAATCAAGCCAAGCGCCGCCCCGAGGCGATTCCCATCTCGGCGGCCACCGGTGACGGCCTTGCCGACCTGCTGGCCGAGTTGGACATGCGCCTGGGTAAGGAACGGGAAACCATCGACGTCGCCTTGGCCCTGTCCGATGGCGCCTCGATCTCCTGGCTTTATCGCCATGGCGAAGTGACAGCGCGGCGCGACGATCAGACTCAGGCCTTTATGCGCGTTCGGCTTGATCCCGCCGATGTCCGGCGCTTTCAGCAACGCCAGGCCGAGGGCAGAGGGGCTCATGACCGCAAGATTTGACGCCGCCGTCGTTGCCGACATTATCCGCGATGCCGCCACCAGCGAAGTGATGCCCCGGTTCCAGAATCTTTCCGCCGGACAGATCCGCGAGAAGAAGCCGGGCCAATTGGTCACCGAGGCCGATGTGGCAGCGGAACAGGTTCTATCCCGGCGACTGCTTGACCTTGTGCCCGGAGCATCGGTGGTGGGTGAGGAAGGGGTGGATGCCGCACCCCACCTGCTGCATGCGCTGGATCATCCAGGCACCGTCTGGATCATCGATCCGGTGGATGGTACCGCCAATTTCGCCAAGGGCAATCCCCGCTTCGGCATCATCGTCGCCCTGGCGGTCAATGGCGAAACCGTAGCAGGCTGGATCTATGACCCTGTCTCCCAGCGCATGCTGATCGCCGAGGCCGGGGCCGGGGCCTGGATCGGAGAAGAGCGGCTGAGCGTCTTGCCGCCCACACCGTTGGAACGCATGACCGGTTCGGTTAAACGAACTGGCCGTATCGCCTCGCAGGTGGCCAAGGTGGGCCGCAAAGGCAGTGCCGCCCACGATTATATCGACCTCGTAACGGGAAAGCTGCACTTCGCCCATTACGCCCAGCTGATGCCGTGGGATCATGCCGCCGGGGTCCTGATCCATGCCGAAGCGGGCGGCTACAGCCGCCTGCTAACAAATCAACCTTATCGCCCGGTAACGTCGGAATCCGCCTTGCTGCTGGCTCCGTCCGAAGGGGCTTGGGCGTCTCTGCGCTTCTTGATCGATTAGCCCCGGTACACTGTCAGGCCTGCCGGGGCCTGACAGGTCGGCATCATCTCGATCCGGTTAATATTGACATGGGCGGGCAGGCTGGCCGCCCAGGCGACAGCCTCGGCCACATCCTCGGAACTAAGCGGCGTGGTGCCGTCATAAACCTTGGCGGCCTTGTCGGCATCGCCATGAAAACGGACCACCGAAAATTCACTGCCGCCGCAGAGACCCGGCTCGATATTGGTTACCCGCACCTTGGTTTTATGCAGGTCGGTGATCAGATTCAGCGAGAACTGTGACACGGCGGCCTTGGTGGCGCCGTACATATTGCCACCGCCATAGGGATAGGTGCCCGCTACCGAGCTGATATTGATCACATGGCCGCGGTCGCGGGCCACCATTCCGGGCAGCACGGCGCGGGTCATATACATCAATCCCTTGAGATTGGTGTCGATCATGGTCTCCCAGTCATCGAGATCGGCATTCTGGGCGGGTTCCAGCCCCAAGGCGAGGCCGGCATTGTTGACCAGCACGTCGATGGCGCGGAAAGACTCGGGGATCGCCTCGACAAAGGCAGAGACGGCGGCACGGTCGCGGATGTCGAGACCGGCGAAATGGACCGGAGTCATCAAATCCCGCGCCAGAGCCTCAAGCCGCTCGACCCGGCGGCCGCAGATCACCAGTTTAGCCCCCTGGGCAGCAAAGCGGCGGGCGATGGCAGCGCCGAATCCGGCGGTAGCCCCTGTCACCAGAACGATGCGGTCTTTCCACATGGCGGCTCTAAGCCTCTATTTCAGTTCAGAGGGACGCGGCCCCAAGGGGCGCTGGGGATCGGGGTCACGCAACATCACCAGATGGGGCATGGGCGACAGGGCATTCTCGATTTTCCAGACATAGACCTTGGAGGTACCGAACTGGCGTACCTCGGTGGCGTTGTTCTCCACCACGTTGCCATCGGTGGTGATGCGGAACTCGCCTTCCATGTTCAGGCCCATCTCGGCCATCATCTGGGCGTCGGAAGGCTTCATGGCATTGGCATGGATGACGATGACGCCGTTCTCCATGGAACGCATGGCCAGCAGGCGGGCATCACGGCGGAGCAGGGCGGTCAATTGCACCTTGTCCAGCCTCCCAGCCCGCTCGTATTCGACACCAAAGCGGCCCTTACCCTTGGATTCCAATTTGCGGAAGGCGATGTCGCGGATCAGATCCTTGCGGATATTGTCGATCTTTTCCTTTTCGTTCTCTGGCGTCACCTTACCCTTGCGGTAATCATCGAGAATGGGCGCCCACAGCAGATCGCCTTTATAGGTCAAGGCGTAATCGCCATAGCGCGACAAACGCAGTTCCGCCTTGAACTTGTCGGGAATATAGCAAGATGACAGCAGCAGAAGGCAGCAGAGAACCCCGAGCCGTTTCAGCCAATCAACCACCACCACCTCCCGACCGTTCCAAGCCCTTGGCAGCCTGCCACAGCGCCTCCATCTCGTCGAGGGTGGCGGTTTGCGGGGCGCGGCCTTCGGCGGCCAGTTCTGTCTCGATATGGCGGAAGCGGCGCTCGAACTTGCCGTTGGCCCGACGCAGCGCCCGCTCTGGGTCGATATCAAGTTTGCGGGCCAGATTGACGCAGACAAAGAGAATGTCGCCCATCTCGTCCTCTAGCCGGTCGTGGGGGGCCTCGATCTCGATCTCGTGGGCGATCTCGCGCGATTCCTCGGCCAACTTGTCCAAGATGGTGACGGCCTTATCCCAATCGAACCCGACCCGGGCGGCACGTCTTTGCAGCTTCAGAGCACGGGTCATGGGCGGCAGGGTACGGGCCACCCCATCAAGAATGGACAAGCCACCTTTGGCTCTTTCGGCGCGCTCTTGCGCCTTGGTATCCTCCCAAGCCTCGACCTGCTGCCCAGCGGTGCGGGCCGAAGCTTCACCAAAGACATGGGGATGGCGGCGCACCATCTTGTCGGCGATGGCGGCGGCGATGGCGTCGAAATCAAAACCGCCTTCCTCCCGCGACATCTGGGCGTAGAACACCACTTGGAACAGCAGATCGCCTAATTCATCCTTCAGGGCAGCCTTGTCGTCATGCTCGATGGCGTCGGCCACCTCATAGGCTTCCTCGATGGTGTAGGGGGCGATGGTGGCAAAGGTCTGCTCACGATCCCAGGCGCAACCGCCTTCGGGCGCCCGTAACCGAGCCATGATCTCCAGCAGACGATCGATTGGCCGGACGTCAGGCATCGATTTTCTTGGCCTCGGCGGCGAAATCGGCCCCCTTGTCCCAGGGATCGTCAACCATTAGCAACGGGCAATGCTGGCGGTAGCTGGCGGTGATCGCCTCATAGGGGACATCATAATAGCTGCCGCGCTGCTCGACATATTCCATGTGCTTTCGGTCTTGCTTGTCATAGGGATGGAAAACCGAATCGGTACGACCGTCCCAGTCCAGCGGGTGAACACCAAACTTCTCGCACAAGGATAAATTGAAGGCGGGTGTCGCTTTGATCCAGATGCCGTCCAACAAGATTTCAGCGAAGGAATGCCAGCGGAATACGTCGCTGCCGTTTTTCTCCAACAGTTTGGTGGTAGCGAGGTGGTTCTTGACGTCAGCAAAGCCCAGACGGGCAGGGATGCCGACAACACGGCAACAGGCGGCCAGCAACGCCGCCTTGGGGATACAAAAGCCGCTCCCCAGGGCCAGCACGGCCTTGGCCGAATAGGTATCTGGGATATTGAAGCGCACATAAGGATCGTAGATCACCTGATCACGCACCGCGTAATAAAGCCGTAACGCCGTCTCGCGTTGGTCCTTGGCGCCGGTGCCGGCAGCCTTTCGGGCGAAATCAATGATAAGGGGATCATCGGATTGAACGAAGGAGGCGGGAGCCAGGGCACGCGGATCTAGGGTCATGAAATCTGCCTTTGAAAATCTAGGCGCCAATCTATCATGGCCGTGAAAGCAGCGAACGGAGAAAACCGGATATGGTCTCGACACGGACCTGGGTTCTGACGCTGATCACCATGGTAGCGTTCTCCGCTAATTCGATCCTCTGCCGCGAGGCCTTGCGCCACACCGCCATCGATGCCGCCACCTTCACCCTGGTGCGGATCGCCTCGGGAGCACTGGTTCTGGCGGCGCTGGTTCGACTGCGGGGGGCTGGCGGCATTGCCGGCAATTGGGGATCGGCTCTGGCCCTGTTGGGCTACGCCATCGCTTTTTCCTTGGCCTATCTGTCGCTTCCGGCCGGAACCGGGGCCTTGTTGCTGTTCGGCGCGGTGCAGGTGACCATGATCAGCCGTGGCTTGATGGCCGGCGAGCGCTTGCGGAATATCCAGATGGGCGGCTTGGCGCTGGCGTTGGCGGGCTTGGTCATGTTGCTGCTGCCGGGGATCTCGGCGCCACCGCCGGGCGGCGCGGCTTTAATGGCGGCGGCCGGGGTTGCGTGGGGCTTCTATTCCCTGCGCGGTCGCAGAGAGGCCGATGCCCTGGCCGCCAATGCCGGCAATTTCCTGCGCGCCGCGCCGGTGGCGGCGCTGATCTGCGCCGGGATGGCTTTGATGGCCGAAGTGAGGCTCGACAGCCTTGGTCTCGTCTATGCCGTGTTGTCGGGGGCGGTGGCCTCGGGGCTGGGCTATGCCTTGTGGTACAAGGCCTTGACCGGATTGCCGGCAACCCATGCCGCCACCATCCAACTCAGCGTCCCGGTGATCACGGCGGTGGCCGGCACCGTGCTGCTGGATGAAGCCGTAACGCTCCGCCTTATCGCTGCCTCGCTGGCGGTGCTTGGCGGCATTGCCCTGGTGGTGACGCGGCGGCGATAGCGGGGTAGTGCTTTGATTTGTCTGATGCATATGGAAAACAGCCCCAGAATAGACACATGCGAATGTCGCATAATGTATATTATGGCGACAAAACGTGCTTTGAATTCTGGGGCGTTCAGTGAGGAAAACTATGCCAAATACGCAACCCCAGATCACCAAAACCGATGTTCTGCCTGAACGCAAAGGCATCGGGGCACGACCGGCGGCCACCACGTCTCTTTCCCTGTGACGTTGGGCATCGGCGCCAAAGCCGATATTCAGGCGGTCAAGAAAGCATCCGGCTCTTGCGGGCTTTGATCGCGTCAGACCTCAATTACAAGGCCGTCATAGGCTGGTTCCACATGGCTGGGCAGCCGCGCTTGCAAGGCTGCATAATCGAGGCGGCTTCCAAGATGGGTCAAGATGGCCCGGCGCGGCTTGATGCGGTGGATCCACTCCAGCGCCTTGTCCACGTGGGCATGAGTCACGTGGGGATAATCAACCAGACAGCCGATGATCCAGGTATCGACACCGGCCAGGATACCAAACGACTCCTCGGGCATCTCGATCACATCGGTGCTGTAGGCCAACGGGCCAAAGCGAAACCCCAAGGTCCGCATGAAGCCGTGATCCTGATCGAAAGGCTGAACAGCGATGCTGCCGACGGTGAACGGCCCTGTAATCTCGTGGGCGTCCAGGAATGGGCGGAAAATCATATCGCCCAGGCTTTCCGCCGATTCAAAGGCATAGGGGAAGCGGGCTCTGGCAGTTTCCAGCATCTCTGCCGCCCCCCAGACCGGCAGCCAATCCTTGGTCACCCGGTTGATCTCCCGCAGGTCATCGATGCCGTGAAGGTGATCGGCATGATCGTGGGTATAGATCACCGCATCCAACCGCCGTACGCCACAATCAAGCAATTGTGACCGCAGATCGGGCGAAGTATCCACCAGAATAGTGGTGCCGTCCTGCTCAACCAGAATAGAGGCCCGGCGGCGACGGTTGCGAGGATTGTCAGGGTCGCAGGCCCCCCAACCGGCGGATATCCCAGGAACCCCTGCGGCGCCGCCGCATCCCAGGATCGTTACCTTCATGGCTTGACCTTGGAGAACAGCCGCAGAAAGTTTTCGGTGCTGGCGCGTTCCAGTTCGCCAAAGGCCACACCTTTCACCTCGGCCAGTCTCCGGGCGGTATGGGCCACATAGGCCGGTTCGTTGCGCTTACCTCGGAACGGAATCGGCGCCAGATACGGCGCATCGGTCTCCACCAGAAGACGGTCCAGCGGCACACCGGCCAGAGTATCGCGCAAGATGTCGGCGGTCTTGAAGGTCATGATGCCCGAGGCCGAGACATAAAGGCCGATTTCAACAGCCTTTTCAGCAAATTGGGGGCCAGAGCTAAAGCAGTGGACAAGGCCGGTGAAAGCCCCCTTCCCCATCTCCTCGGCCAGAATGGCGGCGGTATCCTCGTCGGCGTCGCGGGTATGAACGATCACCGGCAAGCCGCCCCGTCGCGCCGCTTCAATGTGGATACGAAACGAATCCCGCTGCCGCTCACGCGGGCTTTTGTCGTAGTAATAATCCAGTCCGGTCTCGCCGAACCCCACTACCTTGGGGTGTTGGGCTAGCCGCAGCAGCGTCTCCACGTCTGCCGCCGGTTCAGTCCCCGCCTCGTGGGGATGGATGCCGACGGTGCAATAGACGTTGTCAAAGCGCTCGGCCACCGCCACCACCTGATCATAGCGGGTGATGTGGGTGCCGATGGTGAGCAAAATCCCCACCCCCGCCTCCCCCGCCCGCCGGACCACGCCATCAAGGTCATCGGCGAAATCGGGAAAGTCGAGATGGCAGTGCGAATCAACCAGCATGTTACGGTGCCGCCTCTTCCACAAAGCGCGGAAACACCCCCTGGGGTACCGGTAAGGCCGTGCCGGGTTTCAAGGCATAAGCGGGGCCGAAGGCGGCGTAGGTCCGTTCCTCCTCGGGGATGGCCAACTGATCGAGAATCCGGCCCGACGCACTCGGCATGAACGGCAGGGTCGCCAGCGCCAGCGAACGGATGGTCTCGGCCAGCACCCACAGCACCGAATTCATGCGGGCGGGATCGGTTTTCTTCAAGGTCCAAGGGGCCTGATGATCCACATAGCCGTTGGCGGCGCGCACCACCAGCCAGATGGCTTCCAGCGCCTCGTGGAACAATTGTTTGTCCAGGCTTTCGCGCAGACGCTCCAGCAGGCCATGGGCGGCGCCCAGCATCACGCGGTCGTCATCGCTGGCCTCGCCCGCCTGCGGCACGGCACCAGCGCAATTCTTACCGATCATGGACAGCACCCGCTGCACCAGATTGCCGTAATCGTTGGCCAGCTCGCTGTTCATACGGCCCACCATGGCGCGATGGCTGTAATCGCCGTCATTGCCGAACGGCACCTCGCGCAGCATGAAAAAGCGCACCTGATCCAGGCCATAGGTCTCGATCAGAGTCAGGGGATCGATGACGTTACCCACCGATTTGGAGATCTTCTGGCCCTCGTTGGTCCACCAGCCATGGGCGAACACGCGGCGCGGCGGCTCCAGTCCCGCGGCCATCAGCAAGGCGGGCCAGTAGACGGCGTGGAAGCGCACGATATCCTTGCCCACCATGTGCAGGGCCGAAGGCCAATAGCGGGCAAAATCACCCTGGGTGTCGGGATAGCCCAAGGCGGTGATGTAATTGGTCAGTGCGTCCAGCCACACATACATGACGTGGGCTTCGTCGCCCGGTACCGGAATGCCCCATTTGAAGCTGGTGCGTGAAACCGACAGATCCTGGAGGCCGCCCTTGACGAAGCTCATCACCTCGTTGCGGCGCGAGGCGGGAGCGACGCAATCGGGATTGGCGTCGTACCATGCCAGCAGACGGTCCTGCCACGCCGACAGCTTGAAAAAGTAGCTGGGCTCCTTTACCCATTCCACCGGCGCACCGGTGGGAGCCTGCTTTTTGCCGCCGGGTAGGGTGATCAGCTCGTCTTCAGCATAGAATGCCTCGTCGCGTACCGAGTACCAGCCCTCATAATGCCCGAGATAGATTTCGCCCCGCTCGACCAGAGTGTTCCACAAGGCCTGGCAGGCCTGAGTATGGCGCGGCTCGGTGGTGCGGATGAAGTCGTCGTTGGAGCAGCCGAGAATTCGGGCCAACTCGCGGAAATTGGCCGAGTTCATGTCGGCCAGGGCCTTGGGCTCCATCCCGGCGGCCTCGGCTGATTTCTCCACCTTCTGACCGTGTTCGTCGGTGCCGGTCAGGAATTTGACATCAAAACCGTCCTGGCGCTTGAAGCGAGCCAGGACGTCACAAGCCAGCGTGGTATAGGCGTGACCGATATGGGGCTTGTCATTGACGTAATAAATCGGCGTGGTGACGTAGAAAGTCCCGGCCCCGCTCATCGGCTTACTCCCAATAAAATCATCTTGATCGCCCGTCAGCGGGACGCCATGCGCGCCAGTCGTTCAATCGACAGGAATGCGCCGAGAACCGCCTGCTTACGGTCAAGATTGACCGCCTCGGTGCGGGCGAACAGGGAACTGATCTTTTCCCATACCTCCAGCCATTGTTCAAGGCTGGCAGCCGCTAAAAGACGCCCCATCACGGCGGCTTCGCCCGGCACCGCCTCGGCCATGCCCTTGCCTTGAAGCCCGCCCGCCCGGATCAGACGGGCCAGCCACCAGATCAACAACTCGGTGACGGTGCGGTAGGAGCCGTCGTTCTCGGGCCGCGCCACCCGGTCGCCGAAGGCATGCAAAGCGGGAATGTCAAGGCGTGGCAGGGTTTGCAGGAGTCCCAACAGGTCGCGGTAAAGGTCGAGGCCGCCTTCATCGGCCAGGGCCAGGGCCTTGCCGATGCTGCCCTCGCCCAGCTTGGCCAGCGCCGCCACATCGGGGGCGCCCAGCTCGGGGTGATGATGACTCAGCAACTCGGCCACCTTCTCCTCGGCCAAAGGTTGAAGCATCAGGCGGCGGCACCGCGAGCGGATGGTGGGAAGTAAGCGTCCTGGAGAATGAGAAACCAGCAACATCAAGGCATTGCGCGGCGGTTCTTCCAGAACTTTCAGCACCGCATTGGCGGCGTTACGGTTCATTTCGTCTGCGCAATCGATAATCACCACCCGCCAGCCGCCTTCCGCCGGGGTCAGAGACATGAAGCCGCCGATGCCGCGGACATCTTCGACCACGATCTCAGTCTTGAGCTTGGTGCGCTTATCGTCGGACCAGCCGCGTTCCACAGCCTGGAGGTCGGCATGGCCTTGTGCCGCCACCCGGCGGAACACCGGATGGTCGGGGCGGATCTCCAGACTTTCCGGCGCACCGCCGAATAGACCGCCTCCCTCGCCGCCGCCCGCCAAGGCAAAGCGGGCAAAGCGGTAGGCCAGCGTCGCCTTACCGATACCCTTGGGGCCGCACAATAGCCAGGCATGGGCCAAGCGACCGGAATTCCACGCCTCCAGCAAGGCCCGTTCGGCCGTTTCGTGGCCGAACAGATCGGGAGTCAGGCGGGGATGGGGAATATCGGTCATGGCAGAGCCAGACGCGCCCGTACCGTCGCCATCACCATCTTGTGAACGTCCACCGGGGTTTGCGCGGCGTCGATCACGGCGCAGCGCATGGGATTGCTGGCGGCGATTCCTAGAAATCCCTGGCGCAGGCGTTGGTGAAAGCCCAGGCCCATGCGCTCGTACCGATCCTCGGCCCCGCCGCGCAGCCCAGCCCGCTCCAGCCCCTTTTCCACTGGCAGATCCATCACCAGAGTGAGATCAGGGGCGAAATGCCCCACCGCCACCCGATAAAGGCTCTCGATCACCTTGGGGTCGAGGCCATGGCCGAAGCCCTGATAAGCCAGGGTGGAATCTGCGAAACGATCGCAGATCACCCAGGCGCCCCGCTCCAAGGCGGGCCACACGGTCTTGACCAGATGATCGCGGCGAGCGGCGAAGTGCAGCAACGCCTCGGTCACGCCGTCCCAGCGCTCGACCGCGCCTTCGACCAGAAGGGTGCGGATGGCCTCGGCCCCTGGCGATCCCCCCGGCTCGCGGGTGGTCACCACCATGATGTCCTGGGCGCGGAGCGCATCGGCCAGCAGGCGGAGCTGGGTGGATTTGCCCGCCCCCTCCCCGCCTTCAAGGGTGATGAATTTGCCGCGCGCCAAGGCCATGCCTACTTCTTGGCTCCCCAGAGGGTGCGCTTGATAGCGGTGGAAATCCGTCCACCAAAGCCCAGCTTACGCACCTCGGCGGTCGCCACGAGCGGCAGCTCCACCGGAGCCATGCCCGGAGCGGTAACCACCACCTTGCCCACGACATCACCTACCTTGATCGGTGCCGGGATCGGCCCGGTATAGACGGTGGAGACCTTCATCTCGGAGCGCAACCGACGCTGCAACGTTACGTCCAGGCTGTCCTTGGCGGCCAGGGGGACGGTCTCGGCCTCTCCCAGCCACACTTCCGCGTCGGGGACCACGATCTCACCCGCCTTGAACAGGGGATAGGTCTCCCATTCGCGGAAGGCCCATTCCGCCAGACGCTGCGCCTCCTCGGCGCGCTCTTTCATGCTCGACATGCCGTTCAGCACCATGATGATGCGGCGGTTGTTGCGCTTGATGGAGGCGGTCAGGCCATAGCCCGCGGCGGCGGTGTGGCCGGTCTTGAGACCATCGGCGCCGGCGGTATTGTAAAGCAGCGGGTTGCGGTTGCCCTGCTTGATCTTGTTGAAGACGAACTCCATCTGGCTGAACAGCGGATAATATTCGGGAAAATCGCCGATCAGGTGGCGGGCCAGAACCGACAGGTCGCGCGCCGTCATGAGATGGCCGGGCTCGGGCCAGCCGCTGGCATTCTTGAACACGCTTTTGGTCAGCCCGATCTGGCGCGAACGGCGGGTCTCTTCCTCGGCAAAGGCCTCCTCGCTGCCGGAATAGGCTTCGGCCAGGACCGAACAGGCGTCGTTGCCCGATTGGATGACCACGCCCTTCAGCAATTCGTCGACGGTGGCGGTGGAATTCACCGGCAGGAACATCAACGAGCCTTCCGACTTGTAATGTTTCTTCCAGGCGGTCTCGCTGACCGGCAGGCGGTCATTGGGTTTCCAGGCGCCGGTTTTCAGCTTGTCGAAGACCATATAGACGGTCATCAGCTTGCTCATGGACGACGGCACCATCAGCTCGTCGGCATTCTTCTCCATGAGAACGGCGCCGCTGGCGTAATCGGTGATGATGGCCTGCTTGGCGGCGGTCTCGATGCCCTGGGCGTGGGCGGGCAGGCCGACAAGTCCCAGACCCGAGACGATCATGGCCGCGAACAGCGACCGGCGGACGAACGGAGACATCATCAACATTATCGACCTAACCTGTTGAAACTGAACTAATCCACCACGACGCGGGCATCTTGCTGTCCGGTGGACACCACCGCGTCGAGCACCCGGTCGGCATCCTCGACGCTGGCCAGCGGCCCCAGCCGGACCCGATACACGGTCTTGCCCTGGAGATTGACCTGCTGGATCTGGGCCTTGCCCACCGGTGAAAGCCTTGCCGACAGGCGGACAGCGTTGTCGTGACGGCCAAACGACCCCGCCTGAACGAAGATGTTGGAGGGACGGACCGGCACCGACTTCACTTCCTGGGCGGCAATCTCGCGCTCGACCGAATCCACCGACAGGCCGCGCTTGCCGGTGGCGGGCGCCGATGAGGCGATTTCCGGGGCAGCCGCCGCCTTAACCGTAACGCCGGGCGGCGGCGGCAGACTTTCCGCCGTCACAGAAGCCCGAGGCGCGGCGGAGGCCACCTTGGGCTCGTTGCCGGTGGCGTCGGGCTTCAGCCTGCCCGCCAGCGCCCGACTTTCCTCGTTGAGAACCTGGACCCGCACCTTGGCCGTGCCCTTGCCCTCCATACCCAACAATTGCGCCGAGCGCCGCGACAAATCGAGAATGCGGCCATTGACGAAGGGGCCGCGGTCATTGACGCGGACGATGATGGAGCGGCCATTCTCCAGGTTGGTCACCCGCGCCACCGAAGGCATCTGCAAGGTCTTGTGGGCGGCGGTGACGGCATTTTGATCGAACACCTCGCCATTGGCGGTCAGCTTGGCGTGGAAATCGGGGCCATACCACGACGCGATACCGGTTTCGTCGTAGTTGAAGTCCTCCTGGGGATAATACCACACTCCCGCTACCTGATAGGGTTTGCCCACTTTGTAATTGGCCGAGGCCGAGGCCGAGGGTGACGGAGGCTGCTCGCCGCCCACCACGCTCTTGGCGGCATGTCCGAACAGATTAAGCTCGGCACAGCCGGACAGCATGGTCCCGGACAGAAGCAGCATGGCCAAACGAGATGCTCGCCGTAGGCTTCCCATCATCTAGTCACCCCTCTCGGCCACCCACCAAAGATGTTGTAGTTTACTTCCCGCCGATGCGGTCCGCAAGATGGCCTGCGGCCAAAGCGAAGAAGGTCGAGCGATTCCACTTCATGATGGTACGAAAATTGTCATAGACCAGGAAAGCGGGGCCCTTGCCCGCCTCGGCCAGGACGATGGAGCCCTGAATATCGCGTTTGGGCAGGGGCTTGCCGGCGGCATCCTTCACTCCCAGCCCGCTCCACTCTTCGACACTCTTACGGGTTTCGACCCCCACGAGGCTGGCAGGAAAGTCCTTGGGCAGTTTGACCGCCCGGCCCCAGGTCTGGTCGCCCTTCCAGCCTTCGCTGGAGAGGTAGTTGGCCGCCGACGCCAGCGCATCCGAACGATTGGTCCAGATGTTGCGGCGGCCGTCGCCATCCCAGTCCACCGCGAATTTCAGAAAGGTGGACGGCATGAACTGGCACTGGCCCATGGCTCCGGCCCAGGAGCCGATCATGGCTTCGGGCTCGATATGACCCTGGTCCAAGATGGTGAGCGCATTCATCAGCTCGGTCTTGAAATACTTGGAGCGCCGCCCGTCATAGGCCAGAGTCGCCAGCGACGACACCACCGACATACCGCCGGTATTGCGGCCAAAGCCGGTCTCGATGCCCCACAGCGCCACCACGAAGCGCGGCTGAACGCCATAGCGCTTTTCAATGGCCTCCAGCAGAACGCGGTTCTCGGCCAGCTTGCGCCGTCCCTCCTCCACCCGGGTCGAGGAGACGATCCGCGACAGATACTCGTTAAAGCTTAGGGTGAATTCGGGCTGCTTGCGGTCCAGCTCGATAACACGGTCGATATGGCGTACGCCGCCCAAGGCGCGATCCAGGATCTCGGGCCGCAGCCCTTTCTCCATCGCCTCGGCCCGCACGCTGGCCAGAAAGGTTTGGAACCCATCCTCGGCGGGGGCGATAACGGAGGCATTCGGTGAAACCTGCGGCTCCTCGGCGGAAGCCGTGCAGCCGCACAGGACCAAACTGATGGCAGCCATCCCGCTGGCCAGCCAAGATTTTGTCGTCCAGCCCATGTGCATCACCCCAAATATAGCGTCCAGACCGGCTTTTGTGCCACATCCGCGCCATCCGCCGCAATAGGCTATGGGGCTGGATAGAAAGCATCGCTCCAACCGCGCAGGCGGTAATAGGCCAGCCCGACGGCTTCGTTCATCACATGAGTAAAGTGATTGAGGGGGCCGCCGATGCTAAGTCGCGGTGTCCACGGCCGCTCGGTGGTCTGGTAATCCACCGGAAAAGCGATGACCGGCCAGTTCACCGCCCGAAAACTTCCCACCGCCCGCGGCATGTGAAAGGCCGAGGTGATCAGCAGCCAGGTTTCGCCCGCTTGCGGCGCCATCAATTCCCGCGTGAATACCGCATTCTCGTGGGTATTGCGCGACCGGTCCTCCACCTGAACCCGGTCGGCATAAAATCCGATTGATCGATAAAATTCAATGGCGTAGGGAGCCTCCTTTATCTCCTGATCGAATATGGATCCTGAGCCGCCGGTGAACACCAGCCGCGCCTCGGGATAGTGTTTGGCCAGCGGAATCAGGGCTGTCAGCCGGGTAATGGCGCTGTTGGCCACCACTTGTCCCCGCGCATGGCTGAGCACCGGATCAATGGCCCCGCCCAACACGATGATGCCGTCCACCTTTTCCGGCAGGGTTTGGGGGGGAGGAAACCGATTCTCCAGTGGCACTTCCAGCCATTGCTCCACCGGTATCTGACTGAGAACGACCACCCCCCCCACCGCCCAGGTGATAAGGCCGCGCCCCAGCCGGGTGTGACGGCGGCTCCAGCCCAGGATACACCCCACGCTCACCACCAAAAAAAATAGTGTCACCGGGTCGCTCAGCACACGCCACAGCTTGGACAGGACGAACATTCTCTCCCCCCTCCCCTGAGATCCTGGATTGTTGGCAGCAACCGAGCGGGAAGTCACCGGGAGATTCGGTCTAACAGGCGCACTCGATCTTGCTATCACCGCCCCAGGTGTGGCACATCATTGCAATCATGCCCCGTCGCTACATCTTTCGTCATCAAGCAACACCTTGCCTTCCCAGTTGGGTGAAGGCCGCAATCGGCACCGCCATCTCCCTGGGACTGATCGCGCTGATGAATCAGATGGGAGGAGCGCCCCTGCTGGCGGCCCCTCTCGGCGCCTCGGCCATCTTGGTATTCGGCATGCCGGATTCTCCCATGTCTCAGCCCGCCAACGTGGTTGGAAGCCACGTTATCGCCACATTCATCGGCCTTGTCTTCGATCACTTCCTCCCTGGCGGCTGGGTGAGTATGGTAAGCTCGGTCGCAGTGGTGATGGTGGTTCTGGCGGTTCTTCGCCTCACCCACCCCCCCGCCGGAGCGGCCCCATTAGTGGTCATGATGGGCCATCCGGGCTGGGGCTTTCTGCTGATGCCCGTCCTTCTCGGCGCGGTGATGCTGGTGGCGGTGGCGGTGCTGATACATCGTCTGCCTCCCCGGAAGGTAGCCTATCCCCTCCCTATCAAGCCGCACCTGGACCCGTAATCACCTCTTTGATTGTCGGTGCCTGCCGCGAGGATTATCTTCTGGCCCGAGTGCCCCAGGCGACGGAAGCAGGAAGAGATGAACCAAAAGAGTGCGAAATCCTGCCCCGAATGCGGCGCGGCGCAAACCCAGCTCCAGCCCAAGACACGATCCTTTCGTAAAGATAGCTCCGCCACGGCGGATTTGGCATCGTCGCCCAGCCCAAATGTTGAAGGATCCTTGGTGATGGGAGCTATCGGGCTGGTACTGGACCTGTGCGCCGTGCTCGTCAAACTGGGTCGCTGGCTGCTCGGCTTCACCAAGCCCAAGGCCAAACCGTCCCTGGTCCGCTATTGCCCTCAATGCGGATGGTGGGCGCCCTTGGATGAAAACGCCGAAAGATAGTGGACGAGACATGGAATCGGGCGGTAAAAGACTGACCCGGATGGATGGGTGGCAGAGTGGTCTATTGCACCGGTCTTGAAAACCGGAGGGGCGCAAGCCTCCGTGGGTTCGAATCCTACCCCATCCGCCAATCTTCCCACCATTAATACCCCGGAGCTTCCGGCCCTTCCGGTTTGGGATGCGCCATGCCATAGCGCTTCCGGCGATAGGTGTTAAGGCTGGTCTTGACCTTATCATCATCGATGCCAGCCGATGTCAGGACCAATCCCGCCATTTGCAGACTGGCCTCTACCGTCTCGGGGATGACCGCCGTGGCTCCGATTGTATTCAAATGGCTCTCGTGAATGCGGTCCTTTGCCCGAACGATCACCGCCACCCCCGGTGCGGCCTGACGGATACTGGTGATGGTCCGTTCCGTCTGCCGCAATCCCCCGACGGTGATCACCACCGCCCTTGCCCCGCTGATTCCCACCGAACGCAATACGCCGGGCTGGCTGGCATCGCCGTAATAGACCGGAAGACCGTCCTCGCGGGCGGCTATCACCCGCTCGGCATCCAGGTCGAGGGCGATGAACGAAAGGCCGTGCTCCTTCAGTAAGCGCGCGATGGTGCGCCCCATCCGGCCATAGCCGGCGATGATCACATGCTGGCTGAGATGTTCAACACCGCTGGGACGAAGTTCACCCCCGTCATGGCGTTTGTGGTTTTGTGACAGCATCCGCCCGAACTTGGCCAAAAGCGGCGTCAGCACCATGGTCAGGGCGGTTGCTGCAAGCAGAGTCTGGCCGCTGGCCGGATCAAGCAGGCGCAGCCCCATAGCGCGGTCAAACACAACAAAGGCGAATTCGCCAGTCTGAGCCAGCAAAAATCCGATCTGCAAGCCCTGCAACAGCCCCAACCGCAGCAGCGGGCACAAGCCAATGATGACCAGAGCCTTGACCGCCAGGACCACGGCGGCGACTCCCATCACCTCGCCGCCGCGTGTGGCGACAAAGGGAAGATTAATGGACATGCCCACCGTCATGAAGAACAGGCCCAGCAACAATCCCCGGAATGGTTCGATATCAGCCTCGACCTGATGCCGGTAGGGGGAGTCGGCCAGCATCAGCCCGGCGAGAAAAGCCCCCAGTGCCATGGACATGCCTGCCTCGGCGGTCAGCCAGGCCACCGCCAGGACCAACAGAAGATTAGCTGCGGTAAAGACCTCGGGATTCCGGCTGGCCGCAATGAAGGCGTAGGCTGGGCGTAAAATCAGCCGACCGACGATAAAAATCGCCAGCACCGCTCCCGCCGCTTTCAGTGCCGCCAACCCCAGGGCGGGAAGAATATCGTGAACGTTGCCCGCAAGCAGAGGCAGCAGCGTCAGAATGGGAATAACCACCAGATCCTGAAGAATCAGCACCGCGACGGCAACGCGGCCATGATGACTGACCACCTCATTCCGCTCGACCAGCAGGGCAAGAACCGTGGCGGTGGACGACAACGCCAGGGTCGCCCCCACTACCAGGGCGATGCCGGGAGCGACCCCGGTAAAGGTGGCCAGGCCCGCCAAAACCACGGCCGTGACCGTCACCTGAAGCAGCCCAAGCCCGAGAATATAGCGCCGCATGGTCCGCAGACGTGACAGCGGCAGTTCCAGACCAATAGCAAACAACAGGAACACCACGCCAAATTCGGCCAGGGGCCGCGTTGTTTCCACATCGACCACCGGCCCTGGCGTGTAGGGGCTCAACACGATTCCGGCGGCAAGATAGCCCAGAACCGACGGAATACCGAACCTTTGCAGCAGCGGCACGACCACGACGGCGGCCAACAGCAGGACCAGAACATCGAATAACAGACCGGCATCAGTCATGCCCGGCTGCCCCGCTTCGGGCATATCCCGGTACCGCCAGAGGGCGAATCATCGGGCACCGGCTGGATCGGGCGCGGTCAATACGGCATGTAACGGTTGGGTTTGAAGCAGCGCTGCACCTTGGCGCACACATCTCCACCAGCACATTTGGCGACACAGGTCTGAACACAATCAATGTCATAGGAGCATTTGGTATTGCAGGTTTCGATACAGCTGGAGCCGCGGTCGGATTGGGCCGTGGCGCAGGATGTATAGTCCCTCCGTCCGGTCTCGACGGCATCGGCAATCTGTTTATTGCTGTCCAGGCTGTATCCCTTTGTCGCCAAAAAGCGTTCCACCCGCTGGATATGACTGCTGACCGTGCTCAGGCCATCTAGGCACTTACCGGTGGCGTCGGCGGAAATCCCCTGGCACTGCCGCCGGTCCCGGGCAGTGGCCTCGGTGGACTGGGTCAGAACACCATGGCAATACCCAACCATCAGCTCAACATTATTGGGAATACTGTTTCTCAACTCCGCCATGGCATTGCCCGCCGTGAAAAACATCATCAGCCACACTATCGCACGCCAGGTCATCGGGGCCTCACCATCTTGAAGTTCGGGTGATTATCGGGGGGGCGATGGGGCTTCGTCAATTCACCCGTACGGTGCAATCCTGAAAGAGTGGCGCAACTGCCCTCTTATGCCCATCGGCAATCCGTACTATGCTGAATACTTCGCTGTTTCCGGACAAGAGGCCCACCCCCCATGATACGCCTTGCCAATGTTCTGGTCGTCCATGCCGACACCACCGTCACCGAGGCGCTGCTGTCCCGCTTGTCCCATAACGGTTACCACGGGATCGTTGCCAGAAGCGCGGGCGAGGCGCGGGCCTACCTTAAGAACGAACATCCCGACCTGATCCTGGTCGGCGACATTGGTGAAGACCCCGTGGCGGTCGGAGGCGCCATCAAGGGCGACACCTCCTCGCGCGATATTCCCGTAGTGGTGATGGCGGAAAGGGTTCTGTCCGATCTGGCCTTGCGCGCTTTAGAAGTCGGTCTCGACGACACCATCTCGTGGGAACACGACGACATCGAACTTTTTGCCCGTCTCCGCCCCCTGATCCGCTTGGCCACCATGCATGCCGAACTGCGCCAACGTGCCAGCATAGCCACCGGTTTCGGCGTCAGCGCCCGTGACCGCGCCACTCTGCCCGAAGGCACCCGCCCCAGCATCCTGGTGGCCGGTCCCGATCATGATAATGTTTCAGCCATCCTGGGTGTTTCTGCCGAGATCGTCAGCTGCGGCAATCTTTATGATGCCGAAAGCCTGCTGGAAAGCCGTAACTTTGATGCTGCGGTGGTCACCACCGAAGGCGATATCGAGGGGTATCTGGCCTTCACCTCCCAGGTCCGCAACAACCCCCGCCTATTCAATCTGCCCATGGTGGTCGTGGCCGACCGCTCGGCTGTACCATCAGAGATCTATCGCCGGGGTGCCAGCCGAGTGCTGTCGCGTCCCGTGGATTCCGGCATTCTGCGGGCTTCGGTTCTCAGCATGGTTCATCGCCAGCAATTGCGCTGGAGCATCCGCGCAGCCATGTTCGACAGCCTGAAGGAACAGACCCGCGATCCGCTGACCGGCGTCTATACCCGAGATTTCCTGGATAAATACCTGGAAGACCGCCTGAACACCGCCAAGGCCCATGATCGCCATCTTTCCGTGGTGTTTTTCTACATCCCCAATATCGACGGGGTGCGCACCCATTTCGGCGAGGATGCCGCCGAGCATCTGGCGCAGCAACTGGGGCAGTGGATTACCGGCCTGCTGCGGGCCGAAGACATGACCGCCCTTTATGGCCGCAATGAATTCTGTGTTGTCCTGCCCGACACTCCCCTGGTCGAGGCCGAGGTGGTCATGCACCGGATCGCCGGAGTCCTGGCCTATACCGATTTCGCCGTGCGCGAGGTTTACCAGCCAGTGAAGGTCTGGGTTCAGGTCGGCAGCACCGACGCCAAGAACGATGATACTCTGGCCTCATTGGTGAGCCGGGCTAGAGCCAAACTGGATTAGGACCAAACCCGTGCGGCTGGAATACGTGTTCGATACGGTCTGTCCGTGGTGCTATGTGGGCAAGCGCCGGTTGGAGCGCGCCCTGGCCCTGCGGCCCGACGCCCGCGTCACCATCCGCTGGCGGCCTTTCCTGCTCAACCCCGACCTCCCGCCCGAAGGCATCGAGCGCAAGCTTTACCTGGATCGGAAATTCGGCGGCCCCTCCCGGGTCCAGCGTGTCCATGCCGCCGTCGGTGCCGCCGGGAAGACCGAAGGAATCGTGTTCGACTTTGACGCCATCACCCGCACCCCGAATTCGGTCAATTCCCATCGTCTGATCCGTCACGCCGCCGCCACCGGCCATGAAGGCCAGGTGGTCGAAGCGCTTTACCACGCTTATTTCGTCGAAGGCCGTGATATCGGCGATGTGGTGACCCTGGCCAAGATCGGGACCGAAGCCGGGCTGGAGCCAAAAGGACTCCGCGACTATCTGGACTCGGACCAAGATGTCGCCGCCGTTCTTAACGACAACGTCCATGCCCATCGCCTGGGGGTGAACGGCGTCCCCTGTCTGGTGCTGGATGGCAATTACGCCGTCGCAGGCGCGCAGGAACCCGATATCCTACTACGCCTGATCGACATCGTCCGCGAAGCCGAAGCCGAAGCGGCTTTCAGCTGATACCGACAAGCCAATGAATCAATTCATTGGCTTGTAGTTACGGGCAAAGCCCGGCGCGTCTGAGGGACAGCAAGACGAGCCGCGTTGGCGGCTCGTCGGCCCACCCTACCCCCAGAACCCATCGGCGGTCAGGATCTTTTCCATCTCGGCCATACCGGCGGGAAGATCGACCTTGGCGCCCGCCGCCCGCATGCTGGAGCCCAAGGCGTGCAGGGTGCGGAACAGATTGTGGGTGCGGCTCTGCTCGCCCATCTGGCCGATGCGCAGAATGTTGAGACCAAAAGCCCCGGAAATCTCCACCTTGTGGACTTCGGACATGACATGACGGACCCGGTCGGCGGAAACGCCGTCGGGCACCGTGATGCCGACCACCGAATTCAGGCGGGCTTCGGCGGGGATCAACAGATCCAGCCCCATACCCTCGATACCGCTTTGCAGCGCGGCGGAACAGATGGCATGACGGCGGAAACGCGCGGGCAAGGTCTCGTCGCAGATCAGCCGCAACGCCTCGTGCAGGGCCAAGATGCCCGAAACCGGCGCGGTGTAGTGATAGGACTTCTTGTTCCAGAACTGATCGGCCAGCCGCGCATCCAGGCACCAATGGGCCATGGGGGCATTGCGCCCGGTGATATGGGGCCAGGATTCCTCGGAAAACGCGATCAGCGACACGCCGGGAATGGACGACAGGCCCTTCTGGCCGCCGGTAATGGTCGCATCCACGCACCACTCGTCCATTTCCATGTCCATGGTGGACAAGGTGCAGACGGCATCGACGATGTTAAGGCAGCCATAGGTCTTGCCCAGGCGGCAGATTTCCACCAGATCGCGGTTCCAGACTGTGTTGGAGGTCTCGCCCTGAACCACGGTCAGAACGTTGAAGCGGCCATTCTTCAGCAGGGCCTCGACAGCCTCGGGCTTGGCGGTCTGCTTTTCCGGCACCTCAAGGATAGTGACCTCGCCGCCGACCCGGCGGGCCATCTCGGCCAGGCGGCGGCTGAACAGGCCGTTGCAGATGGACAAGACGCGGGCGCCCGGCTCCACCAGATTGCAGATCGCCATCTCCATGGCGGCGGATGCCGGTCCGGCCACGCCCATCACATGGCTGGAGCGTGTCTGGAAGACATAGCGCGACATGGTCTTCACCTGCTCGACCACCCGGTTCATGGTGTCGCCCAGATGATTGATGACCAGCGAATTGGCGGTGGCGACCTTGTGGGGAATGGGAACCGGACCGGCCCCCATCATCAGCAAGGGCTCTTCCGGCAAAATCTCATCCAGGGAAACGACGACGGGAGGCTGAGGGTATTTCATCTCTGATCCTATAGGTGCCGCTTTGACGGCTGCCATGATGTATGGGGTAAGCGGCTATACTCCATTTTTAGCCCGCCGCCAATTCCGCCAGTTTGCCGATAACGTTTTGCAACCCTGCCACGCGCTGACGAGGGTCATCCCAGGCCCGCAGGAACACCAGCTTATGATCGGGGCGCAGCTTGCACGTTCCGGCGGCGCGGCTGATGTACTGGACCAGACCGACAGGATTGGCGAAGACGTTGCCGCGCAAGGTGACCACCGCGCCCTTGGGGCCGGAATCCACCTTCTCGATCCCCGCCAGCTTGCACAGCGCCTTGATGGCGACCACCTGCAGCAGGTTCTCCACCTCCACCGGCAGCTTGCCGAAGCGGTCGATCAGCTCGGCCGCCAAGGCATCGATCTCGGCGCGGGTGTCCAGGGCGGCGATACGGCGATAAAGGGCCAGACGCACCGACAGATCGGCTACATAGGCCTCGGGGATCAGAACCGGCGTGCCGATGGCGATCTGCGGCGACCATTCCTCCACCACTTCGGTCCCCTGCCCGCCCTTGGCCGCCGCCACCGCCTCCTCCAGCAATTGCTGGTACAGCTCGATACCGACCTCGCGGATATGGCCCGACTGCTCTTCACCCAGCAGATTACCGGCACCACGGATATCGAGGTCGTGGCTGGCGAGCTGGAACCCGGCGCCGAGAGAATCCAGCGCCTGCATCACCTGAAGCCGCTTTTCCGCCGCCTTGGACAAAACCTTGTCGTTGGGCAGGGTGAAATAGGCATAGCCCCGGGTCTTGCCGCGCCCCACCCGACCGCGCAGCTGGTAAAGCTGGCCCAGGCCGAACATGTCGGCCCGGTGGATGATCAAGGTGTTGACGCTGGGCATGTCGAGGCCGGATTCGATGATGTTGGTAGAAAGCAGCACGTCGTATTGCTTCTCACCGAACGCCACCATCACCTCTTCCAGGTCGGCGGGCGCCAGACGGCCATGGGCCACCGCCGTCTTGACTTCGGGCACCAGCTTGGCGAGGCGGTCGGCCACCCGGTCGATATCGGCTAGACGCGGGCAGACATAGAACACCTGACCACCGCGATAGCGTTCGCGCAAGATCGCCTCGCGCAGCACCACCGGGTCATAGGGCAGCACGAAGGTGCGCACCGCCAGACGATCCACCGGCGGCGTGGCGATGACGCTCATCTCCTTGACCCCGGACAGGGCCATCTGCAGGGTGCGCGGAATGGGGGTGGCCGACAGGGTCAGGACGTGGACATCGGCCTTCAGCTGTTTCAGCCGCTCCTTGTGGGCGACGCCGAAATGCTGTTCCTCATCGATGATCAGCAGGCCCAGGCGTTTCAGCGACATGCCCTTGGCCAGCAGGGCGTGGGTGCCGATGACGATATCAACCGAACCGTCAGCCAGCCCGGCCTTGACCTCGGAGGCCCGTTTGGCAGTCACCAGCCGCGACAATTGCTCGACCCGCACCGGCAGGCCCTTGAAGCGCTCACTGAAGGTGCGGAAGTGCTGCCGCGCCAGCAAAGTCGTCGGCACCACCACCGCCACCTGCAACCCCTGGAGGGCGGCGACGAAGGCGGTGCGCAGCGCCACCTCGGTCTTGCCAAAACCGACATCGCCGCAGATCAGGCGGTCCATGGGCTTGCCCGAGCCCAGATCGGCGATGGTGTCCTCGATAGCCCGCAACTGGTCGTCGGTTTCGGCCCAAGGGAAACGGGCGCAGAACTCGTCGTAAAGCCCTTCCGCCGGAACCAGCGCCTCGCCGGTGCGCAACTGCCGTTGGGCCGCCACGTTGATCAGGGTATCGGCGATATCGCGGATGCGCTTTTTCAGCTTGGCCTTGCGCGCCTGCCAGGCGGTGCCGCCCAGCTTATCGAGATTGACGCCCGATTGCTCGGAGCCAAAGCGGGTGAGAACGTCGATATTCTCTACCGGCACGAATAATTTATCGCCGCCGTCATAGATCACCCGCAGGCAGTCATGGGGAGCGCCCGAAACCTCCAGCGCCACCAGACCGTCATAACGGCCGATGCCGTGCTCCACATGGACCACCAGATCGCCCTCGCTCAAGGCAGAGGCTTCGGCGATGAACTGGGCGCCCTTTTTCTTCTTGCGGGCGGGCCGCGCCAGACGATCGCCCAGAATGTCCTGCTCGGTGATGACCGACAGGGCCGAGCCGGTAAAGCCATGATCCAGCCCCAGAATCCCCAGCGCCACCTCACCCTTGCCCAGCCCCTCGGTTTCGGCCCAGCTCTCGACCGGCACGATGGCCTTGACGCCGTGGTCCTTCAGCACCCCCGCCAGCCGCTCACGCGAGCCGAGGGTCCAGGCGGCGATCAGCACCCGCCGTCCCGCCTTTGTTTCAGCTTCGACATGTTCGCGGACACAGTCATAGATATTGACGCCGGGCCGTGCCCGCATATCGGCGAAGTCCCGCCCCAGGCGGCCACCGGCATCGATGCACCGCACGGCGCCGGGGGGGACGTCGAAGGGGGAAAGCTGCAACACCGAATGGGCCGCCAGTTGGCGATCCCACTCGTCGCGTTCGAGGTAAAGCCGTGGCGGCGGCACCGGCTGGTAGACCATGCCGGATTCGGCCAGCCCGGAGCCGCTCATGGAGCGGCGGGCGTCGTAATATTCCAGCACCAGGGCATGGCGGGCGGTCAAAGCCTCGTCCGCCTGATGGTCCAGCACCACCAGCGCGTCGGGGACATAGGCGAACAAGGTGTCGAGGCCGTCATGGAACAGCGGCAGCCAATGCTCCATGCCGTTGAATTTGATGCCTTCGGAAATGCTTTGGTACAAGGGGTCGGTCCCCTGCACGATGCCGAACATCTCGCGGTAACCGGCGCGGAAACGGCCAATGGAGGGCTCGTCGAGCACAACCTCGCTCACCGGACGGCAGGCAAATCCCTCGACCTTGCCGGTGGTGCGCTGGCTCATGGGATCAAACGAGCGTACCGCCTCGATTTCGTCACCGAAAAAGTCCAGGCGCATGGGCTCGGCAGCTCCCGGCGGGAACAAATCGATGATACCGCCGCGCACCGCGTATTCGCCCGGCTCCATCACGGTATCGGCACGGACATAGCCGTTACGTTGCAGAAATGAAACCAGCTTGACGGTCTCGATGCGGCTTCCCGCCTTGGCAATCACCGTCGCCTGGGCCAAAGCCTCGCGCGGCGGCACACGTTGGGCCAAGGCCGGGACCGTGGTCAGCACCACCCGGCTGGCCTTGCCCGCCTTCGTCTCAGCCAGCCGCGCCAGGGTGTCGATACGCCGCGCCACCACGTCGACATTGGGCGACACCCGGTCATAGGGGACGCAATCCCAGGCGGGAAATTCCACAATCTCCAGCTCGGGCGCGAAGAAAGCCAGGGCTTCGGCCAGCCGCGCCAGCCGCCCATCATCGCGGGCGACATGAAGAATGTCCTGCCCCGCCTTGGCTTTGCTCAGCTCGGCGATCAGTAAGGCATCGCGGCCCTCGGGTGCTCCGAAAACGGAAACCCGCCCAGGGGATTCAAATAAAATATCAAGATTTTTCAAATTGGTGCAGCTTCGTCTTGAACGTACTTCTTCAGCATCGTCATGATGTCGTGGTCAAGCTCGGGCGGAATGGTCTGGTTGCCGGTCACCCAATTGAAAAGGTCGTTGTCGGTCTCAGCCAGCAGGGCCTCAAAGCGGTCCACCTGCTCGGGCACCAGCTTCGCCAGATACTTATCCGCGAAACCTCCGAACAGAATGTCGTTCTCGTTAGAGCCCATATGGTGGGCCCGGAAGATCAGGCGCTTGATTCGAGTGTTTTCCATGTCTCTGGCATTGCGTCGGTTTCGGAGCCGACTAGGATATAGCCCCTTGCCCCTCTTCTGTCAGCCATCCATGCGTCCTTCTTCGCTCAATGCCCTGTTCGCCGCCGTGACCACCCTGCCCGGAATCGGGCCGAGGATGGCCCCGCTTTACCAAAAGCTGACGGGAGAGAAGGTGGTGGACCTGTTGTGGCACCGCCCCTCCGGCGTGGTGGACCGCCGCTTTGCCCCCAAGGTGGCGGAAGCCCCCCATGGCAAGGTAGCGACGCTGACCCTTCTGGTGGAGACCCACTTCCCCTCCTCCAGCCCCAAGCGGCCCTACCGGGTCCGCCTGTCGGACGACACCGGATTCTTGCATCTGGTGTTCTTCCACGCCCGCGAGGACTGGCTGCGCCGACAGTTGCCCGAAGGCGAATGGCGGGTGATCAGCGGTGTGGTCGAGCATTTCAACGGTGAAATCCAGATCAACCACCCCGATCACATCGTCCCGGTGGACCAGATGGCCGAGGTCATGACGGTCGAGCCGATCTATCCCCTGACCGCCGGGCTGACGGCGCGCCAAGTGACCAAGACCATCCGCACCGCGCTGACCAAGCTTCCCGCCCTGCCGGAATGGCAGGATGCGGCGTGGCTGACCCGTCAGAATTGGCCGGGTTGGGCGGCGGCCCTGACCGCACTCCACCATCCCGCCGACGAGCATGCGGTGATGGAGGATGGTCCGGTACGGCGGCGGCTGGCCTTTGACGAATTGCTCGCCAACCAATTGGCCCTGGCCATGGTACGGGCTCAGATGCGCCGCCTCAAAGGCCGCGAGCTTAAAGGCGATGGAACCTTGCGGGCCAAGGTGCGGGTTGCCCTGGCCTTTTCCCTGACGGGAGCGCAGGAGCGTTCGCTGGCCGAGATCGATGGCGATATGGCCGCACCGACCCGTATGTTGCGGCTGCTGCAAGGCGATGTCGGCAGCGGCAAGACAGTGGTGGCGCTGCTGGCCTGCCTGTCGGCCATCGAATGCGGCGCCCAGGCCGCCATCATGGCGCCAACCGAAATCCTGGCCCGCCAGCACATGGCCACCATCTCCCCCCTGGCCGAGGCCGCCGGTATCCGCGTTGCCCTGTTGACCGGGCGTGACAAGGGTAAGGCCCGTGACAAGATCCTGGCGGCGCTGGCGGCGGGAGAGACCGACCTCCTTCTCGGCACCCATGCCTTGTTCCAGGAAGACGTCACCTTCAAGGATCTGGCCCTGGCGGTGGTGGACGAGCAGCACCGCTTCGGGGTGCATCAGCGTCTGGAACTGGCGGCCAAGGGCGTGGCGGTGGATATGCTGGTGATGACCGCGACCCCCATTCCCCGCACCCTGCTGCTGACCAGCTATGGCGATATGGACCATTCACGCCTCGACGAAAAGCCGCCGGGCCGCCAACCGGTGGATACCCGCGTGGTGCCCCTGGCCCGCCTGGACGAAATGGTCAGCGCCGTTGGCCGCGCCATCAGGGCCGGAGCCCGGGTGTATTGGGTCTGTCCGCTGGTGGAGGAATCCGAAACCTCCGATCTTGCCGCCGCCGAAGAGCGTCACCGCCACCTCAGCCAGTTGTTCGGCGAGCGGGTCGGACTGGTCCATGGGCGCATGAAGGGGGCGGCCAAGGATCTGGTGATGGAGCGGTTCGCCGCCGGTGATCTTGATATTCTGGTCGCCACCACGGTGATTGAGGTCGGTGTCAACGTGCCGGAAGCCACGGTGATGGTGATCGAGCATGCCGAGCGCTTTGGCCTGGCCCAACTTCACCAGTTACGCGGGCGGGTGGGACGCGGCGACAAGGAATCCCGGTGTTTGCTGCTTTACGGCCATCCCCTGGGTGAGGTCGCCAAGGCGCGGCTGGAAATCATGCGCGCCACCGAGGATGGTTTTCTGATCGCCGAGGAGGATCTGCGCCTGCGCGGCGGCGGCGAGATGCTGGGCACCCGCCAAAGCGGCCTGCCCGAGTTCCGGCTGGCCGATCTGTCCATCCATGGTGAATTGCTGGCCGCTGCCCGCGACGATTCCCGGCTGATCCTGGACCGCGATCCCGAGTTGAAGACTCCGCGCGGCGAGGCGCTTCGCGTCCTGCTCTATCTGTTCGAGCGCGACGCCGCCGTGCGGACCTTGCGCTCGGGATAGGCATCCGGGGCAGCCGCCCCGCGCTCCGCCTGGAGGCTTGATGCCTCCAGACCTCCCTTGATTTTATCGGGGAATCACCTCAGCGCTCGTGGAAGGATTGCTGGACCTGGGTGAAGATGGGCTTCAGCATGTATTGCAGCAGGGTCTTGTCGCCGGTGATGATTTCCGCCGTCACGCTCATGCCGGGATTGATGACATAGCGCCCCGGAAGATCGCCAACGTAATTATGTTCCAGATCGATAGTGCCCTTGAAATAGGGCAAGCCCTTCTCGTCCAGGAAACTGGTGGCGGAGATCTTGCTCAGCGTGCCCTTGACGGCGCCATAACGGGCGAAATCATAGGTGGTGACCTTGACCTTCACCGGCTGGCCGATCTTCAGATGGCCAACATCCTTGGTGGCGATCTTGGCATCCACCTTCATGCTGGACTCCACCGGCACCACGTCGCACACCTGCCCGGCCGGCTGAATCACCGCGCCCTGGTTCTTGACGGCCAGACCCTTGACGATGCCGCGCACGGGAGCGGTGATTTCCAGACGTTTGACCCGGTCTTCCAACCGCCCGATGCTTTCTTGAACCTGGGCCAATTCGTTCACCGTGGTGCCCAACTCGTCCATGGTTTGCTTTTGCAGGCTGGAGCGGCTGTCGATCAGGCGATTTTCCACTTCAGCCATGGCATCGCGTGCCGAGGCCCCTTGCCCCAGCAAGCGGGCCAACTCGCCTTGAACCCGCGACAACTCGCGCTTGGTATCGAGGAAAACCACCCGCGAGACCAAACCCTTGGCGACCAGTTCCTGGCGCATGGTCATTTCTTCTTGAAGCGGCCCGATCTGCTCGTGCAGCGCCTTTTCCTGGGTCTCCAGCAAACGGAGATCCGACCGCTTCTGATCGATCTGCGACGTGATGACCGAACGGGCAGTATCGCGGGCCTGGGCCTGGCTCTGATAAATGGCCATGTTGTCGCTGATCAGACGGTCATAGCCGGTAGGCATGCCGGAAAAATCGGGCTGGCGTTCCTCCGCGAAGGCGCGAAGGCGCTCGGCCTTAATCAGCAAGGTGGCCTCACGGGCGCGGGTCTGCTCCAGATCGGAAATGGCCTGGGCAGGGTTCAAGCGCAAAATAATGCCGCCCGCTTCGACGGTATCGCCGTCGTGAGCAATGATATCTTGAACGATACCGCCTTCCAGGTGCTGAACCGTCTGAACCTGGCCGGTGGGAACGATCTGGCCTTCCGCCGAGGCGATTTCCGGTACATCGGTCAGGGCGGCCCAGATCACAAAGGCCCCGGTGGTGCAACTGGCCACCGCCATGGTGAAGCGCACCAGACCCGAGGTTCCGCTTTCCTCCAATACCACCGCCTGCGCCAGATGGCGGGTCTGGCGGTTGGACATCTTGATCAATGCCTTGCCCGACGACGCGGTATCCGGCGTCTTGTCGGGGGTGGGGACGTTGACGAGGCTCTGGCTGTTGCTGGTGCTCATATCAGGTCCGGGGGTATGCGGGCCCTCACCTCTTCGGCGGGGCCGGCGAGACGCAGATAACCGCCGTCGAATACAAGGATTCGATCAGCGATGCGCAAATGACTGGGGCGATGGGTGACCATGAAGATCGTCGATTGGCCGCGGAAGTTCTCGACCGATTGCATGAAGGTGCGATCGCCCTCGAAATCAAGACCATTAACCGGTTCGTCGAACAGCATGATGGGACTGCGCTTGAGATAGCCGCGGGCCAAAGACAGGCGCTGGACGAAGCTGGTGGGCAGATGTTCGGCGGCGCCCTCTCCGATGCGGGTTTCAAGGCCACGCGGCAGGGCGACGATGTCCTCCCACACATCGGCCTGATCGCAGGCCCAGCGGATATCGGCGTCGGTGGCGGTGGGCTGAGCCAGCCGTAAATTCTGGGCGATGGAGCCAAAGAAAAGATTACACACCTGCGGCACGTAGGAAATCATGTGCCGCATCTCGATGGGGTCGATCTGGCGGATATCGGCGGCATCGATCTTGATGCTGCCGGCCTGGGGTTGGTACAGGCCCATCAACAGCTTCAAAATGGTGGATTTACCCGAACCGTTACGGCCGGTGACGCACACCACCTCGCCCGGCTCCACCTCGAACGAAACGCCGACCAAGGCGGGATCGGCCTCATTATTATAGCGCAACGACACCCGCGAGAAGACGACACGGCCCTTGACGTTCTTCAAGGGTGCTACGATAGCCTTGGGGTCGCGTTCGGGCTTAATTCCCATCAGACCGTCAATCTGGCGGATGGATGACCGCACCTGCTCGACCCGTTGGATCATGGTGAAGCCGGTCTGCAGCGGCGACAGCACCCGCCACACCAGCATCATGGCGGCAATCAGGCCGCCGATGGTCAAGGCGCCGTCGATAACGCCCAGCACGCCCACCATGATGGTCGCCAGACCGGAGGTAATGATCAAGATATTGGAGAAGGTCGAGATCATGGCGGCGAACAGGCCGTTCTTGAACCCGCCATAGGCGGCGCGGGCCGACATTTCGCGGTAGCGCTTGACCCAGGTATGCTCGGCGGCGCCCAGCTTGACGGCGCGCATCTTGCCCAGCGCCTCGACCAGGAATTCCTGGCGGCGAGACCCTGCGCGTGATGCGATACCCACGTTCTTGCGCACGATGGGCATCACCAGATAGCCGCCGATCACGAACAGGACGGTGGCGATCATGGGCACGATGGCGATGATGCCGCCCAGCATGGCGATGACCGAGAAGTAAAAGATGGCGAAGGGCAGTTCCATGAACACCGTCGCCAGCGGGCCGGTAAAGAACTCACGAACCGATTCGAAATCTTTGATACGGGCCACCTGGGCGCCGATGGTGGCGCGCTCGGTGAAACCGGGCGGCAGCGACAAGATGTGCTGAAAGATGTTGTTACCCATGATGTTGTCGAGCCGCGCCCCGACAAAGGCGAGGATGCGGGCGCGGACCTCGCGCAGCAAGGTATCGGCGGCCAGGGCCATCAGCACGCCGATGGACAGCGACAGCAGCATGGAATAGGACGATGCACCGATCACCTTGTCGTAGACCGCCATCACGAACAGCGGCGTCGACAGCGAAAAGACGTTCAGCAGCAAGGTGACGAAAAAGGCCTGCCAATAGAGCGGACGAAAGCGCTCCATCACGCTCTTGAACCAGCTGACTGGTTTGGCCGCAGTATCGCTGCCCAGATTGGTGAAGAAGTAAGCGGTTCCCTTGAGACCGCGGGCGTCGATGGTGGTGGTCAGCCCCTCGGCGCTGTTATAGACCTCGGCCTCACCGTTCTGCACCGATTTGACCACCAAGGCGTGGTTGGTCTCGGGGAGGAACAGGCACGGCAGCAGCCGGGAATCCAGGGTGTCGAGCACCAGTTCCTCGGGCCGGCTGGAGAAGTTGAGGGTCGCCATGACGTTACGGAGACCGGTCAGGTCCAGGTCGTTGGCAAAATGCGGCAAGGATTCGGCCACGTGCCGGGGGTCACCCTTCCATCCCAGCGATTTCAGCAAAGGCAGCAGGCAGGCGGCAAGATCCGAAGCGGCCGAGAACCCGCCCAGGGCATTCTGAGCCAATTGCTGCTCGTACAGCTCGATGGCCTGCTGGTTGGGCTTGGCGGCCGTTCCGGCCGCAGCGACGGCAGTGTTCACGCGGGGCCTCCCTGGGGAAGCAGGCCGGGAGCAATGGCGGCGACGGGGGAGCGTTCCTCGCGCGGCGGCTTGGGAACCAGCATTCCATCCTTCAATTCGAACACCCGGTCAGCCAGCTTGGCCAGCGACGGACGCGACGTCACCAGGACCAGGGTCCGCTTGCCCTTGGCCCGTTCCAGCCAAACCCTGAGAAAGTTGTCGCCGGTAGTATCAACGGCGGTGTTGGCCTCGTCGAACAATACGATGCGCGGATTGCTGACCAGTGACCGGGCGATGGCGATGCGCTGTTTGATGCCGCGTGGCAGAGAATCGTAGGCTCCGTCCCCCACTGGGGTATCAAAGCCCAGCGCCATGGTCGCCACCACTTCATCTAGTCCAAGCAGCGCGGCGGTCTCTACCGCCACGTCGTCGAATTCCTTACGGAACATGGTGATATTTTGAAGGATCGTGCCCTGAAACAGTTCACCCATCTGCGGCAGATAGGCAATCTGGCCCCGCACGCTTTGGGGCTCGTAATTGGTGCAGGGCTCGCCATCCACCAGCACGCGGCCCATGGTGGGACGCAACGCCCCTTGCATCAGGGTCAGAAGAGTGGTCTTGCCGCTGCCGTTACCACCGGAAATGGCGATGCATTCGCCGTCACGGATAGCGATGCTCGACTCGCGGATGATAAAGGGCAGCTTTTCGCCATAACGGAAGCTGACGTCTTGAAGCTCCAACGCCCCCTTGATGGTTCCCAGCTTGGGCAGCCCCTTGGGCGCTTCGGGCCGCAGGCGGAACAACTCGGTCAGACGCGACCGCGCCAACATGAAGGATTGGAAGCGGGTCCAGACGCTGAGTGCCTTCTGCAACGGGCTCATGGCGCGCCCCGCCAGCATGGAGCATGCCGCAAGACCGCCGGTGGTCATGTCACCGTTCATCACCACCAGGGCGCCGACCATGGCCACGCAAATGGTGGTGGCCTGGGAGAAGAACGAGGAAACCCCCATGGCCGTGGAACTGCGCAACGCCACCTGATAGGCGCCTTCGGCGCACGCCTCCTGCAATCGCTCATAGCGGCGCACCATCTGGGCCTCCATGGCGAAGGCCTTGACGCTGTGAATGCCGCCCAGCACCTCGATGATGAAGTTGAAGCGGCGGTCGTCGGCAGTCATGCGCTTTTGCAGTGCGCCGCGCAGCTTGGACCCCACCGCCACTGCGGTCATCGCGAAAGCCACCAGCAAAACGATGGGAACCAGAACCAGCCAGCCGCCCATCATGCCGACCAGCCCGAGGTAAAGCACGGCGAAGGGCAGGTCCAGCAGGGTCAGCATGGCTTGACCGGCATAGAACTCACGCACCATCGCCAGCGAGCCCATGCGTTCTAGATGCGCGCCCGAGCCTTCCTTTTCGAATTCGTCAATTCCGGCCATGACCAGATGATCAAGGGCGGTACAGCCCGCCTTATGCTCGAACTTGGCCCCAACCCAGCCGGTGATGTAGGAGCGGCAGAAATTGAGAAGGGATTCCAGCAGCAACGCCCCAACCACCGCAGCCATGAGAAACACCATGGTTCCGACCGAGCGGTTGGGAAGAATGCGGTCATAGACCTGCAACAAGGCCATGGGCAGCGCCAGACCCAGAATATTAAGAAACAGCGACGCCCCGGCAAGGTCGAGCATGCAGCTCTTCAGCGTCGACAGCGACGAGATGCTGAAGGCCGGTGCCTCGGGGGCTGGTGTCGCCCCCGGTTGAGGGGGCTGGGCGGTCTCGGTCATTGACATGCCTCACGCGCCATGTGGCCCGCTCTCCTTCCCACATATTCCTTATTATGCCTCGGCCCCCACTCCGACGGCATTCGACAGCATAGCGTCAACCGGGCAAGAATGCACGTCACAGCGGCTGAACCACTGGCGTCTGGCCCTGTCCGAGTCATATGATGGCGTCGAGAACGATCCACCGTTTAGCGCTTCCCAAGTGCGAGAGTGTTCCGTGGCCAGATCCAAATTATCGTCGGCGCCCAGCGCCTTAGACATGATCGAAAAGCTGATAGCTTTCGACACTACCAGCTACAAGACTAATTTGCGGTTAATAGAATATATATCTGACGTTCTATCGGGACTGGGCGTTGATATCAGGCTCACATGGGACGAACAACGGCAGAAAGCGAATCTTTTCGCCACAATTGGCCCGGCGGATCGACCCGGTATTGTTCTGTCTGGTCATACCGACGTAGTCCCAGTCGAGGGACAGGATTGGACATCCCCCCCCTTTACCTTGACCCGCCGCGGCGATGCCCTGTTCGGGCGCGGCACCGCCGACATGAAATCATTCATCGCCATCTGCGTAGCCCTGGCCCCGGAATTCGTCGCCCGCCCCTTGCGCATGCCCATCCACTTCGCCTTTTCCTATGACGAGGAAGTCGGCTGTATCGGCGTGCGCCGCCTGATCGAAGATCTGGGCGCTTTGGAGGTCATGCCGCGCCTGTGCCTGGTGGGCGAACCCACTGAAATGAAGGCGGTGATCGGCCACAAGGGTAAGAAGAGCATCCGCTGCCGGGTCGAGGGGCACGAGTGCCACTCCGCCCTTAACGACCAGGGCGTCAACGCGGTGGAGATCGCCGCCGAACTGGTGTCGCGTCTTCGCGGATTGCAACGCCGGATTCGAGAGCAAGGCCCCTTCGATTCCGGCTACCAGCCCCCTTACACCACCCTCCACACCGGCACCATTCAGGGTGGCACCGCACTCAATATCGTACCGAAATCCTGCACTTTCGAGTTCGAGATCCGCAATTTGCCCGATCACGACCCCGATCCCCTCATGGCTGAGATGCGGGGGTGGGCTCAGGATCTGATGCCGGAAATGCTGGCAGTATCTTCCGATGCGGGGATCTTGCTGGACGAGCACAATTCAACCCCCGGCCTCAGCATGGATCAGAACGACGAGGCAGTCCGGCTGGTCTGCGCCCTGTCGGGGGACAACGATATCAGCAAGGCGGCCTTCACCACCGAGGCCGGTTTGTTTCAGAAAGCGGGAATTCCCGCCGTCGTCTGCGGCCCCGGCAGTATTGCCCAGGCCCATAAGCCCGACGAATTCATCACCCTGGAGCAGGTCGGACGCTGTGAGGATTTCCTGCGCCGCCTGCTGGATCACATGACCGAACGCTGATCAGGGCTTTCTGACCACCAAGGCCACTCCGACGGCGGTGGCACCCATCCCTGCCAGCGCCAGGGGACTAAGAGCCTCGTCGAACAAGACATAGGCCAGAATCGCCGTTACCGGCGGCACCAGATAGAAGAAGCTGGCGACCTTGGCCGCCTCGCCCAGGCGGATCAGGGTCATCAGCACACTGATGGCCCCCAGCGACAGCACCAGGACCAACCAGCCCAGCGCCAGGATAAAAGGCAGCGTCCATTGAATCTGCATGGTCTCGGTCAGCAGCGCCACCGGCGCCGAAACCAGCATGGCCGCCAAATATTGAATGAATGTGCCGGTCCTCATATCCATTCCGGTACAGAAACGCTTTTGATAGAGGGTACCGCAGGTGATGGCGAGCAAGGCGGTGATGGCGAATGCCATGCCGTCCCAGCCGAAACCATCAAACGACACCCCCATCAGTTTGGTCGATAGCACCATGCCGACGCCAGCCAGACCGAGACCGAGGCCCAGCCATTGGCGCAGGCCGACACGCTCGCCCAGCAGCGGCCCGACCACCGAAGCGGTCAAAAGCGGCTGCAGCCCAGCCACCAGCGCCACCACCCCTGACGGCACGCCATGGCGGATAGCCCCGAACACGCCCCCGAGATAAAGGGCGTGCACCAAGAGGCCGGAAACGGCGAGATGGGCGGCAAGCCGCCAATCCGACGGCCACTTGGCCTTGGTCGCCACCACCACCACGGCCAGAAGGCCAAGGACGATGACAAAGCGCAGCAGCAGAAAGGTGAAGGGCTCGGCGTAAGGCAGGCCAAACTTGGCACCGATGAAACCGGTACTCCACAAAACCACGAAAACCCCCGGCATGGCCGAGGTCCAGGCATGGGCTTTCATCGGCTTAGGCGCCTTGCTCCGGGGGATTGGCCGGAGAGGATGGCGCGTTGTTCGGCTTGCTGGGGGCAGATCCCCCGGTCCAAAACGCCCAGGTGGAGGCAATCCACACCAGCAGTGAGATGAAACCAGTCAGCTTGGGCGACACGCCGAATTTCTGCGGCAGGATCAGCAACAGGGCGATGCCGCCGATAAAGCCAATGGCGACACTGATGGCGCCGATAACGTGGCGCGGCAGTCCCGGCTTGGGGGCATTGGGGGTTTGATTCATAAAATCAGGGCCTTACATCGATATAGTTAACAACTTTCTTGACGCCGGTCCCTTCCTTCAGAGCGGCGATCACCTTCGCCGCCTCCTCCTTGGCATGGGCGCGGCCAATCACATAGAGCACGCCATAGGAATCTCCGGTCACGCGGAAATTCACATAAGAGCCGCCGACGGCACCGGTCAGACGGGCCTGGGCCTTGGTGGCAATGGCGATGGAATCGGCCCAGCTGGGCAGGCTTTTGCGGGCGGGGTCGTCCTTGGCCAGATAGGTGGCGTGCCAATAGAGCTTCTTGACGCCCTCGACCGCCTTCACATCTTTCTGGAACTGATCCAAGGTCGCCTTGTCACTGAACAGCCCGGTGATCAGCAGCCGTTGCTCGTAGATCTCGGTCGAGGCATCCACACTCCCGCCCTTGGCCATGGCAGCGTTGACCTTGACCACGACGGCGTTGTCCTTGGCGATGTCCGAGGTGGAGCGGGCCTCGGCGACACGTTCGATCAGGGTCTTGGGGGCGGTCAGGATATCAAGGAGCTGCGCCGCCGCCGGATACGGCGACAGCATGGCGGCAGAGGCAACGGCAAGAACGGCGAGACGGCGCATGGCGCCCCCTTTCACACAGGGAAGCATGGTCTTACCATACAATCCAAGTCCGAGCGCGCCAATCACCTATTCTGCTTCAGGTGCTTATGAACTGCCTGGCGTGAGATGCCCAATTCCTTGCCGATACGGGCCAGCGACCATTCAGGATTGGTCGCCTTGAGCCGCCGCGCCCGTTCCTTGGTGGTTTCTTGCGGCACTGCCGCTCCCAGCGTCGGAGTGATGCGCCTGAGGTCGGCCTCCAGCAAGGCATAGCCGCTGCCATCACCACCGCCGTAGTGGGCCCAATAGTCCAGCCGAGCGGTAAAATCGGCCAGATCGGCGGCGGGCAGATCGCGCCGCCACAACTCCTCCACCACACCATGGCGGATGACGCAGGCTGGTAGCAGCCCCCCCGCCGGGCTAGACGCCCCGAAGATCAGACGGCGCTGATGAAGACGTTCACCCCAAGCCACCGTTTCCGCCCGCGCTTCGGCCACGGTTGTGGGCAGAGGATGGGCCGCAGAGACCGCCAGTACCATCTCGTCCCGATCCTCGGCCTGGGCCTGGGCGGCAGTAACGAAGATCCGCTCGAAGGGAGTAGGCTCACGCGCCGCCTGCTCGCCGCCATAAAGGGCAATGATGTCGTCGCGCTCGTCATACTCACCACGCTCACGGCGGCGGCGGGTGCGGATGGCCCGGATGATGGAGCCCGGTTCCACCGCCTCCTCCTCCAGCATGACAGCGGAAAACTCGCCTACCATGCGTTTACGGGCCAAAAGCTCCAGTCCAGCCCGATACCCGCCCCATTCCCGCTCACAATAAGCGGTGGCGCGCTCCAAGGCTTCACCCTGCTCGGCCTCATCCTCGGATCTATAGGCGACCAGAATGGCTTCCAGGCGGTCGAGAGCTTTCTCCTCGCGTCCCGCACTCATCAACTCGAAAAGATCCATATCCCCCTCGTCAATACGGCGGTTGACAGTGCAAAGACTAAGAACGGTTGTCAACGGCAATACCGCTTCGATACAGTGCGCGCCCCTGCCCGCCCAAACGCGGTTGGATCATATCTCCGTCATCGAGGAAATCATGCTGACCGTCCTCAAGTGGATCGGTACCGGATTCGGCGCTCTCGGCGCCCTCCTGATCGCTCTCAACCTGCCGGAAAGCGGTTGGGCCTTTGTGTTCTTCCTGATTTCCTCGGTGGCATGGTTTATCGCCGGATTGATCATGCGCGAGCGCGCTCTGTGGGCGCTCAATCTCGTTTTTATCGGGATCGATACTTTGGGGATCGGACGCTGGCTGTTTTAAATTTCACCTTCACCAAAAATCCGGGCTTTTAGAGCCATTAAATCCACGATACCGTATTTTCGGACAGTGAGGTCGTCTACAGGGGATGGCCTCCCAGATCCCCCGGAGGGTGCATCATGAAATATTTTGCCGCCGCATTGTTGATTGGATTGTCTGCCCTGGCACCCAGCACCGCTTATGCCGACGCGGACGATATGAAGTGGATCGCAAAATGTATGAAAGACAACGCTGACGCCAAGGTCGCGCCTGATGTTGTCAACAAGTATTGCACCTGTATGAATGACAAGATGGACAGCAATGAAAGCCAGTCCATCTCTACATGGGAAAAGTCTCATCCCAAGGAAATGAAGGCCTGCGAGGCTGCCGCTGGTTGGAAATAGACACTCTACACCATATATCAACGAAAAGGGGCTGATCCACTGGGATCAGCCCCTTATTCATTTCCGAGAGTGGTGGGCCCGCCGGGACTCGAACCCGGGACCTCTCGATTAAAAGTCGCTTGCTCTACCAACTGAGCTACGGGCCCATCTCGAAAGGGCGCTCACCATAGTGAGGCAAGCGCACTCCGTCAACAGTCGGTCTACTTCTTGACGTCGGCCAGAACCTGCATCCGCACCAGCTTGTCGGGCTTGGACACCAGACCGTTGTCCGAAGCGTCGCCGCGCTTGATGCGGTCGACGAATTCCATGCCCTCAAGCACCTTGCCGACGATGGTGTACTTGCCGTCCAGGCTGGCGGCGGCACCGAACATGATGAAGAACTGGGAATCGGCGCTGTCGGGGCTGGCCGAACGGGCCATACCGACCACGCCGCGAACAAAGGGCTCGCCCGAGAACTCGGCCCGCAGCTTGGTGCCAGAGCCGCCGGTCCCGGTACCGGTCGGGTCGCCGCCTTGGGCCATGAAGCCTTCAAGCACGCGGTGGAACGGGGTCCCGTCATAAAAACCCTTGCGGGTCAGTTCCTTGATCCGAGCCACATGCTTGGGCGCCAGATCGTTGCGCAGCTCGATCACGACCTTGCCGTTGGCCAGATCCATGACCAGGGTATTTTCCGGATCGGCGGCCAAAGCAGGCTGAACCGACAGGAACAGAACTGCGGAAAGCGCCAGGATAGCGCGCTTGAATAAAAGAGTGATCATTTTGGCTTCCGTCCTCAGCAATCGGCGGCGACGCGCAAGGTGACGATGCAATCGGGGTCATCGACCGACCCATTGCGCGCCTTGGCGCCCTTCTTGATGGCATCAACAAATTCCATGCCTTCGGTCACTTGCCCCCACAAGGTGTACTTGCCATCCAGATGGGGCGATTCGTCGAACATGATGAAGAACTGGGAATCGGCACTGTCGGGGCTGGCGGCGCGGGCCATGGAACACGAGCCGCGCACATGCTTCTCCTTGGAGAACTCGGCCTTGAGGTTGGTGCCGGACCCGCCGGTCCCGGTGCCCTTGGGGCATCCGGTCTGGGCCATGAAGCCATCGATGACGCGATGGAACTTCAGACCGTCGTAGTATTTGGCGCGTGCCAGTTCCTTGATCCGGGCCACATGATTAGGAGCCAGATCAGGGCGCAGTTGGATCACAACGCGACCGTCCTTCAATTCCAGATAAAGCGTATTCTCAGCGTCCACATGGACCTCCCATGTCCCGGCCCGCACGGTGATGCGGGCACAAACCAATTACACGAATTTTTCGTCTAGTTTCATCTTCACGCGCGGGCTGACGAATTGCGAAATATCGCCGCCGAGGCGCCCGATCTCCTTGACGAAGCGCGACGAGATGAACTGACAGCGCTCTGACGCCATCAGAAACAGGGTCTCGATCTCGGGCGACAGCCGGGCATTCATACCCGCCATCTGGAATTCATACTCGAAATCCGAAACCGCCCTGAGGCCGCGCACGATCAGATTGGCGCCGCACGACTTGGTGAACTCCACCAGCAGGGTGTCAAAGGCCCGCACCTCGATGCTGACCCCGACCTGGGTCTCAAGATTGGCCATCTCGGCCTTGGCCATGACCAGACGCTCGTCCAGGGAGAACAAAGGCCCCTTGCCCGCATTGGCGGCCACGGCCACGATCAGATGATCCACCAACCCCGCCGCGCGGGCCACGATATCGAGATGACCGTTGGTCACCGGATCAAAAGTGCCGGGATAAAGCCCCACCCGCCGCTTAGTCATCGGAACTCTCCGCCATGGGTTCGGAAGCGTCCTCGCCCTCGTCCCCGTCGCCATCCTCGGCATCGTCGCCGCTGCTGATATCACACAGCCGCGCCGCCGAAACCACGCGTTCGCCCTCGGCGGTACGCAACAGCGTCACACCCTGGGTCTTGCGTCCGGCAATGCGGATATCATCGACCGGCATGCGGATCAGCTTGCCGCCATCGCTCACCAACATGATGTCATCGGCATGGTTAACCGGGAACGACGCCACCACCGGACCGGTCTTGGCGGTCATGTCCAGATTGGCGATACCCTGACCGCCGCGTCCGGTGATGCGGTATTCATAGGCTGAGGTGCGTTTGCCATAGCCGTTCTCGGTGACGGTCAGCACGAATTGCTGCTCGGCCGCCATCTTTTCCGATTGTTCGGCGGGGAGATCGCCACGCAGGAAGGCGTCGCGGGTCTCGCTGTCGAAGTTCACATGTCGGACCACGGACATGGAGATAACCTCGTCCTCCGCCTCCAAACGGATACCGCGGACACCGGTGGAATCGCGGCCCTTGAACACACGAACCTCAGGCACGGCAAAGCGGATCGCCTTGCCCATGCGGGTGGCCAGCAGGATATCGTCAGCCTCCGAACACGGCTGGACTGCGATCAGGCGGTCGGTTTCGCCCAGCTTCATGGCAATCTTGCCGTTGGCGCGCACTTCGGTGAAGTCGGACAGCAGATTGCGCCGCACGTCGCCCACCGAGGTGGCGAAGGCCACATGCAGCTCGCTCCAGGTACTTTCATCCTCGGGCAAGGGCATGACGGTGGAGATGGTCTCCCCCTCGCCCAGTGGCAAGATGTTGACCATGGCCTTACCGCGCGCCTGGGGCGTGCCCAGCGGCAGGCGATAGACTTTCAGCTTGTAGGCGATGCCGGTCGAGGAGAAGAACAGCACCGGGGTATGGGTGCTGGTCACGAACACCTGATTGAGGAAATCCTCTTCCTTGATGTTCATGCCCGAACGGCCCTTGCCGCCCCGCTTCTGGGCGCGATAGGCCGACAGCGGCACCCGCTTGATGTAGCCGGTGTTGGTCACCGTCACCACCATATCCTCGCGGGCGATCAGATCCTCGATATCGGCCTCGAACTCATTCTCCTCGATGGTGGTGCGCCGCGGCGTGGCGAACTGGACCCGGATGTCCATGAGTTCCTGGCGCATGACCTCGTAAAGACGCGGACGCGACGACAGGATCAGGAGGTATTCCTCGATCTCGCGGCCGATCTCGCGCAGCTCGTCGCCGATCTTGTCGCGCTCCAGCCCGGTCAGGCGGTGCAAGCGCAGATCGAGAATGGCCTTGGCCTGGATTTCCGACAGGCTGTACTTGCCGTCGGTGATGCCGCGCCCAGGCTCGTCGATCAGACGGATCAGCGGCTCGACGTCGCCCACCGCCCACTCGCGCCCCATCAGCTGCTCGCGCGCGGTGACGGGATCGGGTGCGGCGCGGATCAGGCGGATGACCTCGTCGATATTGGCCACGGCGATGGCCAGACCGGCCAGGATATGGGCACGGTCGCGGGCCTTGCCCAGCTCGAAGATGGTGCGCCGGGTGATCACTTCCTCGCGGAAGGCGATGAAGGCTTTGATGATGTCGCGCAGCGTCATCATCATGGGGCGGCCGCCGTTGAGCGCCAGCGAGTTGACGCCGAAACTGGTCTGAAGCGGCGTGAACTTGTAAAGCTGGGCCAGCACCACGTCGGCGATGGCGTCGCGCTTGACCTCGATCACCACCCGCACGCCATCGCGGTCGGATTCGTCGCGCAGATCGGAGATACCCTCGATCTTCTTGTCGCGGACCAGTTCGGCAATCTGCTCCAGCATGCGGGCCTTGTTCACCTGATAGGGAACTTCGGTCACCACGATGGCTTCGCGGTCCTTGCGGATATCTTCGATATGAACACGGCCGCGCATCACCACCGAGCCGCGCCCGGTCAGATGAGCGGCGCGGATGCCGGACCGTCCCAGGATGATGCCGCCGGTGGGGAAGTCGGGACCGGGCACCAACTCCATCAGCTGTTCCGGCGTCACCTCGGGATTGTCGATATAGGCGCAGCAGGCGTCGATCACCTCGCCCAGATTGTGGGGCGGAATGTTGGTCGCCATGCCCACCGCGATACCGCCGGCGCCGTTGACCAGCAGATTGGGAAAACGCGCGGGCAGAACCACGGGTTCGTGGGTGGATTCGTCGTAATTGGCCTGGAAATCGACGGTGTCCTTGTCGATATCTTCGATCAGCGCATGCCCCGAACGCGCCAGACGCGCCTCGGTATAGCGCATGGCCGCGGGCGGATCGCCGTCCATGGAGCCGAAATTGCCCTGACCGTCGATCAGCATCAGGCGCATGGAGAAGTTTTGCGCCATGCGCACCATGGCGTCATAGATCGAGGAATCGCCGTGGGGGTGATACTTACCCATCACGTCGCCGACGATACGGGCCGATTTACGGAACGGCTTGTTATAGTCGTATCCGGCCTCTTTCATGGCGAAGAGGATGCGGCGATGAACCGGCTTCAGGCCGTCGCGGACGTCGGGAAGGGCCCGGCTCACGATCACGCTCATGGCGTAATCGAGATAGGACCGCTTCATCTCGTCTTCGATGGTGACCGGAGTGATGTCGAATTGCGGCAACGCAGGAGGCGTGGTCAACGAAATCTTCCCGTCAATTTCTCGTGAAAAGCCGGGCACCCTTCCGGCCAAAAATTACGGTGGCTAGACTGCCACGGTGGCGCACGCTACCAGATATCGTGCAGTGCGACAACTATGAGGGCGATGAACTCTGCGCCCATCTCTGTCATACTGCCTGATCATGAAAAAGGTAATCTCCGCCCAGCAGGTGCTTTCGGCCCGGACCTCCGATACCGGCGAGTCCGTGCGCGTCGTCCTGCTGGACGAATCGGGCGAGGAAACCGTGGTCATGCTGCCGCTGGACCAGTTGGGAATCCTGGCGTCCTGGCTGGAAACCGCCGGGCGGATGGCCGAAGCCGAGGGCGCGGGCGCGGGCGCAGCCAAAGGCCCCACCGCCCCGGTCATGCAGGTCGACCGCTGGACCGTCCGCCCCGAAGCCGACGACGAATCCGTGGTGCTGGGCTTTCGCCTCGCCAATGGCGGCGAGATCAATCTACGCATGCACCGGGGCGGCACCGGCACTTTTGTCAGATCGCTGAATTCCCTGCTGGGCCGCATGATGCCCGCTTCGCCCACCAAGACCCGCCATTAAGCCCTTCCTCGGGGAAGGCGCTTGCAGTACGATCCGCTCCGATTTTTCCAATGGGAGCGACAGCGCTATGGCCGGCGTCAATAAAGTGATTTTGGTTGGCAATCTGGGGCGAGATCCCGAAGTGCGCACGTCTCAGGACGGTTCCAAGATCGTCAATCTTAACATTGCGACCTCGGAAAGCTGGAAGGATCGCGCCACCGGCGAACGCAAGGAAAAGACCGAGTGGCACCGCGTCGTGATCTTCAATCCCCATTTGGGCGACATCGCCGAGCGCTACTTGAAGAAGGGCAGCACGGTCTATATCGAAGGCGCACTCCAGACCCGCAAATGGACCGACCAATCCGGCCAGGAAAAGTATTCCACCGAAGTGGTGATCGGCCGCTTCAAGGGTGAGCTGACCCTGCTGGGCGGCCGTGGCGACAGCGGTGGCGGCGGCGGCGGGTATGGCGGCGGTGGTGGCGGCTATGACGAGTCCCCGCGTCAAGGCGGCGGCGGTGGTGGCGGCGGCCGTCAGGGCGGCGGCCAGAGCTGGGAACCACCGGCGGATATGGACGACGAAATCCCGTTCTGATCAGAGCGGAGAAAAACGGCGGAGCACATTGATGTTCCGCCGTTTTTTATTACCATCCTCCCTTAAGCAGCCCCGCCCCCACATCGGTCAACGCCAGCACGCCGAGAAGGGCAAACAGAGCCGCCGCCACCATCCGCATCAACTTAAGCGGCAGGCGCTCGGCCATGGCGCCGCCGATGAAGACGGCGGGGACATCGGCGATCAGCATCCCCAGGGTGGTCCCGGCGGTGACCCACAGCAGGTCACCGAATCGCGCTCCCAGCGCCACGGTGGCGATCTGGGTCTTGTCGCCGATCTCGACCAGAAAGAACGAGATAGCGGTAGCGACAAAGGCCCCTGCCCGCTCCCACATCCTGGGCTCGTCGTCCATCTTGTCGGGAACCAAGGTCCAAGCCGCCATGGCAATAAAGGAAAGGCCGACGATCCAGCGCATGAGATCCGGCCCCATCCACTGGGCAACGGCAACACCGATTCCGGCGGCAATCCCGTGATTGGCCAGGGTGGCAACAAAGATTCCAGCCACCACCGGCATAGGCTTACGGAACTTGGCGGCCAGCAGCAGGGCAAGAAGCTGGGTCTTGTCACCGATCTCGGCGGCGGTGACCACGGCCAGGGAAGTGAAGAAGGCATCCATAGGGGTCAAGTCCAAAGGGGGCTGGGCGATCATGACCGTTGGCTCGGCGCCCGCCCAACCCCCAGGTAGGACCGCCGAAGCCAAAGGTCTCGCCAAGCATATGTGCCGGATACGCCATGGGCCGAAGCCCAAGTCTGTTGACGCATCCCCCTCATGAAACCCGAGGGCGGCTACTCCCCAATGACAGGCGGAAAGATAGCAATGCCACCCGGCTGCCGCAAGCTTCCAATGCCACAGGCGCAAACAAGTCTCATTTTCTATATGAACAAATACAAATAGGTATATACCGCAAGGTGAGAATGAAAATCACAGTGAGTGTCACGGGAATTATAAAATATCACTTCGATTTCCATCAGCCTTTGCTGTAATTAACTCACGATAAAGCCAGTCGGAGAACCCTGTTCCATGTCGGAAAACGCCAAGGAAAGCGTCGCCATCAGTTCCGTCCTCGCCAGTGCGGTCATGACTGTCATGAAACTGACGGTAGGATTGATGACCGGCAGCCTGGGCGTATTGTCCGAGGCGGCCCATTCCCTGCTCGACATGGGGGCGGCGCTGTTGACGTGGTTCGCGGTCCGGGTCGGAGACCAGCCCGCCGATGAAAGGCACCCTTACGGCCACGGCAAGGTGGAAAGCGTCTCGGCCCTGATCGAGACCGGCCTGCTGTTCGTCACCGCCGCCTGGATCACCAAGGAGGCGGTCACCCGCCTGATGGCCGACACGGTCGAGGTGGAAAGCACCTGGTGGTCAGTGGGGGTGATCGTGGTCTCGATCCTGATCGATATCGGCCGTTCGCGGGCTTTGTCCAAGGTCGCCAAGGAAACCGGTAGCCAGGCCCTGGAAGCCGACGCCCTGCACTTCTCGTCGGACATCCTCAGCTCCACCGCCGTGCTGGTGGGACTGGGCTTCGTCTGGCTGGGCTGGCCCAAGGGCGATGCGGTGTCAGCACTGGGCGTGGCCGGATTCGTGGTATTGGCGGGATGGCGGCTGGGCAGCCGCACCATCGACGTGTTGGTCGATGCCGCCCCCCAGGGCATCGCCGAGCGGGTCGAGGCGGTGGCCGCCGCCATTCCTGGCGTCGCTCGGGTCGAGCGTGTCCGCGCCCGCCCCGCCGGTCCGGTGGTATTCGCCGAGGTGGTGCTGAAGGTGGGCCGCACCTTGCATTTGGAGCAGGTCGAGGCGCTGCGCCGCCTGGTGATCAAGACCCTGGCTGCAGAGCTGCCCGAGGTCCAGCCCATCGTCATCGCCGAGCCGCTGGCGCTTGATGATGAGTCCATCACCGAAACGGTCCGCGTCATGGCTGCCTCGCGCGGTCTGGCCGTCCACCATGTCGGGGTAGCGAACCTGGACGACCGCCGCCATGTCAGCTTCGACATCGAGGTGGATGAAACCCTGACCATTGCCGCCGCCCATACCGTCGCCACCGAGCTTGAAACCGTCCTGGCCGCCGAATTGGGCGACAACGTCACTATCGACACCCATATCGACCCCCGCCGCCGCGAGATTTTCTCGGGCGCGCTGCCGCCGGGTGAACGGCTGACCGAGGTCGAGCAGGCCTTGAATGCCGCCGCCCGCGTCGATTCCCTGGTCAGCTCGGTCCATCGTCTGGAAGTGCAGGACCGCGAAGACGGACTTTACGTCTCGTTTCACTGCCTGTTTCCCGATCACGCCTCCATCGGCCGGGTCCACCACGCCACCGCCCGGTTGGAACACCGCCTGCGCGACAGCGTTCCCGGCATCTCGCGGGTGGTGGTGCATGCCGAACCCGTCAGTGAGGGGATCGAGGCCGAGCATGAACATGCGACAAGCCCAAGCGGCGATTGAGCCTCAAGCCTGCACGGAGTCTGAGCGCACGGCTCCCAAGCGGAACCGCCTCTTTATCCATTGCTCGAAAGCCTCTAACATCCGCCGCCGGTAGCGATGGATGAGGATTTACAGCCCATGAGCGGCTTTATCCGGGTGCGCGGCGCCCGCGAACACAATCTGAAAAACATCGACGTAGATATTCCCCGCGACAAGCTGGTGGTCATCACCGGCCTGTCGGGCTCGGGCAAGTCGTCGCTGGCCTTCGACACCATCTATGCCGAGGGTCAGCGCCGCTATGTGGAATCGCTCTCGGCCTATGCCCGGCAATTCCTGGAGCTGATGCAAAAGCCCGACGTCGAGAGCATCGAGGGCCTCAGCCCCGCCATCTCCATCGAGCAGAAGACCACATCGAAGAATCCCCGCTCCACCGTCGGCACCGTCACCGAGATCTACGATTACATGCGCCTGCTGTGGGCGCGGGTGGGCGTCCCCCATTCGCCCGCCACCGGCCTGCCGATCGAAAGCCAGACCGTGAGCCAGATGGCCGACCGGATCGAGACCATGGCCGAAGGCACCCGGCTCTATCTGCTGGCGCCGTTCGTCCGCGGTCGCAAGGGCGAGTACCGCAAGGAACTGCAGGAGCTACAGAAGAAGGGCTTCCAGCGGGTCAAGGTCGATGGCACCCTTTACGAGATCGATGAGGTTCCCACCCTCGACAAGAAGAAGAAACACGATATCGAGGTGGTGGTGGATCGTCTGGTGGTCAAACCCGGCCTCGGCAACCGGCTGGCGGATTCGCTGGAGACCGCCCTGGGCATGGCCGATGGGCTGTGCATCGCCGAGAACGCCGCCACGGGCGAGCGCACCGTTTTTTCCGCCAAGTTCGCCTGTCCGGTCTCGGGCTTCACCATTGAGGAGATCGAGCCCCGGCTGTTCTCCTTCAACAACCCGTTCGGCGCCTGCCCCACGTGCGACGGCCTGGGGATAAAACTTTATTTCGATCCCGAACTGGTCGTACCGAACCCAGAGCTTTCCTTGCGTGACGGCGCCGTCGCCCCTTGGGCGGGCTCGACCTCACAATATTACATCCAAACCCTGCAAGGCCTGGCCGAGCATTACCGCTTCAGCCTGGAAACGCCGTGGAAATCGCTGCCCCACCGGGCGCGGGAGGTCATCCTTCACGGTTCGGGCAAGGAGGAGATCCGCATTGCCTATGAGGACGGTTTTCGCGGCTATCACACCGAGACGTCATTCGAAGGCGTCATCCCCAACATGGCCCGACGCTTCCGTGAGACCGATTCTTCCTGGGTCCGGGAAGAGCTGTCACGCTTTCAGGGCACCGCTCCGTGCGAATCCTGCGGCGGGGCAAGGCTGAAACCGGAAGCGCTGGCGGTCAAGATCCGGGGATTGCACATCACCGAGGCTGCGGAAGTCTCGATCCTCAAGGCGCGGGATTGGTTCGGCGAACTGGACCAGCACTTGAAGCCCAAGGACAAGGAGATCGCCCGGCGCATCCTGCGCGAGATCAACGACCGCCTAGGCTTTCTGGTGGATGTGGGCCTCGACTACCTGACCCTGTCGCGGGGCTCGGGCTCGCTGTCGGGCGGTGAAAGCCAGCGCATTCGGCTGGCCAGCCAGATCGGGTCGGGCCTGACCGGCGTGCTCTACGTGCTGGACGAACCCTCCATCGGTCTGCACCAGCGCGACAACGACCGCCTGTTGGCGACCTTGAAGCGCCTGCGCGACATCGGCAACACCGTCATCGTGGTCGAACACGACGAAGACGCCATCCGTACCGCCGATTACCTCATCGACATGGGGCCGGGCGCCGGCATCCATGGCGGCGAGGTGGTGGCCGAAGGCACTCCTGCCGAGGTCATGGCCAACGGCGCCAGTATGACCGGACGCTATCTGATCGGCCTCGACCAGATAGCCCTGCCGCCCAAGCGCCGCAAGGGCAGCGGTGCGCGCCTTACCGTGGTGGGGGCGCGGGGCAACAATCTGAAGGATGTATCGGTAGAGATCCCCCTGGGGACGTTGACCTGCGTCACTGGCGTCTCGGGCGGCGGCAAGTCCACCTTGGTGATCGAAACCCTGTACAAGGCCCTGGCGCGCCGCCTGATGGGCTCGCGCGAGCAGCCTTCGCCCTTCGACCGTATCGACGGCATCGAGCATCTCGACAAGATCATCGATATCGACCAAAGCCCCATCGGCCGGACGCCGCGCTCCAACCCCGCCACCTATACCGGTGCCTTCTCTCCCATCCGCGACTGGTTCACCGAACTGCCCGAGTCAAAGGCCCGCGGCTACAAGCCCGGCCGCTTCTCGTTCAACGTCAAGGGCGGGCGCTGCGAGGCCTGTCAGGGCGACGGCGTCATCAAGATCGAAATGCATTTCCTACCCGACGTCTATGTCCAATGCGACGTCTGCAAGGGCAAGCGCTATAACCGCGAAACCCTGGAAATAACCTTTCGCGGCAAGAGTATAGCCGACGTTCTCGACATGACCGTCGAAGAGGCCGCCGACTTCTTCAAGGCGGTCCCGGCCATCCGCGACAAGATGATCACCCTGCAACGGGTGGGGCTGGACTACATCCATCTCGGCCAGCAGGCCACCACGTTGTCGGGCGGCGAGGCCCAGCGTGTCAAACTGGCCAAGGAGCTATCACGCCGCGCCACCGGGCGGACGCTCTACATCCTCGACGAGCCCACCACCGGCCTGCATTTCGAGGATGTGCGCAAGCTGCTGGAAGTCATCCAGGCCCTGGTCGAGACCGGCAACACCATTTTAGTGATCGAGCATAACCTGGAAGTCATCAAGACCGCCGACTGGATCATTGATCTCGGCCCCGAAGGTGGTGACGGCGGCGGCCATATCGTCGCAGCGGGACGGCCGGAAGATGTGGCCAAATGCACGGCAAGTTATACCGGGAAATACCTTGCCCCCATCCTGGCGCGTGCAGCCAAGACCAAGCGCTAACCCATTGGCGGGGGCTGATTTTACCCCAACCCCACTCATCACGTTAAAGATACAGGATGAAGAACTCAGAAGTAACACATTAACAAGACCCAAGCCCTTTCAGCAGAGGGTCTTCAACGATTACTTCGAATTATCTGGACAATTTTTGCTCGCCTTGCAAAATTAACAATACGTCCATCCTTCTCCGGGGTGGAGCGAGTTCTCTGCCCGACAGGTTTCGACCATGAAGATCGCCCGCGTTCTCTTCGCCATGCTGGCCCTGGCCACAGTTTCCGCCTGTGCGACGCCTTTCCAGGTGTCGGACGTGCAAGACACCTTGGCCGCCCCCAGCCCAACGGCGGGTACGCCCTTCACCAAGGCCCTGTTCGAGGAATATCGCACCCAGGCCAAGCAGGAAGCCCTCGCCGAGTACGCGTGGGACCATGCCGCCATCTTCGCCGCCAAGGCCGACCGCGCCGCCACCGGCGAAGTGGTTCTGCCGGAAAATCCGGCGGAATGGGATCTGCCCGCCCCGGTGCTGCCCGAATTGACTCAGGCCCGCGCCACCTTGATGGATGATTTCGACAAGGGCGCCCGCGAGCGGATTCCCGCCGAAGCAGCCAAGGCTCAGGTCTCACTGGATTGCTGGATCGAGGAAGAGTGGGAGCGTGACACCGATTCCAGCTGCAAGACCGCCTTCCTGGCGACCGAGCCCAAGCTGAAGCCTCCGGCCCCTGCGCCCAAGGCGACCGAAGCCCCGCTCATACCTCAGCCGCTGGTGGTGCTGTTCGACACCAACAAGGCCGAGATCACCGGCTCGGCCATGCAAAATCTCTACGACGTCGCCGAAACCCTCAAGACCGCCAAGCTGAACACCGTGCGGGTCTATGGCTTCACCGATACGGTGGGTGCGAAGTCCCACAACCAGAAGCTTTCCGACCGCCGTGCCAAGGCAGTGGTTGAACAGTTGAAGAAGCTGGGCGTCACCGCCCAGATGGTCGACGTCAAAGGCTTCGGCAAGGATAAGCTGGCGGTTCCCACCAAGGACAATATCAGCGAACACCGCAATCGCCGGGTGGAAGTCACCTGGGAACCGCCGACGGCATCAGCCAGATAAGTCAGATATACGCGGCGATCTGAGCCCGGCGGCGGCGCAAGGCCTCAGTCTCGGCACTGGATTTGTCAACGGCCGCTTTCGGCGACGGGACATTATCCGGTTCGGCACGCTTTACTTCGATAATCTGCTTCATGATGTCTGCACTCTGTCACGCCGGTGATCGGAGAACAGGCCAAGGACGGCGTTCCTTCTGCCTTGCCCAGGACAATGCCGCCCAATCATGGCGGCAACCCGGACGCAATTGCGGCAAAATCAAGGCTTTTTCGCCGCCCCCCTGACATTTCACCCGCAGAATTCACAGATACCTAAGGAGGAGACAAAGGGGGCGATACCCTTGGAGTTTGCCGCCATGGATCGAATGGAACGCAAAGCAGCGATCATTGGATTCGGCTGTGGTCAGGGAGCCCGTGACCATGGATGTGCCGATGGACCGCTGTATCTGCGCCGTGCGGGGCTGGGCGGCAAGGCAAACTGGCGGATGGTCCTCGGGACCGGAGACTCCTCCATCCCTGCTATGGCCACTCTCTATGACCGCCTGGCAGCCCTGGTGACGGCGGCTATCCGACGGGGGCGCTTTCCCATCATGCTGGGAGGCGATCATTCCATGGCCATGGGGACGTGGCGGGGAGTGCTCGATACCCTGAAGCCAAATCAGTCCTTCCGCCTGATCTGGATCGACGCCCATATGGACAGCCATCGGCCAGAAACCTCGCCCTCCGATGCCTTGCACGGCATGCCGTTGGCATGTCTGCTGGGCCATGGCGATCCCAGACTGGCCCTTGCCCCTGGCCGTCTTCGGCCCAGCCATGTGGCCTTGCTGGGCGTGCGGAGCTGGGAGCCCGAGGAAGCAGACCTGCTGGCCCGCCTCGGCGTCCAGGTGGTTCCCATGAGCCGGATTCCGCCCGGCTCACTCGCCCGTCACCTCCGCCATGCCACCAGCCTTCCCGGCGAGAGCTATGGCCTCAGCATCGATCTGGACGGGATCGACCCGCACGACGCCCCCGGCGTCGGAAGTCCGGTTCCCCACGGCATTCGGGGAGGTGAGCTGGTTCGGGCGCTGGCCCCCTTGCTGCGCTCGCCCCACTGCCTCGGCCTCGAAATCGCCGAATACAATCCGCACAAGGATATGGAGGGCCGCACCGCGGCAGTGGTGAAAGCCCTCGTCTCCGCACGGGAGAACTTCCATGACATCGCCCACCATTCAACGGGAAGAGACCTGTCTAGCCCACAATTACCAGCCGCTGCCCATCGTTCTGGTCCGGGGCGAAGGCGCTTTGCTGTGGGATGAGGATGGGCGGCGCTATATCGACATGATGGGCGCCTATTCCGCCGTCAGTCACGGCCATTGCCATCCGCGCCTCGTCTCGGTTCTGCAACAACAGGCGGCGAAACTGGCGGTGGTGTCGCGCGCCTTTTACACCCAACCTCTCGGGCGCTTTGCCCAACTGGCCTGCCATCTGACCGGTATGGAGCGGGCTCTGCCCATGAACACCGGCGCCGAAGCGGTGGAGACCGCCTTGAAGCTCGCCCGCAAATGGGCCTACACCGTCAAGGGTGTAAAATCTGAACGAGCGCGCATCATCGCCTGCCAAGGCAATTTCCATGGCCGGACCATCGCCATTGTTGGTATGTCGACAGTGCCGCAATACCGCGATGCCTTCGGCCCCTACCCGCCCGGCACCGATATCGTGCCGTTTGGTGATGCCAAGGCACTGGAGGAGGCCATCACCCCCGACACCGCCGCGTTTCTGGTGGAACCTATCCAGGGTGAAGGCGGCATCATAATCCCTCCCCCCGGCGCCTTGGCCGAGTGCCGTCGGCTGTGCGACCGGCATAAGGTGCTGATGATCTGTGACGAAGTCCAAAGCGGCCTGGGCCGTGCGGGCGCCATGCTGGCTTCGGAGCACGAGGGGATCAGGCCCGATATCGTAACGTTGGGCAAGGCCCTGGGGGGCGGCCTGCTGCCGGTCTCCCTGGTGCTGGCCAAGGCCGAGGTGATGGATGTGTTCAAGCCCGGCGACCATGGCAGCACCTATGGCGGTAACCCGTTGGCGGCAGCGGTGGGGCACGAGGCCCTGACCGTCCTGGTGGAGGAAGGGCTGGTTCAGCGTGCCGCCGAGCTTGGCCCCTGGCTGATGGAGCACCTGGGGACCATCCCAAGCCCCGCCATCAAGGAAATCCGTGGACGCGGCCTGTTCATCGGCGTCGAGTTCCATCCCGAGATCGTTTCCGCCACCGCAGTATGTCAGGCCTTGGCCGAACGCGGCATCCTCACCAAGGACACCCACCGTAATACGATCCGCTTCTCGCCGCCGCTGGTCATCAGCCACGCCTTGCTGAATGAAGCCGTGGACGCCCTGGAGCAGTCCCTGAAGGCTCTGTGCGGCTGATATCTGCGTACTGGCCCGGTTGGAGACCGTCCAGACTCCAGTCGCCCACCGTCCAACGGATCAGCCGCAGAGTGGGCAGTCCCACCGCCGCAGTCATGCGCCGGACCTGACGGTTGCGGCCTTCGCGGATGGTCAACTCGATCCAGGCGGTGGGAATGGCCGCCCGATAGCGGATGGGCGGGTCGCGCCGCCACAAGCCCTCGGGCTCGGCCATGGGAGCCGCCCCGGCGGGCAAGGTCATTCCATCCTTCAGTTCCACTCCCCGGCGCAGCCGCTCCAACGCCTCCTCGGTCGGGACGCCCTCCACCTGCGCCCAATAGGTCTTAGGCATCTTATGGCGCGGGTCGGCGACCTTGCTGATCAACGGCCCGGAATCGGTCAGCACCAACAGCCCTTCCGAATCCCGATCCAGCCGCCCGGCGGGGTAGATACCGGGGATCGGGATGAAGTCCTTCAAGGTCGCGCGCCCGCCGTCGCGGTCGCTGAACTGGGTCAGAACGTCATAGGGCTTGTTGAACAGCACCAGCCGAGTCACAACACTCTCCGGATAAAGATTTCAGGCCTCAGCAATGCCACGCCCACCGGTTCCACACAAGAAGCCGCCCCACGCCCCGATGCCTCCCCGCGATGAAACCGAAAAGATCGCCGGCCTGCCCGCCGTCCGGGCGCTGTTCGCCCACGATCCCGGCCGGGCCGAGCGCCTGTTCTACGAGGAGCGCTTCAAGTCCGAAATCGGCGGCTTTTGCGCCCTGATGGCCAAGCATCACAAACCCTATCGCATGGTGAGTGCCGAGGAACTGGCCAAAATCGCCGGAACCCCGCTTCACGGCGGCATCGTTGCGATTTCAAAACCAAAGCGGGTCGGTGTTTTCGATCCCCTGGAGGCGGCCCAATGGGCCAAGGCGCGGGCGCCGCTTCTGGTTCTCGACGGTGTCGGCAACCCTCATAACCTAGGCGCCATCGCCCGGACTATGGCGTTCTTCGGCCTGGAGCGCCTGCTGATTTCCGATCATCCCGCCCAGGCGGAACCCTCCGAAGCGGCCTTTCGCGTCGCCGAAGGCGGCTTGGAATGGGTCGAGGTGATCCGTGCCCGCAAATTTGCCGCCGCGCTGAAGCGCCTGAAGGATTCCTATCGCGTGGTCGGAACCGCCTTGGGATCGGGCCGCCCCCTGGCCGAGGTGCTGTCACGGCCGGGTAAACCCGTTGCCATGATCTTGGGGAACGAGGAAGAAGGCCTGCCCCCCGCTACCCTGGCCGCCTGCGACGACATCGCCACCATTCCCGGTTCGGGCAAGGTGCAATCTCTCAATGTCGCCGCCACTGCCGCCATTCTCATTCACGAACTGGCTAAGAACCGCCGCTAACTGCTAAGCTATCTGCCTTTTATTCCCCCTAAGGAGCCATACCGTCATGCCGTCCCAGATCCGTGCCTCTCATATCCTCTTGATGTACAAGGGCTCCATGCGTTCTCAGGCCAGCCGCAGCAAGGACGATGCCCTGTCCGCCATCAATGAAATCAAAGCCGAGATCGATGATGGTGCCGCCTTCGACCAGCTGGCCCGCCAGTATTCCGACTGCCCGTCCTCGGAAGAAGGCGGCGACCTGGGTGAATTCCCCAAGGGCGCCATGGTCCCGGAATTCGATGTGGCCGCCTTTGCGCTGGAAGTCGGCGAAATCAGCGGCGTGGTGGAAACCCCCTTCGGCTTCCACTTGATTCAGCGGACGGAATAATCCGGCTGCTTTGAGGATTGGCGGATAAGGGTCACCCCCTGACGGACACCTGTCCGCCAACCGTCTTTTGCGATTGTTCGCGCTCGGCGGTACGCCGGTATAAAAGGGCGGTGGTGCTGGGCGACTGATACAGCGGGTCACCGCTAGAGGTATCGCGGTATTGCCATGCCATGGCGCCGCCCACAGGATCAAACACCAACACCGGACTGCTGTAGAAGATGGCGGAATTGCTGCTGGACGATGTGGAAGTGGAGGTAGCGGTCTTGTTCGACGTGGACGTGGCCTCGGTCGCCGACGTCCCGGTGCTTTGAGAAGCACTCGTCGGGACATAGACGGTGGCGGTGATACCGTTGAGGCCGATCGTACTCATCGTACCCAGCACTTTCAGTACGTGGGATATTAAGACACTCCTAATTCTAGCAGATGCCCAGAAAATTTTCCAGACCGTCTGCGCCCCCTTCCCACGACAAGGGCGGCACCGCGCATTTATTTTGATCTGGCCTGCGTTTTGGAATACTATGGCAGGAAGTGTAGGACTATCGCGGGTGGAACGCGCCCGCTGCTAGGTTGTCAGCCTGTCGGTCTTCGCCTCGCCCATCCGAATGGCGGGGAGGGTCGGCGCAAGGGCACGAGCCATCAGAAAGGGGCTTGTCATGGTCAACAGCATTAATTCATCGGGCTATGGGGCCATAAGCCTCCTTCAAGGGCTTGGCGGGTCCGACAACGGCCTTTACGACGCCATCAGCGGCAACGTCCAGTCCAATGGGACGGAAGCGCTCTTCAGCGCTCTGGCGGGTAATGGCAGCGCCACCCCCAAAACCACCGAGGGTATTTTACAAGAACAGCGCATCACCCAGGCCAGGAACGGCATTTATACCAATGCCGGTCAACGGCTGGCCTATATCAAGGCGGGAACATACCAACCCAAGGCTGAGTGGGAAAAGGTTGCGGGCTATCTCATGGCCAAAGGCCAGCCGGTGGTGGTTACCCTTGATTCCGCGGGCCAGGTGCAGGCCCAGGCCCAGGCCGAGGCCGATCTCAGCAAATATAATGTGCAGCAACAGGCGGTGCTGCTTCGGGCCATCGACGATGTTCAGACCATGGCCCAGAAGATCAAGGCCAACCAGACCAATGACAAATGGCTGAAAAAGCTGGCCGGGGCCGCCGATGACCTGACCGCGGTGGCGACGTTCCTGCTTCCGCCGCAGGCCAAGACCGAGAACAACTGGGAAGCCAGTGGCGTCCAGATGCTGAATGCTCATCGCCCGTTCAAGATCTCCCTGGATGCCAAGGGCCAGCTCCAGGCGATCGACCAGACCCAAGACCCCATGACCGACCTGCCCTATTCCATGCAGACCAAGCTGCGGGCAGCGGTTGAAGGCCTTCCCGCCGCCATCGAAGCCACCGATGTTTCGGAAAAGTACAAGGCTGACGCCATGGTGTTCGACAAGGCGAAGACCCCCTTCTATCTCGAAATCGACAAGACGACCGGCATCATCTCCGCCAAGGCCAATACTGCGGCGAACATCACCCCGAAATTCCTGAAAACCGCGCCCTATCCCAATGTGGGCGATAAGGGGCCGTTGATGCAGAAGGCGGCCGAGATGATCAAGGCGGGAGCGGCGTATTTCCTCGACATCGACACCACCGGTTCGGTGGTGGCCAAAGAGGCGACCCCCCCCAACATCATCACCCTCAATTCCCCATCCCACAACCACGCCTCCCTGCAAACCGGGGCGGTGCTGTCGCTGTTCGCCTGACATCGGGGACTCGCAGGCGGCCTGTCGGGAATGGCCATAAGACCATAAAACAGCGGGGGAGCAGCCAACGGCCGCTCCCCCGCTTCGCCATTGAGGAGGAAGCCCCTCCCCGATGCCGGAATTACTTGCTGGGAACCACCATCAGGCGTTCCACCGGCTTATCATTGGCGAAGTGGGACTCCACCACCTCATCCACATCGGCCTCGCTTTCCAGCTTGTACCAAATGCCCTGGGGATAGACCACCATCAGGGGGCCGAGCTTGCAAAAGCCCAGGCAGCTGGACGACGCAACGCTCACACCGGCTTCCCACAAATTCTTCTCGCTGACCTTGGCCAGCAGACGCTCGAACAGAGGCTTCCCGCCTCCCCGACTGGTGCAGCATCCACGCGGATGGCCATCGGGCCGAGCCTGGGTACAGATGAAGGCGTGGTATTTGTTGGGAAAGTGCGACACGAAACCTCTCCTTATCCTGTGACGGTTGGGGAGGAGATAGCGCGATCTCCCCCCCATTTCCAGTCACGAATAAATATGAGAGGGATATCAGTTTGCTGTGGCGCGGCGCTTCATCTCTTCACCGGTGAACAGGTCAAAGCGGGTCAGGGCGCTGTCCACGGTCTTGCCGGTCAATGACCGCCATGTGTCCAAGGCATCCTTGCGGCTGAAGGGGCCGTGCACTTCCGGTTTGCGGCCGGACGCCATGGTCTGAAAGGTACCGTCGGCATATTCGCCGCCGACCACATACCAATCCTCGCCCGCGGCTTCCTCGGTCGAACGGCGGATGAAATACCGGACCATGGCGTTATCCACCGACTTGCCGGTCAGGGCGCGCCAGCAGATATGCGCCTCCTGCTCCTCGAACGGACCGAAGCGCTCTTCGGTATGGCCGGGGGCGATCACGGAAAAGGAAGTGTCGGCGTATTCCCCGCCGACAACGTAATAGGTCTTGGCCATGGGTGTCTCTTTCCCACTCTAAAGGGTAGCGGCAGCTTATACCCTAATGTGTGACCGGAAGGAATGTCCTTCCTTGCATATCCCCTGGGCAGATATTGCCGCCCTCGTCCTGGTTGAAATGGCGGATTTCAGCCACTTCCCTTTGGCATGGCGCATGCATAGATCCTGGCAAACCTCTCCCATGGAGATCGATCATGCCTACTCTTACCGGTGCCCCCAGCCACATCTTGCTGAACCGCAAGGATCAACCGGCCAGCCACTCCACCCGCCCCGAAAAGACCGGGCCAGCCTCGGCCTTCTCGTCCTATGCCTTCGGCCCTATGGACATGCCCGACAGCAAGAACGGCGCCGATGTCAGCGGCACCAAGGCCAAGGCGATCAGCGGCGCCAGTTCGCTGTCATCGGTCCATAACGGCATTGGCTGGATGACGCAACTGGCAGCCTCTCAGCACATAAAATAGGGTTTGCCTGGACTTCGGGGGCCGGAGTCTTTATCTCCGTCCCCATGACTGAAACCGTTCATGTGATCGGCGGAGGCCTTGCCGGGTCGGAAGCCGCCTGGCAGCTCGCCCGCGCCGGGATTGCCGTCGTGCTGCACGAGATGCGGCCGATTCGCACCACCCCCGCTCACCAGACCGATGGTCTGGCCGAGCTGGTTTGCTCCAACTCCCTGCGCTCCGACGATGCCGAGTACAACGCCGTCGGTCTGCTGCACGAGGAAATGCGCCGCTCCGGCTCGTTGATCCTAACCACCGCCGATGCCCACAAGGTTCCGGCGGGCGGTGCGCTGGCGGTGGACCGTGACGGGTTTTCCGCCGCCATTCAAAAGGCGCTGGAGGATCATCCCCTCATCACCATCCGGCGCGAGGAAGTGGCGGGTCTGCCGCCCGAAGACTGGGAGCGGGTGATCATCGCCACCGGCCCCCTAACCTCCCCCGCCATGGCCGAAGCCCTGAAGACGGTGACCGGCGAGGATTCGCTGTCCTTCTTCGACGCCATCGCCCCCATCGTCACCAAGGAGAGCATCGATTTCTCCCGTGCATGGTTCCAGTCACGCTATGACAAGGGCACCGGCTCCGATTACATCAACTGCCCCCTGTCGCGGGACCAGTATTACGCCTTCGTCGATGCCCTGGTCAGCGGCGACAAGGTGCAGTTCCATGACTGGGAGAAGGATACACCCTACTTCGAGGGTTGCCTGCCCATCGAAGTGATGGCCGAGCGTGGCCGCGAGACCCTGGCCTTCGGCCCCATGAAGCCGGTGGGCCTGACCGACCCTAACGGCCCCAAGCCCTTTGCCGTGGTGCAATTGCGCCAAGATAACGCCCTCGGCACCCTCTATAATCTGGTGGGCTTTCAAACCAAGCTGCGCCATGGCGAACAAACGCGCATCTTCCGCTCGATCCCCGGCCTGGAACAGGCCGAATTTGCTCGCCTGGGCGGCCTGCACCGCAACACCTTCGTCAATGGACCGCGCGTGCTTGACGCCACCCTTCGCCTCAAGGCTCAACCGCGTCTGCGGCTGGCAGGCCAGGTAACCGGCTGTGAAGGCTATGTGGAAAGTGCCGCCATCGGATTGTTGTCCGGCCTGTTCTGTGCCGCCGAAACTCTGGGCCGTGATTTGGCGCCGCCCGCTCAGACCACCGCGCTCGGCGCCCTGCTCGCCCATGTCACAGGCGGTGGCCATGCCGATACCTATCAGCCCATGAACATCAATTTCGGCCTGTTTCCGCCCCCGCCCGAGCGCGACGAAAAAGGAAAGAAAATCAAGGGCCGCGACCGTAAAAAACTCTATTCCATGCGGGCACGGGAAGATCTGGCGCCGTGGCTGGCCTCTATTCCAGCGGCACCAAACGACCGCCCGGCAGAAGCCTGAAGGGGTGGCCGCGCCAGACAACAGCGCGGCTGAACAGACTGATCAGCCAGACGAAAAAGCACAGGCATTCGCGCGGCAGCACCAGCCAGCCCGACATGGGCGAGGCAAAGTGGAACCGCGCCAGCAACACCCGGTGCAGGGCAAGACGCAGCATGACGTAAAGGCCCAGCAGCACGCCTCCCACCAGGGTGGGAAAGAAGGCGTGCAGCGCCAGCATGACGGGCAGTGACCACGTCACGGCGGAAAGCAGGAAGTCGGTGGGCCGCACGGCACGGACGGTATGGGCCCAACGCACCTCGTGGCGGATCAGGGCACCAAGGCTCGTCTCGGTCACCATGGTATCAATGGTACTGTGACTGAGCCGGGTTTCAAACCCGACCTTGTGCAGCAGGATGCCGATTTCGTGATCCTCGGCGAGGTGGTCGGCCACCACTTTGAAGCCGCCGATCTTATCCAAAGCCTCGCGCCGCAGCATCAGCACCGGCCCTAGAGTAGGGGCAATGCCATTCATGGCGACATCCAGCAGCACCGACGGCACGATCCAATGATTGATGTTCATGGCACCCAAGGCAGCAATCTGGCCAGGAACCGCCGCCGCTCCTTTATAGAGACACGACACCGCCGCCACATTGGGCTCGGTCATTTCGGTGGCCATGGCGCGGAAATGGCCGGGCGCGATCTCGACATCGCTGTCGGACACCATCAGCAGATCATGGCGGCACTGTGCCATGATATTCATGACGTTGCTGATCTTGAGATTGGCGCCGTGAACATGGCCGTCGCAGACCAGTTGAATGTCGCGGTGGGGAAAGTCTGCCTTCAGGCGTTCGACCACCGCCACGGCGGGGTCGTCATCCTCTCGGACTCCAAAAACGATCTGGAATTCGGGATAATCCTGGGCACAGAATGAATGCAGGCATTCGTAAAGTCGGGGTTCGTCGCCGCACAAAGGCTTTAGAATGGAGAGTGGGGGGAGATTCTCCGATGCCGCCGCCAAGCCCGCCTCTCGGAATGAGAGAATAGTACGCAGGCAAAGCACCAAAAAGCTAATTCCGGCCAAGCTTAAAAATATCTGCAATAAGCTTCCGATGGGCATTCCAAACAACGTGACTGACCCCCAGCCTTGCGCCCTGAAAAATATTGGGCAAGGTATAGCCAATACTTATCAGTCAATCAATGCCGTTCGATCAGCTCGATCTTGTACCCATCAGGATCCTCGACAAAAGCAATAACGGTGGACCCATGCTTCATGGGGCCGGGCGCCCGGACTATCTTTGCTCCCGCCGCATCCAGCCGGGAACAGGCACCGTAAATATCGGCGACACCCAAGGCCAGATGGCCAAAGCCGCTGCCGATGTCATAGCGGGCCGTATCCCAGTTGTGGGTCAATTCGATCACGGCCTGATCAGCCTCGTCGCCATAGCCCACGAAGGCCAGGGTAAAGCGCCCCTCGGGGAAATCCTGGCGCCGCAGCAGCTTCATCCCCAATAGACGGGTATAAAAATCGACCGAGCGGTCAAGATCGCCCACCCGGATCATGGTGTGCAACAACCGCCATTCCGATGCCGAGTCCTTGGTCATGGTCGTCTCTCCTTGATAAAAGCCAAGACCGCATCTGCGGCACGGCCGCTGGGGCTTTCGCCGCCCAATCCCAATTTTTCCAGGGCATGGCGGGCCCCCGCCACCTGGGCGTCACAGGCGACGGGATCGTTCAGCAGATGCTCCACCGCCTCGGCCAATTTATTCGGGCGACAATCATCTTGCAGCAATTCCGGCATGACCGCCCGGTCCACCAGAATATTGACCAGGGTAACGAATTTTAGACTGAGCCCGAGGAAGCGGGTGGCAACAAAGGCCGAAAGCCTGGAAACCTTGTAGGTGATCACCGCTGGAAGCCCGGCCATGGCCAGTTCCAGGGCCACTGTGCCCGAAGCGGCCAGAGCGACGTCGCAGGCGGCAAAGGCATCATATTTCTCCGCCGCGCCTCGGATCACCAGCGACGGCACCGGCCACGTGGCGGCGGCACGGGTGACCTCCTCAGCCACGGTTTCCACCGTCGGCACCACCACCGTCAAACCCGCAACCCGCGCCGCCAGCAGCCCCAGGGTTTTGGCGAACGGCCCCAACAGTTTGGCGGTTTCGGAATGACGGCTGCCGGGCAGGACGCACAGCACTTTGGTATCGGCGGCAATGCCATGGCGGCGGCGGAAGGCGGCGCCATCGCCGTTGCCCGCCCCTCCCTCGATAACCGGATGGCCGACATGGAGCGCTCTCAGCCCTTCCTTTTCAAACCACGCCGGTTCATTGGGCAGCAGGGTCAGCAGCAGGTCGAGAACCCGGGCCAGGGTCTTGGTTCGGCCCGACTTCCAGGCCCAGACCATGGGGGCCACGTAGTGGATGCGGGGAATGTTTGATCCCGCCTTCTTCAGCCCGCCGTGAATGCGTCCGGTAAAGCCCCAGGAATCGATAGTGATCACGGCGGCCGGGCACTTTGTTTCGATATCACAAAGAGTCTGCTTCACCCGCCGCAGAATGGCGGGAATGCGCGGCACCACCTCCACCAGCCCCATCACCGATAGCTCGGTCATGGGAAACAGGCTGTCCAGACCTTCGTCGCGCATGGATTCGCCGCCGATCCCGGCAAACCGGACCTGACCGCCGCTCCGCTGCCGAAGCGCGGCCATCAGCCGCCCCCCCAGCAGATCGCCCGACGGCTCACCGGCGATGATGTAGATCAGAAGCGGTTCCGTCATGACGGCGGCTCGACCCCCACCAGGAACAGGCCCAGCCGGTCGGCCTCCACGGCCATGGCCGCCCGCCCCAGCACCAGGGCGCCCCCGGCTTCCACCGCTATCCCGCGCAAGCCCGCAGCGGCGGCCTCGCGCAGGGTCTCCGGTCCGATGGTGGGAAGGTCGATACGGCGGTCCTGGGCAGGCTTTCGGACCTTGACCAGAACCCCGCCCACTCCGTCGCGCGCCAACTCGCCGCAGCGCCGCAGCAGCCGGTCGGTGCCTTCGATGGCTTCGACCCCCAGCACGATCCCCTGTTGCACCACCACCGCTTGGCCCACATCCAGCGCTCCCAAGCCCTTGGCCACCTCGATGGCGCGGCGGATATCGGCCTCGGCCTGCGCATCGGGGGCAAGACGACCATAGAGTCCGGCAATGGCGAGACAATCGTCGAGAACCTGATCGATGCCCACCACCTGAAAGCCTTCGTTTTCCAGTTCAGTGATAACGGCACGCAGCAGGCCGTCATCACCCAGGGCTTTGAGGCCAACCTTGGCGAAAAAACGGGCGGTCCGGAAATCAGGGGCAAGCTCGCTGATGGTTGGACGCCGCACCGGGCCGATCATCATGACCTCAGAGACGCCCGCCTTGCGGAGAAGTTCAAAGCCGGTCCCGGCCTCACCCAGCCGGATCCAGTCCTGCGGGCAATCGCTGATCACCTTGGGATCGGCGTGCCCGGACAAGGCCAGAATATGGAAAGGCCGCCCCTCGGCCCGGCAGGCGGCGGCGGCAAGCCCAGGCAGCTCGCCTCCGCCCGCGATAATGCCAAGTTTAGGACGCATCACCCTTGGGGGTGCTGAGCGAGCGCGACGAATCCGAGCGGATGAATTCCACGATCTCCATCACTACGGCATTGGCCTTGAACTGCTCCTCCACATCGCTGAGGCGCTCCTGCAAGGTGCCCTCCTGGGCAAACAGCAGGCGATAGGCGTTCCTCAGGGTATGGATATCGTCGCGCGAGAAGCCGCGGCGCTTCAACCCGACAATATTCAGACCATTCAGATAGGCGCGGTTACCGATCACCATGCCGAAGGGAATGACATCGGCCTCGACGCCCGACATGCCGCCGATCATGGCATGCTTGCCGATCCGCACGAACTGATGCACCGCCGACAGCCCCCCCAGGAAGGCGTATTCGCCCACCGTCACATGGCCCGCCAGGGTGGCGTTATTAGCCATGATCACCCCGTCTCCGAGAATACAGTCATGCGCCACATGGGCGCTGGCCATGAACAGGCAATTGTCGCCGACCTTGGTCAGCATACCGCCGCCCTCGGTGCCGGGATTCATGGTGACGTGCTCACGGATCTGATTATTGCGACCGACCTCCAAGGTGGAGGGTTCACCCTTGTATTTCAGATCTTGGGGACGATGGCCGATGGAGGCGAAGGGAAAAATCCGTGTTCCGTCGCCAATGCTGGTGCGTCCGGCAACGGCTACATGGGAAACCAGTTCCACGGATTCTCCCAGTCGCACATCGGGACCGACGACGCAAAAGGGACCGATAATGGCCGAGTCGGCAACTTCCGCCTTGGCATCAATGATGGCTGTGGGGTGTATATTGGTCATTACTGATCCAAAATCATGGCGGCATACGTCGCTTCCGCGACCAGAATATCGTCAACCTTGGCTTCGGCCCGGAATTTCCAGACATTGCCCCGGCTACGCTCCTTGAACACATGAATGTGCAGTTGATCGCCCGGCCCCACCGGCTTGCGGAAACGGCAGTTCTCGACACTCATGAAATAGACCAGCTTGCCCTCGGCCGACGGCCCCAAGGTCTCGACCACCAGCACAGCGGCGGTCTGGGCCATGGACTCAACGATCAGTACGCCCGGAAAAACCGGACGTGAGGGAAAGTGGCCCTGAAAGAACGGTTCATTGATGGTGACGTTCTTGATGCCCACGGCACTTTCGTTGGGCACCACCTTGACTACCCGATCCACCATCAGGAACGGATAGCGATGCGGGATCATGGCGATGATCCGGTTGATGTCGATGACCTTGCCCTGGTCGTTGACGGATGTGTCCATGGAAAAATCCTGCCTTCTCAATCCTTCGGCACCGCCTTAGGCGGTCAAAGCCGAACCTTACCCCTACTTCTTGCGCGCCATCTTGCCCAGCATGGCGGTTTGACGCAGCCAGTCATTCATGGGCATTGCAGGAGCACCGCCCACTGTTTCGCCCGGAGCAACATCGCGCATGACACCGGACTGGGCCGCGATCCGGGCGCCCGAGCCGATCTTCAGATGCCCGGTAATTCCGGCCTGACCTCCGGCGGCGACGAAATCGCCAAACCGGGTCGAACCCGAAATACCGACCTGCGCCACAATCACACAGCCGCGCCCCAATTGCACGTTGTGCCCAATCTGGACGAGGTTGTCTATCATGCAGCCGTCACCGATCACCGTATCGGGACCGGCGCCGCGGTCGATGGTGCTGTTGGCGCCGATCTCGACGCCATTGCCGATCACCACCCGGCCCAATTGCGGCACTTTGAGATGCCCCTGCGGCCCCATGGCAAAGCCAAAGCCATCCTGACCGATGCGGGCGCCGGGATAGATATTCACCCGCATCCCCACCAAAGCATGGGAAAGGGTGGCATTGGCGCCGATAATGCAATCATCGCCAAGCACAACGCCGGTGCCGATGACCACATTGGCGCCGATCCGGCAGCGCTTGCCGATCTCGGCCCCCGCCCCGATCACGACGCCGGGCTCGATGCGGCACCCCTCTCCCACCGTGGCGCTGGCATCGATACAGGCGGTCGGTGCCACCCAGGGCTCCGGTACGGGCACAGGGTAAAAAGCCTGCGCGATGCGGGCATACGCGCGATAGGGATCAGACGACAGCAACAGCGCCATGCCCTGGGGCGCCTTGTCCGCCATATCGGGTGAAACCACGCACAGCCCGGCCTTGCTGGCCTGAAATGCCGCGGCATATTTGCGGTTGTCGAGAAACGACACCTGATCGGCCCCGGCATTTTCCAGTGGCGCCACATCCGAGAAAACGGCGCCAAGATCCGCGCCTTCGGCCGGAGTGGATTGGGACAACTCGGCCAGATCCTTCAGAGTGAAGGGGCCACAGACAGTAAAGAAACGAGGATCGGCCATAGACGCTACTTCTTACCAGGCTTGGCGACCGGTTGGGCCAAAGCGGGTGACGGGGATGGGGATGGTGACGAGGAGGTGACGGCGGATTCATCCACCACCGGCACCGGGAAGGTAATTGTCGGCAAACGGCGATTGAGACGCTCGATGACTTGAGAGGTAACGTCCATCTTCGGCTCGTGCAGCACCACCTGCTGCTTTGGTAAAACCAGGGTGGCCCCCACCTCTCCCGCCAACTCCCCGGTGATGCTCAAAATAATGTTCATCAGCTCTGACGAGGCCGTGTCGGTGGATTTTTCCAAGGCCCGGACCGCCACCTGGGTACGGCGTTGGAACGCCACCACCTGCTGTTCCAGCGCCTTGACCCGTTGGTCATAGACGTCCTGGGCCACGGCTCCCTTTTGCTTGGCCAATTCCTGGTCGCTGGTCTGCAAGTGCTGACGCGCCGCGTTAAATTCGGCCTGGAAATTCTGCTGATACTTATCACGCTGAACCATCAGCGACTTACCTGCCACGGATTCCCGTTGGGCCTGCTGAACGTCGACGATAATGATGACCGGAGTGGCCATCTTATTTTCTGCCATTGCCGACGACGCCCCACCGCAGACCATCCCCGAGGCAAGGGTTGCCGCCAAGGCGGCGTGGCGCAGGAACAGCGCGAATCGGGAAGCTAAATCATGCATGGACACACCGATCCGCCAAACAACACCCCCAGAGACCCACTCGGGGCCGGGACTCTCCCGGCCCTCTGGAGTTCTAGAATTTGCTGCCGAAATTGAACTTCATGATCTGGGTCTTGTCGAACTTTTCCTTCTTCAGCGGGACGCCCAGATCCAGAGACACCGGCCCCATGGGCGATTTCCAAGACACGCCCACACCGGTGGAAAGACGCACCGAGCTCGACTGATATACCTGAGTGGTTTCCGAAGTGTCGGTCGGACCAACCGTACCCGCATCGCTGAAGGCCTCGCCCAGCACTCCGAATTCCTCGGGCAATCCGATGGGGAACTTGACCTGGGCCGAACCGTACGCCTCCCAGGTACCGCCCAGGGCATCGCCGGTCTGTTTGTCACGGGGGCTGACACCCGCTTGGCTGAAGCCACGCAGGGTTTCTGCACCCAGGAAGAAGCGGTCGGTAATGCGCACCTTCTCGTCAACACCATAGATATACCCGGCGGTTCCGGTCACGCCCAGCACCACCCGTTCAGCCAGGGTGAAATACTGGCCCGCCTGGGCGATTCCGCGCATGAAGTGAACCGTTCCGCCCAGACCCGCATATTCCGTAGTACCACGCAGGTAATACCCTTCCGTCGGCTCCAGACGGCTGTCGCGTCGATCATACATCAAGCCCTGGGTCACAGACGATGTCACCCGCGTGCCGATCTGGTCGAGAATATACCGCGAGGTGGTACCGGAGACGCCTTTGATGGTGTCTTGCTTCAGCTGGTACTTCCAATCCTGACGCAGTGGATCGGTAATCTGATACCCCAGACGGACATCGCCGCCATAGGTGATGGAGTTATACGAGCTGATGGATGCCGTGGTCGAATCGATGGCGAACACGTCGAACCCGGCTGCGATCTCACGATCAAGGAAGTAGGGCTCGGTGAACGAGAAATCGATCTGGCTGCGACGAGTGCCGAGCATGGCCGACAGCCGGACATCCTGACCACGGCCCAGCAGGTTGCGTTCGCGGATGGAGGCTTCAATCAGCGGCCCAACCTGGGTGGACCAACCGACACCGAAGGTCAGTTCGCCGGTGGACTTCTCCTGCACATCAACCTTGATAATGGTGCGGTCGGGAGCAGTCTCCGACGGAACGTTGGTGACCTCGGCCTTCTCGAAGAAGTTCAGATCCTTGAGCCGCTGACGCGACCGGCGCAGCTTGGCCGTGTTGAAGGCATCACCCTCCACCAGTCGGAATTCGCGCCGGATCACCTGATCCAGGGTCCGCACATTGCCGGTGATGTCGATGCGCTCGACAAAGACACGCGGACCTTCCTGAATATCGAAGGTGACGTCGATGGTCTTGGTTTCACGATTGCGGTTGACCTGCGGACGCACATCCACGAAGGCGTAGCCCTTGGTTCCAACGGCATCGGTCAGTTTTTGGACGATATCTTCAACCTGATCGGCGTTGTACCAATCGCCCGGCTGATTCACCAGCAGAGGCTTGAGATCATCGGCGTTCAGATCACGCAGGTTAACGTTCAGATTGGACGTCCCGAAGGTGTATCTCTCGCCCTCGTCGATCGTATAGGTGATAAAGAAGCCTTCGCGGTTAGGCGTCAGTTCGGCAATGGCCGAGGCTACCCGGAAGTCGGCGAAGCCATGCTTCAAATAATAACGGCGCAACAATTCGCGGTCATAGGTGACGCGATCAGGGTCGTAGGTGTCGTCATTGGTCAGAAAACGGTACCAGCGCTCTTCCTTGGTCTGCAACACCTCGCGCAGTTTGTCCTCGTCATAACGGCGATTGCCGACGAAGGCGATGCGGCGGACATAGGTGGGCTGCCCTTCGCTGATCTCGTAAACCAGATCGACGCGGTTCTGATCCAACTGGATAATCTTGGGATCGACGGTAGCGGCAAAGCGGCCATTGCGGCGATAGATTTCCAGGATGCGCTTGACGTCGGCCTGAACCTTGGTCCGGGTATAGACGGTGCGGGGGCGCAGCTGAACCTCACTTTTCAGCTCTTCGTCCTTGACCCGCTTGTTCCCCTCGAAGGCAATGCGGTTGATGATGGGATTTTCCACCACCCGGACGATTAACTGGTCACCTTCGCGCCGGATCGATACGTCAGCGAACAGGCCGGTATTGAACAGCGCTTTCAGCGAACGGTTGACACGGTCAGGGTCGTAGGCATCGCCCTCCGAGAGGGTCATGTAGGACTTTACGGTCTCAACCTCGATCCGCTGGGTTCCCTGAATGACGACGTTGCGCACCCGCCCACCCTCTTGGGCTTCAGCCGGCAGGGCGCCGACAATCAAGCCCAGCAGCAAAGCGGTCCACAGCACGAAACGCATCGAGGCCCCCCTTCGAGTCCACAGTGCCGATTCGCAGACCCGAGTCACGAAAACAGCCGCTTCACCACATCCCAAACCGGCAATGCCACAATATCGTTTCTAGTGGCGAAGACCATTAAGGCCAATACCAGAAACAAGCCGATTCTGAAACCATATTCTTGAGCCCGCTCTCCCAAGGGGCGGCCAAGGATCGCTTCGAAGGCGTAAAAGAGAAGGTGACCACCGTCCAGAACCGGAATAGGGAAAAGGTTGATCAATCCCAGATTCAACGACAGCAAGATTGTATAGAAGATTACACTGGAGACGCCAAGCTGTGCCGCCTCTCCCGCTCCCCTTGCAATCCTGATGGGACCGCCCAGTTCATCGGTGTCGCGGGTACCGTTGATCATCTGGCCGATACCGACGAAGGTGCCGCGCACCATGCTCTCGGTCTCGCGCAGAGCCTCACCCAAAGCCGAAACCGGGCCGTGGTTGATGATGCGGGTGCTGGCCTGATCGGCGGAAATGCCCAGCACCGGAACCTTTTCCTGACCACCGAACACACCCTGGCGTTGGATCACGCGGGGCTGAGCGGAAATAGCCATTACCAGTTCGCCCCGCCGCACCGAAAGCTCAAGCGGATGTTCGATCTCCAGGCGCACGATACGCTGGATATCCTGGAAACGCTCGACCACCTGGCCATTGATGGAAAGAATACGGTCGCCCGCCTTGATCCCGGCGGCCTCGGCGGCGGTTCCGGCATGAACGGCCCCCACCACCGGCTCTGTCACCGGTTGGCCCAGCGCCATGAACAATCCCGCCAACCCTAAAATAGCGAAGATGAAGTTGGCGGCGGGACCGGCAACCACGATGGCGGCGCGCTGCCCGACCCGCTTGTGCTGGAATGATACCGCCTTTTCCTCATCGGTCATGGGGCGGTCGTCACCAGTGGCGGAAGCGGCATCGGCATCGCCAAAGAACTTCACATAGCCGCCGAGCGGCAGCAGGCTGATACGCCAGCGCGTTCCAGACTTGGCGGTAAAGCCCCAGATCTCACGGCCAAATCCGATGGAGAACACCTCCACCCGCACACCATTCCACCGCGCCACCAGAAAGTGGCCAAGCTCGTGGACGAACACCACCACCGTCAAGATGATGAGAAAAACCGCAAGATAGTTCCAGATGAACGAAAGCACGTCGCTTTAACCCCGTATGAAGCCGATCAGCGTACTTGCCGGTCGATGATGGCGGCGGCGAAAGCGCGCGCCCGCTGGTCCTGGACCAGAACGTCGTCGATGGAGCCCAACTCGCAGTGCTCGACCCCTTCAAGGGTGCGCTCGACCACCTGGGCGATGTCAAGGAAGCCGATGCGCCGCCCCAGGAATGCCGCCACCGCCATTTCGTTGGCGGCGTTAAGCACCGCCGCCGCCGACCCGCCGGCGCGGAGCGCAGCACGGGCCAGACGCAGGGAGGGAAAGCGGATTTCGTCGGGTGCTTCGAATGTAAAGGTGCCGATGGCAGCCAGATCCAGCCGCGGCACCGGCGCGTCGATCCGCTTGGGCCAGCCCAGGGCATAGGCGATGGGCGTCCGCATGTCAGGCGAGCCCAACTGCGCCAGCACCGAACCATCCACATAAGACACCAAGCTGTGAATCACCGATTGGGGGTGGACCACGATGTCGATCTTGTCCTCGGGCATATCGAACAGGTGGTGAGCCTCGATCAGTTCCAGCCCCTTGTTAAACATGGAAGCAGAATCCACCGAAATCTTGGCGCCCATGGACCAATTGGGATGGGCCACCGCCTGTTCCGGCGTCACATCAGCCATGAACTCCCGGCTCTTGGTGCGGAACGGCCCGCCCGAGGCGGTCAGGATGATCTTTTCGATCCGGTCGTGCTGATCGAAGTCGAACACCTGGAAAATAGCGGAATGCTCGGAATCCACCGGCAGCAATGTTGCGCCGTGCTTTTCCACCTCGGCCATCATCAATTGACCGGCGCAGACCAGACATTCCTTGTTGGCCAGCCCCACCACCGCCCCCCGGCGCACTGCCGCCAAAGTGGGCGCCAGACCGGCGGCGCCGACGATGGAGGCCATGACCCAATCGGCAGGCAATTCGGCGGCATCAACCACCGCCGCGGCCCCTGCTGCCACCTCGATACCGGTTCCGGCCAAAGCCTCTTTCAGCGCCGAATAAGCGGTTTCATCGGCCACCACCGCCAGACGCGGCTTCAGCCGCCGGGCCTGATCAGCCAGGATATCGACGCGGGAATTGGCAACCAGCGCCTCGACCCGATAGAGATCGGGCCGCGCCTCGATCAATTCCACCGTATTGCAACCGATGGAGCCGGTAGACCCCAGGATGGTGACGCCGCGCCTTGCGCTCATTTCGACCTCTTCATTGCCACGCCAGGACGGTTCGTCCGGTGATCAGCACCAAGGCAGCCACCACCAATGACGCCGATAACAGGCCGTCCACCCGGTCCAGCACGCCGCCGTGACCAGGGATAATCGTGCTGGAATCCTTCACGCCCCAGCGGCGTTTGACCCAAGACTCGAACAGATCGCCGATCTGGGCTACCACGGCGGTCACCGCGCTGACCAGGGCCAGCACGATGCCGTTGCCCTGGCCCAGAAGATTGGCCGTTATCGCCCCGACCAGACCGGCGCACAGCATCCCGCCCAGCAGCCCGGCCCAGGTCTTCTTGGGGCTGACCACCGGCAACAGCAGCGGGCCACCGATCAGGCGGCCAAAGGCATAAGCGCCGATATCCGTCGCCCACACCACCATCAGCAGCCAGCCGATGAGGGCACCGCCGTTTTCCGGCATCTCGCGCAGCCAGACCATGGTAACCGAAGGTAAACCGGCATAGATCGCCCCCGCCCCGGCCCAGCGCCGTCCCTGGGGCTCGGTCAGCATTACCGAGGCCGCCGCTGCCGCGACCGCGAGAACGCAGCCGATCACAGGATGACTTACCGCCAGCATCACCGCGCCAGCACATCCCGCCCCAGCCACCTTGCCTGCCAGGCCGAACACCCCGGCCCCAACCATGCGGTGCCATTCCCAGCACATCAGGGCCACCGCCACCGCCACCAGCAAAGCGAAGGCATAGCCGCCCATCCAGGCTGCCAGCACGGCTGGGGGCGCAAGAAAAGCAGCGGAGATGATGCGGGTTTTCAGCACGCGGCCATCACCTTGCGCCGCCATAGCGGCGGTCACGGCCATGGAACACCCGGATGGCGTCTTCCAGCTCGGTGCGTCCGAAATCCGGCCACAGAGTCTCGATGAACACCAATTCGGCATAAGCGCCCTGCCACAGCAGGAAATTGCTGATCCGCTGCTCGCCGCTGGTGCGGATGATCAGGTCGGGGTCGGGAATACCGGCGGTGAAGAGCTTGGCCTCAAAGCGGTCCTCATCGACGTCATCGGGCAAGATAAGTCCGGCGGCCACATCCAACGCCAGACGGCGCGCAGCCTCCACCACTTCCTGACGCCCGCCATAGGACAAGGCCAGCACCAGGGTCAGCGCCGTATTGTCGGCGGTCTTGGATTCCGCGTCCTCGATCAGGGCGGTGATATCCGGCCCCAGACGGCGGCGATCACCAATTACCTTGAGGCGGATGCCGTTCTTGTGGAGGTTGTTGATTTCGCCGCGCAGATACAGCCGCAGCAACCCCATGAGATCCGTGACTTCCCCCGCCGGTCGCTTCCAATTTTCCGAAGAAAAAGCGTAGAGGGTCAGGGTCGACACCCCCATCTCGCGCGCGGCCTCTACCGTCCGACGCACGGCTTCGGCACCACGCTTGTGCCCTGCAGTACGTGGCAAGCCGCGCGCCTTGGCCCAGCGCCCGTTGCCATCCATGATGATGGCAACATGCACCGGCGGCAGCGGCGTATCCAGATGGGAGGGGGCTGGCTCCATTCGCTTTTGACCTAGACCTGCATGATTTCTTTTTCTTTATGAACCAGCAACTCGTCGATCTTCTTGATGGTTTCATCAGTAACGGCCTGCACTTCCTTCTCGTGCTTCTTGATCTCATCTTCCGAGATGTGGCCGTCTTTTTCCATCTTCTTCAATGTGTCCATGCCGTCACGACGGACATTGCGTACGGAAATACGGGCCTGCTCGGAATACTTTCCGGCCACCTTCTGCAATTCCTTGCGACGCTCTTCGTTCAGGGAGGGAATGGGCACACGCACCATCTGGCCGTCAACCTGGGGATTGAGACCAAGACCGGCGTCACGGATCGCCTTCTCCACCGCCTTGACCTGGCCCTTGTCCCACACCTGGACGGTCAGCATGCGCGGCTCGGGCACACCGACGGTACCGCATTGGGACAGCGGCATGGTTTGGCCATAAGCCTCGACCACCACCGGGTCCAGCAGATTGGCGGAAGCGCGGCCGGAGCGCAGACCGGAGAATTCCTTCTTTAGAACCTCGACGGCACTGTCCATGCGGCGGGTAACGTCCTTCTTGAGGTCGTTCCAGTTAGTCGGAGTGGACACGATCGACTCCCTCTCTTAATCGTTCGAAATGATAGTGAACAGGCCCCGTCCCGACACCACCTCGGCAAAAGCGCCGGGCCGGTGAAGATCAAAGACCACGATCGGAACCTTGTTCTCGCGGCACAGCGCGATGGCCGAGGTGTCCATCACCGCCAGGTCACGGGCAAGAACCTCGTTGAAGGTCAGGTGGTCGTAGCGGGTGGCATCGGGTACCTTTTTGGGATCGGCGGTATAAACGCCGTCCACCTGGGTGGCCTTCAGCAGCGCGCCACAGCCCATCTCCACCGCACGCAAAGCGGCGGCGGTATCGGTGGTGAAGAATGGGTTTCCGGTCCCGGCGGCGAAAATCACCACCCGGCCCTTTTCCAGATGACGGATGGCACGGCGGCGGATGAAGGCCTCGCACACCGTAGGCATGACGATGGCCGACTGCACCCGGGTCTCGACGCCATTACGCTCCAGCGCGTTCTGGACCGAGAGCGCGTTGATGACGGTGGCCAGCATGCCCATGTTATCGGCCGCCGCGCGCTCCATGCCACTGGAGGCCCCGGAAACGCCACGGAAGATATTGCCGCCGCCGATGACGACGCAGACTTCCACCCCCAGGTCACGAACGGATTTGACCTCGCGGGCGATGCGGTCAACGGTGGCGGGATCGAGGCCGTACTCCTGCGAACCCATCAGGCCTTCGCCTGAAATCTTGAGGAGAACGCGGCGGAATTTTGCGTCGCTAGCCATGGACTCCCTCTCGGCTTAATGCTGCCGTGCTTCCACGGCGCGGGCGGCGGCGATCATACACGATTCCACCCCCCTGTCGCGCCCCTTGTCGGCGCACACATAAAAACGGGCCGCCCCCTGATGGAGGCGGCCCGCGAAAGTCGCGCGAATTAGCGCCCGAGCTGGGCGGCAACCTCGGCGGCAAAGTCCTTTTCTTCCTTCTCGATGCCTTCACCGAGGGCGAAGCGGACGAAACCGGCCAGCTTCACCGGAGCGCCAAGCTCCTTGGAGAGGTTTTCGAGAACCTTGGAGATCTTGTTCTCCTGGTCGATGACGAAGATCTGCTCGGACAGGCAGACTTCCTCGTAGTACTTGCGGATGCGGCCTTCCACCATCTTCTCGATGACGGCGGCGGGCTTGCCCGAGCCTTGAGCCTGCTCGGTCAGCACAGCCTTCTCGCGCTCCAGCGCGGCGGCATCGACCAGCGACGGGTCGAGGAACAGCGGGTTGGCGGCGGCCACATGCATGGCCAGCTGCTTGCCCACTTCGGTCAGACGGGCGGCATTGCCGGTGGAGTCCAGGGCCACCAGACAGCCGATCTTGCCCAGGCCGGGAGCGATGGCGGTGTGAACATAGGAGGCCACGACGCCGTTGGCCACTTCCAGACGGACGGCACGACGCAGGTTCATGTTCTCGCCGATGGTGGCGATCAGCGCGGTCAGCTGGTCGGCGACGTTCTTGTCGGAACCGGGGCAGGCGGCAGCCTTGATGGCGTCCAGGTTGGAACCAACACCCAGCGCCACGGTGGCGACGGCGGACACGAAGCCCTGGAACTGCTCGTTGCGGGCGACGAAATCGGTCTCGGCATTCACCTCGACGGCGACACCCTTGTTACCGGCGGCGGCAATGCCCACCAAGCCCTCGGCGGCGACGCGGCCGGCCTTCTTGGCGGCGGCGGCCAAGCCCTTGGTGCGCAGCCAGTCGATGGCGGCTTCGATGTCGCCGGCGGTCTCGCCCAGCGCCTTCTTGCAATCCATCATGCCGGCGCCAGTCTTCTCGCGCAGCTCCTTGACCAGGGAAGCGGTAATCTCGGCCATGGGTCTTCCTCTCTAGGGCGATGGCTCTGTGATCGAGCCAGATCTACGGACAATCTCTCAAACGAATGGCGGCGAACCGAAGCCGCCGCCATTCTCTTGGACTTGTGGGGCTTAGGCCGTCGCGGCCGGAGCCTCTTCGGCGGCAGCCTCGACGATCTCGGCGACCTGCTCCACCGGAGCTTCGGCCGCGGCACCGATGTCACCACCACCACGGGTGATTTCGGCCTGAATGCCGTCGAGCACCGAACCGGCCATCAGATCGCAATAGGTCTGGATGGCGCGGATGGCATCGTCGTTGCCGGGGATCGGATAGGTGATGCCAGCCGGATCACAATTGGAGTCGATGATGGCGACCACGGGGATGTTCAGCTTGTTGGCTTCCTGGACCGCCAGCGACTCCTTGTTGGTGTCGATGATGAACAGGATATCGGGCAGGCCGCCCATCTCCTTGATGCCGCCGAGAGCGCGTTCGAGCTTGTCACGCTCGCGCTGCAGCACCAGTTGCTCCTTCTTGGTCAGACCGGCCAGAGCGCCGCTCGCCAGCTGCTCGTCCAGCTCGCGCAGGCGGCGGATCGACAGCGAGATGGTCTTCCAGTTGGTCAGCATGCCGCCGAGCCAACGATGGTTGACGTAATACTGGCCGCAACGCTTGGCCGCCTCGGCCACCACGTCCGACGCCTGATGCTTGGTGCCGACGAACAGCACGCGGCCACCGGCGGCGGTGACGTCACGGACGGCCTGCATGGCGCGGTGCAGCATGGGCACGCTCTGTTGCAGGTCGATGATGTGAATGCCATTGCGGATGCCGAAGAGGTACGGAGCCATCTTCGGGTTCCAGCGGCGGGTATTGTGGCCGAAGTGAACGCCAGCTTCGACGAGCTGACGCATAGAGAACGTGGGCAGAGCCATCGGAAAAATCCTTTGCTTCTCCGGTTGAACCTCCGCGGGAGTAGCCAGGGATCTCTCCCCGGCACCGGAGCGAACGAGCGACAAAGATATGCCGCCGCCGCGATCCCGCGTGCGGATTGGTGTCGGGTACATACGCCCTTATGCGGAGCAATGCAAGGGGAGATCACCCTTAGCGCGCCAGCTTCTCGTACCAGGGCCGGGGAAAGCCCGCCTCGGCGCGGGCCTCGTGGTTGAACGGCGCCTTGAGTCCGGCGGGATAGCGCTCGGCCATCCAGGCGTGGAAAGCGGTCTCGCCATCCTCGCCCTTGCGGTCGGCGAGGTAGGAGAACCAGCGCACGCCCGCCGCCACGTGGTAAATTTCGTCGTGATAGATGACCTCAAGCGCGGGCGGCGTCAGGGTGTCACCGTTGCGCGACAGTTTGTCCACGGTGGTAGGTGTGGTGTCGAGCCCCCTCGCCTCCAGTGTCATGGGCACCACCGCCAGCCGCGCCATCAGTGCATCGGCGGTCTTTTCCGCCGCCTGCCACAGCCCGTCATGTGCAGGCAAATCGCCATAGCGGGCGCCGAGTTGGTTAAGCAAGCCCTCCAGCATCTCGAAATGTATCGCCTCGTCTCGCGCCACCCGCACCCAGTCGTCGTAAAACGCCTTGGGCATATCCTCGGCGACAAAGCGCGCCACGATATCCCAGCCGAGATCGATGGCGTTCAGCTCGATATGGGCCAAGGCGTGGATCAGACCGATACGCCCCTTGTCGCCGCCATAGGAACGGCGCGGCATGGCCTTGAACGGCAGAAGCTGGGGCTTTTCCGGCCGGGCGGGCCGAGCAGGCGGTGCGGTATCGCCGACCCCGTCCAGACGTCCATCGCGCCAGTCGGCGGCAAAGGCGTGGGTGAGACGGCATTTCTCCAGCGGGTCGGCGGTCAGCAGAACCGTGCAGGCCGCTTGGGTCAGGGTGAGGGTCACAGCGTCTGCGCCGCCTTCAGCACCGCCTCGGCATGGCCGGTGACCTTGACCTTGCGCCATTCGGCCCGCACCATGCCGGTACCGTCGATCAGGAAGGTCGAACGCTCGATCCCCATGTATTTCCGGCCATACATGCTCTTTTCCTTCCACACCCCATAGGCCTCGCAGGCCGCGCCCTCGGGATCGGACCCCAGGCGAAAAGGCAGGTCGTGCTTGGCGCGGAACTTGGCGTGGGAGGCGGCGGAATCCTTGGACACCCCCAGGATTTCCACCCCCGCCGCCCGGTACGCGGCCATGGCGTCCCGAAAGCCCTTGGCCTGACTGGTGCAGCCCGAAGTATCGTCCTTGGGATAGAAGTACAAAACCAGCGTCTTGCCCCGATAATCGCCAAGACGTACCGGACCGTCATCACAGTCCATGGTGAAGTCGGGGGCGGGTTTGCCGATTTCCGTGGTCATGGGCTTTCCTCTTCATGAAAGAGCGCGGCAGGGTCATCCACCAGGCGGCGGAACACCTCATAGGCAGCAATGGCGCAATCGTCCATGCGATCGGTGAGGCTCTTGAAATCCACCAGACCGCTGGCACGCACCAGCACATCCTTGAGGCCGATGGGCGCGGTGGCCTCGTCAAAGCCACCGGCGATGGTCTGGCGCAGCACCGTCTGCACCGACAGCCACAGCCGCAACGCCTCCAGCAGCGCTTCGCTGTCGGAGCGTGCCAGAACTCCGGCATCGGCAGCCTTGTTCAGCGCCTCGGCGGTATTGGCGGCCAGTATGCCGGGGTGATCGGCGGCATGAGCCAGTTGCAGATATTGCGCCACGAACTCGATATCGACCAGCCCGCCACGCAGATGCTTGACCTCCCAGTGGTTGGCGGCCTTGTGCTCCTTGGCCATGCGCTCACGCATGTCGGAAACATCGCACACCAGCTTGGCCGGGTCGCGGCGGCGTGTCAGGATCTGCATGATCACCTGGGTGACATCGCCCGCCAGTCGGGAATCGCCCGCCACGACGCGGGCGCGGGTCAGGGCCATATGCTCCCAGGTCCAGGCCGCTTCCTCATGATAGCGGCGGAATGCCTCGAGGCTGGAGGCGATCGGCCCGGAATTGCCCGAAGGCCTGAGCCGCATATCGACCTCGTAAAGCGTCCCCTCCCCGGTCTTGGCGGTCAGGGCGTTGACCATGCGTTGGGCCAGCCGGGCGTACCACGTGGTCACCGCCAGAGGGCGCGAACCGTCCGATTCCTCGGCCTCGGGCGGGGCGTCATAGACGAGGATCAGATCCAGGTCAGAAGTGGCCGACATCTCGCGCCCGCCCGCCTTGCCCATGGCGAGAATGATCCAGCCGCCACCGGGGATGCGGCCATGGGCGCTGGCGAATTCATCCTCCACCCGGCGGCTCAGCCGGTCCAGTACCGCGCCCGCGATGTCGGACAAGGCCCGCGAGGCCTCGGCGGCATCGATGGCGCTGCGCAATGTCAAGACGCCCACCTGGAACTTGCGGTCATTGGTCCAACGGCGGGAAATATCCAGGATCTGCTGGAAATCATCGGCTTGAACCAAAGATTTCTCCAGATCGGCCGCCAGATCCTCCACCGGCGGCAAAGGGTCGAAGAAGTTGGCCTGCAACACCGAATCCATCAAGGTGGGGTGGCGCGACAGATGCTCGGCCAACAGCGGCGCATCGCCCATGATTTCGGCCACCAGTTCCAATAGCGACGGATTGGCGTAGAACAGCGAGAACAGCGGCACCCCGGCGGGCAGCCGGGTCAGGAATTCGTCAAAGCGCATAAAGGCATCATCGGGCGAAGCCGTGGTCGCCAGCGCCGCCAGCAGCGTCGGTGTCAGCTCGGTCAGCAATTCCCGCGCCCGGGTCGAACGGGTGGCCCGCACCCGGCCATGGTGCCAGCCGCGAATGGTGGAACACACCGCGTCGGCATTGCCAAAGCCCATCTCGGTGATGGTATGTACCGTCTCGGGGTCATTCTCGCCGCCGGTAAAGACCAGATTGCCATGGGCGCTGAGGGCGGGCGCATCCTCAAACAGGCGGGCGTAATGCCCCTCCACGATCTGAAGATGCCGCGTCAAGGTCTCGGAAAACGCTTCCAGATCGGCATGGCCGGAGAAGACGGCGATCTCGGTCAAGGCGGTGGCCGAGCTGGGCAGAGTCTGGGTCTGCTTATCATCCACCATCTGAAGACGGTGCTCTAACATCCTGAGATATTTATATGTTTCAGCCATGGCGTTCGCCACATCAATGCTGATGTGACCGGCCTGGGCCAAGGCGTTCAGGGCCGGAATGGTGCCTGAAACCCGCATCTCCGGCTCACGCCCCCCCCAGATCAATTGCTGGGTCTGGGCGAAAAATTCGATCTCGCGGATGCCGCCGCGTCCCAGCTTCACATTATGGCCAGCGACGGCGATGGTACGCCCCCCCTTATGGGCATTGATCTGGCGCTTGATGGAGTGGATATCTTGAATGGCGGCGAAATCCAGCGACTTGCGCCAGATGAAGGGCCGCAGGAATTTAAGGAAGGCGGCGCCGGTCTCGACATCGCCCGCCACTTGGCGGGCCTTGATCATGGCGGCGCGTTCCCAGTTCTGGCCATAACCCTCGTAATAGGCCTCTGCCGCCACCAGTGCCACGGCGGGAGGGGTCGAGCCGGGATCGGGACGCAGGCGCAGGTCAGTGCGAAAGACATAGCCGTCGGCAGTGCGCTCGTCGAGGATACGCACCAGCTCCTTGGTCATGGCGATGACGCATTCCTGGATGCTGCGCCGACCGTTATAGACCAGCTTTTCATGGTCATAGAGGACGATAAGGTCGATATCGCTGGAATAGTTCAGCTCTCCCGCCCCCAGCTTGCCCATGCCCAGCACCACCACGCCCGAGCCCTTCTCCGGGTCTTCGGGATGGGCCAAGGCGATGGTGCCGCGATCGGCCTCGCGCCGCAGCAGAAAGCGCAAACCCAGACTGCTGGCGGTCTCGGCCAGTAGCGACAGCGATCCCGTCACCTTCTCCAACGGCCAGACCCCCGCCAGATCGGCCAGGGCCGCCAGCAGCGAGCAGCGGCGCTTGGCGATGCGCAGTCCCGTCATCAAACGATTGATGTCGATTTCCTCATGGAATTCGCCATGCAATCCGCCGATCAGCCCATCCAGGGCAGCATCCGGCCCTATCTCCAATGTCTGACGCAGGAAAGCGGGTTCCTTCTCCAGACAATGTGTCAGAAACGGGCTGTTCCCGAACACCGAATGAAGCAGTGCCCCGATTCCGGGCTTGGTAGGAAGCTGGCGCATGAAATCCGCCAGTTCCAGGTCATCCTGGGCATCTGCGGCCTCATTCCAGCGGGCCAACCCAACCGCAGCCCGATTGGCATCAGCAACGGCGGGGAAGAAACGTTCGTCGAAGGGAAAACTCACCTTGTGCGGCCCCTAGCGTTGTGGTTGCTTCACACTGCGGAATCAAGGGACAGGGGTCAAGGGACCATGGTGATGACGGGCGAAACGGAGACGGAGACGGGAACGAGTGGTTCACGGCGCCGTTAGGACCCTGTTTCAGCTGATCGGAGCCCTGTTCGTGGGCCTCCTGATCGCCGTCCCCCTGTTCGCGCTGCGCCTCTCCTCGGGGCCGATCGCGCTAGACTTCCTTACGCCTTATATTGAGCAGGCACTGGCAGCCCGCGACGGTACGCTGGTTATCCACCTCGACACCACCATGCTGGCGGCGGGTAGTGGCGACCGCATGCTGGAAATCCGCGCTCTTAATGTCCGCGCCCACATGGCGGGAACCGACGCCCCCATTGCCGTGATCCCGGAAATGGCCATGAATCTCAGTGGCCGCGCCCTGATGGTGGGAGTCATCGCTCCCAATTCCATCCGTCTCAACGCCCCCAAGGTCCGGCTGATCCGCGAAGCCTCGGGAGCGCTGCAATGGGGGATCGGGCCTTCCGAAGGCGAGCCCGCCCCCGGTGCCGGGACCATTATCGCCGGCCTCAAGGATGCCCTGCTGGGCGCCCCCGACCCCAACAAGCCGGGCCGGGTGCTGCAATCCTTTGCCATCAGCAATGCCGATATCCTGGTGGAGGACCGGGCGCTGGGAACCTCCTGGCATGCGCCGGGGGCCTATATTTCCGTACGGCGCGCTCCCATTGGCGTCACCGCCACCGCCAGATTACCGCTGGATCTGGCGGGAGAAACCGGCGAAGTGTCCATTTCCGCCGCTTATAGCAAGAGCGACGGCGCGGTGGAGGGCGATATCCGCCTGGAAGGCCTGCGGCCTGCGGCTTTGGCCCGCCTGGGCGGCCCACTGTCGGGCCTCAGTATGATCGATCTGCCCCTGGGCGGCAGTATCCGGGGACGTATCGACGGCACCGGTGTGGTGGAAAGCCTGGCCTTCGATATCACCGGCGGCGGCGGTTCCCTCCGCCTCCCCGCCCCCTTCTCCGAGCCCCAGAAGATTGCCGCTCTGTCCCTTAAGGGGAAAGTCGATCAGGCCATGACCCGGTTGGAGCAGGCCGAGCTGAAAATCGACCTGGGCGGCCCCACCCTCAGCCTCACCGCCAGCGCCGAAGGGCTGGGCGGCCCGACCAGCGTGAAGGCCGAAGGCAGTATCCACGACGTCCCGGTGGATTCGGTCCGCGATCTTTGGCCCAACGGCCTGGCGCAAAACGCCCGCGACTGGGTCATCCCCAATCTGACCAAGGGCCGGGTACGGGAAGCCAAGATCGCCCTGACGGCACATTCGGCCTCTGGCCGTTTTGACGATGTCATCCTTGACCATCTGAGCGGCGAGGTTCACCCCGAAGGCGTCACGGTGGATTACCTGCGCCCCATGCCGGTGGCGCGCAACGCCGCCGCTGTCTGCACCTTTGACGCCAGCAGCTTCAAGATCGCGCTGAAAGCGGGCGAGATATTCGGGCTCAAGCTCAAGGAAGGCACCATCGTCTTTACCGGCCTCGACAAGGAAGACCAGTTCGCCGATATCGAGCTGGTGATCGCCGGTCCCGCCACTGATGCCCTGCGGCTCATCGACAGCCCACCGCTGCGCTATGCCCAGGCGCTGGGGATTGATCCCTCCAGGGTGGGGGGCGACGCGGCGGCCAAGGTACGGTTGAAATTCCCCCTGCTGAAATCTCTGCGCCTCGACGACGTGGGGATCAAGGCCCAGGCCACCATCAAGGGAGTCAAGATTCCCAAGGTAATGATGGGGCTCGACCTCGGCGACGGTACCCTTGACCTCGACGTCGATGCCAAGGGCCTGGACGCGGCCGGACCGGTGGTGCTGGCAGGCATTCCCGCCACCCTGACTTGGCGCGAGAACTTCTCGCTCAAAGGCACCACCTTCCGCAGCCGCTATCAGCTCAAGATGCCTGTCGTGGATGAGGACCAACGCAAACAATTCGGCCTCGACGGCCCCCCCTTCGTCTCGCCCTTCGTTTCCGGCCCGGTTGCGGCCGATGTCACGGCCACCTTCCTTGACGGCGGCAAGGGCGATATCGCGGTCAAGGCCGATCTGGCGACCGCCCGCATGGAACTGCCCGGCCTCGGCTGGGTCAAGGAGCCCGGCAAACCCGCCACGGCGGATGCGGCCATTCTTCTCGACCACAAATTGATCGCGGCGGTTCCCCATTTCCTGGTCAGCGGCTCCGGCCTGGAAGCGCGTGGCGCCGTTTCGTTCGATGGCGACGGCGCCGCCCGGCAGGTGGAGTTCCAACGCCTCGCCTATGGTGGCAAGACCGACGTGGAGGGGAGCATCACCCTTCGGCCCGGCCATGGCGGCCTCGACATCATCTTCAAGGGCGCCAGCTTCAACGCCGAACCGACCCTGGCCCGCGATGATGCGCAAAAGCGCGGCGAAGCCAGCACCACCACTTTGCCGCCCATGACCGTGACCGGTTCGTTCAAGACATTATGGCTGTCGGAAAAAGGCTCGTTGAGCAATGCCGTCGTCAACCTGCAACGCAACACCGCCGATTGGCAACACCTCACCCTGAAGGGCAATCTGCCACACGCCAAGAGCTTCATCGCCCATCTCCAGCCCGGCGCCCCCAAGCGGCGCACCTTCTCGGTGACCTCCGACGATGCCGGAGCGACGTTGCGCGCCTTCGATATCTACGAGCACCTGTCGGGCGGTGAACTGGAGGTGGAAGGCTATGTGGATGACGCCGCCAAGGCCCAGCCCTTCATCGGGACCGCCAAGATTTCCGATTACCACGTCCGTAACGCCCCGACCCTGGCCCGGCTGTTGACCGTGGCGGCCCTGACCGGCGTGGTGGATATTCTCCAGGGCGAAGGCGTCGGTTTCTCGTCGCTGGAAGCGCCCTTCACCCTGGCTGACGGCCTGCTGGAAGTTCGGGACGGACGCGCCTGGGGTGCCGCCCTGGGGCTGACGGCCAAGGGTCAGATCGATCTGGATCACGCCCGCCTCGCCCTCGAAGGCACGGTGGTGCCTGCCTATGTCTTCAACAGCGTGCTTGGCAAGATTCCGCTGCTGGGCTGGCTGATCACCGGCGGCGAGAAAGGAAGCGGCGTTATCGCCGTCAATTACAGCATGAAGGGGCCGACCAGCGATCCGTCGGTAATGGTCAATCCCCTGTCGGCCCTGACCCCAGGCTTTCTGCGCAACCTGTTCAACATCTTCGATGACGGCAGCGCCACCACCGCCCGCAAGCCGATTCCAAGCCCGCCATAGAAAACGCCCGCCAAGGTGACCCGGCGGGCGTTTTCCGATTATGGACGGCGGGAGGAGGGATTACTCCTCGCCGTGAACCTCCATGTCCTCGACTGGCTCGTCATGGATCACCGGGCCGCGCGAACGCCCCGACAGAGCCACGGCCTTCTCCAGATCGGCCTCCGAGCACATGCCCAGAGTTACCGGATTACGCGGCTTGATATTGGTGGCGTTCCAGTGGGTCTTCTCGCGCACCGACTGAATGGTCGGCTTGGTGGTGCCGATCAGCTTGCAGATAGAGGCGTCCGACAGCTCGGGGTGATGCTTGATGATCCACGAAATGGCGTCGGGTCGGTCCTGGCGCTTGGACACCGGCGTATAGCGGGCGCCCTTGGGCTTGGCGTTGGACTGGGGAATATCGGTGACGGTCAGCTTCAGACTGGCATCGGCGTTGGCCTCGCAGCGCTCGACCTCGGCGCGGGTAAGCTGGCCATTGGCGACGGGGTCCAGTCCGACGATACCGATGGCGACCTCGCCATCGGCGATGGCCTGGATTTCCAGCGGATGAAGACCGCAGAATTCAGCAACCTGCTCGAAGGTAAGAGCGGTATTCTCGACCAGCCAGACGGCGGTCGCCTTGGGCATGAGCGGCAGGGCCATGGAACCTCCTGAATATAAGAACTTGCCTCAAGCCGACCGGGCCGATGCCCGGCGGGTCGGGCGGGAAGCGCCCCTCCGTCCGGTTGGGACGGGGCGGGAACTTCCCCGCGAAACTTTCTCGAAATGCCCGCCGGGGCTCTGGGCACCTTGAAGCGGCGGGCGGCGACGTTCCGAAGAACGCGCCGCTAGTTATATGGGGAACCTCGCCCGCGGTCAAACCGTCAACACGATCTTGCCGATATGGGCGTTGCTTTCCATCAGCCGGTGGGCCTCGGCGGCCTCGGCCAGGGGGAAGGTGGCGTGAATCACCGGGCCGATCCGCCCCGCCGACAGCAAGGGCCACACCGTCGCGGCTAGGCCCTGGGCCATGCGGGCCTTGGCATCATTGGACTGAGGCCGCAGGGTCGAGCCGGTCAGGGTCAAACGCTTCAGCATCACCGGCATCAGGTTCAGCTCGGTACTGGAGCCGCGCAGAAAGGCGATGGACACCATCCGCCCGTCCGCGGCCAGACACTTGATATTGCGCGCCAGATAGTCGCCGCCCACCATGTCAAGAATGACATCGACGCCCTTGCCGCCGGTCTCTGCCTTGATCACCTCGACAAAATCCTCGGCGGTGTAATCGATGGCGCGGTCGGCCCCTAACTCGGCGCAGGCCTTGCACTTGGCGGGGCCGGAGGCGGTGGAGAACACCTTGGCCCCCAGCGCGTGGGCCAGTTGAATGGCGGTGGTGCCGATGCCGCCCGCACCGCCATGAACCAGAAAGCGCTCACCCGCCTTCAAGGCGCCACGTTCGAATACATTGTGCCAGACGGTAAAGAACGTCTCGGGCAAGGCCGCGGCCTGGACCATGCCGTAGCCATTGGGCAGGGGCAGACACAGCCGGGCGTCCACGGTGCAGTATTCAGCATAGCCGCCGCCAGGTACCAGGGCACAGACTTCGTCACCGACCTTGGCCGAGCTGCCCCCCTCCCCTATGGCGGCGATCACGCCCGCCACTTCCAGGCCGGGCAGGTCAGAGGCACCGGGGGGCGCCGGATAGGCCCCCTGACGCTGCAAGACATCGGGACGATTGATACCGGCGGCCGCCACCTTGATCAGCACCTCGCCCGCCCTGGGCACAGGCACAGGACGCCGCGCAGGCTTGAGAACCTCAGGGCCGCCGGGCGCGGAAATTTCCATGCAGATCATGCCGTCGGGCAGCATCTTCATCCCCCTCTCTGTCACTGAAGCCGCCAATCTGGTACGTTCATGGCCCGATGGCAAGCAAGGATGCCCCCGAGATGGACATGGACGATCTGGACCCCCGTAAACCGGCGGCTGCGCTGAAACTCCTAGACCCCATGTCCATTGATGAATTGCGGGCCTATATTGTCGATCTTGAGGCCGAGATCGAGCGCGTGCGCAAAGACATTGCCCGCAAGGAAAGCGTCCGCGCCGGGGCCGAGGCCTTTTTCAAGCGTTAGCCCGCTACCGCACAAAGACAGAATGTAAATCGGTAAACGAATGCTTGTTTGAACGGGGAAGGGGCGTTACACCGGAATGAACTGACCGGGAGAAATGCCATGCTCAAAGGAAAATCGGCGGTGGTCACCGGCTCCACCAGCGGGATCGGTCTTGGTATCGCCCGCGCCCTGGCTGCCGAGGGGGCCTCCATCATGCTGAACGGGTTCGGCAACCCGGCAGCCATCGAGACCTTGCGGGAATCTCTGGCCCATGAATTCGGCGTCACCGTTTTGTTCAACGGTGCGGATCTGTCCAAGGGCGAGCACTGCGCCGCCCTGATCCGAGATGCCGAGACCCGTCTGGGCGGCTGCGACATCCTGATCAACAACGCGGGCATTCAATATGTCGCCCCGGTGGAAGAGTTCCCGGTCGAGCGCTGGGACGCCGTCATCGCGCTTAATCTCTCGGCCAGCTTCCATACCATCCGCACCGCCCTGCCCGGCATGAAGACCAAGGGCTGGGGCCGCATCGTCAACATGGCATCGGTGCATGGCCTGTGCGCCTCGGTCAACAAGATCGCCTATATTTCCGCCAAGCACGGCATTGTCGGTATGACCAAGGCCATGGCCTTGGAAACCGCCGGCCTTGGCATTACCTGCAATGCCATCTGCCCCGGTTGGGTCAAGACGCCGCTGGTCGAGGCACAGATTCTCGCCCGCGCCACCGCCCACGGCGTGTCGGAGGATCAGGCCATGCGCGACATGCTGTCGGAACGCCAGCCGTCCAAGACTTTCACCACCACCGAGCAGATCGGCGGCCTTGCCGTCTTCTTGTGCTCTTCCGCCGCCGACAACATGACCGGCACCGCCCTGCCCATCGACGGGGGATGGATGGCCCTATGACCAAGCCCTCGAAACCGGTGTCCTGGCGGCGGAGCGATTACCCCCACACCTTCGCCCTTCAGACCCGCTGGTCCGACAACGACATGTTCGGCCACGTCAATAACGTGGAGTACCACCGCTTTTTCGAGCAGGCGGTGGTTTCCTTCCTGATGAAGACCTGCGGCCTCGACTTGCTGACCTCGCCGGTGATTCCCTTCGCCGCCGAGAATTTGTGCCGCTTCCGCCGTTCGCTGTCCTGGCCCGAGCAGGTCACGGTGGGGCTGATGGTCGAACATCTGGGCAAGTCCAGCCTGCGCCTTGGTCTCGCCCTGTTCGGCGAAGGCCAGGACGAGGCCGCCGCCGAGGGATATTGGGTCCAAGTCTTCGTCGATAGGGCCAGCCAGCAGCCGGTTACCATTCCGGAATCGCTGCGCCAAGCCCTGCAACCGTACCGTCAGCCTGGGAGTGAATCGAAATGAAGGGTCAATGCTACTCGTTCGAGGGGATGATCCCGGTGATCCACCCCACCGCCTTTGTTCACCCCACGGCGGTTCTGATCGGCGACGTCCGCATCGGCCCCGGCTGCTATATCGGTCCGGGCGCCAGCCTGCGTGCCGATTTTTCCAGCGTCATCGTCGGTGCGGGCTGCAACATCCAAGATTACTGCATCTTGCACGGCACTCCCGGCTTTCACACCGTCGTCGAAGATAACGGCCATATCGGCCATGGTGCCGTGGTTCATGGCTGCACCATCCGCCGCAACGGCCTGGTTGGTATGAACAGCGCCATCTATGACGGTGCGGTAATCGGCGAGAACTCCATCGTCGCCGCCATGGCCTTTGTTCCCGCTGGAACCGTCATTCCCCCCGGCCATCTGGCGGCGGGCATTCCGGCCAAGGTAGTGCGCGCGCTGTCCGAGGGTGAAATCGCCCGCAAGACCCGCGGCACCGAAGCCTATCAGAAGCTGGCGGCCAAAAGTTTGGAAAGCTTCCGCCCGTGCGAGCCCCTGAGCGAGCCGGAACCGGGCCGCGATGCCATGGACCCCAGCGCCATCTGGCCGGAAGACCTCACCCGCCACAAGCCAAAGAAATAGCCTATTCCAGAACAGTCCCGCAGGCGGCGGGAAGTGCGCGGGTCTGGCGGTGGGGCTTGCTGGGCGGTGCCGGAAGGGTCGGCTTGGCCAGCCACGACTCCACCTCGGCCCCACAGCCGTCGCCGTCGGGAACCGCCCGCTGCACCTCGCACAACGGGCTGTCGGCGGGACAGGCGAGACGGACATGAAAATGCTCGTCATGGCCCCACCACGGGCGCAGCTTGGCCAGCCACTCCCGCTTGTCGGGGGGTAACCCCCGGCACAGCGACTGCTTGATAGCGGGATTGACGAAGATGCGGTCCACCCCCGGTGCACGGGCCGCCAGTTCCAACAGCCGGATATGGTCGGCGGTCCAGGTCTGGGAATTGGTGCCGGTGCCCTGCACCATGCTGATAGGAACCGGGGCCTCGATCTCGTCGCGCCGTAGCGGATTTTTCGGCAGGTGGAACCAGATGTCCACATCCAGGCCGTTCTGGTGGCTGCCGTGGCCGAATGCCATGGGGCCGCCGCGCGGCTGGGCCATGTCCCCCACCAGGAAAGGCGAGATCCCCCCGGCCTGGGCGGCCTGGGCGAGGTTGCGCACAAAACGGATGGTGTCGGGATGCCCCCAGAAGCGGTTGCGGGACGGACGCAACACCTGATAACCCTCACCGCCCTGCGGCAGGGCCACGCCCCCCGTCAGACATCCCGCCGCCGCCGAGCCGATAACGGCGGCCGGGCCTCCACTGGGGCCGTTCACCTGATACCAATCCTGCGCCACCGCCTTGCCGCCACACAAAACAGCCATCAGAACCAGCAGATTGAGATGAAGTCTCAATCGTACACCGTTTCGTCGAAATGGGCCTGAATGAAGGCGACCTCGCTTGCGCATTCCAGCAGCGAACGGACGCAATCGGGATCAAACTTGGTTCCAGCCTGATCCTGCAACAGCTGGAAGGCCTCTTCGTTGCTCCAGGCTTTCTTGTAGGGGCGCTCGGAGGTCAGGGCGTCGAAGACATCTGCCACGGCGCAGATCCGCGCCGCCAGGGGAATCTCGTTCCCTTTGAGCTTGTGAGGATAGCCGCTGCCGTCCAGGGCCTCGTGATGATAGGCGATGACGTCCCTCAGCAATTCGAAATGCTCCAACGCATCGATCCCGAAATCGAAGACCAGCATGTCGATGATTTCAAGCCCGCGTACCACATGGCCTTTCATTACCTCGAATTCCTCGGGCGTCAGACGGCCCGGCTTTAAAAGAATATGGTCGGGCACCGAAATCTTGCCAAGATCGTGCAGCGGCGCGAACTGGAACAGATACTCGATAAACTCGTCACCAAGATTGTGGCTGTCGGCCAGTTTCACCGCGATAAGGCGGGCATAGCGGGCCATGCGGGCCAGATGGGCACCGGTTTCCTCGTCTCGCAGGGAGGAAACCTGGCGGATGACCTTAACCGCCGCTTGCATCATCCGCACCGTGTCCAATTCACGCATCACCACCTGGGCGATCAGATCCAGGTAGGGACGCAGGCGATGGATCACCAGAGGGGAAAAGTAGTCGGGCTGAAACGAGTTCAGAAATAAAAAGCCGTAGAAGATCCCCTTGGATTGGATCGGCATGGTGTAGCTGGCGCGATAGCCGAACGACACCAGCCGGGTTGCATGCTCCTGCCCGCTATCGGCGGCGATCTCAAGGTTATTGATGATCCGCCGTCCGCCGTTGAGCGCCAGATCGCGCAGGCTGGGCAAATCCGACAGCCGTGCCGAGGAGTGGTCCAGCGGACTGTCTGTATCGCTGGAATGAATGAAGGTCTTGAGAATATCGGTACTCTCGTCGTACAGCGCAATGGCAATACGGCTGAGCGAGGTCAGGCTACCGTCCGCCTTGATCTCGCCGTGAAGCTCGGCCAGACGCTCGGCCAAGCTCTTGTGCACGCCCCCCAATCCCATGGGGACTTTGGCTTGAGCGGTAGTCGCATTGGCCGGCGGCACCTTGATATTCATCAAAGCAAGATAGCCGAGCCACGACCTTTTGGTCAAACATTGGCCGTACCAACCTAGGTACAGCCCCCTGCCACCATAAGGCTGCCCGACCCCTTTGAAGGTGGGGCCGGACATGCCCCGTCGTTACAGCCTCTTCGCCATCTCGCGCAGGACGTATTTCTGCACCTTGCCGGTGGAGGTTTTCGGCAATTGAGTGAAAACCACCGTGCGGGGGCATTTAAAGTGAGCCAGCCGCTCACGACAGAACGCCATGATCTCCTGATCGGTGACGCTGCTTCCCTCCTTGAGGCCGACGAAAGCGCAAGGAGTCTCTCCCCACTTATCGTCGGGCCGCGCCACCACGGCGGCCTCAGCCACCGCCGGATGCTGATAGAGCACCCCCTCGACCTCGATGGTGGAGATATTCTCACCGCCGGAAATGATGATGTCCTTAGAACGATCCTTCAACTCAATATAGCTGTTGGCATGCCAGACACCGAGATCGCCGGTGTGGAACCAGCCCCCCGTGAAGGCCTCCTGCGTTGCCTTGGGATTCTTGAAGTATCCCTTCATCACCACATTGCCGCGATAGAACACCTCGCCCATGGTGACACCGTCCTTGGGCACCGGCTGCATACTGACGGGGTCTGCCACCATCATGGCTTCCTGGTTGACATAGCGCACGCCCTGGCGCGACTTCAGCGCCGCACGCTCCTCCAGCGGCAATTGATCCCACTCCTCATGCCAAGCGCAGACCGTGGCCGGACCATAGCTCTCGGTCAGGCCGTAGACATGGGTGATCTTGAAGCCTTGAGCTTCCAGCTTGCCGATCACCGCCGCAGGGGGCGGAGCCGCCGCGGTCATGAACTGCACCGGATGGGGCAGTGGGCGGCGATCCTTTTCGGTGGCGTTGATCAGCATGCCCATCACGATGGGGGCGCCGCACAGATTGGTGACCTTATATGCCTCAATGGCACCGAACATATTGGCAGCATCCACCCGGCGCAGGCAGACGCTGGTTCCCGCCAGCGCCGCCAGGGTCCAGGTAAAGCACCAGCCATTGCAGTGGAACATGGGCAGGGTCCACAGATAGACCGGGTGGCCCGTCATCCCCCAATTGACCACATTGCCCAGTGCGTTGATATAGGCGCCGCGATGGTGATAGACCACGCCCTTGGGATTGCCGGTGGTGCCCGAGGTATAGTTCAGCGCGATGGCGTCCCACTCGTCGGAGGGCCAGACCCAAGCAAAATCAGGGTCTCCATCGGCAATAAAGGCCTCGTAATCGCGCTCGCCCAGCAATTCTCCGCCCTTGAACTGGGGATCGTCGATATCAATGATGATGGGCTTGGCCTTCACCAGGGTCATGGCCTTCTTGATCACGGGCGAAAATTCGCGGTCGGTGATCAGAATCTTGGCCTCGCCATGGTCGAGCATGAAGGCAATGGCCTCGGCATCGAGACGGATGTTCAAGGCGCAGAGCACGCCGCCGGTCATAGGCACGCCAAAGGTCGCCTCATAGGCTTCGGGGGTATTCGAAGCCATCACCGCTACCGTATCACCAACACCGATACCGCGCTTGGACAGTGCCGAAGCCAGCCGGCGGCTGCGCTCGTAGGTCTGCTTCCAGGTATAGCGCAGATCACCATGAATAAGCGAAATCCGATCGGGATAGACCGTGGCCGACCGCTCGATGAACCCCAGAGGCGTCAGGGGAGTATAGTTGGCCGCATTCTTGTCGAGATCGGTGTTGTACGGATTGGCACCCGACATCTGTTGTCTCCCCTGTTTCGTCATTGGGGCCTTGCGCCCTTCGTCCTCCGAGCATGGAACCCACAACCGATATTTTCAACCGGCTTTTCCCGCCCTAAGTTTTAGCGCGCAATCACATTGTAAGCTCAGGGTGATTTGACTAATATCACGCCCTTGAATAAGGGTGTTTGGGAGCCCGTGGTGAATCAGATCTCGAATATGCAGTCCGACATCATCGCCCACGATGCCGAACCCACTACCGGATGGCGCTCTTTCGCCGCCCATCTGTTCGCCCCGATCAAAATCACCTGGGGACAGTTCTTTGACCTGCTGGTGCCGCTGCGCCACTCTCCCCATATCCGCCGCCATGCCGCCTCGGTGATCATTTCCCGCATCCAGTTGGTCGCCGCCCTGTTTTCGGTGATGGTGCCGCTGTGGTCGATCATCGACTGGTTCGTCTTTCCCTGGCCGCAATGGGCCATGATGACCGGGCTGCGCCTGGGCTCGGGCCTGATCTTCTTTCTACTGGCGTGGCCATGGAACCTAACCAAGACTAGGCTTCAGGCCGATTCCATGCTGATGGCGCTGTTGCTGGTGCCACCGCTGTTCTATCTGCTGTCCATCTCCATCACGGCGGAACTTTATCTCGACGGCACCGCCTTGCTGGTGACCAAGCTTTACGCCTTGATGCCCAATATCGTACTAGCGGGTCTGGCGATTTTTCCGCTGACGGCGTTCGAGGTTCTGGTCTTTTCCACCCCCGCCTTCATTATCGCCATCCTCGGCTTGATCATGGATGGCCAGTCCCTGACGCTGGACCATCATGGCCCTATGCTGTGGCTGATGTTCCTGGTGATGGGGGTGGCCATGTTCTCAGGCATGAGCCAACTCCACTACATTACCGCCCTGGTCAATCGGGCCATGATCGATCCCCTCACCGGTGCCTATACCCGACGCTCGGGCGGCGAGGCGCTTGACCTTCAGTTCCGCCTGTCGGCCATGGCCAATACCCCCATGTCTATTGCCTTCTTCGACCTGGATAAGTTCAAGTCCATCAACGATACCTTCGGCCATGAGGAGGGCGACAAGGCCTTGAAGGCCCTGGCCGACAATCTTCGTCAGGGATTGCGGCGCGGCGATGTTCTGGTGCGCTGGGGTGGCGAGGAGTTCGTCGCCATCCTCCACGATACCACTCCCGAAGGTGCCAAGATCATGTTGGAGCGTCTGAGGACCACCGGTTTCGGCCCGCGTCCCGACGGCACCCCCATGACTGCCTCTATCGGTGTTTCCGAACGCCTCGCCGATGGTGCCCATGACTGGCCGCAATTGATCGAACTGGCCGACCAGCGCATGTACGAGGCCAAGCGTGGCGGCCGCGACAGGGCGGTTCTTCCCCAGGGCACGGTACTGGTGTTCGGCGATAAACCTATCTTCTAGAGCCGTATGTTTAGGTGTTTAGTCTCGGCATTTTCCGGCCAATCAGAGCGACGGCGGCGATTTGCTAGACGATGCATGAAGAAAGGCGCAGGGCGGGGCGGCGCTATGGTCACCCCTCGCTCGAGGCAGTAATGGTGCAAAAGCCGAGGTGCCGCATCTGAGCCGCACCGGTTCGGCAACAGCGTTCGTTTTCTTACAAATTTCGTGAGGACGGCCCCTCGGTGAACAGATAGCTGTTCTTGCCCCGGCGCTTGACGTCATACATGGCCTCATCCGCCAATTTGAGCAGGGCCGCCGCGTCATCGCCATTTTCCGGGAACATGGAGATGCCGATGGAGGCCCGAACCTCCGCCCTGCCCTCTTCCAGATTGAACGGCTGGGCCATGGTCTCCAGGATCTTCTGGGCAACGATACTGGGGTCGCTGCGGTCACGGATACCTTGCAAAATGATGACGAACTCGTCGCCCGCCAAACGGGCCAGGGTATCGCTGCTGCGCATGCATTCCGACAGCCGGTGGGCGGTCTGTTGCAGCAAAACGTCACCGGCGGCATGGCCAAGGGTGTCGTTGACCGCCTTGAAGCCGTCAAGATCCAGGAACATCAGGGCGAACGCCTTGTTTTCGCGGCGGCTTTGCCGTACCGCCTGATTGAGGCGGTCGAGGAACAAGGCCCGATTGGGCAGGCCGGTCAGGGCATCGTAATTGGCCTGACGCCACACCCGCTCCTCATCCTCCTTGCGGTGAGTGATGTCGGAGAAGACCGCCACATATTGGCTGACGTTACCGGCACCATCACGCATGGCCGTGATCGAGAGCCACTCAGCGAAAAATTCTCCCGACTTTCGGCGGTTCCACACTTCCCCCGACCAGCGGCCCCAGCGCAGCAGCACCGACCACATCTCGGCATAGAACTCGGCATCATGGCGGCCCGAACGCAGGAAGCTGGGATTGACCCCGATGACCTCATCACGGCTATACTCGGTAATCAGCGAGAAGGCGGGATTGACGAAGACGATCTTATTGTTGGCATCGGTGATCACCACACCTTCATTGATGGTGTCGAGCACCTTGGCGGCAAGAAGCAATTGCTGCTGCGCCGCCTTGCGTTCGGTGATGTCATAGATCCAGGCCAGATTGACCGACGCGCCTTCGAAATCCGTCGAGCGGATGGTCAGCAAGCTCCAGAACGGTGCCCCATTCTTGCGGCGGAACTCCACCTCGGCATCGTCGATACGGCCATCCCGGCGCAGAGCCGCCAGCACCGCACGCCGCTGGTTGTCATCGACATAGTGGTCGCGGGCGGAAGAGCCGATGAATTCGTTCCGATCCATGCCGAGAATATCGGTAAAGCGGCTGTTGGCGAACACGATCTGACCATCCGACCGCCGCGACACAGAGACCCCCATGGGGCTTTCTTCCAGAAGGCGGCGCAGGCGGTCCTCGCCCTCACGCAATTCAGCCTCGGTCTGCAGTCGGTCTCGGATATCAGCGCGCAAGCGCTCGACCATGGGTCGGAATACTCCCGTGGCCGAGACCAACAGGACCACCAGGGCCGCTATCAAGGTCGCCCCTTGAAGCGCGAACAGCTCGTTCATCCGGCGCTCACCGTCTTGCTGGAAGCGCGATGTCACCTCGTCGAGACTGCTCAATAATGCTCCGGCGGCGGCAGTGGACAGGGCGGTCAAATCGAGATCATCACCGCCGATCGGACCTTGCCGCCCCAGCAAAGCACGGCCATGGGCAATGAAGGCCGCCATGTCGCGGTCCAGATGCCAGCCGTCGCCATCAAAAACCTCCAGCACCAAGGGCGGCGGCGGTTCTGTGGCAGCGCCAATCTTACCAAGAATCTGCTGATGGCGCATTTCGAGGAGATTAAGAGATTCCACCAGCAGATCACGGCTTTCCACCGTATCGGTCCGGCCCACAGCGACAAGGTGGTTGGCGGCAAAGGCCGCCCGCTCCACCAGCATACGCTGACGCCCTGCCAGATTGACCCGTTCAGCGCTTCCCGTCGCATCGCTGATCAGATTGGCGAGACCGATGAATGAGGCTAGGGCGAGAACAGCCAACACCGCCAAAACAGCGATGTAGCGCACCGTCAGCTCCCGTGTCAGGCGCTCTTCCAGTTCCGCCATTGCCTATCTGCTCATCCCGGTCCTCATAACCTTTGGTCATAACATGGGGAATGGGCCGACGCGACCTGCGTTTTTGCATCGGCCCATAACCAATAGCTATAGAGATGCCGAGGATAAACGTTCCAAGGCTTCACGCAGCTTGCTGATCGCGTTGGACCAATCCTCGCGGCGCTCGCGCTGTTCGGCCACGACCTCTTCGGGAGCACGGGCGATGAAATCAGCATTGGACAGCTTCTTGTCCACCTTGCCGATCTCGCCTTCCAGACGGGCGATTTCCTTGTTGAGACGCGCCCGTTCCTGATCGAGATCGATGATCCCCGCCAGATTGAGGAAGCAGGTGGCCTCATCGACCACGAACTGGACCGCGCCCTTGGCGACGGTGTTGGCTGCGTCGCCTTCCAGCACGGCCTCATCGATGGAGGCCAGACGGGCCAGACGCAGCAAAAGCGGCCGGTGGGTGGCAAGCCATCCCCTTCCCCGCTCCGACAACCCCACCAGATAGGCCACCGGCTGGGCCGAGGGCGGCACGTTCATTTCGGAACGCACGGCGCGCACCGACGAGATCAACCGCACCACCCAATCCATCTCGGCTTCCGCCGCCATATCGGCAAGGCCGTCCAGACTGGGCCAGGGCCGCAGCATGAGATCGCCATCACGTGCGGCCAGTTGCTGCCACAACTCCTCGGTGATGAAGGGCATCAGCGGATGCAGTACGTGGAGAATCTGGTCCAGAACCCAAGCGGCGGTGGCGCGGGTTTCGGCCTTGGCCGCCTCGTCCTCGCCATTGAAGATGGGTTTGGCGAATTCCAGATACCAGTCGCAGAAGCTGCCCCAGACGAACTGATAGGCTCCGCCCGCCGCCGCATCATAACGGTAATTGGCGATGGCGTTTCCCACCTTTTCCGCCACCTCGGCGGTCTTGGCGGCAATCCAGCGGTTCACCGTCTCCTTGGCTGTCTTGGGATCAAAGCCTGCCACCGGGCGGCATTCGTTCATCTGGCAGAAGCGGGCCGCATTCCACAGCTTGGTGGTAAAGTTGCGATAGCCCTCGACCCGGCTTTCCGCCAGCTTGACGTCGCGCCCCTGGGCCGCCAGGGCCGACAGGGTAAAGCGCAGCGCGTCACAGCCATATTTGTCGATCAGGTCCAGGGGATCAATGATGTTGCCCTTGGACTTGGACATCTTCTGGCCCTTCTCGTCGCGGACCAGGGCATGGATGTAGATATCCTTGAATGGCACGTCACCCATGAAGTGGATGCCCATCATCATCATCCGGGCCACCCAGAAGAAGATGATGTCAAAGCCGGTCACCAGCACGTCACCGGGGTAATAGCGGCCCAGCTCGGGAGTCTTCTCCGGCCAGCCCAGGGTCGAGAACGGCCACAGCGCCGACGAGAACCAAGTGTCGAGCACGTCGGAGTCGCGCACCAAGTCCACGTCCTTGCCGTAATGGACGCGGGCGGCGGCATAGGCGGCGGCCTCGTCCATCTCGACGAAAAACTGGCCGTCGGGGCCGTACCACGCCGGAACCTGATGGCCCCACCAGATCTGACGCGAAATACACCAGGGCTGGATGTTGCGCATCCATTCGAAATAGGTGTTTTCCCAATGCTTGGGCACGAAGCGGGTCTTACCCGATTCCACCGCCTCGATGGCGGGTTTGGCCAGCGTCGCCGCATCCACGAACCATTGGTCGGTCAGCCACGGCTCGATCACCACGCCCGAACGGTCGCCATAGGGCACCATCAGGGTGTGGGGCTCGATCTTCTCCAGCAGGCCCAGGGCCTCGATCTCTGCCACCACCTTCTTGCGGGCATCGTAGCGGTCGAGGCCGCCATAGCCCGCCGGCACGTCGTCGGTGGTGCGGGCGTCGCGGTCGAAAATGTTGTAAAGCGGCAAGCCATGGCGGCTGCCGACCTGGAAGTCGTTGAAGTCGTGGGCCGGGGTGATCTTGACCGCGCCGGTCCCCTTGGCGGGATCGGAATATTCGTCGGCGACGATGGGGATCAGGCGGCCGACGATGGGCAGGCGCACCATCTTGCCCACCAGATCCTTGAAACGCTCATCCTCGGGATGAACCGCCACTGCGGCATCGCCAAGCATGGTTTCGGGTCGGGTTGTCGCCACAGTAATATATGTGTTTTCAAGCCCTTCCACCGGGTACTTGAAGTACCACATGTGGCCCTTGATCTCGCGCTGCTCCACTTCCAGATCGGAAATGGCGGTGTGCAGCTTGGGGTCCCAATTGACCAGACGCTTGGCGCGGTAGATCAGGCCCTGACGGTGCAGGGTGACGAAGACGGTGCGGACGGCAGCCGACAGGCCCTCGTCCATGGTGAAGCGTTCCTTGGCCCAATCGGGCGAGGCCCCCAGACGGCGCAACTGACGGGTGATGGTGCCACCGGATTCCGCCTTCCACTCCCACACCCGCTCCACGAACTTGTCGCGGCCGAGGTCGTGGCGTGTAACCTTTTCGGCCTCCAACTGGCGCTCCACCACCATCTGGGTGGCGATACCGGCATGGTCGGTACCGGGCTGCCACAGGGCGTCACGCCCGCTCATACGGCGATAGCGGATCAGTACATCTTGGAGGGTGAAGGTCAGCGCATGACCCATGTGCAGGCTGCCCGTGACATTGGGCGGCGGCATCATAATGGTGTAGGGCGCCTTGTCCGATTCAGTATGGGCGGCGAAGGCGCCAGAGCCTTCCCAACGCTCGTAATGTTTCGCTTCGACCTCGGCGGGACGATAGGTCTTGTCCAGCATGGCGATATGCTCACGATCTTTCGTGGGTTGAAAACAGAAAAGGCGGCCCGATGAACCGGACCGCCCCCTTGATCAAGAACCGGTCTGGCTCAGTACTCTTCGGACCGGTTTACCATCCTCTCGATCTCTTTCTTGACGATACGCTCGATCATGTAGGGCAAGTTTTGATCGAGCCATTCCTTCAGAATTGGGCGCAGCAGCTCGCGCACCAGATCTTCCAGAGTGACGGCACTGTTACCCAGGCCAAAAGACTTCTGGCGCACGATTTCGCGGGCCAGACCGGACAACAGCGATGCGCCATGTTCCAGATTAGGCGGCGACAGCAAAGATTCGTCGGTGGGCGGCGGACGGCGTGGCGGCTCGGGATACTCATCCATGAGGCGCGACGCCACCATCACCGGGGGTTCTGGCTCGGGCTCGAACTCACCCAGATCTGGCTTGAAGTCATTGATATCGAAGGCCGGTTCCGGCTCAGGCTCGTAGGGAGCCTCCTCCAGCACCATGTCCTCGGTCAGCTCAAGGACGTCGTCTTCCTCGGGTTCCGGTTCCGGTTCGGGAGCCGGTTCGGGAGCCGGTGCAGGCGCCGGAGTATCAAACAAGGAATCGATATCATCCTGGGCGAATGCAACAGGCTCGGGTTCCGGCTCGGGTTCCGGCTCCGGTATGGGCTCAGGCTCAGGCTCCGGTTCGGGAGTCTTCGGCTTATCCTCAGTCTCGTCTTCGGACAAAATCCGCCGAATAGAGGCGAGAATGTCCTCCATTGACGGTTCTTGTTGCGGGGCCTTGTCGTCGCTCATGTCACGGCTATCTATCTGCCTGCGCCCGGGAAAGGGACCTGCCGCAATGGTGGCCTGCAGCCGGTAACAAATCGTTAAAATTACCCAAAATTGAAAGAGAAACTTACATCAGGTGCGCGGCCCGACGTTCATCCCCCTCCTATTTCTACTCGGATCCATTCCCGTTGTCGATGCCATTGCCGATCCACTTACCGCGCACATCGTCATAGTGCTTGGTGGGATCGTAGACTTCGACGGGAAGATTGAGGCCACGAGCGTTCAACTGCCCCAAAGATGACTTAACCTGGAAAGCGGCGACAAGAACATCACGCTTGGCCTTGGTCAGATTGACACGGGCATCGAACAATTCCTGCTCGGCATTCAGCACATCAAGCACCGTGCGCGATCCCACCTTGGATTCCTCGCGCACACCGGCCAGGGCCAGTTCCGACGCAGCAATCTGCGAGCCGTAGGACCGGGCCTGAGCACGGGCAGCCTGAAGGCTTTCCCAGGCCTTGGTCGCGGTTTCGATCGCGTCGCGGCGGGCCTGATCGGCCTCGATCCGGCGCTGGCCAGCGGTGTGCTTGGCGGCGCGAACGCGGGAATAGGTTCCTCCGCCTTCGTAAAGCGGGACCGACAGGTTCAGCAGCACCTCGCGCGCGATATTGCTGTTCCTCATGGTCGAGGTCTGCAACTGGCGGGAAATATCGCCCGACAGCGAGACCGTCGGCAGCAATTCACCAAACACCAGATCGACGCCGTCATTGGCGGCGGAATAGGTGTAGTCGGCGGCGATGACGTTGGGGTTTTGCGACAGCGCGGTGGCGGTCACGTCCTCCAGGCTGGCGGGAAGCGACGACAGCATGTCGGGCTCTTGCAGCTTTTCCGGCGGCTGGCCGACATTGTTGACATAGTTGGCGCGCGAGCTTTGCAGCGTTCCTTCCGCCGCCACCCGGTCGGCGGTGGCGCGGGCCAGACGGGCCTCCGCCTGGCTGACGTCGGTGCGGGTGATTTCGCCGACCTTGAACCGCTCCTGGGTGGCTTCCAGCTGCTTGCGCAGCACCTGCTCGTTATTGATGCTGAGCTTCACCACCTGCTCGTCACGCACCACGTTCAGGTAAGCGGTGGCGGCACTGAGCAGAATGCTGGCCTCGGTGGCCGACAACTGAGCCCGCTCGGCCAAGACCGTATTGTCGGCCTGCGACGTCGCCGCCACGGTCCGGCCGCCGCGGAACAGCGGCTGGGTAATGGTCAGCGCACTGGTCTTGGGGGTACGCACCATGCTGAAGCGGCTGAGTGTATTGTTGGAATAGCTGCCGCGTCCGACCGAACCGGTCAGCGACACCGTCGGGCGCCAGTTGGACAAAGCCTGTGGCACACCTTCATCGATGGAGCGGACGCGCGCGCGCCGCGCGGCAAGAGTCGGATTGGAAGAGTAGGTCGAGGCCAACACCTCTTCCAAAGTCTCGGCATAGGCCGGCTGAGCCGCATCAACGGCTAGGACAGCAACACCAGCCAACAACAGACAAGCCTTCCTCATTCCACACCTTCCAAATTATGCCGCGACATCATCGGCATAGAATCTCGCTGCAACATTAACGGGCCGGCGAGGAAGTTCAAGGTCTATTCCAGGCGCCGCCAAAGCGTCAGAAAACAAATCCTGGCGCGGGCTTGAACCCGGGGAGATAGGCCGTCCCAGCATCGAACATGACACGGCGGCCAAAAGAATCCCCCACGCGGGCGGTCAGCCCCCCCTTCCCCATCCCGGCACCTTCATTGACCACCGCCACAAGACGGCCGCCATCGGCCAATTGGCGAGCGATGCCTTGGGGGATGTCCGCAACCGCCCCGGCAAAAACGATAACGTCATAGGGCGCCTGCGCCGGGTAGCCTTCCGTAAGATCGCCCTGGACCAGCGCGACATTATCCACCCCCAACTCGCTCAAGGCGGCGGCGGCGCGGGCAATGAATTCGCCATCCTGCTCCAAAGCCACCACGGTGCTGGCCAGGCGAGACAAGACGGCGGCGCCCCACCCCGAGGCGTCACCAATGGTCAGAACCACATCGGAGGCCTTGACATCGGCAGCTTGCAGCAGCCGCGCCAAAACCAACGGCTCGATCATGAAGCGCCCGCCGCCAATGGGCAGATCTTCATCCACATAGGCGAAGCCGCGCATGGCTTTGGCCAGGAAAACCTCGCGCGGGGTGGTGGAAATGGCCTTGGCAACCAAGGTCGCATGAACGCCATTGGTGCGAATCTGGTTTTCAACCATCATGTGGCGAGCGGCGGCGAAATCCATAACCCTTAAGCTCCTGAGCGTATACTGGGGCTGAAAAGCCCCCTCCCCTCCAGCAGCCCCTTGGAGGCTCCGCCCCGATTTATAGTAGCCGACGGCCCGGAAGACAATGCCGCACCGGCGACGCTGAAATCAGGTGCAGAAAGATGAAATCAGCCGCTTGACCGGTGATGCGACTGCGCGTATAAGCACGGTCCTCACGTCGGCCCCCGGTCGGCTGGGCCGGTTGGGCCGGGTGGCAGAGTGGCTATGCAGCGGACTGCAAATCCGCGTACGTCGGTTCAATTCCGGCCTCGGCCTCCACCGTCCCCGAACCAGGGTAGCGTGAGGGTATATTGAATTTCTCGGCTTGCCGCACCGCTTGGGCAGGCCGTTAATCCGGAGTAGCTCAGCGGTAGAGCAGCCGGCTGTTAACCGGCTGGTCGGGGGTTCGAATCCCTCCTCCGGAGCCAAACAAATCAAGGGGCCAGACTGTGACAGTCTGGCCCCTTGATACATTTAGCCCCCCTCATACCGGCGAGCCTTCGACCTGACCTTTTCAGAAGACGGCAAGGGCAAGGCCCGCCGCCCGGCTCCATAGCTGACCACAGCCATCAGGTGTGCAGCGGAAACGCCTGCCACCCAGCTTCAGCTAGGCAACTGGGCTCGCTGTAATGCAATGGGAGCGACAGCCCTCCGTAAGAGGTAAGCCGAGGCCACCGAGACCCATTTGAGGTTCTGGCGACAAGCCAATGCAGAGCCGTCGGAACCTTTAAATCAGGCCCGACCTGCTCAAGCACAGCACTACTGCTTTTCTTATTAATTAACTTGGCAATCTCACGATTGCTGCGAACACCATCTATTAAAGACAGAAAAGACAGTGTAATCGGTTTTGGCATGTATTTTATTACATATTTATTGCTTAAAATTACCGAAACACCACTCTCATTTGCGATAAGGTGTTCAATGATGCTGGATGCATGTTGGCTTAAAGGGGAAAGGATCGCATGCGGCGCCATTGGATCCAATGCCGATTGAGGGGTGCGAGTTGCATAAACAGTATGGAGCGCAAGGCTGCCGTCAAGAGCCTCCGCCAAGTCTTCACGCATCGCATCAGGTAGGGCGGCCAAGCGGTGCCGATTCTCATTATCATGAATATAGAGATCAAGATCATATTGAAGCGAGCTGAACACCTCACCCTCGCCTCTGAATGTAGTAAACGACTGTACATACAGGCCTTTTTCAGCAAAAAATGACCGCACTTCCGAGGCAGTGTATGCTCTGTCTTGCTCGTGAAGCAGCAAATCAAAAAGATCTGTGCTGTCTATTAAAGAATCTCTAATACACTTGTCACCTACACGGTGACGAAATTCATTTGTTTCAGGCAAAGTGGAGATAATTTGGCGTGTGAAATTGAGCCGCTGGGCCAAATTTAATCCAGTAGTCAACTTTCTCAATAAATCTTGCATTGGATAGATATGTGAGCGCCCCAAGGCTCCATAAAGCATCACGGCAAGGCCACCATCTTCGGCCAGAACGGCCTCCAATGCGGCCAAACCGGCATCCGGGTCAGGCAGATGGTGCAGAACCCCCAGGCATGAAATATAATCAAAATACCCAAGTCCTAGCTTTGGCAGATCGAGAAGCGAGGCATTGACCCATTGGATTGTATTAATCCCACGCAACTCAGCTCTCGCCCGAGCAATGTCCAAGCTTGCGGTCGAAATATCCAGAGCAACAATTTCGGATGGAGTGCCACGAAGCTGATGGGCCAGCCACAGCGCACTATCGCCCGTACCTGCGCCAGCAACCAGGACACGGATTCCTTTCGAGAAATCCCGTGTCCCACCAAAACAATATTGGTTTACTTTGCTCAGAATGTCAGGCGCTGAAATTTGCAGAACATGCCGTTCTCCATGAGGGTCTCTGGCCGGAAATGGCAAAGCCTCATATTGTCCCCGCACTCCTGAAATATATTCCTCATTCAAGGAAAGCTTCTTCCCACTCAACTCAGCAGCTTTGAGGTGAAGTAAAGCTCCTAAATTAATATGAGCTTCGGCAAAATCTGGCATCACTTCCAAAGCGTTGCGGTACGCCGTTTCCGCCTCATCCAGACGACCAAGATCACGGAGGGTATTCGCCAGGTTATTGTGGGCTTCAAAATAGTCCGGCTTGATCTCCAGAGCACAGCAAAACTGCACCTCCGCCTCATCTAGGCGATCAAGGCTACGAAGGGCATTGCCCAAATTATTGTGAGCATCCGCATAATCAGGCTTGACCGTCAACGCTCTCAAATAATCCGCAACAGCCGTATCCAGACGCCCCGCCTGGTGGTGCGCGACGGCCTCATCAAAAATCATCTGCCCAGCCAGATCCACTCTGGCCGCCAAAGCCTCGGCCTCAGCCTTCGCCAGACCTCCCTGTCGTCCCTGGGAGAGGGTCAACCGGGCTTCGCTGTACTGCCCGGCCTGAAGTAAGGCGTCGATGTAGCTCACCCAGAACTGGCTTTGTGATGGGTCGGCATCCAGGGCGGCTTTAAAATAAGCCAGCCCGGCCTCTGGCTTGCCAACCTGCACGGCAAGCACCCCAATGTTGTGGTTAGCGTCCGCGTGCTGCGGTTGGGCCAGGAGGATGGCGCGATAGAGCTGTTCAGCCTCCACTAGACGCCCAGCGTTGTGGTGCGCAATGGACTGTGCGAGGGCATCGTCCAATGTCATGATTTCAGTCATCGATACCCTCTGAGACTCTCATAAAATTCTGTGAATGACCGTAATGGCAAAGAATAGAACCACCACCGCAGCTATGGAGCCCTCCACTGTTTGCCATGGCGAACATAGCCAGTCAGGTGCTCTGGAAATCCCCCCGAGCAAGTCCTACGCAGCACAAGCTTGGTATTACGCCAAACGCTCCGTGATGATGTCGGGAATGATGAAGGAGAACACCGTACCCTCGCCGGGAACCGAGCGTAGCCAGATACTGCCGCCATGGTTTTCCACGGTGCGCTTACAGATGGCCAGACCGATGCCGGTTCCAGAATAGGAGGAGCCGCTGTGCAGCCGCCGAAACACCTCGAACACATAGTCGTGGTATTTCGAATCAATCCCAATACCGTTATCGGCAACGTCGAATCGCCACCCCAACTCCTCCCGCTCGGCAGTGATACGGATAACGGGCACCACGGATTCACGACGATATTTCAGGGCATTACCGATCAGATTGAAGAAAAGCTGATGGATCTGGGCACCATCGGCCATCACCCGGGGCATCGGCCCAACGATGACTTCGGCATGGTTTTGTTCAATAGACAAGCGCAGAGCTTGCAACACCCCGCTCAACACCTCGGCACAATCAATCTTGGCCATGGCAAGCCCCTGGGCACCAACCCGGCTGTAATCCAGAAGATCGCGCACAAGATTCGACATGCGCTGGGCTTCCTCGACGATAAATGACAAGTACTCTTTGCCATCCTCACCCAGGCTGGAGAGGTATTTTCGCTCAAGCAATTGTGAAAAGCTGACAAGGCCGCGCACAGGTTCCTGAAGATCGTGAGCCGCCACATAGGCAAAGCGCTCAAGCTCTGCATTGGTACGCGACAATTCCTTGACCACCTGTTGCAGATCGGATTCGGCGCGCTGGCGCTCCACAACCTCACGTTCCAAAACCATGTTGCGGTCATGCAGGTCGTGAGCAGCGGCCCGCAATTGGCGACCGATATTATCGAAGGCCCAGCGCAAACGATCGATTTCATCGCCAGTCTCAGGAAAAGCCATGGTGTTGTCGGAGACAGAGACGTCGCTCATCAACATCTCGGGCATCATGCTTCCGGCATTTCGGGCCAGTTCCTCGATCCGGCGCGTCACCATCCGGCTAAAGACCACATACATAAAGACGGCGACCAGGAAGGTCTTCACCGCGTTACTGGCCAGGATGGTCAGCGCCTGAGACAACAAGCGGCCATAGACACCATCGAGACCAGCAACCACCTCGACTGTACCGATCGGCTTGCCTTCCCCTCTCTCCTCGTGGATCAGGGGATAGCTGCGACGGATGATCCGCTTCGACTCGGTATCCTTGGCGGTCCAGGTGCTGCGGCCATCGGGCGTCGTGATGCTGGCGCTGTCGATATAGGTCAGCTTGACCAGGGATTCGAGGGTAAGGCGGATATGCTCGTCGTTAAAGGTCCAAACGCTGGCCGAAATGGGGGGAAGAAAGATCTTCAACTCGTCCAGTTGGGTCTCGATATCGGCCCGCTGCTGACGGTAATCAAGGAACAATTGCAGGCCTGTGGCGAACATAGCCAGCACTGAACTGAAAGCGATAATTAGAACCATCAGCCTGCGGCCGATCCGGTTCTCCTGCCCTTTTCGCCGCAACATCATCATCATCATCATGGCGGCGACACCCTAACACTCTCCCAAACCGTATCCAAGGCCAAGTGGCCCTCAAAAAATTGCATGGGGCTATTTCGGTATTCCATCCACATGTAAGGTGGCGGCGATGGCCTCCAGCTTCGCCATGACCGCCTCGGCATTGGGATAGGACCGAGCCAGAATCAAGTGCACATCGGATCGCGCCAACACATCGTACTCGATCCCGGCAACCGGATGGGCCGCCAAAACCTCGACCGCCGGGCCGGAATATTCCAGCAGATAATCGGCGCGCTCACGATCCAGCATCATGAATGCGGAATCGTGAGTCTGGGCCGAACTGACGGAAATCTTATTCTTGGGATCATTGATGAAATTCAGCACCCCGGCATAGCTGTACCCCATGATGGCAATCACAGACTTGCCGACAAGATCGTCCTTGGTGGAGATTCGTGCCTTGCCCGCCTTCCGGTAAACGCGGACTTCCGCCGTCGCCACTGGTTTACGCCCAACCAGGCAGCAGGCCTGCAAAGAGGGGGCGTTGACCAGGATGGAAAATTGGGCTGTCCCGTTTTGAAGATACTCGAACATGCGGGCCGCAGGGTAAGCGTGGCCATGCCAGGGAATCTCCGCCTTCGAAAACAAGCTGGCAGCAAAGCGCAGCAAGGGGTTTTCCGGTTCACCCCTGGCATCGGTCCGGGTGGTCCACACCGACTGATCAGGATAGACATATTCGATTTCAGGGAAGGGCTGAGCCAATGTGGCAAAAGGGACGATCATCGCCGCCAGACCCAACGCCAGCATCACACCGCACGATCGTCTCCAACATTTCTGCGATCGCACCATGGTGATGCCTCCCCAATGGCCATATGTCCGATAATCTTAGCGCATTCCGACAATGGTCACAATCCACGTAGGTCAATATCCATCCCCTCCGATGGGGACTCGACATCTCTGGCGTCCAGCACCTAAACTGCGCGGACCTTATATACTTCGGGAAGCCCCAAATGTCCGATCAGGATCGCATCATTGAACTGACTGCTACTCTCGCTGATGTGGTTTCCCGCAAGGTTGAGGAGATCAAGAAGGTGACGGGAACCACCCGCATTCTGGCCCTCAACGCCCTGATTGAAGCGGCGCGCGCCGGCGAAGCGGGCAAGGGCTTTGCCGTCGTCGCGGGCGAGGTCAAGCACGTCTCCGAAAGCATTGACGGCATCACCCAATCCCTGGAAGCCGAAATGGGCGCCGCCGTCAGCGAACTCAGCCGCCTTGCCACCAGCATGCGGGTCGAGGCCCTCGAAACGGCCGAATAGAGACTTCTGGCCGCGAAAGGCCATCCATGCAGTTTCGCCCCCTTGTTCGCGGGATCGTCGGCCTGTCTCTCCTCACCTCTCCAGCTCTGGCCGGATTGGATGAGGGGATCGGCGCCTATCAGCGCCGCGACTGGAACACGGCCGCCACCGAGCTGCGGCCAGTGGCGGCTCAGGGCAATTCCAAGGCTCAAGCCCGGCTGGGGCATATCTTTCTGTTCGGCCTGACCGGCCCCGGCAACGAAAGCGAGGGTCTGCGGCTGCTCAACGCCGCCGCCGCCGCCAGCGAGCCCATGGGGCAACATTGGCTGGCCATGGCCTATTATCTGGGACGCGGGCTGCCCAAGGATCCTGCCACCGCCCTGGTTTGGCTGGGTCGGGCGGCGGAAAAGGACTATCCCGAGAGCCTGCATGCTTTGGGCGAGATGTACTTCTACGGCTCTGGCATCGGCAAGGACGAGGCCAAGGGGATCGAGTTCTTGCGCCGTGCCGCCGATCTCGGCGTACCCGCCAGCCAGGAACGCTTGGCCGACCTCAATTGGAGCGGGCGCGGCATGCCCACCAACCGGGCCAAGGCGGTGGAATACGCCCGCAAAGCCGCCGATGCCGGACTGCCCCACTCCCAGGTAATTGTCGGCGTGGCGTTTTGGACCGGTGAAGGCGCGACCAAGGACATCACGCAGGGTCTCCAATGGTTCCGCCGTGCCGCCGACCAGGGCGACGCCGTGGGCCAGCACAATCTTTCAGAGGCCTACCGCACCGGCCTCGGGCTGCAGAAGGATCCGGGCCAGGCCTATTTCTGGCTGGTCCTGGCCGCCTCCCGCGCCAATGCCGCAATCAAGGCCAAGTACGAAAAAGACCGCGACGATGCCGCCGCCGCCCTGCCCCCCGGTGAAGCGGATAAAATTCGCCAACGCACCGCCCAATGGCAGCCCAAGCCCGAGCGAGCGGGCACCGTTGCCCTCAGGCCGACGCAACCACCGGCCCAGGTCACGGCGACGCCGCCGGTCTATACTCAATCCGGACCGCCATCCCAACCCGCCGCCCCGGAACAGGTGATCAAGCCAGGACGCAGCATGTCGGGATCGGGCTTCCTGGTGTCGCGCGACGGCGTAGTCCTGACCAACGCCCATGTGATCGAGCAGTGCCGCACCATCACGGTCAAGCCGCTGGACGGCCCTCCTCAGGTCGCGGTGGTGTCGGCCAAGGATTCCGGCAACGATCTCGCTGTGCTCAGAACCTCGCTGCGCGTCGGTGATGTGGCGAAATTCAGGGATGACAAAGCACTGCGACCGGGCGATGACGTCGTGGTTGTGGGCTTTCCCCTCTCATCGCTGCTGTCGCGCGAAGCCAATGTCACCGCGGGCGTCATCAGCGCCTTGAACGGTATTCACGGCGATGCCCGCTACTACCAGCTGACCGCCCCGGTGCAGAAGGGCAATTCCGGCGGCCCGCTGGCCGACATGAACGGCAATGTGGTCGGCGTGGTGTCGTCCAAGCTCAACGCCATGAAGATTGCCGGGCAAACTGGCGACCTGCCGCAGAATATCAATTTCGCCATCAAGGCAGAGGTGGCGCGGGAATTCCTCACCACCTACGGCGTCAAATACGAGACCGCCCCCGGTGGAGCCCCCCTATCCTCGGCGGATGTGGGCGAACGCATCAAGCGGATCGCTGTCTTCGTCGAGTGCAGGATCAACTGATCGCCCGCACCGTTATCGTGCAGGCAATTCCTCGACACTGACGGATGAGCGGCGTGGTGCCGGAGCACTGACCGGCGGCGGCGGCTCGTCGGGCTGAGTCTGTGTTTGGGGCCGGGTGGCCGCCTGGGAATCGACAGATGAAGGCGAGGACGGGGTTTGCCCCCCCTCATTCCTCTTCTCGATGGACTTAACGGTATGAGCCACCAAATCGGGAATACCACACCCGCCAAGCAGCGGCGCAATCGCCAAAGCCAGCACCACGCCACGCATTTTCATACCGGTCAGCCTATTCCACCGCCTCAAAATGAACCAGATCGCCAGCCTCGATAGACGCCAACGCCGTCACATCATCGTTGGTTCGCCCCCAGATATTGGCATGAGAGGCCAGGCGGATTTCATCAGCTTCCGAACAGGGCGTCGGACCATAGCCGATGATGATCACCTGGCCTTCCGTCCGAAAGGCTATTTCGCCAAGTTCAACCACATCGCGGGCGGCTTCCTCGCGGTCGGCGTGGAGCGGCGCCTGGAAATAGACTTCGCCCGGCCATGTGGTCGCCCGCGTCTCGAACGGCAGCACGGCGAGGATCGCGTGAGCGGTGGGAGTGTCGGCAGGATCAATGACGATGACAACCTTGCCGACAGAGATTTTCACTTTCCGCATCAATACCGATTCCTACCCAGTCCGAACGACGCTCACAGTCTGCCTCGTTCGGACGTTCTTGACCAGCATCTACGATTTGACGCTCTGCAACACCTCGCGGGTATGCTTGGCGATCATCATTTCCTCGTCGGTAGGAATAACCCAGACCGAGACCGGACTGTCGATACCGCTGATCATCATGGCATCACGCTCATTGGCCTCGTGATCCATCTCCACCCCCAGCCACTCGGCATAGCGGCAGACCCGGGCGCGGACTTCCGACGAATGTTCGCCGATCCCGGCGGTGAAGACCAGGGCGTCGATGCCGCCCATGGCCGCCGCCAGCGACCCTAGCTCACGCGAGACGCGATAGACGAACAGCTCCACCGCCTCGACGGCATGAGGTTCCGAGCTTTCCAGCAGCACCCGCATATCGTTGCTGACCCCTGACACGCCGATCAGACCCGACTTCTTGTAAAGCAGGTCTTCGATCTCCTTGGGCGTCATACCTTTTTGCTGCAACAGATAGAGCACAACGCCCGCATCCAGGGTGCCGGTCCGAGTACCCATGGGCAGACCGTCGAGAGCGGTAAAGCCCATGGTGCTGGCCACGCTCTTGCCATCGTTGATGGCGCACATGGAAGCGCCCGACCCCAGATGGCAGACCACCACCTTGCCGCGCGCCACGGCGGGGGCGATCTGGCGCAATTGGCGGGCGATGTATTCGTAGGACAGGCCGTGGAAGCCATAGCGTTTGACCCCCTCACCGGTCAGCTTGCGCGGCAGGGCGAAGCTTTGCGCCTCCCACGGATTCGAGCGGTGAAAGGCGGTGTCGAAGCACGCCACCTGGATCAGGTCGGGATGCACCCGCGCCAGGGCCCGGATGGGGGCCAGATTGTGCGGCTGGTGCAAGGGGGCCAACGGCACCAGGGCTTCGAGTTCCACCACCAGATCATCATTGATCCGAAGCGGATAGGAATATTGCGAACCGCCATGAACCACTCGGTGTCCGGCGGCCCGCAGCTTGGCATCGCCTAACTGGCTCTCGATCCAGTCGATCATGTACTTGAACAGCGCTTCGTGGCTGAGATCGGGTTGATCCGGCCAGCGCTGCTCGTTGAGCACGGCGCCATGGGGGGACTTGGCGATGAAATGGGGGGCGACGTTGATGCCCTCCACCTGCCCCTTACAGGACAAAATCGGCTTTTCCTCACCATTGGACAGGTAAAGCGAGAACTTGATGCTGGAAGAACCGGCGTTGATGACCAGAATGCCGTCGCGCATGGGATGTCCTTGTTCTTGGCGTCAGTGTGACGGAGCTATTGAGCGGCAACGCCACCCTTGGACCGGCGGGCATAGGCGAACAGCACCGCCACGGCGCAAGACGCCAGACGGGCCTTGGCGCTGTCGGCGCGGCTGGTCAGGACGATAGGAACCCGCGCGCCGAGAACGATTCCGGCGGCGTCGGCATCGGCCAGATAGGACAATTGTTTGGCCAACATGTTGCCCGCCTCCAGATCCGGCACCAGCAAGATGTCGGCGCGGCCCGCCACCGGCGAGGTGATCTTCTTGATTCTGGCCGCTTCCTCGCTGATGGCGTTGTCGAAGGCCAACGGCCCATCCAACTGGGCGCCGGTAATCTGGCCGCGATCGGCCATCTTGCACAGCGCCGCCGCCTCGATGGTGGAGTTGATCTTCGGATAAACGGTCTCGACCGCCGACAAAATGGCGACCTTGGGCAGTTCGATCCCCAGCACATGGGCCAGATCGATGGCGTTCTGGCAGATGTCCATCTTGTCTTCCAGAGTCGGATAGATGTTGATGGCGGCGTCGGTGATCAGCAAGGTGCGAGGATAGGTGGGGACATCCATGACGAAGACATGGCTGATGCGGCGGCTGGTCCTGAGCCCCTTATCGCGCGACGCCACCTCGTGCATCATCTCGTCGGTGTGCAGCGAGCCCTTCATCAGGGCCTCGGCCTCGCCCGAACGGCACATGGCCACCGCCTTCTCCGCCGATTCGTGGCTATGGGCGGTATCGACGATGCGAAGGCCGGTCAGATCGAGACCGCATTCCTTGGCCACCGAGCGGATCTTGCTTTCCGGTCCGATCAGGATGGGATCGATCAGACCCAGCCGGGCGGCCTCCACCGGGCCCTCCAGCGACACTTGATCGCACGGATGACACACCGCCACCGAAATCGGGGCGATATCGGCACAGCGGGCGATAATATCCTCAAACACATGATGGCGGCGACGCAAAGCGACCTCGCTCAGTTCCATGCGCGGCTGCACCACCTTTTCACTGGGCGCCAGCACATTGGCGCAGCCGGTGAACACCGTCTCGCCCTTCTGATTGACCGCCTTGCAATCCAGCGTCACCGAAGATGGCGGCGTCTTCTCCACCACCACCACGGATACGGTCAGGGTGTCGCCGACCTCGACCGGAGTGAGGAAGGTGATCTCCTGGCCCCGATAGACCGTGCCCGGTCCCGGCAGCTCGTTGCCCAAAAGCGCCGACAGCAGCGAACCGCCCCACATGCTATGAGCCACGACCTTGCGCTGATGGGCGAAGCGCTCGGCACTTTCCACACTGTAATGGGTAGGATTGAGATCGCCGGTGGCGACGCCGAACAGTTCCACATCCTTCATGGTGCAGCTTCGGTTCAGGCTGGCGGTATCACCGACGCAAATTTCGTCGAATGTCCGGTTGTGCATCATCTCAACCATTGCCATCCCCTTTATCCCAAAAAATCCAATATATTTTGCATTGCGGAATATAGCCCCCAACACCAGGAAGTGACAATGATCCCTTCATGACGCCGACGGGATGGCCGCCCAGCGCTTTTGCAAGCGCGAATGATACATATATTAAGCATGTATCTAGACATGTTGCAGCGCACCATCAAAGCGGACTATCCTCCCATTACATACGGCTGACCCGGAACCGAAATGAGCACCCGTAATCTCAAGGCCCTTCTCCGTCCGAGCTCCGTCGCCGTGGTCGGTGCGTCAACCAAGCCGCGCAGTATCGGCTCGGTGGTGATGCGCAATCTGCTGAAGGGCGAGTTCACCGGCCCGGTCATGCCGGTGACGTCGGAATATCCGTCGGTTGGAGGCGTTCTGGCCTATCCCGACGTTGCCTGCCTGCCCACCCCGCCCGATCTGGCCTTGATCTGCACACCGCCCGCCACCATTCCCGGCATCCTCCGCACCCTGGGCGAGCGCGGCACCCGCGCCGCCTGCATCATGACGTCCGGCCTGCACCACGTTCTGAACGCGGAATCCGCCACCATGCTGGAAGCGAGCATGGCCATCGCCCGCCAGTACAGCATGCGGATTCTTGGCCCCAACAGCATGGGCATCCTGGTTCCCGGTATCGGCCTCAACGCCAGCTATGCCCATGAGGGGGCAAAGCCCGGCAAGATCGCCTTTGTCTCGCAATCGGGCGCGCTGTGTACCGCCGTGCTGGACTGGGCGCGCTCGAAGGAGATCGGCTTCTCCCACTTCATCCATCTGGGTGAGACCGAGGGGGTGGATTTTGGCGATGTGCTCGATTATCTGGGCAGCGACCCCAGTACCCGCGCCATCATGCTTTATATCGAGACCATCCACGAACGCCGCAACTTCATGTCGGCAGCCCGCGCTGCAGCCCGCAACAAGCCGATTCTCGCCATTAAAGCCGGCCGTTCACGGGAAGGTGCCCGCGCTGCCGCCTCCCATACCGGCGCCCTGGCAGGTTCGGATGCGGTATTCGACGCGGCGCTGCGCCGTGCGGGCATGCTGCGTGTGCATGATATCGAGGAAATCTTTGGTGCGGTGGAAACTCTGGCCCGTGCCCGGCCCATGAAGGGCCAGCGCCTGGCTGTGGTAACCAATGGCGGCGGTATCGGCGTTATCGCCGCCGACGATCTGGCCGAGATGGACGGCAAGATGGCCGAACTTCCCGACGAGGTGATCGAAAAGCTGACGGCAGTGTTGCCCTCCCACTGGTCCCCGTGCAATCCCGTCGATATCGGCGGCGACGCCGACGGCGAGCGCTATGTCAAGGTACTGAAGATCCTGGCCGAATGCCGGGCAGTAGATGCGATCTTGACCATGCATGCCCCCACCGCCATCTCCGACCCCTCCGAGGCGGCGACCACCATCATCAAGGCGGCCAAGGAGCTTCCGCGGGCCAACATCATGACCTGCTGGGTCGGAGAAGAGGCGGTTCATCACGCGCGTCACATGTTCGCCGGTGCGGGCATTCCCACCTACAACACCCCGCGCGCCGCCATCCAAGCCTTCATGCACCTGATCCAGTACCGCAAGAATCAGGAACTGCTGATGGAAGTCCCGGCCTCGGCGCCGACCGATTTCATCCCCGATACGGCGCGGGCACGCTTTTTGATCAACGCCGCCATTGCCAAGGGCGGCGGCACCTTGAACGAGCCCGAAGCCAAGGCGGTGCTGGAAGCCTATGGTATCCCCACCGTCGAGACCCATGTGGCGGGCAGCCCCGCCCTTGCCGGCAAGATCGCCATGGCCTTCAAGGTGCCGGTGGCTCTCAAGATCCTGTCGTCGGACATCACCCATAAATCCGACGTGGGCGGCGTCATGCTCAACCTGGAAGGCCCCTTCGAGGTTGAGAAGGCGGCCCACGCCATGCTCGACCGGGTCAAGACAGTTTACCCCGAGGCCCGCATCGACGGCTTTACCGTCCAACCCATGGCGCGCCGACCCGGCGCCCAGGAATTGATCGTCGGCGTCGCCACCGACCCGGTGTTCGGGCCGGTGATCATGTTCGGCCAGGGCGGCATCGCGGTGGAAGTGATCGCCGACCGCGCCATGGCCCTACCGCCCTTGAACATGAATCTGGCCGCCGAGGTGATCAGCCGCACCCGTGTCTCCCGTCTGCTGGAAGGCTATCGCGGCCGCCCCCCCGCCAACAAGGAAGCCATTGCCCTGGCTCTGGTGCAGTTGTCGCAACTGGTCATCGACTTCCCCGAGATTGTCGAGTTGGACATCAATCCGCTGTTCGCCGATGCGCAAGGGGTTCTGGCGCTGGATGCCCGCATCACCGTGGCGGTGGCGCGCGCAGGCCACGACCGCCTCGCCATCCGCCCCTATCCCAAGGACCAGGAGGAATGGTTCACCATGACCGACGGGCGCAAGACCCTGCTGCGCCCCATCCGGCCCGAGGATGAACCCAATCACCACGTCTTCCTGTCCAAGCTGACACCCGAAGACATCCGTTTCCGCTTCTTCGGCCTGGTCCACGAACTGCCTCATTCCGAGATGGCGCGCCTCACCCAGATTGACTATGACCGCGAAATGGCCTTCGTCGGTGAGATCACCGCCGAAAACGGCGCCAAGGAAACCCTGGGCGTGGTCCGCACCGTCACCGACCCCGACAACGACAAGGCGGAATTCGCCATCGTGGTCCGCTCCGACCTGAAGGGCTCGGGCCTGGGCAAACGCCTGCTGGTCAAGATGATCGAGTATTGCCGCTCGCGCGGGACCAACCACATCGCCGGTCAGGTGTTAAAGGACAATCCCCGCATGCTGGCCTTCGTCCAACATTTGGGTTTTATTCCCACACGCACCATCGACGGCGACATCGTTGAAGTTGAACTCGACCTGCGCAAAGAACCACAAACAGCGCCAGATCCGTCACCGTAAGTCTTGCTCCCACCGGCGACATGCCCCAAGATGATGTCGTAGGGCATGGGCATGCGGCTACGTTCAGTGGGGACTTGGTACAAATGTCGCTTCCAACAATCATCGGGTTCACGCTGAGCCTGTTTCTGTTTCTTGGCGCCATCGTCGAGTCCACCTCCAATTTTAAGATATTCCTCCACCTTACCGGCTTTCTGATGGTGGTGGGCGGCACCCTGGCAGCCACCCTGGTGGCCTTCGAGGCGCGCTACGTCAAGCAATCCATGGGGATGCTGAAGGCCATCTTCTTCTCGCCCAAGATGGCGCGCGGCATGCTGACCAACGAGGTGGCTCGCGTCATCCGTTGGGGCTATCTGGTGCAGAAAAATGGCCTGGCCGGACTTGAATCCGACGTCAAAACCCTGAAAAGCCAGGATGCCTTCCTGGCCTACGGCGTCAATCTGGTGATTTCCGGCTATACCGCCGCCGAAGTGCGCCAATTGCTGGAAAACCAGATCGAAACCACCTTCCAGCGCCACACCGTCCCCACAGAAATCCTGAAATACATGGCCAGCAACGCCCCGGCCTTCGGCATGATGGCGACCCTGGTTGGCCTGGTGGTGATGCTGGACAACATGGGCACCGACCCCTCCAAGCTGGGGCCGGGCATGGCGGTGGGTTTGCTCGGCACCCTTTATGGTGTGCTGTTCGCCCGTCTGGCCTTGATGCCCGCGGCGGAAAAGGGCCATCAGCGCGAATCCATCATCCGCTTCCGTAATATGCTGGTGGCCGAGGGGTTGGCCCTGATCGCCGACCGCCGTAACCCACGTTTTATCCAAGACGCCATGAACAGCTATCTCGATCCCTCCATCCACTTCGACATCGACAAGGCGCCGAAGAAGTAGAAAGGAGCGGCCCGTTGAGTAAGTTCCAGAAACACAACAAGGAAGCGGCCGAGGACTGGCTGCTCTCCTATGCCGATATGATCACCTTGATCATGGCGTTCTTCATCATCCTGGTTTCCATGTCCAAGATCGACCCGAACAAGTACGAGGAAGTGCAATCGGGCATGGCCAAGGATATCGGCAACCGCGAGGTTACGCGGCCATTGCAGGAATTGAAGAGCGAGTTGCTGGGACAGGTGGCGGGCGCGGGCGCCGATGACGTGGTCGACGTGGGCAAGGACGACAAGGGCGTCGTCCTCAATCTGGCCAGCGGCGCCATGTTCAAACCCGGCTCGGCTGACATCAACCCCCAGATCATGCCGCTGATGAAGGAAATCTCCGGTTCCCTCAAGGAACAGCGCTTCATCCTCTATCAGATCGAGATCCAGGGACACACCGATGACACCCCGGTGCGGACCGCGCAATTTCCCAGCAACTGGGATCTATCGGCGGCGCGGGCCTTGGCAACCCTCAAGCTGCTGACCGATCTGGGCATCGACCAGTCGCGCATGAAGCTGGCGGCCATGGCCGATACTGCACCGCGGGTGCCCAACCGCAGCGAGTCCGGCAAACCTTATCCTGAAAATCAGGCCATCAACCGCCGGGTCGAGATCCACATCTATCCGCGCTGAGTCCGCGATACGATGAACAGCGCCACCGCCATGACCACAATGCTGGGGCCTGACGGCGTGTCATAGCGCCAACTCAGCCCCAGGCCCGACACTACCGCCAGCGCCCCCGCCGCCGCCGCCGCCAGGGCCATCTGCTCGGGCGTGCGCGACACCCGCCGCGCCGCCGCCGCCGGAATCACCAGCATGGCGGTCACCAGCATCACCCCCACCACCTTCATGGCCGCGGCCACGGTCAGCGCCACCAGAAGCATCAGCACGACCCGGCCCCGCTCCACCGGGTAACCTTCCACCCGAGCCAGATCCTCGTCCACCACCATGGCCAGCAGAGTGCGCCAATGAAGGGCCAGCAGGGTTAGAACCACCGCCGCTCCGGCCCAGATCAGGGCGGCATCCTGGTAGGTCACCGCCAGGATATCGCCGAACAGCCAGCCCATAAGATCGACGCGGACCTGTTCCAGAAAAGACAGCAGCACCAGCCCCAAGGCCAGTGAACCATGAGAAATAATGCCTAGGATGCTGTCCGAGGCCAGCGCCTTGTCCCTCTGCAATCCAGCCAGAATCAAAGCGGCTGCGATACAGACCGCCGCCACCCCGATCAAGGGCGCGGCTCCCAGCAGCAATCCGGCGACGATGCCCAGAAGGGCGGTATGGGACAAAGCATCACCGAAATAGGCCATGCGCCGCCACGCCACGAAACAGCCCAGCGGCCCGGCCACCACCGCCAATCCCAGCCCAGCCAGCAGGGCGCGCAGCAAAAACTCATCCATGGCGGCATCCCGGTCCGTGAACATGGGGCTCGGCCCCTGCCAAAGGCAGCACCGAGCCGTCGGCCAGATGGCCATGATCGTGGGCGTGGGTATAGATGGCAAGACTGCCCGCTACCCGTGGTCCAAACAGTGCCAGATATTCGGGATGGACGCTCACCGTCTCGGGATGACCGGCACAGCAGACATGACGGTTGAGGCAAACCACCTCGTCGGTGGCGGCCATCACCACATGCAGATCGTGTGAGACCATCAGCACCCCCACTCCATCCTGGCGCGCCAGGGCGGCGATGAGGTCGTAAAGCTCGGCCTGGCCGGTCATATCAACACCGCCCACCGGCTCGTCGAGCACCAGAAGCCCCGGCTGGCGCAGCAAGGCACGGGCCAGCAGCACCCGCTGTAACTCGCCGCCAGACAGGTCCGCCACCTGACGGCGCAGCACATGGCCCGCCCCCACCCGCGCCAATGCCTGCTCCAACCGGCCGATCTCGACCCGTCCCATCACCGCCATGGCGAGAAAGCGCCGCACCGACAACGGCAGCAGGCGCTCCACCGTCAGCTTTTGCGGCACATAGCCCACCACCGCCGAACTGCGCTCGACGCTGCCGCTATCAGGGGTAAGCAGCCCCAGAGCCACCTTGAGCAGGGTGGATTTTCCGGCACCGTTGGGGCCGACCACGGTAACAATGCGCCCCGGCTCCACCAGCAGATCGACCCGGTCGAGCACCCGATGGCCGCCCATGGCCAGGGAAACGCCCGAACAGCGGACCAAAGCGGTTCCGGTCATGGCGCATCTCCCTTCCGGCGGCAAGAGGGACACAGCCCCTCGATCTCGACGCTCTGGCGGGAAACCGTGAAGCCGAGACTGGCTGCCGTAGCGATCACCGCTCGGTCGATGGTGCCGTCCTCCAGCTCTGCCGCCATGCCGCAGCCCGAACACAGCAAAAACTGCCCAGCGTGGTCATGGCCGGGATGGGAGCAGCCGACAAAGGCGTTCAACAGCGCGATCCGATGCACCAGGCCATGCTGTTGCAGGAATTCCAGCGCCCGATAGACGGTGGGTGGCGCCGCCGACCAGCCTTCCTTGGCAAGAACATCAAGCAAGGCATAGGCCCCCACCGGCTGATGGCTCTCCCACACCAGTTCCAGTACCCGGCGACGGATATGGGTGAGCCGCGCGCCCACCCGCAGGCATTCGACCTCGGCGGCGTTCATGGCTTCGGCAATACAGGCGCGATGATCATGCTGCGGAATGGGAAAGCTCATCCTTGGCATCCAGATTTTGTTATACTATAACATATCAAGTGCCATCATGATCGCACGGAGCCCCTCGGATGCGAAAGTATTTCCTTACCGCCCTTCTCCTGGGCTTTGCCACCCCGCTTGGGGCCGCCGAACCGCCGCCGGTGCTGGTCAGCATCAAGCCGCTGCACAGTCTGGTGGCCTCGATCATGAAGGGGGTGGGTGAGCCGGGTCTGATCGTCTCGGGCAACGCCTCGCCCCATTCCTATGCCCTGAAGCCCTCGGACGCACGGGCGCTGGAACGGGCCAAGCTGGTGGTCTGGGTGGGTAAGGATTTCGAGACCTGGCTGGCCCGCTCCTTAAGCCAGCGCCAAGATACCATCGCCCTGCAAGGGCTGCCGGGGCTGACCCGGCTCGCCACCCGCGAGGGCGGGATCTGGGAGGCGCACGACCACGGCAAACATGATCACGATCACGAAGAAATCGACGGTCATCTGTGGCTGGATGCCGACAATGCCGCCCGTCTGGTTGATGAGGTGAGGGAACGCCTTACCACCCTAGACCCCGCCAATGCCACCGCCTATACCGCCAATGCCGCCGCGACCAAACACCGCATCACCGAGATGGATAAGGATTTAAAGGCCCGGCTCGCCCCCGTCGCCACGGCCTCCTATGTTGTGTTCCACGACGCCCATCAATATTTCGAAAAGCGCTATGGCTTGACTCCGGCAGGCGCCATTACTGTCGATCCCGAACGGCCGCCGGGTGCCAAACGCATGGCCGCGCTTCGTGACCGGCTAAAGACCAATGGTGCGGCTTGCGTCTTCCGCGAACCGCGGTTCGCCGGCCCTACCGTTGAGGCCCTGGCCCAGGCAGCAGGCGCGCGCATCGGCATGCTCGACCCCGAAGGAACCTTGGTGGAGCCTGGTCCCGATGCTTATTTCACCATGATGAACGGGCTGGGATCAGCGCTTGCCGATTGCCTTTCCGGGCATTAAGTGCTCTACCGTCTGGTCCATTTTACGAAGGATACCGTCATGTCCGCCATCGACCCCGCCGCCGTCCTCGCCCACATCGCCTTTGATGCCAATGGGCTGGTTCCGGCTATCGCCCAACAGCATGATACCGGCGAGGTGCTGATGATGGCATGGATGAACCGCGACGCGGTGGTCGAAACCCTGACCACCGGCCGGGTCTGCTATTGGTCGCGCTCACGCAAGGGACTGTGGCGCAAGGGCGAAAGCTCGGGCCAGCAACAGCGCCTGGTAGATTTCCTGTTCGACTGCGACGGCGACACCATCCTGCTCAAGGTCGATCAGGACGGTGTCGCCTGCCATACCGGCCGCCGCACCTGCTTTTTCACCTCCGCCCGCGCCGAAGGCCTGACCGAGGTGGCGAAGGTGCAGGTCTCGCCGGAGGAGCTTTACGGCAAATCATGACCCAGGCCCTGATCCCCGTCACCGTCCTCACCGGCTTTCTCGGCAGTGGCAAGACCACCGCGCTTAACCATCTGCTGGCCCAGCCCGGTCTGTCCGATACCGCCGTTCTCATCAACGAGTTCGGCGCCGTCGGCCTTGACCATCTGCTGGTCCGCACCATTGCCGAGGATGTGGTTCTGCTGCAATCAGGCTGCCTGTGCTGCACCGTGCGGGGCGATCTGGTGGATGGGATGCGCGACCTGTTCATCAAGCGGGTCAAGGGCGAGATCCCCGAATTCAACCGGGTAATGATCGAGACCACCGGCCTTGCCGACCCGGCCCCCATCATTCACACCCTGATGACCGATCCGCTGATCGCCAGCCGCTACAAGCTGGACGGCATCGTCGCCACCGTCGATGCCGTCAACGGCGGACGCACCCTCGACGCCCAGGTGGAAGCGGTCAAGCAGGTGGCGGTAGCCGATCGGTTGATCCTGACCAAGGCCGATATCGCCGACCCCACACAGGTCGAAGTGCTGCGGGCGCGGCTGCGCCGCCTCAACCCGGCGGCCCCCATCATCACCGCCGCCATGGGACGGATCGAGCCTGAACAGATTCTCGATTCCGGCTTGTTCAACAAGGATTCTAAAATCCCCGACGTGGCCCGCTGGCTGAACGAAGAAGCCTACCGCGCCCATCAGAATGCCCATCACGACCACCATCATCCTGACTTGAATCGCCACGATTCCCATATCCAGGCCTTCGTCTTCACCGCCGAACAACCGGTCTCGTGGACCTCCCTGGCCTTCGCGCTAGAGCTGATGATTTCGTCCAAGGGTGAAAATCTGTTGCGGATCAAAGGTATCGTCAACGCGTTGGAATCCGATTTGCCCTTGGCGATCCACGGAGTCCAGCACGTTTTCCACCCCCCCGCCCCCCTGCCCGCCTGGCCCGACAACGATCACCGCACCCGCATCGTCTTCATCACCCGCGACATCAGCCGCCAAGCGGTGGAAGAGCTGCTTCAAGGCGTTCTTTCGCAAGGTTCCTGAGCCAGAGACTGGGAGTTTTCGGGGTACGGCGCAAACCGCCTTGACGTCACATGCGGATGATTGTTAGAGTTATTTTAGATGTTGGCCTTCCCCAAGGTCAGCCTCCCTCTCTAAGCAATGCCTCGGCCGCTCGCCTCACCGCGAGCGGTTTTTTTAGCCCAACCCACCCCTTGGTATTACGCGTTTTAATATTTTATATCCATAGGTATGAACGCTTTTTTGTTGTGCCGACCCCAAGCCTGGCAGATAGTTAAAGCATGATGAATATCAGCGAGGTAAATCTCATGGGCCACCGCGCAGCCTGCACCTGCCTCGCCGGTCTCGACCTCGCACTCAAATGGGCGACTCGCGGCCCCAATATGGAGGCCGCCCGCAACGCCTCTTTGGTCGCCCAATCATGCAACCATCGCCGCGAATGTCCCTACCGGAATGAGTGTCAAAACCGCCTCTCCGCCATTGATGTCCTTTTGAATGATACGGTGGCGATGCTGGTTCACCACTGACCCCCAAAACCATTACATCCAATGAACTGCGCAATTGATAAACCGGCCCCCGGATCGCTCCGGGGGCCGGTTCATGCACACGCCGCAATGGCTGAGAATTACTCGGCCGTGTCCTTGCGGGCCTTGGCATAGCCAACCGTGCCCAGCGATTCCTCGATCTCCTCCAAAATGGACGGATCATCGATGGTCGCGGGCATCTTGAACTCCTGATTGTCGGCGATCTTCTGCATGGTTCCGCGCAGGATCTTACCCGAACGGGTCTTGGGCAGACGATTAACCACGGTGCAGGTCTTGAAGGCGGCAACGGGGCCGATCTTCTCGCGCACCAGCTTGACCACCTCGGCAATGACCTGATCGTGGCTCTTGGTCACGCCGGCCTTAAGACAGATGAAGCCCAGTGGCAATTGGCCCTTCAATTGGTCGGCCACGCCGATGACGGCGCATTCGGCCACGTCGGGATGGCTGGCCAAAACCTCTTCCATGCCGCCAGTGGACAGGCGATGCCCGGCCACATTGATGATGTCGTCGGTGCGCGACATGATATAGGCATAGCCGTCTTCATCGATCATACCGGCATCGGCGGTCTTGTAGCAGCCCGGAAACTCGGAATAATAGCTGTCGATACAGCGTTGATCCGCATTCCACAAGGTAAGCAGGGCGCCGGGAGGCAGCGGCAACCGCACCACCAGCGATCCCACCTTGCCCGCCTCACAGGGCTGATGCCCCTCGTCGAGGACTTCCAAACCCCAGCCTGGAACCGGCTTGGTCGGCGAGCCCGGCTTGATGGGGAATTCGTGCAGGCCCAGGCAATTGGCGGCGATGGCCCAGCCGGTCTCGGTCTGCCACCAGTGATCGACCACCGGCACCTTCAGATTGCTGACCGCCCAATTGATAGTGTCGGGGTCCGAACGCTCGCCCGCCAGGAACAGGGCGCGCATGCAGCTCATATCGTATTTCTTCAACAGCTCGGCATTGGGGTCTTCACGCTTGATGGCGCGGAAGGCGGTGGGAGCGGTGAACAGCGACGAGATTTTGTACTGGCTGATCATGCGCCAGAATGCGCCCGCATCGGGGGTGCCCACCGGCTTGCCCTCGTAGACCACGGTGGTGCTGCCGTTGAGCAGCGGGCCATAGCAGATGTAGGAATGGCCGACCACCCAACCCACGTCGGACGCGGCCCAGAACACCTCGCCCGGCTTGATGTTGTAGACGTATTTCATCGACCACATCAGCGCCACCATATGGCCGCCGTTGTCACGTACGACGCCCTTGGGCTGGCCGGTGGTGCCGGAGGTGTAGAGGATATAGAGGGGATCGGTGGCCTTGACCGGCACGCAGGCATGGGGCGTGGCCGCGGCAACCGCCGCCGCCCAGTCCAGATCCCGCCCGGCGATCAGTTCGGCCAGAGCCTGGGGCCGCTGGACCATGATGGTGTGGCTGGGCTTGTACTCGGACAGCACGATAGCCTGATCCAGCATGGGCTTGTAGGGAAGAACCTTGGCCCCCTCGATCCCGCACGACGCCGACAGAATCACCTTGGGCTTGGCGTCGTTGATACGGGTGGCAAGCTCGGCCGGAGCAAAGCCGCCGAACACCACGGAATGAATGGCGCCCAGACGCGCCACCGCCAGCATGCCGACCACCGCTTCCGGGATCATGGGCATGTAGAGGAGGACGCGGTCGCCCTTGGTCACCCCCAGCGCCGCCAGGGCACCGGCCAGCCGCGAGACCTGATCCAGCAGTTCATCATAGCTGATGGTGCGGCTGGTATTGGTGGTGGGGCTGTCATAAATGATGGCGTCCTGCTTGCCGCGGCCGCCTTCCACATGCCGGTCGACCGCGTTGTAGCAGGTGTTGGTCTCGGCGCCGACAAACCAGCGATAAAACGGCTTATTGGTATCGTCGAGGACTTTGTCCCACGTCTTGTACCAGTGAATGTCCTTGGCTGCGTCGCCCCAAAATCCCTCGGGATCATGCATCGACCGATCATATGCTTGCTGGTATGCGTTGCTCATTTTGAACAAGTTCCTCTGCTTTGCCGCTCCCTTTGGGGGGCGTTGCGCTTGACGTCAACAAGCGGGCCGCCCCTCCATGCGAGTAGGGAGGATGCCGCAAATCAGCAAATTTTGCAAAGGGGTTTGGAAGGAGGCTAAATCAAGCCCCAAGCCGATCATCCACCTAAATCAGCAAATGTCGTTATACCTACCCACCCGCTCTAACGGGTAGGGGAGATCCGGGGTTCCGCCTGGAAGGCTGCTAGATAATCTTGTAGAAACCGAGTCGGAACCCCTGACCGCTGATACCTCCCGGTCAGTGTGCGCCGGTGCCGATCCGACTAAGCTCATCTTTGATTTTGAGTTTTTTGCGCTTGAGATCGTGGATCTGCGCATTGTCGGGATTGGGGCGCCTGACCTCGGATTCGATGGCGGTTTCCAGAGCGGCGTGCTTGACTTTCAAGGACTCAACACGGTCATGAAGGCTCATTACGGTCCTCCCTCTTGGGTGAGTAACCCGGAAAGCTTATGCCCAGCCGATCAGACTTGTCAGCAGGGAAATTGCCCTTTTGCCACATCCTGGGCTAACGTCGTGTGAAGAGACTAAGAAGGATATTCCCATGCAGGCTTTTCCATCGTGACTCCGGCCCCCCAGCGCCTCGTAGTGGGAATTAGTGGGGCCTCCGGCGTCATCTATGGCATTCGAATCCTGGAGATGCTGCGCCGCCTCGGAGTTGAATCCCATCTGGTCATGAGCCGGGCCGCCGAGGTGACGCTGTCTTATGAAAGCAGCCTCAAGGTCGCCGAGGTTCATGCCCTGGCGGATGCCTGGTACCGGGCCGAAGATATCGGTGCCGCCCCCGCTTCGGGCTCGTTCCGCACCATGGGAATGATCGTGGCGCCCTGCTCGATCCGCACCATGAGCGAGATCGCCACCGGCGTGACCGCCTCGCTGCTGACGCGGGCCGCCGACGTGGCCTTGAAAGAGCGCCGCCGCTTGGTCTTGATGGTGCGCGAAACGCCGCTGCACACCGGCCATCTCCGCACCATGCTTCAGCTTTCGGAGATGGGGGCGGTCATCGCCCCGCCGGTTCCCGGCTTCTACGCCAAACCCACCACCCTGGACGAGATGGTCGAGCACACGGCGGGACGCGCTCTAGACCTGTTCGGTCTGGATTGCGGCACGCTCCGCCGCTGGGGCGAGTAGTTTACGCCCCGATATAGATGCCGAGGCCGCGCGCGGTCTGGGCCAGGGTGCCATAGGGGTCGATGGCGCGGGTGATGCCCGCCACGTCGGTGATAGGCACATCGGTGACCTGACCATGCTGCCACGCCACCATGCGCCCCAGTTTACCCGTGGCGATAAGATCGACGGCATAGACCCCGAAGGCCGAAGCGATGATGCGGTCACGCATGGAAGGCATGCCGCCACGCTGAACATGGCCCAGAACCGTGACGCGGGTCTCGGCATCGATCACATCGGTCAAACGGGCGGCCAGATACTGGCCGATACCACCATAGCGGGCCTCGCCGCCACTTTGGACCGTGGTCACGGATTCCCCCCTTTCGGTCTTGCAGCCCTCGGCCACCACCAACAGGGCGTGATTGCGGCCCTCGGCCTTGACCTCGGCGATTTTGGCAGCGATGCCTTCCAGGGAATAGGGGATCTCGGGGATCAACACCACGTCGGCACCACCGGCGATACCGGCATTGAGGGCGATATGGCCGACATCGCGCCCCATGACTTCCAAAATCATGACGCGGTGATGGCTGGCGGCCGTGGGAGCCAGCCTGTCGATGGCCTCGCCCGCCACATTGAGGGCGGTGGCAAAGCCGATGGCGTAATCGGTATGGGCGACATCGTTATCGATGGTCTTGGGGATACCCACCATGGGAATGCCGCCCTTGCGGCACAGATTGTTGAGAATCCGCATGGAGCCGTCGCCGCCGATCACCACCAGCGCCTCGATGCCCAGCTCCTTATAGCCGTCGACGAAATCCTGGGAGCGGTCCTTGACCGTCCCATCGGGCATGGGATAGGCGAAAGGGTCCCCCTTGTTGATGGTGCCAAGGATGGTGCCGCCCAGACGGAGCATGTCCCCGGTCACCAGCGACAGGTCAAGCTCGACGTAATTCAGCGGCCGATCCATCAACCCAAGGCTGCCGTCACGGATGCCAAAGACCCGCCAGCCGTAATTGCGGATAGCGCGATGCACCACGGCCCGCAAGGCCGCATTGAGGCCGGCACAGTCGCCGCCGCTGGTCAGAATGCCGATTCGCTTTTGAGCCATGGTCACCATCTCCACGAAAGCCTTACCTTACCCATACCGTTTCCTGATGAGTTCTGCTACCGTCTAGGCTCCATTCGGGTTCTTGTTCTGCCATGATTGATGACAATCTTGATGAGGTTCGCAAAAGGCTCTCCGAATTGAGAACCGAGCACCGCGACCTGGACGATGTGATTTCCCGCGTGTCGGAGGGATTACCCTTCGACCAACTACGCCTGCAAAGGCTTAAAAAGCGTAAACTCGCCCTCAAGGACGACATAACGCGGCTGGAAAATATGCTGATTCCAGACATCATAGCCTAGGGACCGCCAACATGGCTTTCGTTCACCTTGGCCTCGGAACCAATCTGGGGGATCGCGCCGCCAATCTCCGTGATGCGCTGACCGCCTTGCGCCCCATCGCCCATATCGAGGCGGTATCCGGAGTGTGGGAAACCGCCCCCCTTTACGTGGAGGACCAGCCGACATTCCTGAATATGGCGGCTGTCGCCTCCACTCCCTTCGCCCCCCTCGACCTGCTGTGGCGAATCAAGGAAATCGAAACGGCCCTGGGCCGCGTCGCCTCGGTGCGGTACGGGCCGCGCCTGATCGACATCGACATTCTGCTTTACGATGAAGTGGTGATGGACGGCCCAGACCTCACCCTGCCCCATCCCCGCCTGACCGAGCGGCTGTTCGCCCTCGCCCCCCTGGCCGAAATCGCAGGTGAGGTTATTCATCCCCTGGCCGGACTTTCCATCACCGAACTGCTGGAACGCCTCCCCCCCGACGATAATGTTCGGGCCCTGGGGCCGCTATAGCACTTGCGCACGCCTTCCCCGGCGCGCTATGACCCTGCCCACGCCGCCGTCATATAAGGACCAGGCCACCCGTGTTCGTGCAGAGGAAGCAAGTGGAAACCAATCCGGCCCAGGCCCCAAGCCGCCGCCTTTACCATATCCTGGTCCGGGATCTGGTCTTGAAATGCTCCATCGGCATTCATGCCCATGAGCTGCTGGCGCCCCAGCGCGTCCGCATCAATGTGGATATGAGCGTACTGGAGCAGGCAGGCCCCTTGTGCGACGACATTGCCAACGTGGTGTCCTACGAGGATGTCATCGACGGGATCAAGGCCATGCTGGCCGAGGGCCACATCAATCTGGTGGAGACCCTGGCGGAGAACATCGCCGAGCTTTGCCTGAGCGACGAGCGGGTGGAAACCACCCGCATCCGGGTCGAGAAGCTGGACGTCTACGCCGAAGCCGCATCGGTGGGCATCGAGATCGAACGGCGCCGTAACTGAAGGCGGGCGCGAGGCACGAAGCCCCGCCCCCTTATACCCCCCAGAGTTTTACGCCTCGCCGATGGCGGCGAGATAAAGATCGAGGATCTGCTGCTCTTCTTCGCGCTCCTGGCGATCCTTGCGGCGCAGACTGACGATCTTGCGGACGATCTTGGTGTCGAAGCCCTGGGACTTCACCTGACCGTAGACGTCCTTAATATCGGCCGCCAGGGCCTTCTTCTCTTCCTCAAGACGCTCGATCCGTTCGATGAACTGGCGCAGCGCGTCAGCGGCAATCCCGCCGATCTGGCTGGTATTTTGTTCGTCGCTCATGCAGGCAAGTCCCTTCCGTCGAAATGGCCCCGACCATAACCAAGGCCGCGCGGCGGTTCAATACACCTGTGCGCGATGCAGCCCTGAATCGGCAAGCACCGGAATCAGTGTCTCGGCCAGAACATCAACCCAAGTGTCGCAGGCCGCCGGGTCGGTCAGAAGATCCTGGCGGATTTCAAAGGAAACATTGGGCAGACCGGCGCTGCCCGCATGGGTATCCAGGGTGTAGTTAATCTCGCGCCCGGAATAGGGTTGATTATCGCCCACCACCAGATCGCCCCGTGCCCGTAACGCCGCCATTACCGGCAGGGCCATACGCGGGTCGCGGTTCCACAGCACCCCCACATGCCAAGGCCGCGGCGGCCCACCGCAAATTCGGGGCGTGAAGCTGTGGACAGCCACCACGGCCGGGGCCACGCCATGTCGCCACAGATGAGCGATGCGGTTGCCGATTTCGGTGTGATAAGGCCAGAACCAGCGCTCGGCCCGGCGCATGGCCTCGGCATCGTCAACCCCCACATTGCCCGGCACCGCAATGCCGCAAGTGCTGGCGGGGATGGAGGAAGGATCACCCGGCTGGCGGTTGCAGTCGATCACCAGACGGCTGATCCCGGCCAGAACCGCCGGACAGGACAATCGTCGGGCCAAACCGCGCGCCACATGGGCGGCACCGATATCCCAGGCCACATGCGACATCCGATCCGATTCGGCCACACCGAGAGCGGCCAGCGAGGGGGGAATCTCCGCCGAGGCATGGTCACAGACCACCAAAGCGGGGGCATCATCCGCACCGCTTACCGTGGTGAAAGCAGCTAAGTCGGCATGAGGGTCGGGAATGAAAGTCAGCATGGCCCCTACTATAGCGCGGAGAAAATACGAGGGATCAAAAAATATGTTTCACGGAGATGTTGACAGCCCCCCGTGGTTTCCGTATTTTCCCGGCCTCCAGTCGCGTGCGCTGATGTCGCCGTAACGAATGACCTTTTCGCTTTAGGAATTCGGACCATGAAGATTCGTAACTCGCTGAAGTCGGCCAAGCTGCGCGACAAGAATTGCCGCATCGTTCGCCGCAAGGGCCGGGTCTACGTCATCAACAAGACCAATCCGCGCTTCAAGGCCCGTCAGGGCTGATCGAACACGGCTTTGCGTCGTTTTTGACAAACCGCGCCTCTTCCCGAGGCGCGGTTTTCGTTTTGCTTGGTGACCAAGCCCCGTAATGCTGAATGGCCACGGCCAATTGCATGAAATATATCGGGGCTCGATCATACTGCAACCGGCCATGGTCTATCGGGTCTGGAACTCCAATTCCTGACCGCCATTACGTTGGACGGCGCGCAAAGTGCGTCTGCGGTCGGGATCAAGGTCGATCTCGGCCTCCTTGCGGAAGGTACGGCCAGCCCCCAAGGTCTCGTCCACCAGCAAGCCCAATGCCCCTGCCCCGCCCGTTGCCAGCATGAAGGCGGAATTACCCCACAGCCAACCATTGGCGGTGGCATCCAGGGTGTTGACGGTACGGCGGAAACCAGGAGCCTGACAGGCCACGGTCACCGGCGCCGCCGAACGGGGCAGCGTCACCGTGGCCGGGGTGTCGATGGCAAGGACAAAACCGTCATGGCCGCTCAAGTTACAATGGGCGTGATCGGGCTTGGTGCGAATCTGCACGTCTGATGTCGATGGATTGACCAGCGAAGCACAGGCGGTAAGCCCAAGCATCACTCCCCCCATCATGGCAACACAGCGCAGGCAGCCATATCCGGCGGCGGTCAGTATGACTCACCCCTCTGCTGCTGGAGCGAGGAGAAGGTCCGCATCCGCCGCTGATGCAGTTCCAGCAGCTTCCAGCGGGCGACAGGAATGTCGCGGACCAGTGAACCGGGCACCATCAGCAGCTCGCTGCGCATCCCTGCCGTGATCCGCCCCAGCGGCGGCAGGCCGAACAGCACTTCCGATTCGTTGATGGGTTCGCCGATACCGCAATATTCCACCACGCTGCCGTCAATGGAGCGTTCCAGCATGCCGTCGCGGACCAGATAGACGAAATCCTGGTTTGCGGTATCCAGAGTTTCACCAGTCGCGAGATAGTAGGACTCGGACGCCTCGGCGATGCGGACTTCGGTAAGGTTGGACAGGCTTTCGCCGAACAGCCAAGTGTGATTGAAGAAATTGCGCAAATCCGACAGGCGGCAGATACGCTCGGTCATCTCGTTCCGCTCGACGAACGAGCGATAGAGCGCTGACGGCACTTTCAGCGCCCGCACGAAACTCAAGGCCCGGAAGGTCTCCAGCGACCCTTCGCCTGACAAGGCATAGGATTCCCCTACCATGGCGCCTGCCGACAGAACGGCACTGCGATCGCTGTCGGCCTCAATGGTCTCAACCAGACCCGTGAGAATCAGATAGATGGAATCGCAGAAACTGCCTTCGCGCAGCAAAATGGTCTCAGGGTTGAACGTCACCACCGGGTGATTGAGCAGGATGCGGATCTGGTGCTCGGGCACGCCCAGAAAATATTCGGCCAGATAGCCATGGGCCGAACGCAGGCGGTATTCCTGGAACGATGGGATCAGGGCATCGACGGTACCGAACGGCGCCCCCGAGCCGATGCTCTTTTGTGTCCGGGTCAGGGCAAGAGCGGTATGGGCCAGAATGATCTTACCCGACTTATCCTCGCGGAAATCCTCGGCGCAGCCATGGATCAGACCGCCGCCGATATCCAGCTTCTTGATGTCGGCAGGAATCAGATAATCATCCCAAACCTGGCGCATCAGGCGGCTGCTGATACCGTGATGGGTCTCGTCGTCATCGACCATCTGTCCCAGCACATCCAACGACACAATATCGGCTAGGTGGGCATAAGAACGATAGCCGTCCTCCCAAGGCGTGCGGAAGTGAAAGACGGTGGTTTCAACCGGGTGGGGCGAGAAGATGGGCATCACCTCCAACCCGTCGATATCGTTCCACGCCCCCAATTCCAGATCGCAGATCTCGAAATATTCGCCGAAGGATTCCTCACTGATAGCGGTCAGCGCCGACAGTTTCTTGGCCACCGAGGCCCGCACCGAGGAATGGGCAAAATATTTGATGCGGTGATCAGCCCGAAACAAGGTGGTCAGGCCGCAGAAATGGTCGTCGTGACAGTGGGTATGGAAGATACCATCCACTTCCTGCACACCGATTCCCAGTGCTTGCAGCGTGGCATGAATGTTGGGGCCGGCATCGATGAGATAGATCTTGCCCTGGAACATCATGATGGTGGAGACGGCGGCGCGCTCGGCATCCCAGCCATCGCCCTCCCCCGAATGCACCACCGAGAAATACTCGCGCTCGAGGTCATGATAGCCCAGGTGATAGGGCGTTTCGTAGGTGCGACCCATAGCGAGGTTGAGATCGATAACAGCAGCCTCGTCGTCGTAACTGAACTCGAACACATTCAGCTCGATACGCCGGACGGTGACGCCACCGGGCAGAATGGCCGGGCCATCGCCGATAACGCAGGTGTCGAGCAGATCCTGGGGCGGGCGGATGGCGCCGAAGGCGAAGCGGAGCTTCATCCGCATCCATTCCTGGGCCATCTCCTCCGATACGCCCGCCGCCATCATCTCGGCCTCGGATAACAGGCCGTAATTGCCGCGCATGACGTAATCGAGCTGGGCGTCCACCTGCTGCGCCAGCCCCATGATCAGGGGCTTGCGGCCGGTACAATTGGGATGGTTGGGAAGCAGCATGCCCTGGCGGTAGAGCATCTGAAGAATGGGAAATTCTGACAGATTACAAAAAGCGCCATTCTGCAACGAGACATCGGACAACAAAATAGCATTGGGCCCGGTCTCGAACGTCACCCCGGCCCGCTCGGTCGGAACGATCAGGCCGCGCTTGATCAGATGTTTGACACTATCGGCGGGACAGCCGCACATCACCCGCAGATCGGCCTCGGGCACTTCGACCCAACTGATTCCAGGCGACACCGCGACCACCCGCATCCGGCTACCCGGTGCGGGTTTGGTCTTTTGAACCGACCGCGACTGCCCCCTGGAAGAAGACATCACCCACCGACCATGAAGAACGCGGACCAAATATAGGGCATGCTCCACTGAGAATTTCTGAGCATTTCCAACTGGGCCTCGCGCAAAGCATCGTGCGGAGTCTTGCCCGCCAGAAGCCTTTTGTAAAGAGCCGCCATCAAAGTCTGGGTTCCGGCGTCGCTGACCTCCCACAAGGACGACACCACCGATTGAGCTCCGGCCTCTTGGAATGCGCGCCGCAGGCCGTAGACGCCCTCGCCCTCATGCACCTCGCCCAGGCCGGTTTCGCAAGCCGACAAGATAGCAAGACGGGTGCCGGTCAGATCGAGGCCCAGCACTTCCAGCGCGGTCAGAACGCCGTCATTGTCGGTATCGATATCCCCCAGCACCTGAGCATTGGAATTGATGCCCGCGAAGGCCAGACCGGCACGCAGCAAGGGGTTGTCACCGGGCGGCGGAAACTGGAAATCGCTGGAGCGCTGCAATTTCAGCAAACGCTTGCGCAAGGTATCATCGGCCTTGAGGAAGAAGCCGTGGGTAGCGATATGCAGCACTTCCGGCGGCTGCGCCATGTCGCGCAGTACCTTTTCCTGGGCATTGGCCTTGGAATAGATGCTGGTGGGCTTGCCCTGGCCCTCCACGGTTTTCAGAATCAGTTGGCCTTCCTTCTCGGCACCGGGCAGCGGGTCGAATTTCAGACCGCGCATGCCCGACATGCCGCGCACCGCCGATTGAACGTCGGAGCCCGCCGAGCGGGAGCGCGCCTTTTCCAGCGTCGCCTTGCCCACCACTTCCTCGGTGTTGTAGTCGGGACCGGCATTGATGAGATAGCCGCCCTTGGCCGCCGGAATATTGGACGGCAGCAGATCACGGCTGGAGGTCAGCACGTTAAGATCAATGCGCTCGATCAAATATTTACGGTTGCTTTCAACCAGCGCACTGATGGGCAGGATATTGAGGTTGCCGTCAGGAATGACGTAGACCTTGGAGCGGTCCTTGGTCAGACGCTCCAGCGGCTGCCACACCAATTTATAGACCGCCTGTCCGGTATCGAGCAGATCGTCGATTTCGATCTCTTCATTTTGGATATCGGCGCGGTACTTCATGATGGCGGCATCGATGGCGGCCACTGAATCGAACTTGGCCAGACCATAGACCGGGGCACCGCCCTCCTTGCGCATGATGCCCGCCACCAGCTTGGACTGTCCCTCATCGCCATACTGGAAGAAATCCACCAGGACGGCGTTATCGGGCAGCGCCTTGACCAGTTCGTCGAGGCCGATGGCGGCGACCGATTTTTGGAAACGAACGCTGGAGCGGCCCAGTGCTCCTTGAAGGGTATTGATACGCTCTTCCAGACCGTTGATGACCTCGACGTGATTGTCCTTGGTCTCCTCGGTGGGGCCGGACAAAGTCAGAGCGGCGAGGCGCTTGCGGATTTCGGTCAGTTCCTGGGTCAGCTTGGTCAGCTCGGGATCGCGCGACAGCCGTGTGACCTGCTGGATCTCCGAAGCCACTTTCAAAAGCATGCCCTTGCGGTTCAGGCTGGCCTCCAGCAGGGCCTTGCCCGCCACCGCCTCATCCATCTTGCTCAGCAGCGCGATATAGGCCGCCAGTTCCGGCACGTGCAGCCGCACATAGCCTTCGCGGGCATTGTCGCCGGTGACGTAAAGCACGCGGTTAAGGAACTCGGTGCGGCGCTGGAAGGTGGTGCGGCGGATCTCCAGGGCCCCCTTGAGGTCACCCTTATCCTCCAGCACCCCCGCCAGGGTATTGAGGGTTTCGAAGGTGTAGGGATGCTCCTTGCCCAGGCTGGCCTCGTCCCCGGCCAGGGTCTTGCGCAACAGGGCCTCCGCCTCCTTGACCTTTTTGGTGGTGCGGTACAGCGCCGCCAGATCGTGCATGGAGCGCAAGGTATCGATGTGCTTCTCACCCAGCACAGACCGGCGCGACGCCAAGGCCTGATCGAACGCCTTCTCCGCCTCGCCCAGCTTGCCCATGCGGTGCAGGGCGCGGGCCAGATTGTTCAACGCCTTCAAGGTGTTCTGATGCTTGGGGCCATAGGCCTTGGCCCAGGCCTCATGCACGGTCTTGAACATACCGGCGGCGCGCTCGTACTCGCCCTTCAGCATGTAGAGATAGGCCAAGTTGTTGGTACTGGCGATGGTGTCGGGATGCTTTGGCCCGATAGTCTTGCTAAAGACGGTGATAACGCTTTGGTAAAGCGGCTCGGCTTTGTCGAACACGCCCTGGCTTTCATACAGCAAAGCCAGATTGTTCATGGTGGTGAGGGTCGAGGGGTGGGTCTCACCAAAGGCCTTGCGGCTGCGGTCGAGGGCATCGCGCAGATGCGGCTCGGCCCGCTCGTAGATGCCTTCCTTTTCAAGAATCTCGCCCAGATTGTTCTCGGCGATGACCGACGAGCGATGTTCCGGCCCCAGCACCTTCTGGTAGCGGTCGAGAGCCTCCTGGAAGGTCTTTTCCGCCTCCACCAGACGGCCCTGTTTGCGGTAGATGCTGGCCAGCGAGCTGAGCGCAGCCAAGGTATTGGGATGGCCCGAGCCCAAGGCGGCGCTCTGCTGCTCCAAGACCTCCTTGGCCATCTTCTCGGCGGCGTCGTATTCGCCACGGTCATCCAGTACGTCGGCAAGATCGCCCTTGGCGTTCAGCAGATTGGTGTTGTCCTTGGCCGCCGTGGCGTCACGGATCACCGCCTCCAGTAAGGATTGGGATTCGGCCAGACGGCCCTGACGGTGATACAGGCTGCTCGCCTCGATGCGGGTGGCGAGCCCGACGGGGTCGGTGGGCGGCACCGCCACCGCCAGAATCGCCATGGATTGGTCGAACAGCGTGGCGGCGGCGCCATAATCACCCTGCTGGCGCTTCAGCATAGCCTGAAGAGTGATGCAACGGGCGGTTTCGCCATGGGCGCCGCCATAGACCTTCTGCAAGGAGGCGCAGGTGCCGTCCAGCCCCTTACCCATCTCCTTGACCCGCCCGGCGTTGAGTTGAGTGCGGGCCAGGGACAGACCAAGTGCCAATGTCTGAGGATGCTCCGCCCCTAAACCGGCGGCAGCGGCCTTGACGGCCGCCTCATAGATCTTCACCGCCGGGTCGAACCGAGCCTGGGAGATATAAAGTCCGGCGAGAGCCTGGGCCACTTTCAAGGTCTCGGGATGACCATCGCCCAGCGCCGCCTGGGACAGCTTCAGCGCCAGGGTATAATTAGCCTCGGCCTGCTCGATCTGGCCGCCGAGATGCTGTAATGCTGCCAGATCGGTGGCACTGATGATGGTGGCAAGGTGGCCTTCGCCCAGATTGTCGCGCGCCAGACCAAGGGCCTGCGACGCCTGCTCCAAGGCGGCGGAAAGGTCGCCGCCCCCGGCCGAGGCGATGGCCTGCTGATGGGCGCGATTCCACAGCATGGCGGCACGCTGCTTGGTCGGAGCCAAGGCCGAGGCCGCATTCTGCTTTTCCGCCACCCAAGCGGGCATCACATCGCGCAGTTTGGAGATTTCGGCGTCCAGGCGCATGACCTCGTCGGCCTTGCCGGCCTGCATGGCGGCGCGTGCCTCGGCGATCATATTGTCCACCGACTGGGCTGCGGCAGGAGACGGAAGCGCCAGAACCAGCCACCCCGCCATCATGGCAGAGCCGAATGCCGTAGCGGCACGAGCCTTCATCATCAAACCCTCTCCCTCATGCACCCCAATCGCCCAAGGGCCGAGACCACGCCTATTTTTCCTTGTGGGTATAGACGCCGTCCCAATCCGCCCCCGGCGGCTCCTCCCGGAAATGCGTGATCCGATCCAGATAGACCTTGTAGATCATGCGCCCAGGCTCTTCTTTCGCCAACTGGCCGAAAGTACTCTCCGCTTCATCCCACTTCTGCTGCCGGAACAAAGCCAGCGCCGCTTGATGGCGGGAAAGACGCGCCAAGGTCTCGGCATCCGCATCGCCTTCAAAGCCCAGCGGCTCGAACAGACGCACCGGCTCGTTCTTGCCCTTGACCCGCACCAGATCAATCTCGCGGCTGATCAGTCCCGGTACCTGGGCCTGGGTAAACTCGGTGATCATGAGATTGACGCCGTATTGCTTGGTCAGGCTTTCCACCCGAGATCCCAGGTTGACGGCATCACCCAGCACCGTATAGGCCATGCGGAAGTCCGAACCCATGTTGCCCACATTCATGGTGCCGGTGTTGAGGCCGATCCCCACCTTGATGGGCTTCCAGCCCCGGCCGATGAACTCCTCCCTGAGGTCGTCCATGGTCTGCACCATCTGCAAAGCCGCAAGAATGGCGTGCTTGGCATGGTCGTCATCGTGCAGGGGCGCCCCCCAGAACGCCATGATGGCGTCGCCCATATACTTGTCGATGGTGCCACGGTAATCGTGGATGACATGAGTCATGGGGCTGAGGAAGGCATTCATCAACACCGTCAGTTCCTGCGGTGCCAGGCCTTCGGAAATGGTGGTGAAACCGCGCACGTCCGAGAACAGCACCGTCATTTCGCGGCTTTCGCCGCCAACAGTGACCTGCTGGCCGGTTTTGTTCATTTCCGCCACCAGCTCGGGCGGAATGTACTGACCGAAGGTCTTGGCGATCTGCTGCTTCTGATTGCGTTCGATCAGATATTGGCGGAACTCGATCAGCAGATAGCTGAGAACCATCGCCAGCACCACATAGGAGGTGGGAATCACCATTCCCTGGCGCACATAGAGAGCGCTGCTGAGGGCGATAAAGCCGAAGATCAGGCTGAGAACGCACAATCCCCGCACCATGGGCCGCGTCATGGTCGTGGCCAGCACCACCATCAAAGCCAACATCACCACCACGACGGCGGCGGAGGAATTGGGATCAAGGCTACGCAGGGGAGCCGCCTTCAAAATCGAACTGATGCTGTCGGCGATGATCTCGACCCCATAGACCATGCCAACGGGCGTATCGAACCAATCGTGGGACACCTCGGAGGTATCGCCCACCACCACGATCTTATCCTTGACCCAAAAACTCAGCTCTTCGAGCTCGTTCTCGGTCAGAGAGGAAATGTCGAGAAATTCCAGCGCGCTGATCCCCGACGACTGGCTGAGAAAGCGTGTGCCGGTGGGAAGGGCGGGAAAGTCGATATAGAGATTGCTGCGGTGATCCAGCGGCACCCGAAGATCGCCCAATACCAGGGCGTGGCCATCCAGTTTGGGCTCGACCCCCAGGAACATGGCAGCCGCCCGTACCGCAAACGGCCACCCGGCCTTTTCTCCGGTCATCTCGGGATAAATCCGCAAGCGCGACAAGGTGGTGACCAGCTTGCTGTTTGACTGGATATTGGTATAGGCGCTGGCCGAAGCCTGATCGAGGGAATCGGTGGGATAGTTGATCTTGACGAATTTTCCGTCGCGGAACTCACCCTGGGCCACAAGCAAGGTGTTGCCAGCCTCCTTCAACGCCGCGGCCAGCGCAGGGTCTTCATTATAGGAACTGGGAAAATCCATCAGCATATCGACGGCGATGACCTTGGCGCCCAGCGCCTTCAAGTTGGTCACAATGGCGCCGATATCGGTCCGCCGCAGCGGAAAGCTCTTATAGGCCTTGAAAAAAGGCTCATCGGTATTGACCAGCACCACATCCTTGGATACCGCCATCTGGGCGGGGACGCCATAGGCCAGACGCAACTGATGGCGGAATGAAATGGTTTGATCTTCAGCCAGAGCAAACCACTCGAAATGCTGGGCGGGAATGGCAATTAGGAAAAGTAGGACAGTCAGGACAATGTCATAGCGCCGGAATTTACCGCTCATTGTGCCCGCTCCCCAAAATGAAAAAGGCGCCCGCCTGATCTGGCGGGCGCCTCCGGTCTTAGTTAATTTGTGTTGAGTTTGTCATTGTAAAGCAGAGCTTCCTTCTGCTTCAGCTCGACCAATTTCAGTTCGTTGTAGGCCCGGATCAACAAGGGACGCATTTCATTATCGTCCTTGTTCTCGTCAAAGTACTTGCGATAGAGATCCATGGCCGCCACGGTCACGCCCTTCTCGTCCAGCAGATTGGCCACCGAGAAGTCGTCCTTCGGGCTGATGGCACGGATCTTGGCGATGGACTCGCCCAAAGCCTTGTCCTCGGCCGCCGACAACCAGATGATGCTGCCTTCCTTATCGGCCTCGGCCACCTTCTGGCTGCCATCCATGACCGCCACGGTGAAGCTGTGCTTGCCGGGGCTGAGTTCGGGCACCTTGAAACGCACCAGATCCGACTCGGAACCGGCGACGGTGTGGGCGGCGCCGTCGATGGTCACCGTGAAGGAGTGAGACTTGCCGAAGCTCTGCCATGCCAGCTCGGGATAACCTGCCGACAGGGTGATCTGCTGCACCACGCGCAGCTTGATCGCGCCTTCCTTCTGCACGCCGCGGCGCACGGTGGTATAGCGCTGTGCCTCGGCGAAGCGGTTGCCGAGACCGGCCACCAGATCGCCCGCAGCGGGTTCGGGGGCCGAAAGCTTGCCGGAAACCACCTTGAGGGTGGCGCCGGCCACTTCGATCTGGCTATTAGCGGAAATGGTCTGAGCCATATTCGAGGACTGATCCACCAGCTTGCCGGCACCATCGGCGCCGGTCCGGATCATGTCGCCGGCGAACAGGTATTTGTTACGGGTCACGGGCTTCCACGCGGTGCCATCGCGGCTATGCTCGACGGTTCCGTTCACCTGCATCAGCATGGAGACCGGCGGATCGGCGGCAAATACGCTGGACAGACCTTGGGTCATATAAAGCCCAACCGCGAGAATCATGGCAGCGAACAATCTGATCTTCATCTTGGCCTCCTAAGCCGACTCCTCAGAGTCTAGCACACTCGCCCCCCCCATATAATCAGGCGGTCACACTAGATCTGAAAAGTTGCCCGTTTCCATTGTTCTGTTCATCGCGCAACCCACCACAACCGGCAGCGCATGCCCGTTCCCTTCATTACTATAGGCTCATCTCCCTTGAGCCGCCAAGAGTCTCGTCATCGGGCGGAAATCATCCGGAAGCGCCGCTCGTCGTCGAGCGCGCCCTCCAGCATGGTTGGGGTGAGAACCAGACAGATATCCTCGCCGTGGCGCGCCCGTTCAGCCAGACAGGTTTCGATCGCCCGTTTCTCGGCGAGACCGACGATCAGGCCACGATAGCGCAATAACCCGTCCCTGGGCTTGGCCACGACCAGGGATGAGCCGCCGCCCAACCGCTTGGACAAAAGACGCTGCGCCGCGGCCAACTCGGTTCGAACCTTGGCGAGATCACGGCCGAACGTCACTTCCAGCGCCCAACCGGCTGGAACCTTCCGCTTTTCCCACAGGGCGGGCGAGACACCCCCGGTCCCGCCGCCGCGTCCACCACAGGCGATGGCCGACAGATCGGGAGGAGGCTCGGCCAAATTACGCAGCCCCAAAAGCATCTCCCCCCCCGCCTCGGGCTTTGCCTTCAAGGCCTTCTCCATGGCCTGGCTGACCGTGGCCTGGCGCTGGGCCGAACTTCCCGCCCCCATGACCACCGTCACCACCCGCCGTTCACCACGTGTGGCGACGGCGACCAGGTTGTATCCGGCAGGACAGGTGAACCCGGTCTTCATCCCCTCGGCCCCGGCGAAATTGGCGAGAAAGCCGTTGACGGTGGGAAGCGTCCGCCCCTTCCAGGTGGTCTCGCGGCTGGCAAAGAGATGACGAAGCGCCGGAAATTCCCGCTCGATGGCCAGCGCCAGAACAGCCATGTCGCGCGGCGTCGTGATATGCCCAGCCGCGGTCATGCCGGTGGCATTGCGAAAACGGGTGGAACTCATGCCCAGACGATGGGCCTCGGCGGTCATGCGTTCGGCGAAGGCGGCCTCGGTACCCGCCAGATGCTCGGCCACCGCCACCGCAGCGTCATTGCCCGACCGCACGATCATGCCCTTCAGTGCTTGGCCCAATGACAGCCGATCCCCCAGAGACAGCCCCAGCAGAGATCCGCCCTGGGCCGCGGCGGCCGCGGACACCCGCAGACTGTCCTCCAGACCGGCCTGCCCGGCGGCGATGGCGCGGAACGCCACATAAGCGGTCATCATCTTGGTCAACGAAGCGGGATGGTGGGGCTGACCGCCGCCATGGTCGGCCATGACGGCTCCGGTCGCCGCGTCCACCGACAGCACGGCGGGAGAAGACGATGCGGCAGCCACCGCAGCATGCCCCCAAGCAATGAAAACGAGAGTGAGGACCGCAACTCCGACAACTGAAAATGACCTGCCCGCCCTCATATCATCACCCCCAATCTTCGCATCCGCAAAATTGTCGCCCAAGCGTGCTGATCTAGGTGACAATCGAAAGATTAACCCGCAATAAACGTTACATAGGCACGATAGATTGGACGAGAAGCTTCACACTCCCCCGGAAACAGGGTTTATTTACGGGGCGCGACTGTGATCAGTACGCCGGGGATGCGCGATGACATCGGATTTGGACACTGAAGGAAACAAAGAGGAGGGTCGCTTACCCGAGCGGCGTCCTTCCGGTTTCCTTTGGCAGTTCATGGTCATGGCCGGCCCCTACTGGCAATCCGAGGACAAATGGCGGGTGCGCGGTCTCGCGGCTCTGCTGCTGATCCTGACCATAGCCCAGGTCGTGATTCCGGTCCTGATCAATCTATGGAGCGCCGAACTGTTCGACGCCCTGGAACAGAAATCCATGGAGCGATTTTTCGTCCAGATCGGCGAAATCGTTCTCATCCTTCTGGCCAGCATGACGGTGACCGCCACCCATCTCCAGGTCAAGCGCGGCATCCAGCTGGGCTGGCGGCGGTGGCTGACCCGCAAGCTCCAGGACAATTGGATGGCCACCGGCCATCATTATCAGCTCAAGCATATCCCCGGCAGCCTGGACAATCCCGACGGCCGCATCGCCGAAGATATCCGCAACACCACCGAAGTCGCCATCGATCTGGCTCATTCCTTGGTGTACTGCGCCCTGCTTCTGGGCAGCTTCGTCAAGATTTTATGGTCGCTGTCGGGAGATCTGCTGATCACCATCGCCGACACCACCTTCAATGTTTCCGGTCACATGGTGTGGGTGGCGATGCTCTACGCCTCGGCGGCATCCGCCCTCGCCATCTGGGTGGGACGCCCCCTGATCCATGCCACCGATCGCCGCCAGACGGCGGAAGCCGATTTCCGCTTTGGGCTGGTGCGGGCGCGCGAAAATTCCGAGGCCATCGCCCTGCTGCATGGCGAAGTAGGTGAGCGCCGCCGCTTTGCCGAACTGTTCCGCGGCATCGAAGGCGCCTGGAACCGCCAGACCCGCGGCCTGACCCGGCTGTTCATCTTCTCGTCCGGATACTCGGTTCTATCAACGGCATTTCCCATTCTGATCGCATCGCCCCGCTATATCGCAGGCAGCATCTCGCTGGGCCAGTTGATGCAGACCGCCCAGGCATTCCAGCAATTGTCCTCGGCCCTGTCGTGGCCGGTGGACAACCTTCAGCGGGTGGCTGAATGGCGCGCCTCGGTCGAACGCGTCCTGGCGCTGGACAGTGCGCTGCGCTCCCTCAAGGAAGATACCTCGCGGCCCGACGCCCACACCATCGTGGTACAGAAATCTCCCATTCCAACCCTGTGTTTCCACGACCTGACCATCGCCAATGCCGACAATACCGTTGTGCTTCAGGGTTTCAGCGCCGAGATCGTCCCCGGTGAGCATGTGCTGATCGGCGGCGACCCCGGAGCCGCCGTCAAGCTGTTCAAGGTGGTGGCAGGTCTGTGGCCATGGGGCAAGGGCACCGTCAGCCAGCCCTCGGACGCCAGTCTGTTCTTCATGCCCCAACGCCCCTACATGCCGGTCGGCACCCTGCGCGGCGTGCTGGCCTATCCTTCGGCGCTGGAATGCTTTGACGAGGACGTGCTGTGCGCCGCTTTGGCTCAGGTGGGCCTCGGCCATCTCGGTCCCCGCCTCGCCGAGACCGATACCTGGGAGCAGGTGCTGACCGCCGGCGAACAACAGCGCCTTGGCTTCGCCCGCCTGCTGCTGCACCGGCCCAAATGGGTGTTCTTACAGGAATCCACCGATGCCCTCGATCCCGAGGGCGAGCGCATGCTGATGCAATTGCTCATCGACGAATTCCCCACCGCCACCATCCTGACTGTCGGCTTCCACGCCGAGTTGGAAGCCTATCACCAACGCAAGCTGACCCTGAACCGGACCCCCAACGGCATGATTCTCATCAAGGAATCCCGCAAGGCCTGGGACGAGAAGCGCAGCGGCCCCAATTGGGGCGGCCGTCTGCTGGGAGGGCTGCTGCGCCGCAACGAGCGCCGCGCCCTGATCCAGGGATTATGGAAACGCGGCGATCACCGGCCGTAAACGGCCTACTCCCCCCGATGTTCCCCTCGGATCAGGCCACGATACCAGTAGGCGGAGTTCTTGAGAGTCCGCTTCAGAGTCTCGAAATCCACATGGGCCAGCCCAAAGCGCGGACCATAGCCAGAGCCCCACTCGAAATTATCCAGCAGCGCCCAGACGAAATAGCCGCGCAGGTCGGCGCCTTCGGCCACGGCGGCGCGCATGGCCTGGGTGTATTCGCGGAAATAGGCGATGCGGTGGGTATCCTTGATCTCGCCGCGCTCGTCGGGGGTATCGCTGCCCGCGCCGCCGCCACAGCCGTTCTCGGTGACGTAGATCGGCATCTTGTAGCGCCGCGTCAGCTCCAGCAGTTCGTCTTTGAACACCTCCGGGAAAATCGGCCACCCCACCTCCGGATGGTTGGCCGATTCCGGCGGTGAGCCCCAGCCATAGCCCCAGGTGGTCGAGGGATCGGCCTTGGCGTAGATGGGGCCGTAATGATTAAGGCCGATCCAGTCGGTGGGGCGGCAGATGCGCGCCATGTCGCCCGCCTGGACATAGGGCTCCATGTCCCGTGCCACCAGGGGCGGATAAAAGCCCAGCACCTGCGGATCGGGAAAGACTCCGTTCCAGTGGGCATCCAACAACCGGGCGGCGGCACGGTTCTCCTCCAGCCCGCCTTCGGGACGCACGATCTGGCGGTTGTGGATGGCGCCGATGGAGGCCCCCGGCACCAGCGAACGCAGCACGTCCACCCCGGCACCATGGGCCAAGTTGACGTGATGGATGGCCTTGAGATGAGCCGCCCGGTCGGTCACCCCCGGCGCCGCCCAATCAATGGCGTACCCGAACATGGTAAAAACGGAGAATTCATTGAAGGTGGCGAAATTCTTGACCCGGTCGCCATAACGTTTGGCCACCAGCACAGCGTAATCGGCGAACCATCCCGCGCAATCCCGATTGGTCCAGCCGCCGAGATCATCCAGTGCCTGGGGCAGATCCCAATGATAAAGGCAAAGCCATGGCTCGATGCCCGCCTCCAGCACCGCGTCAATCAGACGGTCGTAAAAGTCGAGCCCTGCCGGGTTGATGGCCCCCTTGCCCTGGGGTAGCAAACGCGGCCATGCCACGGAAAAGCGATAGGCGCCGACCCCGATAGCCTTCATCAGCTCCAGATCTTCCGGCCAGCGGTGGTAATGATCGCAGGCGACATCGGCGTTACTGCCGTCCCCCACCCCCCCTTTCAGACGGCAGCGGGTATCCCAGATGCTGGGGCCGCGTCCATCGTCCTTGACCGCACCTTCCACCTGGAAGGCCGAGGTGGATACACCCCAGAGAAAATCCGAACGCAGTCCTAATTGGGCGGCAGGGGTCAAAGCCATGTGTCCTCACGCGGGCAAAAATTATTCCCCCAACTTTATGCCCGCCACCGCGTTCGTCAAGAAATGGCGCAAATATCATTCCAACGACACTTTGTCCGAAGAAACATCTGGGATACACTATATCGAAGGCCATACGGCATCCCGATTCACCAGGAGGGAATGGCATGACGGGCATGGGGGGCGCTCGCCAACGGATCACTACCGCGACCGGAATTCTCCTCGCCACCATCTGGAGCACCATCGGTATCTGGTCGATCACCGAACGCTCGCGCATGCTTGCCACTGCCGAAACCCATCTGGAACAGCTCACCTCGGTGGTCGAAGAGCAGACGCTCCGTCTGTTCAAAACCACCGAAGTCTCCCTGATCGCCGTCAATGAGTGGCTGGCCACCCACCCCGATCCTTCCCCCAATACCACCCCCGCCTTCGTACAGCTTGTCGATCAATTGCGGCGGCTATCCGATGGATTGATGGATATCCGCACCGTCAGCCCGACCGGCGACCTGCACCTGATTCCAGATCCCCGCGGCCAGTCGGTCGGTAACATCATGGATCGTGAAAGCATCGTCGCCCAACGCGACCCCAATATCCGGGGCTTCTTCATCGGCCAGCCGGTCATCAGCCCGGCCGACGACAAATGGGTGATTCCCGTGACCTTTCCGGTGGACCGGGGTGGCCACGATGATGTGGCGATCATTGCAGGGGTACTGGATCTCAAGCGCGTGGTCGCCCTGTTCGAAGTGCAGCGGCTGAAACCCAACGGATCCATCACCATTATCCGCTCCGATGGCGTCTCGCTATTCCGGGCACCGCTGATCGAGGGGATCATCGGCCGCGCCATCACCAATTCCCCCGATTTCATCGATCAGTTTTCAAAGAAGGAACGGGGAGTCTATCGGATCGACGGGATCTATGACGGCGTCAACCGGATCGTCAGCTTTGCCACCCTCAAACGCTATAACCTGATCATCGCCGTCACGGTGCCCACCGAGGACGCTCTGGTCCATTGGCGCCGTGATTCCGTATTGCTTTCGGTCGCCGGATTTTTCGCCACCATTTTGTGTATCTTGTTCGCGGTGCAGATGGGCAAATCCATGGCCATCCGCGAGCAGGCGCAAGTGCGCCTTGCCAATCAATCCGCCCGATTGAAAATCGAGCTGGCCGAGCGCAAGGAGGCGGAACACGCCCTCAGGCAGAGTGAGGTCAAGCTTCAGGCCCTGTTCACCCAGGCGCCTCTGGGGATCTGGATGCTGGATCATGATGGACGCATCATCGAGTGCAATGACAAGTTCGTCGAATATGCGGGCTCGTCACGCGCCGAGATCATCGGCTTTAACCAGTTCACCGATGCCCGCGATCAATGCCTGAGCGCACCGCTTCGCCACGCCATGACGGGAGAAACCGTCAGCATCGAGACCGATTACTCCTCAACCACCGGCAATACGACATCGTGTTACCACTATGTCTTCAAGCCCGTCGCCATCGATGGAAACTTCGCCTTCCTGCTGTGCTTCGCCGAGGATGTGGGGGAGCGCAAGCGCATGGAAACCGCCATCCGTGAAGGTAAGCTGCGCTATGACGAATTGGTGTGCAGCATTTCGGTGGGTGTCTACACCTTCCGCACCCACGCCGACGGCCTCAGCAAATTCGAATTCGTCAGCCCGCGCTTCTGCCAGATCCTCGACCTGGATCAGCAGGTGGTTCTGAATGATCCCAACATTGCCTTTCGAACCGCACATCCCGAGGAAAGAAAAGACCTCGGCCAAGCCATCCAGACCGCCCTCTCCCAGCGCCAGCCACTCCGCTGGGAGGGCCGCTTTATCATCCGCGGTGAAATCCGCTGGATCCATATCGAATCCGACCCGGCTCAAACCGCCAACGGCGAATGGCAGTGGAACGGTGTTGTCAGCGACATTACGGCCAACAAGACGCTGGAAATCGCGCTGCGCCGCTCCAACGCCGAGTTGGAGCAATTCGCCTATGTCGCTTCCCACGATCTGCGCGAACCCTTGCGCATGATCAGCAGCTATATGGCACTACTGGAAAGGCGCTATGGCGGAAAGCTGGATGCCGACGCCATCGAATTCCTTTCCTTCGCCAAGGATGGTGCGGTCCGCATGGACCGCCTCGTCCAGGATCTGCTGGAGTTTTCCCGCATCGGCCGTATCGCCGAAACACCGTCACCGGTTACCATCGATAAGGTGGTGCAGACGGTTCTCCGCTCCCTCAGCCTCGCCATCGAGGAATGCGGCGCTCAAATCCATGTCACCCCGCACTTGCCGGAAATACTTTGCCGGAGCAGCGAAATCACCCGCCTGTTCCAGAACCTTATCACCAACGCCCTGAAATACCGAGATGCGACCCGCCGCCCGGAAATCACCATCTCAGCCTCGGCCCAGGATGGCGGCTGGCTGTTTTCCATCTCCGACAACGGTATCGGCATCGACCCCGACTATTCAGACCGGATCTTCGGTATCTTCCAACGCCTCCACACCCGCGAGAAGTACGAAGGAACCGGCATTGGGCTGGCCATCTGCAAGAAGATCGTCGAGCACCATGGCGGCCACATCTGGGTGGAGTCGCAGCCCGGCCACGGCAGCACCTTCCACTTCACCCTGTCCGCCCTTTCGGATCAGGGATAGGGGGCTCGTGCCCCAGAGCCGGATACTCTAAGGTTTGGGCTTGGCTCCGAGAACCTCGATGCTGCCGATCATCTTGGTGTGCCCCAGACCGCAATACTCGCCGCATTGAATGCGGACCCGGCCCGAAAGCGGCGCCGTGACGCTCACCACCTTGGCGATGCCGGGCTCCAATAGAATTTCGGTCTCATCGATGGCGGCGGAATGAACCACATCCTCGGTCAGCAGATGCAGGCGATAGCGGGCGCCCGGCTCCAGCTCCAGCGCCGGGCTGAACTCCCAGCGCTTGACCGCCATGTAGACGTCGCCCGCAGGCGGGTGCACCACCGGAATCCCCTCCAGGCTCTGGCCGGTGCCATGGCTGGCCGTCTGGGCATCGACCTTGGCACGGAAGGATGACGCCTCGGCGGTATAGAACTCGACCACGCTGAACTCGCCCGCGGTGCGGCCGGTCAGCCATCCCGCCAATAGAATGATGGTGGCCAGCAACAGGGCGGCGGGGGCGAAGGATTTAATCATGGGAAGCCTCCCTTCGCTTCAGCAGCCGGACCAGGGCCATCCACACGAAGATCACTCCGCCCAGCACCGCCAGCCCGGTCCCCATGCCGACCACACCCATGGAAACCTTCTTCCACACCGTGTCGAGCCCCTGGTCGATTCCGGTGGTCTTGCGCGGTACGCCGGCGGCACCCGCCAGGAAGAAGCCCAGCGCATGCACCAGCTGTCCCCAGCCATAAAGGTGGAATTGCAGCCGCACGCCCCTGCCCTCGTCTACCGGACGTCCCAGGATGGGAAGAATATGCAACAGAAACACGCCCATCAGCCCCAATTGTACGCCGCCAATCACCGCATGGTAATGGGACGGCGTCCGGGTATCGGCGACGCCGAGGAAGAATCCGGCAAAACCGCCGATGGCGAAGACGAACAGCGACAGCGCCAGTGACAAGAAAGCGGGCGAGCGCCAGTGGCGCGGGCCTTTCAGGATCTGGAGCGTCAGCCCCAGGCCCATGACCAGCGGCGGCAGCGGCAACCCTACCCACAACAGGCGGGTAAAGAGCTGGCGATGGGACAGCCCCAGAACATCGGTATCGACCAGATAGATCAGCGGTGAGGCCGCGGCGAACAGCCCAAGAGCGGCAAAGCAGGCCACCGTCAGGGATGCCGCCAGCGGTCCCGTGCCATAGGCTCGCACCGCCAAGGCCTGCCACGCCACCATCAGCAGCATGGTGTTGACCAGTTGCAGCACGTGGCCGCCGCCCCAGAACACTCGCTCGTTGAGCAGGTCGGCCTCGGTCCCGGCGGGAATCATCGCCCAGGCCAAAAGGAAGCACACCAGCGCCGCCCCATAGGCCAAAGCGGCGGCGGCAATGCCGAAACGGACGGGATTGCGGGGGGTGGACCACAGCAGCGGCAGCACCCGGACCGCCGCCAGGGCGACCCCCAGGGCATGAACGCCAAGGCCGATATAGAACAGCTTGTGCCCCACCACCGGGACGTAATTGTTGAGCGACGGCTCGCCCTGATCGGCCAGGGCCGGGATCAGCAGCAACACCACCCCCGCCACGCCCAGGGTCAGCCCCAGGCGGCCAAGAATGTTCCCGGCCTTGCCCGGAGGCGCCACCAAGGTGGAAAAGGCCCCCAATGCCGCCAGGAACCACACCTCAAACGACAGCACCACATGGGTCACCAGGGCGCGGTAGAAGAAATGCGGCCCCCACGGGAGCCAGTCCTGAATCTTGGGCGTGCGCGACAACCCCAGCAACAGCGCCAGGGTTCCCGCAATCGCCAACGACCCGATGGCCAGCAACGCCCAACCGCGCAATTCGGCGCGGCGGGCGGCCGGAAGGGTCTCGTCACTCCACAATTGTGGCATGGCCCCGCCTTACTTGAATTCGAACTTGCCGTCCTCTTCGTCGAAGTCGATCACGAACACCTGGCGGGGCGCAAGCTCGACAACCACTTCAGCGACCTGATCGAAGGCATTATGGTCATTACCATCGCGCATCCGGGCCTGGATGACGTGACGGCCCGGCGTGATTTCACGGCTGCTGTAGAAGCGCGAGCGCCCGTCTCCGGATAGACCGGCGGGCTTGGCGGTCTGAGCAAACGCCTTCGCACCATCGATATCCATCTCCAGGGTCACGGCGTTACGCTCGCGGCCGCACGAGGTCTTGGTCCGCATATTGGGCGGCATCTTGGCCAGTTCCTCGGCCGACCGCTCGCGGCATTCCCCCATCTTCTGACCGGCATGGGTCAGCGACAGCTTGATCAGCGCATTGCCCGGCGTGTGGTGGGTATAGGGCGGTGACGAGGCGAAATAGCCGATCATCACAGCGAACAGGGAATAGGCCACCACTTGGCCCGCGATGTATTGCGGCTTGATCATTCCGCAACCCTCCTCTTGGTCGACTCGGGCTTGGCCATGGGCGGCAGTTCGGCCAGAGCCACACGGAATTCAGCCAACTCGGTCGCCAGCTTCTTGGTCTCGGTGCTGGCGGCCCAGAACAGGCGCACCCGCTCACGCGGCACCGCACCCCGCAATTTGGGAACCCGCTCGCCGGCCATGCGCTTTTCTGTCCATTCCGGACCCAGGCGATAGAAGCATTCGCCAGGACGGCAGGCGGTCACCAGCACGCCGTCGGCCAGATCTTTGTTAAAGACGTAGTCGATCAATGACGGCGGCATCATGCCAGTGCAATGCAGCGGCAGAACGCCGACGGACGCCCCCTTCAGATGATCAAGCACCGCGCCATGCTCGCAGCCCAATACCAGAACACGGTTATTCCCGGTCAGGCCATGGGTGCGGGCCGACAGCCGCTTGACCATCAGATCGAAGGTGAAGTCAGGCAGATCGATACCGGTCTCGCGCGGTTCGCCCTTCAGGAACGGATTGGTGCGGTTGCACGAGGCGACGCACATACCGCAGCTAGTGCACAGGTCGGGCTGCACCACCGCGATTTGGGCGGCACCGGCCACGCCGCTGGGGCGCGGACGCAGAACCACCGCACCGAACGGGCAGTCGGAGGCGCAATTGCCGCAGGCATTGCAATTGGGCGGCGACACCACGGCGGCGGCGCGGCGCTTGCGGCGGAACGCCATCCACGGCATCACCGACAAGAACAAGGTCGCACCGATGGAGACCATCCAGGCAACAGCCGGTCCCTTGGTGTCATACAGCGGATACAGCGCCATATAATACCAGTCGGGATTAAGGACGGCGGTGGCCTTGCCCAGATCTGCGGGCGGATGGCTCATGGCCGGATGGATCAGCGACAGGCCCACCAGCATGATCAAAGTCCCGATCACCAGCGGACGCGGCGGATTGGTATCGGCGCGGTTGATGCGCAAAATGTGAATCCACATGGCGAACAGCAAGAACAGCGGTACCGCGATATGGATGAAGATCAGCAGAGTGAAGAAGCGGTCGGTCAACGCCCCCGGATTGAGGAAGTTGCGGGCGATGCTTTGTCCGAAGATACCCAGCCAGTCGAGCCATTCCGCGGTTCCGATCGCCAGATACTGCGCCAACTCGTCCCACACCAGCCAATAGCCGGTGATCCCCGAGCTGAACACCATCCAGATCAGCGGCACGCCGGTGAACCAGGCGAACCAGCGGGCGCCGTGATAGCGGTCGAGCAGCCATTCGCGCACCAGATGGAGCATCATGGTCAGGACCATGGCGTCCGAGGCATAGCGGTGCAAACTGCGGATCACGCCGCCCCAGTACCACTGCTCGCGGCTGATATACTCGATGGAATCCCACGCCCGGGCTGCGCTGGTGTCGTAGGGAATGAACAGATACAGCCCCGAAGCGCCGACGACCCAGAAGAACAGCCAGGACATCGCCCCCAGGCAGTACATGGGGTTGGACTCGCGTCCGACCAGGGCATCCCAGCCGCTCTCGACGCGGAAAAGACCGGCCCGCAGCGCGGATTTGATTGGATTAGACAAGGCGAAATTTCCTTTTCGTTTCCATTTTTTCCCCTTTACGTCCGGCGGCTGGAGCGGTTCTCGCGCCACAATCTGACCATCCACCACATGATGGTCAGCACGGCGAGAAAGCCCGAACCGATAGACAGGAAAATTCCGTAATCAAAGCGGTAGGCATCGGATGACGGATCGTAGACGGTACAAAAGAAGCGGATTCGATTGCTGATGGATTCCACGGAATCCAGGGCGGCGCTCCGGCCAAGGATCACGTCCTTGAGCGGTTCCACCAATTGCGGCACCTCAAAATTCTCGCCATAGACCTGGCGATAGATCCTGCCCTCGCGGTCGATCACCGTGGTCTGGGCAATGTGATCAAAGCCACGCGAGCTTACAAACCAAGTAAAGCCAAGATTGGCGGCCAGCTTTTCCATGTTTTCGGCGCTGCCGGACAGAAAGCTCCAGCGATCCAGGCTGACGCCTTGCTGGCGGGCATAAACCTTGAGGGCCGCCGGGGTATCGCGCACCGTGTCAAAGCCGATGCTCACCACATTGAAGCTGTCGTCGCCCAAAGCCTTGCGGGCCACCGCCACCGACCGGGCCACCGTCTGGGTGGTCACCGGGCAGGTGTGGTCGCAGGCGGTATAGACCATGCTGACCACCAGGGGCTTGCCGCGAAAGGCGGACAGATCCACCGGCCTGCCGTCCTGGTCGGTCAGGAGATGGGAGGTGACTTCCTGGCCTTCCGACGCACGGGAGCGCTTCAACGCCTCCTCGGCATTGGCGGAAACAGTGGGCGCCGCCTGAACGGAAAGACCGCCCAGACCCAAGCTCACCAGTACTGTCAAAATCGTGATACGAAGCATGGCCGAGTTCTACCCGGCCAGGAAGGGCTCTACCATGACGGCGGTCAAGAGCAGGGTCAGCTGGATCAGTGAAGCGAAGAAATTGCCCATGGCCGCCTTGCGGCCGGGGTGACGCACCAACTCAACGCTCTTGTACAAAAACCAGCCGCCGCCCAGGGCTGCGGCCCCCATATAGAGCCACCCCGCGCCGAACAGGCCGGGCAGCAGCGACGACGCCACCAAGGCGATGGTATTGGCGAGAATCACCTTGTTGGTGCCCGCCTCGTCCATCACCACCGGCAGCATCGGCACACCGGCGGCGGCGTAATCATCCTTCAGCGCGGTCGCCAGACTCCAGAAATGGGGCGGCGTCCACAGGAACAAGACCAGCGCCAGAATCAGAGATTCCGGGCTCAAGGAAGGCTGAACCGCAGCCGCACCAGCCAGCACGGCAAAACTGCCGGACAAGCCGCCGATGACGATGTTCCAAGCGGTGCGGCGCTTCAGCCAGACGGTGTAGACAATCCCATAGATGAAGGCGCCTAGAAAAACATGCAACGCGGCCATGGCATTGGCGGCCCAGACCGCCAAAACGATGGATGCGACGAGCAAGACGAACAATCCCACCGGCCATGCCAGACCGGCTTGGAACGCCCCGGTGACAAAGGGACGGGTGCGCGTGCGGACCATGCGATGGTCGAGATCGCGTTCCCAGTAATGATTGAAGGCACCCGCAGCGGCGGCGGACAGCAGAACGGCGAAGGCAACGCCCGCCACCTGACCCGGCTCGGGCAGGATGCCCTTGGTGGTCAGAGCCCCGGCAATGGCGGCCAAAGCGCAGAACACGCCAATTCTCAACTTGAAGACCGAAGCCAGCATCTTGAGCTGCGCAGCCATGTCAAAAATCCCGCCTATAAAGACTATCACTTGGAAAGTGACGGGCGGAACCCGAAGGTTCCGCCCGCTTTACCGACTTACCGACCTAGCTCAGGAGCCAAGTGCTGGCAAGATACTTCCAGTTGACGAAGTAGTAGAGCACGAACATCGTCAAGAACAGCAGCGCCAGGGTAAAGGTACCCGGAACCGACGGATGCTCTTCGCTGCCATAGGAGGCGACCGGCGACGGAGCCGGAGCCGGAGCAACGGCCTTGATCGGCTTGCCGAACAGAACCGAAGCCACGATGATCAGCACGAACAACGCGCCGCCAACCACCGCGACGACGGCGGAGACGCCCACGATACCCATCATCAGATAGGCAGCGGGGGCATGGCTGAAGGCATGCGGAGCATCGGAGAAGGCCATGTCCCAGTGACGACGGGACACACCCAAGGTACCGGCGCCCATCATGAACAGGGAGAACACGCCCATGCCGAGGCCGAACAGGTACGGCTGCAGCTTGGCCAGGCCCGGAGCGACGATCTCACGCTGCCACAGGGCGGGCACCAGGAAGTAGGTGATCGCCATGAACGCCAGCGTGGTGCCGACCGCCACGGTGCCATGGAAGTGGCCCGGAACGTAGATGGTGTTGTGGATCATGATGTTGATCTGTTCCACGCCCATGGTGACACCGGAGATGCCGCCCAGGAAGCCAAACATGATCAGGGACAAGAACATGCCCGAGAACACCGGATTGCCCCACGGAGCCTTGCGCAGCCACTCGAACAGGCCCTTGTTGAAGCCCTTCTTGCGCTGAGCCGCTTCGATGCAGCCGGGGACGGTCAGACCATGGATCATCGAACCCAGCACGGCGAGATACATGCCGTAGGAGGTGTTGAAGATCTTGTAGCTGGACGACAGGCCCGGCTCCACCAGCAGGTGGTGAGCGGAGGCGATCTGGAGGAAGAACACGTAGGTCAGGTAAGCCAGACGGCTGACCTTCTCCGACAGCGGCTTGGCGCCGAACAGGATCGCGGCGATGGCGTACCACACGGCAATGTGGGCGGCCACGTTGATCTGCTGCGACGAGTGGCCCATGCCCCACCACACGACCTTGTACATCAGCGGGTCGATGTGGCTGATCAGCCCGATGGACCACAAGAAGGTCGGGATCAGGATGATGGCGCCGGACGCGATGGTGTAGACGGCGATGATGCAGGCAACCAGAGCACCGAAGGTGACCAGCGGGATCGACCCTTCATAGGTCTTCTCGGCCTTGGCGACAACCAGGGTGCCAAGGAAGATGAAGCAGGCGATCAACGCGCCCACGGCGAACAGGATCAGACCCACATAGAACAGCGGATCGGCCTGCATCGGCACGTAGGAGGTCATCATCACGCTGGAATTGCCCTCAAGCACCTTCCAGTTGGTGATAGCGGCACCCAGAACCATCAGGGTGAACGCCACCCAGCCCATTTTGGGAGCAGCCAGACGGCTTCCCAAAAGAATGGCTGAGGCGAAGTACATCAGAGCAACTTCGAAGAAGATGCACCAGACGATCAGGATGTCGATACCGTGCGCGGTCAGCGCCAGGTAGAACAGGTCGGCCGGCAGCAAGTGCACGGACGGCCAACGGGTCAGGGCGACGAGCAGACCGAACAGACCACCGACAGCCAGCACCACGATGGCGACGACCGCATTGGCCTTGATCAGCTTTTCAGCTTCGTCATGAATTTTCAGACCTGTGAGGCCACAGGTTCGAAATACGGGCTTGGCAACCATTTGCGCTCCCCCTCGATTACTTGCCAGCCACGACTCGGATTTTTCCGAGCATGGTGTGATGGCCGATACCGCAGTATTCGTTGCAGATGATGCCAAAATCGCCCGAAGTGGTCGGGGTGATGGTCACAACTTCATCGATACCGGGATGGACCTGCAGGTTGATGTTGGCGGGCTGCACAGAGAAACCATGCTGCCAATCCAGCGACGAGAGGTGCAGACGATAGCTCTTGCCCTGTTCGAGCTCGAGAACCGGATACCACTCCCACAGACGGGCCAGCAGATAGACGTCCGAACCGGCCGGGGGACGAACCACCGGGGTCTTGGCCTTACCTTCTTCACCGACCTTGAACTTCTCGACGAACGCGTCGACGCGGGCCTGATACACATCCGGAGAGATGCGATAGGCTTCGTTCGACATGTTCTGGCTGCCCTTCAAGTGCCACAAGGGCATCATGGCGAACATGATCAGAGCCCACACCAGGGCCATACCGACCCAGAGCAGCTCGACCTTGTCGACGGGCTCGTTGAACCAAACTTTTTGCGGCGGAGGAGTAATAGACATTGCTGAGCTCCTCCCTTACTTCGCGATCGGCAGCTGGGCGACTTCCATGATCCCCCAGATCGTGTAGGAAACCGTCGGAACGACTACCCCGATAAAAAGAAGCAGGAAGGGATTGTCCAGGATGCGCTGCAGCACAGGCACCTGCTCCTCCTCCCGACCTTCGATTGAATTGGACATCGATCGAACTCCCTTAGGCATTTCCGAAAAAACTCCGGATGACCGGACCCTGAACCTCGCATTACCGAAAGTTCATCTCCTTGACTTTGGTAAAGTCGGAGACCTTTCGCTACGCAATTAGTAGAGGGTTGGGAGAAAGAAAATACTGCCTGCTGATCAGATCCGGCGGCCAAGATCCTGCACGGCCCACAGGCACAATGTCAGCAGCAGCATGGCGCCCATCTGGTGGGTTTCCGCCAGCCACACCGGAACCACCAGCACCAGAGTGCCGATGCCAAGACCAACCTGGACCAGAGCCATCACGCCGACGGCATGAATGGCAAGCGGCGTATCGCCGCCGAATTTCCGCAAACAGGAAAACCAGCCGAGCAGAACCACCACAAGGGTGAACTCGGCCAGGGTCCGGTGGGCGAACTGCACCGTCTTGATGTCTTCGAACAGGCCGCTCACCCCGCCGGGGAACAGATCATTGGGAATCAGGCGCCCGTCCATCAACGGCCAAGTGTTATAGATCAACCCGGCCTTCAGTCCCGCCACCAGACCGCCGAACAGCAAGGTGACCACCACCAGCAGCGTCACCAGGCGCAGCCAGGTGCGGGTTCCTTCGACCTCGCGGCCCAATCGGGCCGGGCGCGGGCGATGATCAGCCAGAATGTCGAGCGCCATCCAGAACATCCAGGCGTGGATCAGCAGCGCCAGAGCCAAATGGGCGGTAAGGCGCAAATGGCTGACGGCGGGATTGTCCACCAGTCCGCTCTTGACCATGAACCAGCCCATACCGCCTTGGGAGGCACCCAGCAGGAACAGCCCGGCCAGACGGGGAATAAGCCCCCTGCCGATGCGCCCGGAAAAAGCCAGCCACAGGAACGGCAGCAGGAACACGATACCGATCAGGCGGCCCCAGACGCGATGAATGTATTCCAGCCAGAAGATACCTTTGAAGTCATCCAGGCTCATGCCGGAATTGACTTTGAGGTATTCCGGGGTCTGGCGGTACTTGGCGAAGAAAAGCTGCCAATCGGCGTCGTTCAAAGGAGGAATGATCCCGACGATGGGCTCCCATTCCACCATGGACAGGCCGGAATGGGTCAGGCGGGTCAGGCCGCCCAGCAGCACCATCACCGCCACCATGAAACAACAGACCAGCAGCCAGACGGCGACATCGCCATGGGCCGCAGCCCCGATTCGGCCCAGTCCGCTTGATCTCATGGATCGGTTCATCGTGCCGCCCCCTTCCCCAAGCTCAGCGACCGGCGACCGGCGCCGCGCTGCCCATGCCCAACAATTCAATGACCACGTCCAGGGTTTCCTTGGTGCCCCAATCGGCCTCGCCTTCCATGCGGGCGACTTCCTCGCCCTTGCCGTTGACGATGATGGCGGTGGGCAGGCCCTTGACGCGGGTGGCCTTGGCGACCGAACCATCGGCGTCGGTCAGGAACGGCAGGGCGGTCAGGCCCTTTTCCTCAAGGAACTTGCGGGCGTGCTCAACCCCTTCCTTGTCCTCGCTGATGGTGATCAGGTCCACCCCGGCGGCCTCGGCCATGGGCTTGAAGCCCAGGAAGGTCGGCAGCTCGCGCAGGCAGGGGATGCACCACGTCGCCCAATAGGTGATCACGGTCGGGCGGGTGATCCGTTCGTTCAAGGGCTTGGACTCGCCCTTGGCGTCGATGGAGGCCACCGAAGCCAGCGGGCGGGTCGGATCGGATTTCAGCATGAGATCCGTTCGGAGGGACGGCGCCGCAGTGGGATGGCGGATGCGCATTCCGGTGCCGAACACCATGGCGAGAATGACGGACAAGGCCACCAGGACCAGGATGCGTTCTGACATTGATTCATTACCGTCCGCAAGAGGGGGCTTCCGAGCCCGTTTTTCGGGATCGGAGTAGACCACGGGCACCCTGGATTTTGACTTGCCTTTGGTCAAGCCCAAAAGGATGGGGCGGAGGGATGTTGCTTCCCTCCGCCAAAACCACCTTTACAGCCCCCAGCCCACCGCCTGCTCACGTGCCGACAGCGAGAAATTGCTCTCGATATAGCGCAGCAACTCGGCCACGGTCTCATCGACGCTCTTGCCCTCGGTGGCGACGGTGAGTTCTGGTGCGTCCGGCTCCTCATAAGGCGCGGTGACGCCGGTGAACTCGGAGATTTCTCCGGCACGGGCTTTTTTATACAGCCCCTTGGGATCGCGGCGCTCGCACTCGTCCAGGGTGGTGGCGATGTAAACCTCGTGGAAGGCGGCGGGGCGGATGGTCCGCACCCGGTCGCGGTCGGCCCGGTAGGGCGAGATGAAGGCCGTCACCACCAGCATACCCGCCTCAGCGAACAGATGGGCGGCTTCGCCCACACGGCGGATATTCTCGGCCCTATCGTCGGGAGAAAAGCCTAAATCCGAGCACAGACCATGACGGACATTGTCACCGTCCAGAACAGTTACCTGCCAGCCCTTGAGGAAGAGCTGACGTTCCACCTCCATGGAGATCGTGGATTTACCCGCCCCCGACAGGCCGGTCAGCCACACTACGCCGCCGCGGTGGCCGTTGCTGACGGCGCGGACCTCGGTGCTGATCTTGTGGTTGACCATGGTGATGTTGGTGGATTTATGATCCAGCCGCTCGGCGGCCCCCTCCTGCTCGGCAATGACGCCGCCACCGACGATGTCATAGCCCTCCACCACCACGAAACGGCCCAGGCGGGGATTATCGATGAAGGAATCATGGGCGATCGGCGCCTTGCTGCGGAACACCACCTCGGCCACGGCGTTGCGCCCCACTTCAGCGCCCTGGTGATTGGCGAGATCCTCGACATCGATCACCCGCTGGATTTCCACCACTTCGACAGCGTATTCGGCGGTGGCAAGTTTGAGCTTGTAGCGGCTGCCCACCTTCAGCGCCTGATGCCCCAGCCAGAACAGCCGGGCGGTCAGGGTGTGCGAGATCGTCGGGGCGGCTTCACGCAAGGACGCGATCTGGCCGCGCTCGACGAAGATCTGCTCGTCCAGGGTGAGGCCCACCGATTGCCCGGCCACGGCGGATACCGCCTGTATCCCGGTGCCGCCCCAGTTCTCGATACTGGCGATGCGGGCCGACTTGCCCGACGGCGCGAACATCAAGGTGTCGCCCACCTTGAGGCGGCCAGATTCGATGCGGCCCGCGATAATGCGGCGCTGATCGAATTTGTAGACGTCTTGCACCGGCAGGCGCAGCGGCATGTCGGTGGCGGGACGCGCCTGCTCGAAGCGGTCCAGCGCCTCCAGCACGCTGGGGCCGTTGTACCATGGGGTCTCCGCCGCCTTGGATGAGATATTGGCGCCGCTGCGGGCCGCCACCGGCACCACATAGGTGGGCTCGACCCCGATGGAGTTGAGATAGGCGACGATCTCGGCCTTGACCACGTTGAAGCGGGCCTCGTCGAAATCCACCAGATCCATCTTGTTGACCGCTACCGCGATCTGACGCAGACCCAGCAGGTGCAACAGATAGCCATGGCGGCGCGACTGTTCCTGCACACCCTCGTGGGCGTCGATCACCAGCACGGCCGCCTCGGCCGAGGCGGCGCCGGTGATCATGTTCTTGAGGAATTCCTTATGGCCCGGCGCGTCGATGATGACATAGGGGCGCGACGCGGTACGAAAACGGATCTGGGCGGTGTCGATGGTGATGCCCTGATCACGCTCGGCCTGGAGCGCATCCATGACGAAGGCCCATTCGAAGGGCATGCCGCGCTTTTCACAGACTTCCTTCAGATACTCCACCTTGCCGTCGGGCAGGGCGCCGGTCTCGTTGAGGATGCGCCCCACCAAAGTGGACTTGCCGTGGTCCACATGGCCGACGACGACGATCTTCATGGGAGAGGAATGATTGGTCATAACTCGATCCTTTGTTTGTCCCTTAAAGCGCCATCAGGCGCGCGCCTCGGGCGCAGGTCACATATAGCCGCCGGCGCGCAGACGCTCGAAGGCGTCCTCGGATTCCTTGTCCTGGGCGCGGCCCGAACGTTCGGAAATCTTGGTGGTCTGCAATTCCTCGATGATCTCGGCCACGGTGGTGGCGTTGGATTCCACCGAGCCGGTGCAGGGCGCGCAGCCCAGCGAGCGGTAGCGCCGCCCGTTCTTGGCGAAATACAGGTTCACCAGGGGAATGTTCTCGCGCTCGATATAGCGCCAGACGTCAAGCTCGGTCCAAGCCAGCAGCGGGTGAATGCGCAGATGGGTGCCGGGGGCAAAATCGGTCTTGAACTGGTCCCAGAATTCGGGCGGCTGATCCTTGAAGTCCCACCCGGCGGCTTCGGTGCGGGGGCTGAAGACACGCTCCTTGGCCCGTGTGCCTTCTTCGTCGCGGCGAATGCCCGCAAAGACGCCGGTATAGCCATGCTTGGACAAAAGCTGCTTCAGCCCTTCGGTCTTCAAGGCCGAACAGCACTCGACGCGGCCGAGATGCGGCCCCATGCCGGAGGCCAGCGCCTCGCTATTCTCGCCGACGATCAGCGGCAGATTCCATTCCTTGGCGAAGCGGTCGCGGAACTCGATCATCTCCGGGATCTTGTGCTTGGTGTCCACATGGACCACCGGGAACGGCACATGTCCGAAAAACGCCTTGCGGGCCAGCCACAGCATGACGTTGGAGTCTTTGCCGATGGACCACAGCATGGCGATCTTGTCGAGGCGGTTGAAGGCCTCGCGGAAGATGTAGATGGATTGGCTCTCCAAAGCGTCGAGATCGTTCATCGCAGTCATAATCGTGTTCTTTCTCTCTAAATACCGGCGCCGTCCCGACCGAGGACCAGCGTATGAATGCCACATTCCGTCTTGGCCTTGCCCGCCCAGCGCCCGGCCCGGGCAGGAGCCCCCGGCTCCACCGGCTGGGTACAGGGAAAGCAGCCGATGGAGCGGTAATTCTGCGCCACCAGCGGATGCCGGGGCAGATTGCGGGCGGCAAAGGCGGCTTCAATTTCCTCGGCGTTCCAATTGGCCAGGGGGCTGATCTTGATCACACCGCCGCCCGTCTCGATGGTGGAGAGGTGCTGGCGCTCGAAGCCGTGCGCCCGCTTGCGTCCATCTACCAACGCCACATAATCGCGGGTGGCACGCGCCAGGGGACGGACCTTGCGCAACTCACAGCAACGATCAGTGTCGGTCTGCCACAGCCCGGCGGCCTGGGCCAGTTCCTCGGCATTAGGCCGCACGGTGATAACATTGGTCAGCCCCAGCTGACGCTCCAGCTTATAACGATACTCCACCGTCTCATCGAACAACTCATCCGTGTCGAGGAAGATGACCGGCGCATCGGGCGCCACCTGGGCGACCAGATCCAGCAGCACCGCTGATTCGGCACCAAAGGACGAAGTGACGGCCACCTTACCCGCCAGATCGCCGGTCAGCACCGCCGCCAGCAGCTCCTTGCCGTCGAGATGGCTGAAAGACAGCTTCAGGCGTTCACCCAGGCCTTGATCAAACGGGCTCATCAGGCCACTCCCGCCAGGATGGCGGCCAGATCGCCGACCTCGGCCACCACCGGAGCGGCAGGCTGGTTGATCAGCACGCCGACGGTATCGATGAAATAGGCCAGGGCCTCACGGTAGGACGCGGCATCGCCGGTGACCAGAGCCGTGGTGCGTTCGGCCTGAACCGCATCGAAGCCATTGATGGCGTCGGCAGTTGCGGCGGCGGCGCAGGAGCGGAACTGAGCGAACACCGCCTCGGAGTCCTGACCGTCCTCGGTGATAACGCCGCGGCTGGCCAGCAGCAGACGCACCGCCAGAACCGTCCCCTCCTCGCCCGCCTTCAAAGCCTCGGGCCAGCGGCCCCGCGTCAGGAAGCGGTCGAGATTGATCAGGGCGTCATCGGCCAGATCCGACAGGTAGGTGGTGCTGACCTGGGGTGCAGCGCACTCGCCCTTAGCCTTGGGAGCACCGGCGAACACCGCCGCATCGCCCCAATCGACGAACAAGTCCTCGCCATTGGCGCCGTCCAGCGGGGCCAGGATCGACTTGACGCCGTCCTTGCCCTGACGCTCGGCCCAGGCGCGGACGCTTTCGCCCGCCTGACGGTCGGCGGCGATGGCGGCGCTCAGAAGCTTCACCGCCTGATTGGCGAGGCGGGCCGGAACGATGGGGCCTTCGATGCCCACCTCGCCCTTATAGGCATCGCCGCCCAGATGGAGCTGGTAATGCGGCGCCGAGCGCCCCTCGATCTTCTTGGCCATGCCGTGCAGCCCGATATCGGCCACGTGGTGCAGGCCGCAGGAATTCTGGCAGCCCGAGACATGGACCGATACCTTGCGGGTAGCGGCGCTTTCCCGCGCCTCCCTCTCCACCTGAAGGCCGAAGCTCTGGGAATTGGTGATGCCGATGCGGCAGGTGGTGGTGCCGGGGCATGACACTACGTCGGGGACATCCTCGACCGCCTCGGGAACATCGAACCCGATGGCCTTGACACCCGCGATCACCGCCCCAACCTGGGACTTGGCGACGCCCAACAGGGCGATCTTCTGGTCACGGGTGCTGCGCAGCTGAGTCACCCCCGCAGCGACGGCGATATCGTGGAGCCGGTCGAGCTGATCGGGGGTCAGCAGCCCCAGCGGCACATAGACCACCACGGCGGCGTCGTTGTCATGGCCGGAAACCACGCCCACCGGGGTGCGCGCCACCGGCGCCTCGGTCGGCGTGCGCCAGATCAGCGGCTGCCACGGGCGCTGTTGCAGGCCGCGCAGATGCTCGAACTCCTCCTGGAACAGAGCGGTGAACTTCTCAGCCCCGAACCGCTTCAGTACGAATTTCAGGCGCGCCAAGCCACGGTCGCGGCGATTGGAATAGCGCTGATGCAGGCGGGCGGTGGCCTCGACCACAATTGGAAGCTCCTCCTCGGTCACGAAGGGCAGAACCTCCACCGCCATGATGGGCTGACCGCCAAGACCACCCGCCGCCAAAACCTTGAAGCCCTTGCGCCCGTCCTTTTCCACCGCGATGAAACCAAGGTCATGGATAGAGGAGGCGCCGCAATCGGTGGCACAGCCCGAAACGGTAAACTTCATCTTGCGCGGCATGTGCTGGACCAGGGGATGGCGCAGCCAGGTGCGCGCCAACTGGTCGGCAACCTTGCCCGCATCCACCAATTCCCGCGGGCAGGCCCCCGCCAGCGAGCAGGCTGTCATGTTGCGCAGCGTGTTGCCGCAGGCCTCACGGGTGGTGATGCCCTCGCCGGAAAGAGCCTCCAGCATATCGGCAGTGCGCGCCAGCGGCACGGAATAGACCTGCACGTCCTGACGGGTAGTGAGGTGGGCCGGCCCTTCGCAGAATTCACGGGTAACGCGGGCCAGGGCCTTAAGCCAGGGAGTGGGGATCACACCCCCAGGAATCTTGATGCGGACCATCTGGACGCCCGCCTGTTTCTGACCGTAGACGCCAAAGCGCAGGCGAAAGGAGGTGAAGCGCTCATCATCCCACTCACCGCTTTGGTGCCGCTGAAGGGCGCGCCGATACTCGGACAGATCCGAAGCGCGAACCAGCGGTTCGATAGCGTTCAGATCAACGTGGCTGGCATCCTTCATAACCGTATCCCTCTTTAAAACAACACACTATAATGTGTGAGTAGATGATGAAGTACGTAATACGACGGATTTAACACACAGGTCAACACTTTTCTGTGTAGTTTAATATAATTATGCGCTAGATTGTGTGTAGTTTAACCCCGCGGAGCCCGCCTCATGACCACCCCCACCCCCCTCGGCTATGCCGGCGAAATCACCCCGACCGACGCCTGGAAGCGCGTTTGCGACACACCAAACGCCAAGATCATCGACGTCCGCACCCAGGCGGAATGGTCGTTTGTCGGCGTACCCGACCTGTCGTCCTCGGCCAAACAATTGCTGCTGGTGTCATGGCAGGTGTTTCCCACCATGGCCCGTAACGACGCTTTCGCCACCCAGCTGGATGCCCATGGGGTCAAAAAAGACGATGTGCTGTTGTTGTTATGCCGTTCGGGCGTGCGCTCGAAAGCGGCAGCCGAGTTTCTGACCAGCCTCGGTTATCAGCAATGCTGGAATATTACCGATGGTTTCGAAGGCCCCCACGACATCGCTAAACATCGCGGAATCGCCGCGGGCTGGAAAGCCTCCGGGCTACCCTGGGTCCAGGGCTGACCCCTGAAAAAAAGATATTTGGGGATGAAAAGCGGTTGTCCGTTGACACCCCGCCCGAATGATCTGATATCGACTCATAGGAGCAGGGTTCGAGGTCCATCGTGTCATTTGTGCGCCCCCTTTATATGTCCTTCGCCATCGGCCTTGCCTCGCTGAGCGGCGACCTGTCGGCGCATGCCCAATCCTCCCCCGATGGGCAGAAGCGGCTGGAGGCGATCATCGCCACCGCCCCGTTGGTGGACCCCACCTCCGAATCGCGCGCTTTACGCGAGTTCTATCGGAGCAGAAACGGCCAATTGGCGTGGAGCGGCCCCCAAGAAGCTTTGGGCGACAGCCTGTTGCAGGAAATGCAGGCCATCGCCTTGGCCGAAGGGCTGGATCCGGGTGCCTATGCCTTGCACCCCACCGGATCTGATGCCGAACACGATGTGATGGTCGGCGCCATCTTGCTGCGATTCGGGCGGGATCTGGCGGTGGGTGCAGTCCAGCCGCTCCGCGCCTATGGCGGGTCCGGCACCGAATTCCGTGCCGAGTTCGATGGCCCGCGCTTTCTCAAATCCCTGGCGGACGGCACCCCCCTGGCCGAACAGGCCAACGCGCTTACCCCCCATTTCGCAGGTTATCTCCGCCTGAAGGAGGTTCTGGCGCAGACCCGCGCCCAGGTCCGCGCCGGGGGCTGGCCCGCCATTGCCGATGGCCCCAAGATCCAGCCAGGGGAAAGCGATGATCGGGTGGTTGCCTTGCGGCGGCGGCTGATCGCCACCGGCGAGCTGGCCGCCACCTTGGCCGAGGGCCGCGAAATGGATGCCCCTGTGGTGGAGGCGGTCAAGCGCTTCCAGGCCCGCCATGGCCTTGACCCCGACGGCACTATCGGCGCCAAAACCTTGGCTACACTCAATATTCCGGCGGAGGCCCGTGCCCGGCAGATCGCCGTCAATATGGAGCGGTGGCGGTGGATGACCCGCAACCCTGGACGGAACCACATCGCCGTCAATATCCCCGCCTATCAGTTGGATGTGGTCGAGGACGGCGCCATCGTCATGTCCATGCGGGTGGTGACCGGCGACGTCAAGCACCCCACCCCCAGTATGAATACCACCTTGAATTCCCTGGTGCTCAATCCCGCCTGGTCGGTGCCGTCCAGCATCGCCAACAAGGAAATCCTGCCCAAGCTGCGGCGCGATCCGCACTACCTCAGCACCAGCAATCTCAAGATCACCGCCTATCCCGAAGACAGCCCCGAAGCCGCAGGCGATGGCATCGACTGGAACGGTATCGGCAAGAAATTCCCCTACCGCCTGCGCCAACCGCCCGGCCCGGACAACGCCTTGGGACAGTTGAAGTTCAACCTCAAGGATTCTGACGACATCTATATGCACGACACCCCCAACCGGAAGGTGTTCGGACGCTCCTACCGGGCCTTGTCCCATGGCTGCGTCCGACTGGAGCGTCCAGTGGACCTGGGCGAGTTGCTGCTGGGCGAGCGTTGGAGCAATCGCCTCGGTGATGACCTCAGCCGCAACCGGGCGACCCGCACCTATATGCTGGAGCGCACCATCCCGGTTTACCTGCTGTACTGGACCGCCTGGAGCGACGACGAGGGCCGTATCCACTTCCGCGACGATATTTATGGCCACGACCACCGCCTCGCCCCAGTCCTAGAGCGGGCGCGGGTTCCCGCTCAACGCATGGCGCTAAATCGGCCCTGATTCCGCCCACCTCCTCCAAGGGGTAGTTGACTCCCGCCCTGCCCCCGATGGTAATAAGGTCTCCACCCGAGAGGGAGACCTCGGGATCAAGGATAGGGAGGGGGAATGTTCGAAAAGGCAAAAAGCCGTCGCGGCTTTCTGACGCTCGGCCTCGGTGCCGCCGCCTCTCTGGTGGTGGCAGACCCCGTGGAAGCCGCCGTCCGCCGTCTTCCCGAACGCTCCATCCACCTCTACAATACCCACACTGGCGAATCGATGCGGACGGTCTTCTGGGCCGAGGGACGCTATCAGACCAAGACCATCACCCAGATCAGCCGTTTTCTGCGCGATCACCGCAGCGGTGCCGTCCACCCCATCGATCCCAAGCTGCTGGACATGATGATCACGGTACAGCACAAGGTGGGGGCCAAGGGGGCCATTCACATCATCAGTGGCTATCGTTCACCCCAGACCAACGCCATGCTCGCCTCCTACAGCGACGGCGTCGCCACCCACAGCCTGCACACCGAGGGCAAGGCCGTGGATATCCGCCTTCCCGGCCACGCGGTCAAGCATGTGGGCCGTGCCGCCAAATCCATGCGCGCCGGTGGGGTCGGTACCTATCCCGAATCGGATTTCGTCCACATCGATACCGGACGCGTCCGGACTTGGTGATCAGCGCTTCCCTTGCATCTGCAACAGCGGTTTAAGGCCGTTGACCGCCTGCTCGACCCGTTCGGCGGGCACCTGGGATAGATCAAAGCCCAGCCAGCCCTGGGGGATTTCCAGCATCCGGGCATCGACGCTGCCGACCCGCAGGTTGGACAGGCTCATCTGAATTTCAGAATCATCGCCGGTGGCGCTGCTGACCGTTCCCGCCGCCTTGACAACGATGCCGTCACGGTTGATCCAGATATCGCCGTCAAAGCCGCCCCTGGGGCCTTCCGCCTGAACCTTCCAACGGGTGGCGCGCTGGCCAGCCACACTTTCCTCACGCACTTTCTGGCGCTCGGTCGTCCACGAATCCAGCCCCCCGGCCAAGGCGGCGGCAGCGGGAATGGACAGAGCCACATGCCATCGGCCCGATAATCCAAGAAGATGGGCCGTGTTGGTATCGCGGCGGATCAGAACCCCCTGCCCCCCTCCCGTGGTGCTGACGTCACGCCGTTCCCGGCCTTTGGCATGCCAGACCTGACCATGAAAAGTTCCCTTGGCGGAGCTGAGCATGAAGTCAGCGGTATAGGGCACCGGAGCATCCAACAGGTCCAATGCCATCTCGGCGGCCTGAAGGCGGCTTCCCCACAAGAGTGCTGCCAAAACCAGTAAAATACGAGCCACCGCCGTGTCATCCTTTTTGAAATTCCAACCTGAGAAAAGCACGAGACGCCTTTTAGCTCAAGGCACTGTATATTCCTTTGGCAGAGACCGCCCCCTTGGCTATCATTCGTCCCCATGAGCACTTTCGAAAAGCGCGTTCCCGGACGTGACCGTCGCAAGGAAGGCCAAATCCTGGACCAGGCGGTCAGGCTGCTGGCACGCTCGACCGAAGCGCTGGTCGCCGCCCGCGACGAATACGCCCTTCTTGAAGAGATCTGCCGTATCGGCGTCGAGGAAGGCGGATACCGCCTGGCCTGGATCGGCTATGCCCGCAACGACGCGGCGCGCACCGTGGCGCCGGTGGCCAAGGCTGGACTCTCCCACGAATACCTCGACCAGATCCAGATAAGCTGGGGAGAAGGCCCGTCGGGGCAAGGCCCCACCGGCAGGGCCATCCGCAGCGGCATTCCCATCGTGGTCAACGACACAGAGACCGACCCCAGTTTCGAGCCCTGGCGCGAAGGTGCCCGCTTTTGCGGCTTTCGCTCTTCGGTCACTCTGCCCATCGGTGAGAATAGAAACCGCATTGGCGCCCTGATGTTCTACGACAGTCAACCCGCGTCCTTCACCCCGCAAACCGTCAGCTTCCTCCAGACCATCGCCAGCAATCTGGCCCAGGGAATCGCGGCGCTGCGCATGAAGGCCCAGCACGATCTGACCGTGCGGGAACTGGCGGAAAGCGAGGAGCGCTACCGCTCCCTCATCGATATGACGCCGGATGCCATCGTGGTGCACGGCCAGGGAACCATCTTGTTCGCCAATCCCGCCTCGGCCCGGGTCTTCGGTGCAGAATCCTCGGCGATCCTGGTGGGACGGCCGGTTCTGGACTTCATTCACGCAGAATCGCTGCAAGTGGCGGCGGTGCGCATCGCCGATCCCACCGACAGCCACACCTTGTCCCAATTCAAGCTGTTGCGCATCAACGGGCAGCCCTTCGATGCCGAGGTTCTGGCCTGTTCCATTACCTTCCATGGCGTCCTCGCCCGCCTGCTGGTGATCCGCGACGTCACCGAACGGACCCATGTGCAGGAGCAATTGCTGCAAACCGCCAAGCTCGCCACCCTGGGCGAGATGGCCGCCGGCCTGGTCCACGAGCTGTCACAGCCGCTCAACATCATCCGCCTGACCGCCGAAGGCGCGCTGATGCTCATCGAGCGCGGCAAGGCCACACCGGATTGGCAGACCCAGCAATTCGCCCTGGTGGCCGAACAATGCGAACGAACGGCGGAGATCATCGACGATATACGCATCTTCAGCCGCCGCGACACCTCGCCCATCCAGGTCTTCGATTCCATGATGGCGGTCCGCTCGGCCATCGATGTGCTTTCAGGCCAGTTCCGCCCCGACGGCATCGAGATCTGGCAGAGCATCCCCTCGGCCATGCTCCCCATCAAAGGGCGGCGGGTACAGTTGGAGCAGGTTGTGATGAACCTGCTGACCAACGCTCACCACGCCCTGCGGGACAAGCGTGAGACTGCCCCCAAGACTTGGCGGCCGGAAATCAACGTTACCGCCAGCCATGACGGCCAATGGGTCCGCATCGAGGTGGCCGATAACGGCCCCGGCATTGCTGCGGAAATCAAGCCGCGGCTGTTCGAGCCTTTTTTCACCACCAAAGCGGCAGGACGGGGAACCGGCCTCGGCCTGTCGGTCAGCTTCAGCCTGATCCGCGCCATGGGGGGAACCCTCGAAGTGGAGGACAGCCCCGAAGGAGCCTCATTCTCCATCGCTTTACCGCTGGAGGTGGACTGCCTCGGCACCACGCCACCGCCACGACCGGCCAATGCCGCTTACACCCCACGTTCCGGCACCTATGGCAACGCCCATATCATGGTGGTCGATGATGAAACCGCCGCCGCCGATACTCTGGCCCACTATCTGCGGGAAATGGGATGCCGGGTCAGTACCGCCGGGACCGTGGCCCAAGCCTGGGCCACCTTCACCACCGACCCGGCGGACGTGGTCATCACCGACCTTCGAATGCCGGCCGGAAGCGGCGAGGAACTGGTGGAAAAGCTGCGCGATTTCGACCCACTGCTGCCCATCATCATCGTGACCGGCCATCTGGGCGCGACCGAGCGGGTGGCGGCCAATCTTGAAGACGACCGCTGCGCCATTCTCAAGAAACCGGTGGCCCTGGGGCGACTGGGGGAATTGGTGACTGTTTTTCTCCAGCCCCCAGCTGAATTCCCTCTTTAATGGGAGGCTAATTCCCGTATTGTATAAGTTGTTTATTGGAAATTGCTTGTTTATACTTTCGGGTAGGGCACTAAGAGCCTCGTCACCGAGGTGTGGGAGATAACCGAATATGCAGATCCTGGTGGCCGACGACCATAAGCTGGTCCGTGACGGTTTACGGCCGTTCCTGATGGAGCTGGATGCCGGGGCTGAGTTGCTGGAAGCCGCGACCCTGGATGAAGCAATTCAGGTAGTGAGATCCTTTCCCGGCCTCGGCCTTATCCTTCTTGACCTGATGATGCCGGGCATGGACGGATTGTCCGGCCTGCAACAGATCAAGGCGCTGATTCCCGATACCCCCGTGGTCATTGTTTCCGGTTACTCGACCCGTGACCATGTGGTGCAAGCGGTCCAGGCCGGGGCTGCCGGTTTTATCCCCAAGACAGTCAGCGGCACCGCCATGGTCAACGCGCTGCGGCTAGTGCTGTCGGGGGAAAAGTACCTGCCGTCCAGCACCTTTTTCGAAGACCCCGCCTCGGTGGCCGCCAGTCAGCTTCCGGCCAAGCCCACCGGCGCGCCGCCGCCTTTCGACCGCCTGTCCCGGCGCGAAGGCGAGATCCTGGCGCAACTGGTGGAGGGGCGTACCAATAAGGAAATCGCCATCGCCCTCAGCCTCCAGGAAATCACCATCAAGGTGCATCTGCGCAACGTTTACCGCAAGATCAGCGCCGCCAACCGCGCCCAGGCGGTCCGTATCGCCCTGCAATCGGGCTGGGTGATGCCGCCGGTGATCAACTGAGCCCACAAGTGTCCTCTTATGGGCTCGTCAATGTTCACCCCTTGGCGAGGGCCTGAGCCACCACCATCCGCACCCAGGCGGCACGGGATAGACCGATCGCCTCGGCGCGGGCATCGATCTGGGGAAGCTGTTCATCATCGAAGCGGATGATCACGGCCTCCTTGCTTTTCTTGGCCTTCTTCTTGGCCTTCTTCCGCTCCTTTTCCTTTTCCTTTTCCTTTTCCTTCTTCTCTTTCACCTTGGCGGGCTTTTCCGCCTCGGCACCGGCTGGGGTTCCGGCCTTGGCGGCCTTCGTGACTTTGGCAGCCTTGACGGCCTTCGTGACCTTGGCGATCTTGGCGGGGGCCTCGACCACAGGCGGGGTGATGGAAACGACTTCCACGGTGGTTTCCACGGCTTTCGGCACCTTGGGGCTGGTCATATGCTGATCTCCTATCCCTTGTAAATCATGGGAGCGCAATCACGCTTTCCTGACTATTAGCTATATCGAAGCGATATCGCTTATCCAGTGATCCTTTCATGACGTTTTTATGACGTAGCCAAGATTCTCAGCCCTGGTAGACTGACGCACCATTCATCGCACCCAGCGGGAGGTTTGCCCCATGACCCCGACAAAGCCCCTGACGCTTGCCGCCTTCACCGCCATCCTTCTGGCCGCCGCTCCGGCCAAGGCCGACATCACCATCGGCATGGCCGGCCCCATCACCGGCAGCGAGGCCGCCATCGGTGAGCAGTTTCATCGTGGCGCGGTCAAGGCTGTGGCCGACATCAACGCCAAGGGCGGCGTCCTGGGCCAGAAATTGCTGATGGTCGTCGGTGACGATTCCTGCGACCCCAAGCAGGCGGTGGCGGTAGCCAACGACATGGCGGCCAAGAAGATTCCCTTTGTCGCCGGTCATTACTGCTCGGGGTCGTCGATTCCCGCCTCCGACGTCTATGCCGAGACCAATATCCTTCAGATCTCGCCCGCCTCGACCAACCCGAAATTCACCGACCGTATGCTGCCCAACGTGTTTCGCGTCTGCGGCCGCGACGACCAGCAGGGCAAGGCGGCAGCCGAGTACATCGCCAAGCATTTCAAAGGTAAGACCATCGCCATCATCCACGACAAATCCCAATACGGCAAAGGCTTGGCCGATCAGACCAGGGACAACCTGACCCGGTTGGGAGTCAAGGAGGCGGTCTACGAGGCCTATACCGCCGGTGAAAAGGACTATTCCGCCCTGGTGACCAAGTTGAAGGCAGCCAAGATCGATCTCTTGTTCCTGGGCGGCTACAAGACCGAGGGCGGGTTAATCGTGCGCCAAATGCGCGACCAGGGCATGCAGACCACCCTGATGGGCGGCGACGCCCTGATGACCGAGGAATATTGGGCCATCACCGGCCCCGCCGGGCAGGGCACCTTGATGACCTTCAGCCCTGATCCGCGCAAAATCCCCGGCAATGCCGAGTTGGTGAAGTGGTACCGCAGCCAGAATTACGAGCCCGAGGCCTATACCCTCTATACCTACGCCTCCATCCAGGCCTGGGCCCAGGCGGTGGAGACCGCCAAGTCCACCGATGCCAAGAAGGTGGCCCAGGTGCTGAAGTCCAACACCTTCGACACCGTCCTGGGCAAGTTCGGTTTTGACAAGAAGGGCGACGCCTCGGCACCGGGCTATGTCATGTATGTTTGGAAGGACGGCAAGTACGATTACGCGGATTGACGCCGCACCAATCCGGTAGCACGGTTGAACGCGTAGATTGAGACTCTGCTCAGGGGAGACGTCAAAATGCCTTTGTCCGATTGTATCGACGCGTGCCTTACGGCCCATCGCGCCTGCACCGAATCGGTCATCCACGGGATTCAGCACGGTGGAAAAACCGCCGAGTGGGAGCTGATCCAACTTCTGCTGGACTGCGCCGATATCAATGAAACCGCCGCCGATTTCATGCTGCGCAGTTCGCGCCTGCATCACCTCACCTGCCAGGTGGCGGCGGAAGTGTCAGACAAATGCGCCAGCGCCTGCGAGAAGCTTTCCAAGGACGACGTCCGTCTGAAGGAATGTGCCGAGGCCTGCCGCCGTGCCGCGACGGCCTGCCGCAAGACCGTCAAAAACTAAAACCACTTGATCTGAAAGGGATTCCTGGTGACGGACCACCCCCGTATCCTCGGCAATCCGCCCGAACCGCGGACCGAGATCCGCCGTCATCAGGCTCCCGCCCCCCTTCCCTCCACCATGACCATCCGCTGATGGACCCCGCCCGGACCTCCTGGCCCGCCGTCCTGCTGGCGTTGGGCGCAGGCGTCGGCGCCGCCTTCCAGGTTGGAAAGGCCCCCATCGCCCTCCCCTTCCTTCGTCCAGAACTGGACCTCGACCTGTCGGCGGCCTCGTGGGTGCTGTCCATTCTGGCGCTGCTGGGAGCGGTGGCGGGAGGCATCATGGGGAGCCTGATCACAAGACTGGGGGCGCGGCGCATGCTGCCCTTCGGCCTTCTTCTGCTCTCGGCCGCCAGTCTGGCGGGCGGCTTTGCCCCCAACTTCCCGCTTTTACTCCTCAGCCGCGCCGTCGAGGGCGTTGGCCTCATGGTGGTGGTGATCGCCGCTCCGGCGTTGATAACCTTGCTGACCAGACAGGAAGATCGCGCCATCGCCTTTGGCTTGTGGGCCTGTTTCATGCCCTTTGGCGTGTCGGTTTCCATGATGGCGGCCCCGGCTCTGCCCGTTCTCGGCTGGCGTGGGCTGTGGCTGGTGATGGCAGGATTTCTGGCGGCCTATGCCGTGCTGGTCCATATCCTGATGCCCCGCCCCCAGGCTCCGCCGCAAGCCGAAAACGGGCATCTGGGGGCAGATCTGTGGCGGACAATGACGTCGGCCGGGCCGATCCAGCTGGCCACTATCTTCATCTGCTATACCACCGCCTATATGGCGCTGACCGGCTTTTTGCCTACCTTGCTGATCGAGCGCATGGGCGTCTCGCCCGGTACCGCCGGTCTGATGACAGCGGCGGTGGCAGGCGCCAATATTCTCGGCAACCTGCTTACCGGGCCGCTGCTGCGCCTGGGAGTGCCGCGCTGGTTACCCATCTTGTTCGCCAGCATGGTAATCGGGGTCTGCTCCTACTGGATCTTCGACCCCCAAGTTCCGGCCGCAACCGCCTATGGCCTCAGCCTGGCGTTTTCCGCCTTCGGCGGCCTGCTGCCTGGCTGTGTCCTGGGCGGTGCCGCCCTGCTGGCTCCCGAACGGCGGCTGGTTCCCGTCACCCTCGGCCTCGCCATGCAAGGCAGCAATATCGGCCAGATGCTGGGGCCGGCTTTGGTGGGTGCCGCCGTTACCGCCGCGGGCTGGGGGGCCGCGCGATGGGTCTTGATCCCCATCACGGCAGTGGGAATCATGCTGACTCTGGTCTTGCGCCGAACCTTGAAGGCCTCGTGAGATGCTGCCTGCCTCCCTGCTGACCCGCCTTTCCGCCCGGTTCGGTGACCGCTTTTCCACCGCACGGCCGGTATGCGAGCAACACGGCCATGACGAGTCCCACTTCGCCCCCGTCCCGCCCGAAGCGGTGGTCTTCGCCCTGTCCACGGCGGATGTGGCCGAAGCGGTCAAGGCCTGCGCCGAACATGGCGTACCGGTGATCGCCTATGGCACCGGCACCTCGCTGGAAGGGCATGTGGCGGCACTGAAGGGCGGAGTGTCCATCGACGTCACCGGCATGGACGCCATCCTGGTGGTGCGGCCCGAGGACATGGATGTCACGGTTCAGCCCGGTGTCACCCGCAAACGTCTCAACGACTATCTCAGGGACAGCGGCCTGTTCTTTCCTATCGATCCCGGCGCCGACGCCTCGCTGGGGGGGATGGCGGCCACCCGCGCCTCGGGCACCAACGCCGTACGCTATGGCACCATGCGCGACAACGTGCTGTCGCTGGAAGTGGTGCTGCCCGACGGCCGTATCATCCGCACCGGCCGCCGCGCCCGCAAATCCTCGGCAGGCTACGACCTCACCCGGTTGATGGTGGGGTCGGAAGGCACACTGGGCATCATCACCGAACTGACCCTCAAGCTTCACGGTATCCCCGAGGCGGTCTCGGCCGCCGTATGCCCCTTCCCCTCGGTGGAGGCCGCGGTCAACACCGTCATCACCACCATCCAATCGGGCGTGCCGGTAGCACGGATCGAATTTCTGGATCAGGCCATGGTGAACGCAGTCAACCGCTATTCGAAAACCTCGCATCAGGTGGCTCCGACCCTGTTTTTCGAGTTCCACGGCAGCGCGGCCGGAGTGCGCGAACAGGCCGAGCGGGTCCAGACCATCGCCGCCGAATTCGGCGCGCCCGATTTTCTCTGGGCCACCGGCACCGAGGAGCGCACCCGCCTGTGGGCGGCCCGCCACAATGCCTATTACGCCGGTGTGGCGCTCCGCCCTGGCTGCCGCACCTGGACCACCGACGTCTGCGTCCCCATCTCTCGGCTGGCGCAATGCCTGCTGGAGACCACGGCAGACCTCGACGCCTCACCGTTGACCTGCACCGTGGTCGGCCATGTGGGTGACGGAAACTTCCACGCCATGCTTCTGGTCGATCCCGCCAATCCCGACGAGGTCACAGAGGCCGAACGCCTGAACGACCGCATCGTGCGGCGCGCGCTCGCCATGGACGGCACCTGCACCGGCGAACATGGCGTCGGGCACGGTAAGATGCGGTTTCTTGAAGAGGAATTTGGTGAGGCACTCGACGTCATGCGCCTGATCAAAGCCGCCATCGATCCCCAGGGAATCATGAATCCGGGCAAGATCGTCTAAGCCGTCGCCTGCATCAGGGGGCAGAGCTGCTCGATGATCAACTGGGCGATGGAAGGGTCCAGACTCGGCATCAGATCGCACAGGGAATCCTGGGCGGCCTGGGCCTGCTCGCCGCTATCAAGGCCATCTGAACGCGCCTTTGATATGGCCTGGGAAATAATGTCTGCCAGAGAAGGATCCATGGGGCCACCGTAAGAACGGATATCGTGATTCTACCTATATCATGATGCCGTTCCTACGAAGCCGCCGCCACCCACGTTAATCCGCAATATGTAAAGCACCGTAGCGAGTTGTAACGAGGCCCTGATTTATCGCGCCACATCACGATAGGCATGCCAACTGGCATGGGCGACCAGGGGCAGTGCCACCACCAGCCCGATATAAATGAAGGCTATGCCGAAGAAAGTGATGACCGCGATGGTCGCCGCCCAGCCGATCATGGTCCGCCAATTGATTACAACGGCATGAACGCTGAACCCGATCGCCTCGACCACGCCGACGTCACGGTCAAGCAATAAGGGCATGGCGAAAACACTGACAGCAAAAGCAATGGTGGCAACAGCGCCACCCGCCAAGGTTCCCGCCACCAGGAAAGGCATGGATTCAGGCCGCAATACCACGTCGGTAATAAAGCTTTCCAGGGGGAGCGGTACACCCGGAGGATAAAACAGGGCGAACACCACCGCTCCCGCCAACAGCCACAGCATCATCAACATCGAGAGCACCAAACCCATATTGCCCACCTGCCCACCCCGCTCGGCCACCCCCCGGAGCACCAGGGAAAGGGAGACCTCCTCCTCACGCTCGTAACGGCGGCTGATCTCGAACAGAAACACAGCGGCCAACGGCCCCACCAACATGAAGCCCGCCGCCAGAGGAAACATCAGCGACCCCATGTCGAGAGCGGTCAAGATCACCGACAGCATCCCCCCAATCCCGGCGTAGAGAGCTCCAAACCCCAGACTGAGGTCGGGGCGGCGCCACATGTCGCGCCATCCTGCCCCCAGCCATTCCGATGTCTGAGCGGCGGAAATCCGCCGACCTTGCGGTATCTGAGAAACCATGGTCATGGACACCATATCGCCCCCTTTCACGGCTATCGGAGATGAGTGGCACCACCACCCAGACCCAAACCGCCTGTTTCCCTTTTTCAGTTGGGCCCTGGCTCACTTGCGGACAAGGGGGAAGCTGGGGATTTAGCAAAGAGAATCAAATCTCTGGCGGAAATCATACGGATTGCACTGCCGAATCCGGGTTTCACCGGTTGTCAAATCGGGAAAAACGCGACACATTGGTGCCTTCATCCGGCCTGGGCCTCGCTTTCAAGCGGACGGTTCGCCGGAGGGGGGGTTGACATAGCCGACCGGCGCCCAAATGATTCAGAGGGTTGACGCCGGGCGGGATCATGTCATTTTCAACCGGCCACGACATTCAATTGGGGGTCTCATGAATAAGCAAGATCTGGTGAATAAGGTTGCGGAACTCAGCGGTCTGTCCAAGGCCGCCTCGGACAGCGTTATTGACGCCACCTTCGCCGCGATCACCGCGGCTCTGAAGGCTGGTGATGACGTTCGTCTGGTGGGCTTCGGCTCGTTCTCGGTGACCCAGCGGGCCGCCAAGGAAGGCCGCAATCCCCGCACCGGTGCCACCATCAAGATCGCGGCCTCCAAGGCTCCGAAATTTACGGCCGGCAAGGGCCTGAAGGACGCCGTCAACGGCTGATCCCGGCTCTCCCCGAAAGGGTGAAATGCCAAGGCCCCCGGAGTTTCCTCCGGGGGCCTTTCGCATTTCCGACGGCTTTTCGCAGCCTCAGCCGATATCGACCTTGCCGCGCATCTTCAGATCGATCTTCAGCACATGGCCCATCAGCCAATTGCTGAGAAATGACGACATCTGATCGGTGCTGCCGCGCCGGTCGCCCAGCGTGCCGTTATCGAAGCGAGCGATAAAATCACCCAGCGTCCGGGTCAAAGCCTCATGCTCGCGCTTGTTTTCCGCCAGCCCATCGTATTTAGCGATGGCCTGGACATATTCCTCGCGCGCGAAATGATCCTGGGCATAGATCTGTAAACGGCCAAGGATATGGCGCATGTGGGCATCATCTACCGTACCGGCCGCCTTTTTCGTTTCCGCCTCGAACTCGTTGATGATGCCGATAAGTTCACGGTGGTCGTCGTCGATCTCGGTATTTCCGACCGCCAGATCCTTGCTCCAACTAATGGACATTTTCACTCCCCCTCTTGGACCGGGTGTGCCCGTTGTGGGTTTCACGACACCCTATTGTCCCATTTGTACCATTGTCGGGCAGAGTCTTCATCCTTTTGATAAAGGTCAATAGCGGCGAAATGGCGGGAACCGGCCCTGCTCACTGGTTGGCACGATATTTTCATAGCAAGATTGAACACCGGTAAGGAGCGTGCGATGGCCACCGGCAAAAGGGTAGCAAACCTGGGGAGGCCTCCCCCACTCCTATGGGCAGCTTGCAGCACGCGGGCCAATTCGGTATTCAGGTACCGAATTACCAAAGACCTAGCGCTTGCTGGCTTTGACTTCCTCGAATAGTATGCTTTGCAATCTGGTTATTTATTTTATCAGTTCCAAATTTCAATTTGTTGCGCTGCACAATAATGCTGCAGAGCAATACCGGAAAAACACCAGTCTCGCCTGATGGAGGGCAAAGGTTCGATGACCTCTTTAGTCTCCCGCCGCCGTGCCATTACCGTGCTTGCCGCTGCGGCAGGCCTGCCACTCCTCCTTAAGGCGACCAGCGCGCAAGCGCATCTGGTCCGCTGGGAGGGGACCACCCTGGGGGCGCCCTCGACCATCCAGATCTATCATACCGATGAGGGTAAGGCCCGTGCGGCCATCCGCGACGCCATGGCCGAGTTGGCCCGGCTGGAAGCCATCTTCAGCGTCTACCGCGCCGATTCGGCCCTGTCGGCCCTGAACCGCGATGGCGTGTTGAACAACGCACCGCCCGAATTCATCGAGCTTCTGACCCACGCCCGCGGGCTGGCCGAGCTGAGCGGCGGCGTCTATGACCCCACCATCCAGCCGGTATGGACGCTGTATCTCAGCCACTTCACCGCCGCCGCCGTCGATGCCGCCGGTCCGTCCGAGCGTGACCTGAAGGCGGCCCTAGCGCTGGTGGACTGGCGCGGCATCGAGATCGACGCAGCCAAGGCCCGCGTCTCGCTCGCCCGCCCCGGCATGGCCCTGACGCTGAATTCCGGCGCCCAGGGCTATATCACTGACCGGGTCGCGGCGGTGCTGCGTTCCCACGGGCTGGAGAAGATGCTGGTGGATATGGGCGAACCCCGCGCGCTTTCGACCAAGCCCGATGGCTCGGCCTGGCGCATCGGCATCGCCAATCCCGCCGAGCCCAACACGGCGATTACCGAGATCGACGTCATCGACAAATGCGTCTCCACCTCGGGCGGCTATGGCACCATATTCGACGAGGCGGGCAAGTTCACCCACCTGATCGACACCCGCACCGGCAAGACTGCACCGGCCATGTTGGGCGTCTCGGTGGTGGCTGAGACCGCGACCATCGCCGACGGCTTGTCTACCACCATGCTGCTGGCGCCCGAGGACAAGCGCCAAAGCATCTTGCGCGCAGCGGGTGGCCTATCAGCCATCTACGTGACGCCAGACGGAGTGATGACGACGGTGACGGCCTGATCGTCATGGAGTCTCCGGTCTCGTCTTCCTTTCCCGGCGCCGACGAAAGCGATCTGGTCGAGGGCTTTGCCCGTGTGGTCGCGGTCGAGGGCGGTCGGGTGTGGCTGGAGCCGGAGCAGACCAAAAGTTGCGGCACCTGCGCCTCGGCCGGGCTGTGCAGCATCGGCAAGGATCTGGGGGAAGCCAAGCGCCTGGAGGCGCGGCGGTTCCAACTGCCCGGCAATCTTGGCCTTCGGGTGGGAGAGCGGGTGGTTGTGGGCGTACGCGAAGACACCCTGGTCAAGGGCGCCATGACTGCTTTCGGCCTGCCGCTGCTTACGCTTCTGATCGGCGGCATCACGGGTCAGGAATGGGGCCAGAGCGACGGCATGGCAGCGTTGGGGGCGGCCTCGGGGCTGGTCCTGGGCTTGGCCATCGCCCGGGTGCTGGCCAATATCTTCACGGCACGGGGCATCTTGACGCCCCGCTTCCTGCGCCGCGCTCACGAGCTGCCGCAGGAAGCTGAGTGCCATCCGGAACACGGGTAAGGGGGACCGACGATGGAGCATTATCTTCTGCTGTTCATCAGTGCCGCACTGGTCAGCAATGTGGTTCTGATGCGGTTCCTGGGCCTGTGCTCATTCATGGGCGTGACCACCCGGGTCGATACCGCCCTGGGCATGGGCGCCTCGACCACCTTTTGCATCACCATCTCGGCCATGATCGACTGGGCGGTGGACCGTTACCTGCTGGCACCCTACGATCTGGGCTATCTGCGGACCGTGGCCTTCATCCTGGTCATCGCTGCGGCGGTGCAGTTCACCGAGGCGGTGGTGCGCAAGGTCTCGCCCACCATGTTCCAGCTACTTGGTATCTATCTGCCGCTGATCACCACCAATTGCGCTGTGCTGGGCGTTAATCTGCTGCTGGTCGAAGGCAAGATGAACTTCATCGAAAGCACCGTGTTCGCCCTGGCGTCATCGCTGGGCTACAGCCTGGTGATGGTACTGTTCGCCGGATTGCGCGAGCGTCTGGCCCTGGCCCAGGTGCCCCGGCTGTTCGCCGGGCCGCCCATCGGCTTTATCACCGCCAGCCTGCTGGCGCTGGCCTTCATGGGCTTTTCCGGTATGAGCACCAATTAGGAGGGCTCCGGTCATGTTGTTGGATGTTGGAAGTCTGGCGGTGATGGGAGTGACCCTGGGTGCCGTTCTCGGCACCGCCGCCAAGTTGCTGGCGGTTCCCACCAATCCCATCGAGGACGAGCTGGTCGAGCTTTTGCCCGGATCGCAATGCGGTCAGTGCGGCTTCGTCGGCTGCTCGCAATACGCCGCCGCCCTGGCCAAGGGCAACACGCCCATCACCCTGTGCGCCCCCGGCGGCAAGGGCACCATCGAGGCGCTGGCCAAGAAGCTGGGCGTGTCCGCCGATACGGACGGCCACGAGGAGAAAGGCCCGGAAGTGGCCTTCATCATCGAGGATCTGTGCATCGGCTGCCTGCGCTGCATCGGCGAGTGCGGCTCGGACGCCATCGTCGGCGCCCCCAAGCAATTGCACACGGTGATCTCCGACGCCTGCCACGCTTGCGGCAAGTGCTTCAAGATCTGCCCCACCGAGGCCATCGAAATGCGCCCCATTCCCCCCACCATCGCCGGCTGGCATTGGACCAAGCCCGGCGATCACTCAGCCCACCATTGAGGAGAGACGGTCGATGAAGCTGTTTCCCATCATGGGCGGCATCCATCCGGACTACCGCAAGGAACTGGCCAGCGAGAAGGCCATCGTTCCTATGCCGATTCCGGCCACGCTCTATCTTCCCTTGCAGCAGCACATGGGAGCCCCCGGCATCACCACGGTGGAACCGGGGACCGAGGTCAAGAAGGGGCAGGTTCTCGCCCGCGGTCAGGGGCTGGTCTCGGCTCCGGTGCATGCGCCCACCTCGGGCCGCATCGCCGCCATCACCGAGATGATGGCGCCGCATCCGTCAGGCCTGCCGACCATGACCATCATCCTAGATAGCGACGGCAAGGACGAGTGGGGCGACCTGCCCGCCGCCATTGCCGATCCCTTCGCCGCCTCAGCCCAGGAGATCCGCGACCGGGTCGCTGTCTCGGGTATTGTCGGCCTGGGCGGCGCCACCTTCCCCTCGGCGGTGAAGCTGGGGCTGGGCAACCAGCACAAGCTGGAAATCCTGGTGCTGAACGGTGCCGAGTGCGAGCCCTATCTCTGCTGTGACGACCGCGTAATGCGCGAGCATGCCGATGAAGTGGTGGATGGTGCCCGCATCATGGCCCACGCCCTGGGCGCGCCCCAGATCATCATCGCCGTCGAGGACAACAAGCCCCAGGCCATCACCGCCCTCACCCAGGCCGCCAGCGCCTTCACCAATGTCACGGTGGCCAGCGTGCCGGTGCAGTATCCCATGGGGGCCGAGCGCCACCTGACCCAGGCCCTGACCGGGCGCGAGACCCCGGCGCGTAAGCTGACCGCTGATGTGGGCGTGGTGGTCCACAACGTCGCCACCGCGCGGGCGGTGCATCAGGCGGTGCGCTTTGGCCGTCCGCTGCTGTCGCGGGTGGTCACCGTCAGCGGCGGCGCCGTGGCCGAGCCCAAAAACGTCGAAGTGCTGCTGGGCACCCGGGTGGCCGAGCTGCTGGCCTTCTGTGGCGGATTGTCCAAGGATTCCCGCCGCATCATCAGCGGCGGCCCCATGATGGGCCAGCCTTTGCCCAGCCTCGACGTTCCGGTGGTCAAGGGAACCTCGGGCATTCTGGCGCTGACCAAGGCCGAAACCAAGGAAAACGCCACCCAACCCTGTATCCGCTGCGGCTCTTGCGTCAGCTATTGCCCCTGCGGTCTGGTGCCGGTGGAGATGGCGGCCTTCATCCGGAGTGAAAAGCTGGAGGAAGCCGCCAAGATCGGGGTTCAGGACTGCGTGTCTTGCGGGTCGTGCTCGTATATCTGCCCGTCCCATATCCCGCTGGTGCATTACTTCAACTACGCCAAGGGCCGCATCGCCGCGCTGGATCGTGAGCGCCGCAAGGCCGACCAGACCAAGGCCTTGGTGTCGGCGCATAACGCCCGGCTGGAGCGTGCGGCTCAGGCCAAGCGTGAAGCCGCCGCCCGCGCCAAGGCACAATCGGAAAACCCCGACGCAGGCAGGGTCAACGCATGAGCATCGTCGTCGACAAGAGCGGACCGTTCACCCACGGTTCCAACAACGTCCAGAAGACCATGTTTACCGTGCTGGCGGCTTTGACCCCGGCAACGCTGTTCAATCTGTGGCTGTTCGGATGGCCGGCCATCTTCTTGTTCCTGGTCACCATGCTCTCCTGCGTGGGCTGTGAAGCCCTGTGCATGCGGATGCGGGGCGACAGCCCGGAACGGGCGCTGTCGGACGGCTCGGTTCTGATCACCGGCTGGCTGCTGGCGCTGTCCCTGCCGCCTTGGGCTCCCTGGTGGGTGGCGGCGATTGCCTCAATCTTCGCCGTCCTCCTCGCCAAGCACGCTTTCGGCGGATTGGGCCAGAACGTCTTCAACCCGGCCATGATCGGCCGCGTGGTGGTGCTGGTCTCGTTCCCGGTGCAGATGACCGCCTTCGTGCCGTCCAAGCCGCTGTTCTCAGCCGCAGCCCCCAGCTTCGCCGAGAGCCTGCACGTCACCTTCGGCCGCGGTGTCAGCCTGGACGGCATCAGCGCCGCTTCGCAACTGGGCTTCATCAAGACCGAGCTGGCACGTGGCATTCCGGTTAATCAATCCCTGGCGCATCTGCCGTCCTTAAGCGAACTGATGCTGGGCTTCCATCCTGGCAGCATGGGTGAGACGGCGGTACCGTTGATCCTGCTGGGCGGCCTGTTCCTGATGTGGCGCAAGATCATCTCGTGGCACATCCCGGTCGCCATGCTGGGCACCTTGTTCGTCCTGGGCACCATCTTCAGCACCATGGACCCGGGCCGTCACGCCACCGGCATGTTCCACCTGCTGTCGGGCGCGTCGTTCCTGGGGGCGTTCTTCATCGCCACCGATTACGTCACCTCGCCGGTGTCCAAAAGCGGACAACTGGCCTTCGGCATCGGTATCGGCCTGCTCACCTGGATCATCCGCACCTATGCCGGTTACCCGGAAGGTGTGGCCTTCGCCGTCCTGCTGATGAATGCGCTGACGCCCATTCTCGACCAACATTTCCGTCCGCGCGTTTTCGGCCGCACCCGCCAGGGCGCACCGCTGCCGCTGAAGGGGGACAAATGAGCGCGACCATCCGGCCCACCTGGGTCCATGCCACCATCCTCGGCACCTTCTGCGCCGGTTTCGGTGTATTGCTGGCCGCCACCGACATCGTGACCAAGGAGCCGATTCAAGATCGTGCCCTTGAGGACAAGATGGCCTCGCTGGCGCTGGTGATCCCCAAATCCATCCACGACAACAACCCGGTGACCGATGCCATCACCCTGCCCAATCCGGGCGGGCACGAGGCCACCACGGTCTACCGCGCCATGATGGGCGGCAAACCCACCGGCTATGCCTATGAATACACCGCCAATGGCGGCTATGGCGGGCCGATCAAGCTGATGCTGGGCATCGATGCGACCGGCAAGCTGCTGGGCGTGCGCGTCATCTCCCACAAGGAGACTCCCGGCCTGGGCGATAAGATCGATGCAGCCAAGACCGATTGGATCACCCGCTTCACCGGCCTCAGCCTCGGTAACCCGCCGGTGGAGAAATGGAAGGTGAAGAAGGACGGCGGCCAGTTCGACCAGTTCTCCGGCGCCACCATCACGCCGCGCGCCGTGGTGGGCGGTATCCGCTCGGGTCTTGAATACTTCACCGCCAATAAGTCCCGCATGATGGAGAAGCAGTGATGTCTGCAAGCTACGGACAGATCGTCAAGGACGGATTGTGGGAAAACAACGGTGTGCTGTGCATGCTGCTGGGTATGTGCCCGACCATGGCCATGACCGGCACGGCCACCAACGGCTTTGGCATGGGCCTGGCTACGGCGGCGGTGATGGCGGCCTCCAACCTGATGGTGGCCATGTTCCGCAATTACGTCACCCACGAGGTGCGTATTCCGGTCTATATCCTGATCGTCGCCGCCAACGTGACGTTCGTCGATCTGGTGATGAATGCCTGGATGCACGAGCTTTACAAGGTGCTGGGCCTGTTCATCCCGCTGATCGTCTCCAACTGCCTGCCGCTGGCCCGTCTGGAAGCCTTCGCCGCCAAGGAGAAGGTTCTGCCGTCGCTGCTGGACGGCCTGTTCATGGGCCTGGGCTTCACCTTCGCCCTGACCGCCATCGGCGCCGTGCGCGAGATCATCGGCCAGGGCACCTTGTTCGCCGACGCCGCCTTGCTGCTGGGACCGGCCTTCACCTTCCTGGAAATGCGGATCATGCCCGCCGATTGGGGCATTCTGGTGCTGATCCTGCCGCCAGGCGGCTTCCTGGTGGCCGGGTTGATGGTGGTGGCCAAGCGCATGATCGATCTTGCCAGCGGCAAGCAGATCAAGATGGCCGGTGCCCACAGCGTTTAATACCGGCGCCCGGCGCTTGAGGACAATAAGGCGAGTCACGTCAGGGGCTCGCCGGTACCAAGAAGGAACAGGACCATGAAGGTTGGAGTCGTCTACGCCATCCCCGCCCGCCAGTCCTGGCTGAGTATCGACGTTCCCGATGGCACGACCGTCCGGGGCGCCATCGAGAAGTCGGGGATTCTGCACCAATTCCCGGAGATCAATCTGGAACAGCAGAAGGTCGGCATCTTCGGCAAGTCCACCACCTTGGACACCGTGCTCGAAGAAGGGGCGCGCATCGAGATCTACCGCCCCATTACCGCCGACCCCAAGACGGTGAAGCGCCGTGCCGCCAAGGACGGCGCACCGGAAGGAGCCTCGTCATGAGCACCGATGAACTGACCATCACCCAGGCCGTCGCCTTTGCCGCGCTCTACGCCCTGGATCAGGAGACATCGGAGTCGTGGAAGGTCTGGGCTCATGCCTGGCTCAAGGGCAACGACCGTTCGGGGACCTCGGCCCAGGCAGCGGCCATGACCGCTATCACCGCCCCGGCCCGTCACGCCGCCACCGCCGCCCGCCTGCTGTCCGAGGCCAACGCCATCCACACCGAAGGGCTGATGCTGGCCGCCGAGAACCGCAATTCGGTGTGGCATCTCGACACCTTCGAGCAGCGCAACGCCCAATGCCTGGACGAGGTGGCCCAGGCGCTGCGCCCCGCCAGCGGCGGCGACCTGCTCGACCCCGACAGCCCCCGCGCCCGCGAGCTGCGCGCCAAGGTTACGGCAGAGTTCTAATCAAAGACGATGCAGAGGGCGGAAGGCCAAAGGCCTCCCGCCCTCTTTTTTCGACTACTTCCCAAGCAGGCCCTTCACAGCACCGGCGGCATCGCCGGGGATCAAGGCCTTGGCCTTGTCGGCCATATCGCCGGGAACCATGGTCTTGGCCTTGTCAGCCATAGTGCCAACCATATTGCTGAGGCTGGCGCCTGACCTGATGGCGCCGTTGACCAGGGAATCCAACACCTTCTGAGCCACCTGGGCAGCACTGGCGCCGCCGGAATCCTTGCCGATACCGGTCAGGACGATATCGCCCAGCTTGGCGGTGGTGTTGGCGCCGGGAATCCCCCCTGCCGCCAGCTTGACCTGACCACCAGTGATGGCAAGACGGTCGATCACCAGCTTCTTAGCCTCTCCCCCCTTGTCGGCAGCGGGCTTCTCGGCCGACTTTTCGGAGGATTTGTCAGCCGTTTTACCGCCACCCTGCTTGGCGGCAAAGGCCTGAACATTCTTTTGCAGCACGTCGAGATTGCTGCCGCCCGAGCCCAGTTCGTAAGCTACGGCGGGTGCGGCCACCAGGATTTCCTTAACGACGATGGGATTCTTGGTAAGTGAGCCGGTGTCCAGCGTCAGGCTGATCTCACCCAGCTTGAAGGCGGGATCATTGGAAAATCCCGGCGGATTGGCCACGGTAAGACCGGAAATAGTGCCCTTGCCGTCGGACAGCGAGATCTTGACCGCTCCCACCGAGACTTTCACCCCCGCCGCCTGGCTTCCCACATCCTCGATGATCTTCTTGATGAAGGTATCCGCCGTCGAAAGCAGAAACACCACTCCGCCGACGATGACGGTCAGAGCGACACCACCAATAACAAGCAGTTTCTTCATGGCCGAACGGCCTCCCCAATGAAATCGAGAAGGATAGTGTCGGACGGTTAAGAGGGAATGTCGAGAGGGTGTGCCCCTCCCCCCCCCTTTATGAGGAGAGGAAGGGGCACCAGCCTGCTCTTACATCTGCATAGCGCCGCCGCGCAGCTTGAAGCGCTGAATTTTGCCGGTTGCGGTCTTAGGCAGGGCTTCGACGAACTCGATCCACCGCGGATACTTGTAGGGCGCCAGCTTGGCCTTGACGTAGGCCTGGAGCTCTTCCTCCAGCACCTCGCTGCCGGTCTCGCCAGGAGCCAGGACCACGAAGGCTTTGGGCTTGACCAGCCCTTCATGGTCAGCCTCGCCGATCACCGCCGCCTCCAGCACCTTTTCGTGAGAGATCAGCGCCGCTTCGACCTCGAACGGCGACACCCAGATGCCGCCAACCTTCAGCATGTCGTCGCCACGGCCGGCATAACGGTAGTAGCCGTCATCATCGACGAAATACTTATCGCCGGTATGCGTCCACTCGCCCCGGAAGGTCTTCAGCGACTTCTCGCGCTGGTTCCAGTAGGACGTAGCCGAGGAAGGGCCACGCACCACCAACTCGCCCAGTTCGCCCCGAGGCACTTCGTGGCCGTCATCGGCGACGATGCGCAGATCATAGCCGGGCACCGCCTTGCCCGAGGTGCCATAACGGACCTCACCATGGCGGTTGGACAAGAAGATGTGCAGCATTTCGGTTGAGCCGAGGCCGTCCAGAATGGCGGCGCCGAACCGCTCCTCCCAGCGGCGGCCCACATCCTCGGGCAGGGCCTCGCCCGCAGAGACACAAACGCGCAAAGCCGTCGAAGCGCTGGCCCGGTTATATTGCGGGTCGGCCAGGATGGTGCCGTAAAGGGTGGGAACACCATAGAAGATGGTGGGCTGATGATCCTTCAGCACCTTGATCACCGCCTCAGGCGTTGGGCGATCCTTCAGCAGCACGGTGGTGGCGCCTACATGCAAAGAGAACGTCATGCCGTTGCCCAGGCCATAGGCAAAGAACAGCTTGGCCGCCGAGAAGGTGATGTCATCCTCGCGGATGCCCAACACCTGCTGACCGTAATGGACTGCAGTGGCGGGCAAGTCGCGCTGAAGATGCAAAGCCCCTTTGGGAGCGCCGGTAGAGCCCGAGGAATACAGCCAGAACGCCACGTCATCGCGGGTGGTCTCGGCAGTCTTCAGCTTAGTCTCGGCCTTGGCCAGCAGATCGGAGAGCAGAAGATGACCGTGGCCATTCTTACCCGAAATCACCACCTTTTCCAGCAGCGGCAGATCAGGAAGGATGGGCTCAACCTTATCGAACAGCTCCTCGCTGATCACCAGAACACGGGCGCGGGAATCCGACAGCATATAGCCGTAATCGCCGGTGGTCAGCAGGGTGTTGAGCGGAATGGGCACGATCCCGGCCTTGATGGCGCCCCAGAACACCGTGGGAAAATCCACCGTGTCGAGCAGGATCATGGCGACCCGGTTTTCCATGTGCAGGCCCAGCGACTTCAGCGCGTTGCCCGCCCGGTTCACCTTTTCGGCCAGTTGGCTATAGGTGTGACGTCCGTCGGCATCGATAAAAGCCACCTTGTCGCCGCGCCCTTCCTTGAGATGGCGATCGATGAACCAGGTAGCGGCGTTGTAATCACGCGGAATATCGAGCACATGCTCGGAACCGGTCGCAGTCATAATGTTCTCTCCTTCCTCTATTCGCGGCGCCTGCTTTGCTCTCTTGCGCCATCTTTTTTTATTATTTATCTTTTATTTGTCTAGATCCTAAAGGCCGATATGGCGTTCCAGAATAGTTTTATCGGCCTTCAAGGCCTCTGGCCCGCCGTCATAGACCACCTCACCCTTGACCAGGATGATATGGCGATCGGCAAGGTCCAGAAGAACCCCAACATTCTTGTCCACGATGATACTGGCGATACCCGTCGCCTTGATAGTGCGCACTGTACGCCAGATTTCACGGCGAATCAGCGGCGCCAATCCCTCGGTGGCTTCGTCCAGGATCAGCAGCCGGGGATTGGTCATCAGGGCGCGGCCAATGGACAGCATCTGCTGCTCGCCCCCTGACAGATGGGTGCCGAGATTATCCAGACGCTCGGCCAGACGGGGAAAGGTATCGAGCACCCGCTCGTAGGTCCAGTCGCGCTTGCCATCGATCCCGGCCCGAGCCGCCATCACCAGATGCTCGCGGACACTGAGATTATGAAACATACCGCGGCCCTCGGGCACATAAGCGATACCAAGACGGATGATGGCCGAAGTTTCCAACCTCCCCACCACACGGCCATTGACCGTTACCTTACCCGTGCGGGGTGAAACGATGCCGAGCAGGCTTTTCAGCAAGGTCGACTTGCCCATGCCGTTACGGCCCATCAGCGCCACGGTCTCACCCGCATCGACGTGGAAATCAACGCCGTGCAGTACATGGCTGGCGCCGTAGAAGGTGTGAATGCCGGTGGCGGACAGGAAGGCCGACATCAATACGCCTCCGCCCCGTCACCCAGATAGGCGTCCTGTACCGCCCGGCTGGCGCGGATCTGCTCCACCGGCCCGGTCTCCAGCAAGGTGCCGTTGACCATCACCGATAACACCTGGGCGATGGCGAAGACCGCATCCATGTCATGCTCGATTAGAATCAGGGTATAGCGCCGGGCCAGATCTTTCAGCAAAGCGACCATGGCCTCGGATTCCTCTCGGCCCATGCCCGCCAACGGTTCATCCAGAACCAGTATCCGGGGTTCGGTCGCCAGTACCATGGCGATCTCCAACTGGCGCTGCTCGCCATAGGCCATGGTTCCGGCGATACGCCCGGCGCGGCCCGACAGCCCCGCCGCCGCCAGAGCCGCCGCCGCCCGCTCGGATACCTCCGCATAGGCCGAGGCGGGCCGGAAGAAGCGCATGGAGGTGGGCAACCGCGACTGCGCCGCCAGACGGCAGTTCTCGAACACGGTGAAGCTGGGAAAGACATTGGTCTTCTGGTACGAGCGCCCGATCCCCAGGCGCGAGACCTTGTGCGCAGCCAACCCGGCGATATCGGCGCCATTGAGCAGCACATGGCCGTCGGAATGGGGCAGATGGCCCGTCAGCAGATTGACGAACGTGCTCTTGCCCGCACCGTTGGGACCGATGATGGCGTGGGCTTCGCGCTCGTTAAAGCAAAGCGAGACCGCATTGACCGCCACCAGACCGCCAAAGCTTTTGCTGAGACCACGGGTTTCCAGCAGGGGAGTCATTGTTCATGCCCCTCAGACGCCGGGCGGGTCACATCCGTGCCCCTTGGCTCCTTCGCTGACGCTCCGGGCGCCGCAATGGCGCCGCGCTCGCAAGGCTCACTCGGGTCATGCCCCTCAGACGCCGGGCGGGTCACATCCGTGCCCCTTGGCTCCTTCGCTGACGCTCCGGGCGCCGCAATGGCGCCGCGCTCGCAAGGCTCGCTCGGGTCATGCCCCTCAGACGCCGGGCGGGGGCCTGTCCACGCGATCAGGAGCCCGGCAATGCCCTTGGGCAGAACCAGCACGATGGCGATCACCATGCCGCCCATCAGCAACAGCCAGTGATCAGTCAGACTCTCAAAGCCCAGTTGGGCGATCTCCAACACGAAGGCTCCCAGGACCGGTCCAAACAGCGTCCCCATCCCTCCCAGGATCACCATCACCAGTACATGGCCTGACTGATGCCAGCCCAGCATGGCAGGATTGACGAAGCCATACTGGACCGCGGCCAAGAACCCGGCCAGTCCGGCCAGCATTCCGGCCAGGGTGAAAGCCGCCAGCTTATAGAGCATGGGATTGAAGCCCAGCCCCCTCACCCGGTTCTCGTTGACACCGATGGCGCCGACCACCCGCCCGAACGGCGAGGCCAGAACCATCCGAAGCAACAGATAACTGCCCACCAGCACGCCCAGCACCACATAGAAAAAGGCCAGTTTGCTGTCGAGGTCCACCAGGGTGACGCCAAAGGCGCTGACCGTCGGCTTGACATAGATGTAGGCCCCGTCCGAGCCTCCCGCCAACTTCGAATCGTTGAAGAAGTAAAAGCCCATCTGCCCGAAGGCCAGAGTCACCATGATGAAATAGATGCCCGAGGTGCGGATGGATAGCACCCCCACGATCAGAGCGGCAAAGCCCACCGCGGCGATGGCCAGGGGCAGCACCACCCACAGATTGGCGGCCTCGTATTGCGGCGACATCAGCGCCAGCATATAGCCGCCCAGACCGAAGAAGGCGGCATGGCCCAGGCTGACCAGCCCGGCGACCCCCACCAGCAGATCGAGGCTCATGGCCAGCACCGCCAGGATCATGATGCCGGTCAGCTTTTGCAGAAAGAAGGTGTACTTGGTAGCGAAGACCAGCTTGCCCCACAACGGAAACAGCCCCAACACCAGCAACAACGCCAGCAGAATAAGCACCAGAGGCCGCGGCAAAGCGGTGGTCATGCGAACAGCCCCCGCGGCTTCCACAACAGTACCGCCGCCATGACGCCATAAACGGTGAAGCTGGCAAAATCAGGGGCAAAGACCTTGCCGAAGGTATCGGCAAGACCAATCAGCAGCGCACCAAGAAAGGCTCCCTTCACCGAGCCGACGCCGCCGATCACCACCACCACGAAACAGAGGATGAGAATGGAATCGCCCATGCCCGGCGCCACCGATGTGATGGGGGCCGAAATGGCTCCGGCCAACCCGGCCAAGGCCGCACCTGCCGCGAACACCACGCCATAGAGCAGTTTCACATCGATGCCCAGCGCCGCCACCATGTCGCGGTTCGATGCTCCGGCCCGGATCCACATACCAAAGCGGGTCTTCTGGATGACGACGTAAAGACCGATGGCGATAAGGGCGCAGACCGCCGACAGCGCCAGACGATAGATGGGATAGGCCAAGGTCTCGGTCAGCCGGATCGACCCGGCCAGAGCCGCCGGAACCGCAACACCGTGAACGTCGCTGCCCCACAGCACCCGCTGGGCTTCGTTAAAGATCAGGATCAGGCCATAGGTCAGCAGCACCTGATCAAGGTGATCCCGGCGATAGAGGGTGCGCACCAGCAGCACCTCGATGACATAGCCCACCAGCGCGGCCAAAGGCAGCGACAGCAGCACTGCGGCGGCAAAGCTTCCGGTCAGGCCGGCCAGCCAATAGGCCAGATAAGCCCCCAACATGTAAAAAGCGCCGTGGGCCAGATTAATAATGCCCATGATACCGAAAATCAGCGTCAGTCCACTGGCCACCAGGAACAGCAGCAGCCCGTATTGCACGCCATTCAGCACTTGAATTAGAAAAAACCAGACGTCCATGAAGGCTCCCACCATCAGAAACATGCGCCGGGCGCCACCACCCAGCGCATGTTCTGGTCTCTATCCTACGCCATTTTACAGCCGGTGGCGGGGTCAGCCAGGGCCTTTTCCGCCACACTCAGCACCACCTCATGGCCATTCTTGACCTGACGCAGGTAGAAATCCTGCACCGGGTTATGGGCCTTGGACAGGGTGAAGGCCCCGCGCGGACTTTTAATCACCGCCTTTTCCATGGCAGCAATCAGCTCGGCCTTGGCCCCGGTATCGCCCTTGACCGCTCCCATCCCCTGAAGCAGCAATTGGGCGGCGTCATAGCCTTGAACCGCGTAAACATCGGCCTCCTTGGCGAACGCCTTGGCGTAATTGGCACGGAAGGTTTTGTTCTCGGCCGTGTCCAGGGCATCGGCATAGTGCAAAGTGGTAAGAATACCCTCAGCCGCCTCGCCCTGAGCCTTCAAAACTCCGTCGGTAAGAAAGCCCGAGCCCATCAGCTGGATCGGCTTCAACCCGGCGGCGGCGTAATCCTTGACGAATTTCAAGGCTCCCGCCCCGGCGAAGAACACGAACACCCCGTCGGGTTTCAGCGACGCAATTTCGGTCAGGTTGGCCTGGAACTCCTCCTGGGGGAAGGGAACCATGATCTGCTTGATCACCTTGCCGCCATACTTGGTGAAGCTGGCCTCGAATCCGGCCAGGGCCTCTTCGCCCGCGGCATATTTCCAGGTCATGGTGACCACATTCTTCAGGCCACGCTCCATGGCTACCTTTCCCATGGGAAAGGACGCCTGATAATTGGTAAAGGAGGTACGGAAGATGTTAGGGGCGCATAGCGGGCCGGTGGCGGCACCGGCACCGGCATTGGCGATGACGGCGATGGTACCACTCTCACGCACGACCTTGACCATACCCAGGGCAACGCCGGAATGAACCGGACCGACGACGAAATCAACATTTTCGCCGGTCACCAGCTTATTGGTGTTCTCAGGCCCCTTGGCCGGATTGGACTCGTCATCCACCGCGATGAACTCCACCTCGCGGTCGCCCAGTTTGCCGCCATGCTCGGCCATGGCCATCTTGAAGCCGTTGGTGATGGCTTCGCCCAAGCCGGCATAGGTGCCGGAATAGGGCAACAGAAAGCCCACCTTCACCTTGGCACTGGCCCCGATGGCGAAACGGCTGGGAATAAAGCCGCTGGCTCCGACCGCCGCCACGGCACCGGCCTGCAACAGAGACCGGCGCGACAACCCCTTCAGATCTTCCATTAGAGAATCCTTCCAGACTGCTGGACGCTGTGCGCCCATTGCCTCCCGATGTCCGCCGATTTCATCGCCCGGCGGATCGTTTCCTGTGACCTTGAACGGCTATCATATTGCGACACAGTGGTTAGTTTAAATCGGTATCGTATTGCGCATTTAGAGCCAATGCAATCACTCCCCTCCCTGGTTGATCGGAAACAAGACAGAGCGCACCATGGGATATGCATTTGCAGGAGGTAATCGTTGGCGATATTTCAGTTCGATCTTGCCCTTCCGGCAGTACCGGTCGAGGGTGAAGCTGCACTTTACCCTGTGCGCCGGGTGTTTTGCGTTGGCCGCAACTATGCGGGCCATGCCCGCGAGATGGGCAGCGACCCGTCGCGTGAACCGCCCTTTTACTTCACCAAGCCTGCCGACGCCCTGGTGCCGGGCGGCGGCGATATTACTTATCCCCCCGGAACCAATAATCTGCATCACGAAGTCGAGTTGGTGGTGGCCCTGGCCAAGCCCGTCTTCAAGGTTTCCCCCGAGGAGGCCGCAGGCGCCGTGTTCGGCCACGCCGTCGGCTTCGACATGACCCGCCGCGACCTGCAATTCGCCGCCCGCGACCAGGGCCGTCCGTGGTGTCTGGGCAAGGCCTTCGAGCACTCGGCCCCGATCTCGTCCTTGAAGCGCGGCACCAAACCGCTGACGGAAGGCACCATCACACTCTCGGTCAACGGTCAGACCCGGCAAAGTGGCAACCTCAATGATATGATCTGGTCTGTGCCTGAGGTGATTTCTCATCTCTCCCACTACTACCATTTGGGTCCGGGCGACCTTATCTATACCGGAACCCCGGAGGGTGTGGGACCGGTGGTGGTCGGTGACCGCCTGCTGGGCCGAATCGACGGCGTTGGAGAACTGGCTGTAACCATCGTCTGAGACGATTTAGAAGCAAAGACGGCGGGATAAATGCGAAATTCCATTGAATCCCGCCGCCACGAGCGTTAACCATGTTTGGTCACGATTCAAGTCACGTTGACAAAACTCGCAACATTTCGCCGGTAAGTTGATGAGCACCCCAACCAAAGAAGACTTAGAGGCAGCCCCAGAGGCACTTCTTGACGAGTCTTATTGCAAGAAGGTAGACGATCTGTTCACGGTCGGATCGAGAGATCTTATCGGCAGATTTTTTACATCTTTTACCGATTCTTTGATCATCACACCGACCGAACTAGTCTACTCGGCCAAATATCAAAAGCGTCTGAACGATGCGGGCCGCATCATGATGAATGGGGTCGACAAGATCGCCACGCTTCAGGCCCGCGCCAAGAATGAAAGCGCCGCCGCCCGTTTGCGCGATCTGAATACGCTGATCAGCGCCGGGATGAAGAAGGTGTGGGAGGACGACAAGGAACGTCCGCCGCCCAGCATCACTCTCGACTCGTTTCCAGCCTTCCTGGCCGGGCTCAAGGGCTCGGACGCTGAACGCGACACCCAGTTCCATCGCACCGTGGTCGAATTTCTCGGCCAATTCAAGGTGTGGAAGGACAAGGTCGCAACCCTGATCAAACTGTTCAACCTGACCTCGGGTAAACCCGAGAACAAGGCCATCGAATACATCTTGTCCGAGTGCATCAAGTGCGAACCCGCGCTTGATCAGGTTCTCGGCTTGTGTGAGACGCTGGAAGAGCGCTGCAACGACCTGATCGATCTGTGGAAGGGTGAGTTGAAGCCGCGCGCCTCGGCCCATCCCTGCGCCGGGGATATCAGCGCCATGATCACCAGCGGCGCCGCCCCCGACATCAAGGATGCCGTTGAATATTCCTTACTGCGGACCCTGGCCAACAAAATGCCGATCCGCTCGGCCGAGCCGGAGGTCGAGATCCAGGCGGTGTTCGAGCTGTTCAAGCGCATGTGGCTTGGCTCCACCCTGATCGGCGGCGCCAAGGCGCTGGTCTCACTCGAACGGCGGCAGGCGCGCCAGATCAACAAGGAAAACGTCACAGACCTACTGCGGGAACGCAAGGCTCTGACCGATCGTTACGCATTTTTGTTGCAACTGAGCGCCGTCGCCATCGGCCAGACAAACCGCTCGGTACTGCGGTCGTTCATTGACCACTATTTCAGCGACAAGGATTTTGTACCCCGCATCGTGGCGGGACAGGAACTGCCGGTCCCCAAGCTTCAGACTCTGACCGTCATCCATCGGGCCATCCGCGCCTCTTGGCTGGCCGATGGCGACAAGGCCCGCTACATGGCACAGGTGGAAGCCGCCCAGATCAGCCTTCTCGGTTCGTCCCGGCTGTTGGCACAGGTGGACCAGAAGAGTGGCGGCCCGGCACAGAAAGTTCTGACCCTGCTTGATCTCTGCCGCAAGGCGACCTTCATCGACGGCCCGGCCCTGATCACGGTCCGCGACACCATCGCCGCCTATCTCAAGGACGCCGCCTTCTTGAACGAATATCTGAACGGCGCCGCAGGCGAGGAGAAGGAGCGCAAGATGATGCTTCTGACCAGAACCCTGGCCAGCATCGGCATCACCTATCCGGCGTGATCCGCCGCCGCAAGCAGCAGACGCTACAGCGGCAGATTGTTGTAGAAGTGAACCAGACCGGGAGCCACACGGCGCCGCTCCACATCGGTGCCACCAACGGTCTGCATCAGCTTGCGCAGGAACATACGGTCGCATTTCGGCAGCTCAAAGAACGCCTTCACCGAAATCATGTCGCCCGCCCGCTTAGGCATCTCACGGATGAAGCGGACCAGACAGTCGCGTACGGCGCCTTCCCGCGCCTGCTCGTGCTTGGTCTTGGCGTGGAATTCCTGCTGGTACTGAAGGCTGAGCTCGCGCCATGCCTCGGCCAGGGCGTCTGGCTCCCAGCGGATCACCGAATGGAGCAACGGGATATCGGTCTCGTTGGGAGGAGTATAGCCGCCCTTGGCCGCCGCCTCCTTGAACACTTCCCAGGGATCATTATGTTTTTTGTGCTTGGCGCCGACGCCCTCCGACTTATAGGCGGCCCAGCGGGCATCCCAGGTATCGAGGATGGCGTTGCTGCTGCCGCCACTCTGAATCATGGCGATCAGACGGTTACTGGCGGTATCATCCCAATGGCGGCTGGCGGCAAGCTCACCGATGCGTTTGGTGGCACGGATATCGGGCAGCACGAATTTCCGCAGCAGGGTCTCGTAGCCCACCGCGAAGCCGGGAGCAAGCAGGAAGGGAACCGGGATATGGGGCCGCAAAGATGAAGCGCCTGCCCCCACCACAAGGGTATGCAGACAACGACGGGTATAGCGGGCGATGGTCTCGTCGAAAATTACTTTGAAATCCCCTCCCGGAATGGGGGCGTCGTCGTCGAGGACGACCTCCTCCTCAACCACGGGAGCGGCAACGACCGGCTTGCGCTTGGCAAGATACTTCTTGCAGACGTCGAACAGCAGCCAGCGTTCCTTGTCGCGCGCCTCCTCGTCACCGGCCGGCAACAGGGCGTCGAACTGCTGGTCTGCATAGGCGCCCAGCTCTTCGGTATCCACCGCGGCGACGGCCCGATCCAAGATGGTATCGAACACCACCCCCAATTCACGCTCATTGGCCCAGGCACTGGTCTCCGGGTCAGCCTGCGTCATCCGGCGCAGCATAAGGATATGAGGCACTTTTAGTCCGGCGGTGACGGCAAGAAGCTCGGCGACCTTGGACTCGAATACTGCGGCACGGTTGGATTTTTTCATCTCTGACGGTGCTTGCCACCGCCTCCCCAAAGACCCATTTCAGCCGCAGATGATGGCATTGTGTGCCGCACTCGGCAAGCCACTCCCGACCATTTCAAAGGGATTAAATATCATTATGGAGCATTCCAGCGGATCGCCCCCAAACCGGTAATGTCGTATCCTCCCAGGGCTTCGGCCCGGGCGGCGAATTCTCGCGTTCGGGCAAAGGCCAACAGCGCCTGAACCGGTGGTTCGAAATAGGCCTGCCGATCGATCACCAGATCAAAACGTTCACGCGACAGCGGTACGAAGCCCAGCTTCAGGCTCTTCGCCACCGAGGCCACCGCCAGGCCGGTATCGGCGGCACCCTCCAGGATCGCCAGCCCCACATCGGTCTCGCTGCGCACCGGCGCCGAAACCGTCGTCAGCAGGGCCTCGGACACACCGGCCTCGGCCAACAGACGCTCAAACAGCACCCGGCTGCCCGCCCCGTCCTGACGCAAAACCACCCGGGCCTTGGCCCGGGCCAGATCGGCCACCGAGGTCAGCCCCAGGGGATTGCCGGAAGCGACCACCAATCCCTGCTGCCGCCATGCCCACTCGATCATGACCATATTACGCTCGCCCAGGACTTGGCGGACCTGGGGCACATTGAACTCGCCACTTTCGCCGTCGACCAGATGCAGCCCGGCCAAAGCCGCCTCACCGGCGGCCAGGCGCGCCAAGCCATCGGAAGAACTGCCCGACAGCACCGCCAAAGTGCCCCCTAACTCGCGCAGACACCACTCCAGCAAGGGATCGTGGCTTCCGGCCAGGACCATGGGCACAGGCCCCGGCCGCCCGGCCTGGCCTGCAGCGGCGGAGTTGCGCTTTAGCCAGGCATCGATCTCGACCTTGGGAAACAGCCACTTCCCCGTCACCCGCGTGCAGGGGATGCGGCGATCCTTCAGGAGCTCGTAAACCTTACGTTCCTTGATCCTCAGATACCGGGCGACCTGATGGGTATCCATCATGTCGGGAAAGTCGTTGGCTGCGTCCATCAAACCCACTGCCGCATTAGGGATTTGGCAGGATGGCGGTGGCGGAGCGACTTGGCAAGAACCGTTGGCTATGCCGCCTCCATCTCGACCAGAAAGCTTCGCACCGCCGCATCGAGAGACTGGCTCTGAGACAGCAGATCATGCGCCGCCGCCGACACCCCTTGCGCCGTACTACCGGTCTCGGCCGCAGCCCGCGCCACACCGACGATATTGGAGGCGACCTCGCGGGTTCCATTGGATGCCTGCTCGACATTGCGGGCAATTTCCGCCGTCGCCGCCCCTTGCTCTTCCACCGCTCCGGCGATGCCGCTGGCAAATTCATTGATCCGGGCGATAATGGCCGAGATCCCCGAGATCGATTCCACGGCGGACCGGGTCTCCGCTTGCACGGTGCTGATCTGTTCGGAAATCTCGCCGGTGGCCCGCGCCGTCTGATTGGCCAGATGCTTGACCTCACCCGCGACCACGGCAAAACCCTTGCCCGCTTCCCCCGCCCGTGCGGCCTCGATGGTGGCGTTCAAGGCCAGCAGATTGGTCTGAGCCGCGATGTCGTTGATCAGACTGAGAACCTCGCCGATCTTTCCCACCGCCACGGTCAAACTGGTGATTTTGGCAGTGGCGTCTTCGACCTCGGACGAGGCGGCTCTTGCCACCTCCGAGGATTGGTGGACCTGGCGCGAGATTTCATGGATGGAAGCGGTCAATTCGCTACCGGCCGCGGCGACCGTCTCCACATTGGCATTGGCCTGTTCGGTGGCTGTCGATACGGCGGCACTCTGACGCTCGGTCTGCTGGGCGTTGGCGGACAGGGTGTTGGAAGAGGCCTGAAGCTCCTCGATGGAAGCACACATGCGGTCCATGGCCGCGACGACGGCGGCTTCGAAGCGCACGATCGCGGCCTCCCTGCGGCTGGCACGGGCTTCGCGGTGCACGGTCTCCTCACTCTCGGCCTGACGCCGCCGCGCATCATCTTCCAGGCTCCCCCTCCAGCCGTCCAGGGCGCGGGCCAAGGGGCCGATCTCATCACCGCGCTCGGTGTCGGACACTTTGACCCCGGTATTGCCCCGGCCCAATTCTGCCACGATCACAGATAGGCGCCCAATGGGACCAACCACGGAGCGCGAAACCACAATGCTCACCACCAGGGCAAGCAAGGCCGCAAGAACGGTGACGGACAGCACCATCAGTTTGTAATTCCCTTCGCTGGCCTCGGCTTGGCTCTCCACCGCCTTGGACAGAATATCGGACGCAGCGACGATCGTGTTGATGGCGGCGCGATGCGTCTCATAAAGGGTGCTCAGATCCTTGAATGCGGCCTCCGCCGCGGCCTGATCGCCCTTGAACAGGGCTGGGAAATAGCGGCCCTTGGCCACATCGAAAAACTGCACCGCCGGAGCATGGGATTTCACCAGCAGGCCATCGGCGACGGAGGCGTCAAGCCCTTGGCCCTTCCAATAGACATGACGGTCGTCAAACTCTTTCTGAAGAGTGTCGAGGCGTTTTCGTAACGCCGGCAACCGGGCCTGATCGGCCGTCAGCGCCTGGGACGTCACCAGATAGGATTCCAGAATGTATTCAGGGGGAGGCAGAATATCGGCCACCAGATCCTTGACCTGAATGATCCGGGAATAGACCGGCCCATTGACCTTCAGGTCATTGAACGCCACCCACCATCCGGCGACAATAGCGACGATGGCGATTGCCGTAACCAGGGCCAGCCCCAGCATCCTGCCCCTGATGGATACAATTCCAGCCATGCCACGTCTCCGCAAGAAAATTAAGTAATACCGGCTTGCAATGTCTGGTATCACCAATTCACCAACAGGTTTATCGGGAGCCATGAACAAGATGTGATTGGAATTTTAACACATTGAAATTAGGCGGCTACAGTGCTCCGGTCTTGATGGCCCACAGCCGGGCAAGATCGGCGGCGCCGTCGCTCCCCTTGACGGCCTTAAGGGCCTCCTGCGCCTTAGCTTTCTGCCCCGCCGCCCAATAGGCGATGCCAAGGTGAAGCCGGGCGTCGTCGGGATTTTTCAGACCACCCTTGGCAATCCCAGCCTCCATGACAGCCGCCGCCTTGGCGGCTTGGCCAAACCCGAGATAAGCCAGCCCGGTATTAACCAGCGCAGTTCCACTGTCCTTCCCAGCGGCTTCGGCCTCGGCAACGGCCAGACCGGCCAGATCGGCGGCGGCGGCCTTGGCCGCCAGATCGCTGAGACGCTTGTGGCGCTCGGCCTCCTGCCCTGTCCCCAACACCCCTGCGGCATAGCCCTTGTCCAGCGCCGCCTTGGCCTCGCCCGGCAGTCCCGCCTGCAAGGCCAGTTCCGCCAGTTCCACATACGGGCCGGAATTATTGGCGAAGCTTCCCACCACCAGCCCCAGCCGAGCCGCATCCAGGGCCAGACGATCGGAAAAACCGGGCCGGGCCGACACCGCACGGATCAGCTCGGTCCAGATTTCGGGCTTGGGGTACCAAGTGGCCAGCTTCTCCAGCGCAGCCCCATAGGCCTTGGTATCTTTCATCTGCACGGCGCAGTCGGCCAGCACGCGCAGCAGTGCCTCGCTGACCTGCCCCCCTGCCCCCATCTGCTCGGTCACCGCCTTGGCAGCGGCGGCGTAATCACCCGCCTGATAGGGAGCGTGAACCAACAGATTACGCAGAGTCTCCGATGTCCCTCCTGCCGCCAGGGCACGGTTAGCCCAGGCCACTGTCGCAGCATAATCCTTGGCGCGGAAGAACGCTCCGGCAATGGCCTCGGAAAATTGCAGCCGCTGGGCCGGGGCCAAGGCCCCCAGCGCCGCCAGCCCGTCAAACGCCTTGGCCGCCACCGCGCCCTGATCAGCGCTGACCGCCGCGATCAGCCGTAACTGTTCCAACAGGCCGTTTTCGGTCGGCGTGCGGTTGGGAATGGCCTCGACCTCGCGCAGTTTGACCAGTGCGTCGCTGAACTTACGCTCCTTGATCATATGCTGCGCCGCCTGCAACGGCTTGCCGGTCTCGGGGCGGACGCTGCCGTCCTGGGCAAGGGCCGGAACCGAGAAATGAAGGCAAAGGGCAAGCCACAGAAGATGACGCATGGTTATTCCCCGAATTGCTCGCCGCCGATGATGCCAACCTTGGTGACGCCCAGATGTTGGGCCGAGGCCATCACCGCCGCCACATGCTTATAGGTCACCAGCTTGTTGGGACGCAGATGCACCTCGGGCTGAGGCTCGGCGCGGGCGATCATGGCCAGCCGCGCCTCCAGGCTGGAGCGGTCGGCAACCACGGCGCCATTCCATAAGATGGTACCGTCGAAATCCACATCGATGCGCACCACCTCGGGCAGCACCGTCGTCACCGGCGGCGGGCCGTTGGGCAGGTCCAGCTTTACCGCGTGGGTCTGCATCGGAATGGTGATGATCAACATGATCAGTAGCACCAGCATCACGTCGATCAGCGGCGTGGTGTTGATATCGATCAGGATTTCAGGCTCGTCGGAATTGCTGCCAGGTCCGATATTCATCGCCATCGCGTCATCCTCCCCGCGCAGGAGGCTCGGTGATAAAGCCCAGCTTGGTGATCCCAGCGCGCTGACAGGCCGTCACCACCCGGCCGACATGGTCATAGCGGGCATCCTGGTCGCCGCGAATATGCACCTCGGGCTGTGGCGTCAGTACCGCCGCAGCCTTGAGCCGGGCCAGCAGAGCTTGTTTGTCGGCCACCCGCTCCTCGTTCCAGAACACCCCCCCATCACGGTCGATGGCGATGGTGATGTTCTGGGGCTTGGTCTGGGTCGGCTGGTTGACTTCCTGGGGCAGATTTACCGGCACCGTGTGGGTCACCACCGGAATGGTGATGAGGAAGATAATCAGCAGCACCAGCATGATGTCCACCAACGGCGTCGTATTGATGGTGGACATCATCTGGTCGTCATCGCCGCCGGATGGCCCGAAGGTCATGGCCATCTCAGACCACGCGGGTCAGGGGCGGACGGGCGGACGCACTGCTGAGCAGCACCGCATGAAGATCGGCGCTGAACGCCCTCACCTTGTCGGTGGCCAGCTTGTTGCGGCGAACCAGCAGGTTGTAGCCCAGCACCGCGGGCACAGCCACGGCAAGGCCCAAAGCGGTCATGATCAGCGCCTCGCCCACCGGCCCGGCCACCTTGTCGATGGCGGCCTGCCCCGCAATGCCGATGGCGGTCAGCGCGTGGTAGATGCCCCAGACGGTGCCGAACAGCCCGACGAAAGGTGCGGTAGAGCCGATGGTTGCCAACACCGCCAAGCCTCCTTGCAGACTGCTGACGATCTCGTCCACGGCGCGCTGGATCGACATGGTGACCCAAGTGTGCAGGTCGATCTTTTCGGTCAGCGCGCCTTCGTGATGGCGTGCGGCTTCGACGCCCGAGGTGGCGATGAAGTGAAACGGGCTGTCGGCGCCCAGGGTCAAGATTCCTTCGGCCACGGAATTGGCCTTCCAGAAGGTGGCAGTGGCGGCCTTGGCCTGACGCAGCAGGCGGGCCTGCTCCACCAGCTTGGTGATGAGGATGTACCACGTTGCCATGGACATGATCACCAGGATCACCAGCGTGCCGCGCGATACCAGATCGCCCTGCGCCCACAAGGCATCGAGGCCATAGGGATTGTCCACCACCTGCTTGGCGACCAGAGGCGTATCCCCCACATGGTCGGCGAGGGCCTGGCCCTGCGGCACGACCGCCAGCAGAACCAGCAAAACCACGCGAATAAGACGGGACATGATCGGACCTCCAGACATCTTTAATTTAATTTCCAGACATAGCGCATCCGCGCCCACGAGCGCTCGGGCTTGCCATCCACCGTCCCCGGCTTGAAGCGGCATAGCGACAAGGCCTGCAACGCCGCCTCGTCCAATCGCTCATGGCCGCTGGAGCCATCCACCTTGCTTTCCACCACCTTGCCGTCGGTCTCGATGAGGAATTTCAAGATCACGGCCCCGGTCTCTTCATTCCGCCGCGAAATGGACGGGTATTGCGGCGGCTTGCACGGCCTGCCGCCATCCAGGGCCGGGGGAACCCGCACCACCTCGGCCACAGGGGCGGGCACCACCGGAGCCGCGACCACCGGAGCCGGTGGCGGCGGTGTTTCCGGCTTGACCGTGGTAACCGCCGTGATGGCGGTGGGCGGCGGCGGCGCGGCGATGCGGATTTCCGGCGGCGGGATATAAGGCGGCGGCGGCGCTGCCAGTTTCGGCGGCGGCGGCACCGCCTTGGGTGGCGGCGGCGGCTTGGTCTCGATGATGATCTTGGTCTCCAGCGGCTGACGCAACACCTCGATGGCCTTGTGCCCCAGCCCGGTGGCCAGGGCGTAGACCACCGCCACATGCAGCACGATCACCGCGGCAAAGCCCGCGATGCGTCGGGTGGGATCGGGCCGCTGGAGATAGCTCATGACAAGACCTTTACCACTTGACCTTCAGCTCACCGATGAAGGTCCGCTGCGGGAAGGGGTGGAACAGGTAGTACTTGCAGTTATTGACGTTATCGATGCCGAAAGCGGCTTCGAAATTGTCGTTCAGCTTGTACTGGGTGCGCAGATCGACGACGAGGAAGCTGTCGAACGACTGATAGACATTGTGGTAGGTGTCGGTGTTGTCGAGGGTGGAGTACTGGGTGCCGCTATAGCGCATGGCCGCCGACATGGCCCACTCCTCGATGGGGCGATAGGTCGCGGCCAAGGTGACGCGCCAATCGGGAATATTGGGAGCGTGCTTGCCCACCGACTGGGTCGGGGAGGTCGAGCTTCTCCAGGTGGGATTGCGCAGGATTTCCGAGTCCACATAGGTGACGCTGCCGGAGAATTCCAAACCCTCGATCAAGACATGGTTCTTCTGGGCCGCCAATTCCCAGCCACGATTGCGGATGGCGTCGATATTCTGGATATACGAGGTCGTGGTGCCGTTGAGGCTCGAGCTTTGGCTGATCATCGCCTTCTGCACATCCTCTTGGAACAGCGACAGACGGACCTTGCCGTCGGGGATCTGGCCCTCGATGGCGATTTCCTCGGTGCGGAAACGTTCAGGCCGCAGGCTGCCGCTGGGGTTGCTCTGAGTGGCCCCCAGGCTGATGGTCTGATACAGCTCGGTCACGGTGGGGAAGCGGGTGCCCTTGCCCACCGAGCCGGTCACGGTCCATTGCGGCACGAATTCCCACGCCATCGAGGCCTTGGGCGAGAAGGCAGAGGCGTCCATGCTGGGCTGGACCGTACTGATGCCGTTGGTGGCCAGATTATAGCCGCTGAAGGCGTTCCAGTACTCGTAACGCCCGCCAAGGGTGGCCTTGAGGCCGGGTTGCAGCCGCCACACATCCTGCACCCAGCCCGCGGTAGTCTGGGTCTGGCCACGGCCATCGGAATAGGTGCCGGTGACGCCGCTGGCCGAGATCCAGTTACTGATGCGGTAGGTCGGGTTGACCAGAATATAGCGGTCGTAATGACCGCCGAAGCTCAGTTCATGCTCGCCGTCCTTGCCTTCCGGCCGCCAGATGCCCTTAGCGTCCAGCGTGGTCCAGTTGGTGCCGTTCAGCTTGGCGAGATAGCCGGTACTGGCGAAATTGGCGCCGGTGGCGGTGACGCCGGTCGGCGTCGACTGGGTATCTTGATCCATCTGATAATGGGTGGCGGCAAGATCGAAATCCAGATTGCCCTTGGTATCGGACTTCAGGGCCAGCGAATGCGAGGTATGCAACTGGTCCAGCCAATAGGTGCCGCTGGCAAAGCCCGCAATATTGCCGAAGGTCGGGTTTCCCGCCGCATCCTTCAGATAGGTCTCGACATGGGCGTTGGCTGAATTGGTCCACAGGCCGAAGGTGTAGGTGGCCTTGATCACCGGGGTGACGTCATAGGCCAGCTTGACCTTCAGATTATCCTGCTCGGTATGCAAAAGAGCTCCGGCACCCAGCACCGGCGCATTGGCGCCAAAACGGTTGGTGGCGGCGAAGGCGCCCCTGGTCCCGGTGGGAATGGTGCCGTTGGTGATATCGGAGATTGGCTGGGCAAAGCTGTTCTGATGCCCGGCCGAGACCAGCCAGGCGAAATCGCCGTGCTTGCTGCCCATGGAGGCATTGGTCTGGCTGGTGCGGTAATTGTCGTGGGTGCCCCAATTGCTGAAGGTCTGGACGGCTTCGGTCTGCTTGGCCGAGGTCTCGAACTTCTCTGGCATCTTGGTGGTGATCTGCATCACCGCGCCCATGGAATTGCCGGGATAGGCGGCGGAGAACGGGCCGTACATGATGTCGATGCGCTCGATCTCTTCCGGCGTCACCATACCCCAGCGCGGTGCGCCCTGGCTGTTGTTGTTGGCGAACAGGGCCGAGATCAGCACATCGTCGGCATAGACCATGGACCGGGCGGAGGAACCCACGCCCCAGGTGCGGGTCGCCATCACCGGCTGGGTATCGCCCATATTGCGCTTGCGCACGAAGATGCTGGGCATGTACTTGACGGCGTCTTCGGTATCAACCGCATTGATGGTGCGGCCGATCTTGTCCGCCGTCACTGATTCGGTGGTGTTGGGAAGCTGGAACCGCTCGGCGATAGTGGGCTTTTCCTTGATCACCACATCGGGAAGATCGGTGGCGGCATCGTCCGCCAAGGCAGGTGCGGCAAGACCGGCCAACAAAGCGCAGGCGGCGGTGGAGGTGCGAAGCGCACCGGCAAAGCTGAGAGACATGAGAAAAACCTCGACCACAAATCCGAAAACGTCAGACGCGGCCGCACCATCCCCTCCCCCCCTGACGGGAAAGAGTGAAGCGCGCGGCTAGACCGGAATCGGAGAAGCGGGAGGAGCCCTGGGGTTGGCGAAAATCTGCCGATGGGCGGGAGGAGCGCCGTCTTCGTGAAGAACGGCGATCTGTAGCGGGTGAACCGACGGCAGCACCAGGATGAGGTCGGATTTCAGCGCCGCATGCTCGCCCGCCAAAGGCAGGCAGAAGATGCAGTGCTTGCTGGTCCCGGCGGAGCCCGACTGTCCGGGCTGGCCTGCGGGAGTGTCCGAGGAACCGTCGTGGCACAGCGAGGCGTTAAGGTCGGCGGCCCACGCAGCATCGCCAGCCATCATGATGGAATCGGCGGCGGCCAGGGTGGGCAAGGCGGCCTGAAGAGTCAGGGCGAACAGCAGCGCCTGCACGATGCCGAGCGCCTTGGCCCGCATCACCCGCAGAAATCCCCCGCTGCCTGACTGACCAGCCATACCCATGGAATGCCGAAGCGCCTTTATTCCAGAAAACGGGGAAGAGTTATTCCAGTTAATATTCGATGTCAATTCGGTTGTAATATCACAACGACCTAATGCACAGAATTGGATACATTCAAAAGTATATATAAACTCCTATATTGAATACGGTCTCGTCTTGGGATAAGAGCCGCCATGATACCGTGAATAAACAAGAGAAAACCATGAAGCGCCTTGCCCTTGCCGTGCTGGCCGGTCTCCTCTCCCTTCCCGCCTTGGCCCATGAGGGGCATGACGCCAAACCGGGGGCGCCCGCCGCTCCGCCGCCCTGCACCGACGTCAGTCTGACCTGTGCCAAATCGGCGACGCCCGCTTTGGCCGCCGATGGCCGGGTGTGGATCGTATGGTCGGCAGCCAACCGGATCTATGTCTCGGCCTCCCAGGACCACGGCACCAGCTTTGCCGCGCCGGTGGCGGTGTCGCCGGTGATGGAGGTGCTCGACGACAACAGCGAGGCCCGGCCCAAGCTGATCCTGACCCCCGATGGTACCCTGGTGGTGGCTTTCGCCCAGCGGGTGGATAAGCAGTATAACGGCAAGATCTTCACCGCCCGCTCGACCGACGGCGGCAAAAGCTTCTCGGCGCCGCAGCCGTTGCAAGACGGTATCGGCCAGCGCTTCGAGACCTTGGGCGTCGCCGCCAATGGCCGCATCTACGCCGCATGGCTGGACCGCCGCAACCAGCAGAGCGCCAAGGCCGCCGGTCAGGAGTACAAGGATACCGGCGTGGCGGTGGCGTGGTCCGACGACAACGGCGCCAGTTTCCAAGGCAAGGCGATCCTGGCCGATTATTCCTGCGATTGCTGCCGTCTGGCGCTGACCATGGACCAGGACGGCCTGCCGGTTCTGGCGTGGCGTCACGTCTATGGCAAGAATCTGCGTGATCACGCCGTGGCCAAGCTGTCCGCCGACGGCGCCACCCTTGCCCCCCAGCGAGTCAGCGAGGATGAATGGGCTATCGACGCCTGCCCCCGCCATGGTCCTTCCTTGACCATCGACACAGCCGGAGCCTGGCATGTGACGTGGTATACCAAGGGCGCCCGCCGTCAGGGCCTGTTCTATGCCCGCTCCAGCGATGGCGGCAAGACCTTCTCGGCGCCCGAGGCTTTGGCTCCCGGCCGCGCCGCCTCCAATCCCCAGATCTTGGCGGCGGCAGGCACCTTGCTGCGCGCCTGGAAGGAATTTGACGGCGCCAAGACCGAGATCCTGGCGCAATCGTCCAAGGATGGCGGCCATAGCTGGAGCGCCGCATGGGTGCTGGCCACCACCGCCGATCAGTCCGACCACCCCCTGCTGGTCAGCGACAGCGGCCGGACTTATCTGTCGTGGCTGACCAGGCTTGAAGGCTATCGTCTGCTGCCGGTGGCGGCGCCGTGACGGCGCCCCGTCTTGCGTTCGCCGCGATCGGCCTGCTGCTGGGGGGGCTGATCCTGGCGGGCGGGGCCGCCGCCGCCGAAATCCAGCCCTTCGGGCGCGGCAGCTATGCCATGCTGCGGCACGAGCAGGCGGGCAAGCCCGTGGTGATCAATTTCTGGTCGCTGACCTGTGCACCGTGCATCGCCGAGCTTCCCCGTCTTGCCGCGTTCAAGGCGCGTCATCCCGAGATGGCGCTGATCCTGGTCAGCACCGACCCGATCGAGCAAGCCCCCGCCCTGAACACCCGGCTGGCCCGGTTTGGGCTGGCCGACGCCCCCAGCTATGCCTTCGCGGACTCCTTCGTCGAGCGCCTGATGTTCGAGGTCTCGCCCGACTGGCGCGGCGAGATGCCCCGCACCAGTCTGATCGGCCCCATGGGCGAGGCCGAGACCGTCCTGGGGATGGTCGAGGATAGCGATCTTGAAGCCTGGCTGGCGCGGGTCAGATAACACCGGCAAGCAAGGTGGGGCAAAACATCACTTCACGTCGTCAACCCAGACCCTGAGCTGGCGCCGGAACGAGCTGACTTCAGCCACGACGGCCACCGGCTTCATACGAGTCTGTGGCGACGGTAGCGGCGGCGGAAGAACGGGGGGGGGGTCCGTATAGTAGAGCACCAGAGGCGTCACCGCCTGGCCAACAGCGCAGAACGAGGCAAACACCACCCCCATCAGCGATGAGTACAATACAAAGGGATTGGCCGGCGTCACCAGGCCACCCGCGATCACATTGACCAGATTTTCCGCTCCCGCCGACAAGGCTGCGGCGGTCCCCACGGTTCCACCGACGACACAGCCAATGCTTTGCTTGACCGTTTCGCTCATCTCACCGCTCGGCGTAGCGACAGGTTCGCTCATGACAGGAAAAGATGGGCCGTAGGATTTCACATCAATTTTTGGCGGAGACGCTGCCAGCACGGGCCACGCCAGGACGCCCATCAGTGCCGCCGCCGCCAATACCTCCTTCATCCTCCCTCTCCCCGTTTTGTTTCCACACGCCGATACGATAGCCGTCCGCTAGAATTGCATGCCCCACCGCTTGAGGGAAGCCCGCCAAGCCCCCCTCCTCTCTCAGATAACCCCCTTCGCCCGCAGCGCCTCTCTGCCGCAGCGATCCAGCCCCAGCAGCTCACCAAGAATCTGGTCAGTATCGCCGCCCAGCGGCGGCGGCGGGCGGTCATAGCTGACCGGCGTCGCCGACATGCGGATGGGATTGGCCACCAGGGTGACATCGCCGGATTGGGGATGGGCCATGGTCACCGCCATGCCGCGATGGCGAACCTGGGGATCGGCAAAGACCTCGGGCAGGGTATTGATGGGGCCGCACGGCACGTTGGCCTGTTCCAGGCTGGCGATCCATTGGGCACTGGGCCGCGATGCCAGAATCTCCTCCAGCAGCGGCACCAGTTGGGTACGATGGCGCACCCGCTCGGCATTGACGGCGTAAAGGGGATCGGTACCCAATTCTGGCCGTCCCGCCACCTCGCAAAAGCGGCGGAACTGGCCGTCATTGCCTATCGCTAGGATAATGTGGCCGTCGGCGGTGGGAAAAGCCTGATAGGGCACGATATTGGGATGGGCATTGCCCAGGCGCCGGGGTACCTGCCCGCCCACCAGATAATTGGTTGCCTGATTGGCCAGTACCGCCACTTGAACATCCAGCAGCGCCATATCGATATGCTGGCCCTCTCCCGTGCGGTCCCGATGGGCCAGGGCCGCCAAAATAGCCACCGAGGCATACATGCCGGTGAAGATATCGGTCAGCGCCACCCCCACCTTCATGGGCTCGCCATCCGAAGCGCCGGTCAGGCTCATCAGCCCGCCCATGCCCTGAATCAGAAAATCATACCCAGCCCGCGGGGCATAGGGGCCGTCCTGACCAAAGCCGGTGATGGAGCAATAGACGAGATCGGGGCGGATCGCCTTCAGCGTGGCGTAGTCCAGACCGTATTTGGCCAGACCGCCGACCTTGAAGTTCTCCAGCACCACGTCGCAATCAGCCACCAGGCGATGGATCAGAGCCTGACCCTCGGCTTGGGTGAAGTCGATGGCGACCGATTTCTTGCCCCGATTGGCCGACAGGTAATAAGCGCTTTCATGGGTATCGTTGCCGTCCTTGTCCTTGAGGAACGGCGGTCCCCAGCCGCGCGTATCATCGCCCTCGCCGGGGCGTTCGACCTTGATGACCTCGGCGCCGAGATCGGCCAGAAGCTGCCCGGCCCAGGGGCCTGCCAGAACCCGGCTGAGATCCAATACGCGGAGATGGGACAACGAACCGGCCATGTCTCTTCCTCTGATCGCGGGACTTGATCACGGCCAGGGTGAGGCATCTCCTCCATATTGAAAACACGATAATACGTATTGCCGGGATAAGGAGGCCTTATACCGGCGAGTCCCTGACGTGACTCGCCTCATTGTCCCTTCAGCCACCGGGGCCGATCCGGAGGACGGTGCTGACCGGAACCAGGACCAGGCCCTTGGCCTCCAATCCCGGCAGCCATCCGGCCAGGGCCTCGATGGTACCGTCATGGGGATGGCCGATGGCGACGGCAAAGCCGTGCTTTTTGGCATAGGCCTCGGTCTTGGCCAATTGCGACCGCACATGGGCGATGCCCTGATCGTTGTCGAGAAAGACATGCCGCGCCGTGAACGGTACTCCGTACTGGCGGGCCACCTCGGCCCCCACCGTCCGTTCCGAAGTCACGGAATCGATGAAGGCCAGTCCCCGCTTCCGCAATTCGGCCATCACCACGCCCATCCCGGCGGGGTCGGAGGTGAAACGGCTGCCCATGTGATTGTTGATACCGATATAGCCGTCGAAGCGCGACAGATCCCAATCCAGCCTGCGGCGGATTTCGTCAGCCCCCACGCCCACTTCCAGCACCTCCGGCCCGGGATCATAGCTGGCGCTTTGCGGCTGCATCGGCACGTGCATCATCAGCTCGTGCCCCCGAGCGCGGGCATCGTGGGATTGGCGCACCACATCTTCGGCATAGGTCATGTAGGAAAGGGTCAGGGGCGCCTTCAGCGCCGCGATCCGCTCGCTGCGCCTGCGATCGACCCCCAGGTCATCGATGATGATGGCGATCATGGGTCTGCCATTGGCCTTGGCCAGAGGCAGGGCGTTCTTCAGCCACAGGGCCGCGCCGGGAGGCTGTAATTTCGGCTGGGGCGTGGTGGGGGTAGAGGGTTGGAGCGGCACCAGCGACACCACCTCGGAGGCATGGCCGAATTCCAGAGCTTCCGACGAGCCGGGGTCGGGCCGCGGTGGCGGCGGCTGAAGCAGCGGACGGTCATCCTCGCCCTCTTCGCCGGTTCGGGCGCCTGGACCGAAGCGCGGTGGCGGCGGCGCCCCGGTGACCACCGGGGCGGGCGGCTGCTCCAAAGCGCCCATGGGAACGGGCTTGGGCGTCTTGCCGGTCCAACGGCTGATGCCAAGCCCGACACCGACGCCCACGGCAAGAACGACGACCATCAGCGTGATGAGAAACCAGGGTTTCTCCCACAGGGGCTTTTTCTTCGGCCCCATCAGCATTCGCCGGACGTCGCGCCTCCCCACTCGGGTCTCCACCATGTTGCGTGAACTGATGGCGGGTTATAGCCCCGGGCGGGCCTGGGCGCAAAGAATATGGCCGCCGACCCGTCAAGATCGGCGGCCATCAATTTACCCTATGGGCGTCAGTAGACGTCGTGCAGGGTGTTGGTGATGTTGAACTTGCCGGTCGGCGTGATCAGACGCGGATCACGGATCACCGACTTCAGCTTGCGGGTCTTGTCGTCGATGACGACAATGGCCGAAACCTTGTCCTTGGCGTTCCACACCGAGATCCAGACCTCGTCACCCGCCTTGTTGTATTCGGGCTGCACCACGCGCGGAGCGCCGTCGGTGATCCCCGCCCACTTGACGATGGGCAGAACCTCGGCGGGCTTGTCCAGATTGGTGGTGTCGAACACGGCGATGCTGCCCGCCACGTCGGCATCGGGGTTGAGCGGCGTATCGACCCACAGGTTCTTGGACTTGGGATGGGTCTTGAGGAACAGCGAACCGCCGCCCTGGCCAGTCAGGCTGCCCACCTTGGTCCAGGCTTCCTTGGGGTGGTTCTTGGGATCGGTGCCGATCATGGCGATGGTCTCATCGCCCAGATGACCCGTCGCCCACACCGGGCCGAACTTGGGATGCACGAAGTTGGTGCCGCGGCCGGGATGGGGCGTGGCGCCCACATCGACCAGCTTCACCAGCTTGTCGTCCTTGGTATCAACCACCGCGATCTTGTTGCGGGCATTGGCGGCGACCAGGAAGTAGCGCTTGGTCGAGTCAAAACCGCCATCATGCAAGAAGCGCTCGGCCTCGATGGTGGTGACCTTGAGGTTCTTGATGTCGGAATAATCGACCAGCAAAATCTGGCCGGTTTCCTTGACGTTGACCAGGAATTCCGGCTTGAAGTGCGACGCCACGATGGAGGCGACGCGCGGCTCGGGGTGGTATTCCTGCTTGTCCGAGGTCATGCCACGGGTGGAGACGATCTTCTTCGGCTCCAGGGTATTGCCGTCCATGATGGTGTATTGCGGCGGCCAATAGGCACCGGCGATGGCGTACTTGTCCTCGAAGCCCTTGAACTTGGAGGTCTCGACCGAACGCGCTTCCATGCCGACCTTGATCTCGGCGACGGTCTCGGGCTTTTCCATCCAAAGATCGATCAGATTGATCTTGGCATCGCGGCCGATGACATAGAGATAACGGCCCGAAGCGGAAATACGCGAAATGTGAACGGCATAGCCGGTCTTGATGATGCTGACGATTTCCTTGGAATCGCCATCAATCAGGGCAATCTCGCCGGCATCGCGCAAAGTCACCGAGAAGAGATTGTCAAGCACCAGCTTGTTCATCTTCTTCTTGGGGCGCTTATCCTCGGGGATCAGCACCTTCCACGTCGCCATCATCTGGTCCATGCCGAACTCAGGCGGCTGGGGCGGCTCGTTCATCAGGTACTTGGCCATGAGATCGACCTCGGCCTCGCTCAACTGCCCCGACGTGCCCCAATTGGGCATGCCTGCGGCAGAACCATAGGTGATGAAGGCCTTGAGGGCGTCGAAACCACGCTCACGCGTGATATCGGTGGTCAGGGGCTTGCCGGTGGCGCCCTTGCGCAGCACGCCATGACAACCGGCGCAACGCTCGAAATAGATCTGCTTGGCTTTATCGAACTCGGCGACAGACAGAACCGGTGCGGGCTCCTTGCCCGGCTGCTGCATGTTGGCGCCCTTGAGAACGTCGCCGCTGGTTTCGTATTGCGCACCGGCACCATGGGCCGGCTTGTCCTCCGCCCGCGCCGTCCCGGCCCAGGCCGCGGCCAAGGCCGCCATTATTACTACAACACCCTTCATGGAGTACCCCCGAAGACTCTGGAGCTGGAATACCCAGCCTACGGGAGTGGACATTAATCGAGAGAAAATCACTAGCGCAAGTATTTATGGTGTATTTGATGTTTATCAAAATGATAAACATCAAATACTAACAGAACCCTTACAGCACCGTTACTTTAGATACGATTTAATTTAAAATTGACGTTTGTCATCAATCGCCACCGAAAATATTAGTTTTCAAGCCACGACACCAAAGTCAGCCATAATCAGCAAGGCTTCCGGCTAACCCGTTGCCAACTCTTCCAAAATCGGACAATCGGGGCGGTCGTCGCCATGACAGCGGCAGGTCAGGTCCAGCAGCGTCTTGCGGATGGAGTTCAGTTCGACAACCTTGCGCTCGATGGCCTCCACATGAGCCAGGGCGATGGCCTTGACATCGCCGCTGGCCCGCGAGCGGTCGCGCCACAGGGCCAGCAGGCCGCTCACATCCTCCACCGAGAACCCCAGTGAACGGGCACGGTGGATGAAGCGCAGCATCTCCACTTCGGTGCGGCCATAATCCCGATAACCGGATTCCTTGCGTCCGGCGGGCGGAATCAGGCCGATGGATTCGTAATAGCGGATGGTCTTGGCCGATACGCCCGACAGCTTGGCCGCCTCGCCGATATTCACCGCATCCTCCAGCGCTTGAGCAACAAGGAATTGGACACCACCGACACCGACGACATGGCCATGGCGGCTCCGGCGATTACCGGAGTCAGCAGGCCAAAGGCGGCAGCGGGAATGGCAACCACATTATAGGCGAAGGCCCAGAACAGGTTCTGGCGGATCTTGGCAGTGGTAGCACGCGAGATCGCCAGCGCCTCGGCCAGCAAGGCGGGGTCGCCGCGCACCAGGGTGATGCCCGCCGCCTGCATGGCGACATCGGTGCCGGTGCCCATGGCGATGCCGATATCAGCCGCCGCCAGGGCAGGAGCATCGTTGATGCCGTCACCCACCATGGCCACCACTCGGCCCGCCCCCTTCAGCTTCTCCACCTCGGCGGCCTTATCCTCGGGCAGCACCTCGGCCACCACCCGGTCAATCCCCACCGCCGCCGCCACCGCGGCTGCGGCACGGGCGTTGTCGCCGGTCAACATCACCGACTGGATACCCAGACGCTTCAAGGCTGCCACCGCATGCACCGCGCTGGGCTTGACCGGATCGGTCACTGCCACGAAGCCCCGCAAGGCCTTGTCTTCAGCCACCCACATCAGGGTGCGGCCCAGGGCTTCCTCGGCGTCGGCCTCGGCCTGGAGGGGGGCAAGGTCCACACTCTCCTCCAGCATCAGGCGGCGGCTGCCGATCAACAGGGCTCGCCCCTCGACGCTGGCGGCAAGACCCCGCCCCGGCAGAGTCCGGAAATCGGAGACCGGCGCCAGATCCAGCCCCGCAGCAGCCTTGAGCACGGCGCGGCCCAAGGGGTGTTCGCTGCCGGCTTGAGCCGATGCGGCAAGACGCAGCAAGGCGCTGTCATCGCCCCCCACCGCCCCCACCCGAGCCACCGCCGGATGGCCTTCGGTCAGGGTACCGGTCTTATCGAACACCACGACGGTGACGTGGTGGGCCCGCTCCAACGCCACGGCGTCCTTGATCAGAATGCCGTGGCGCGCCGCCACCCCGGTTCCCACCATGATGCCGGTGGGAGTGGCAAGGCCAAGGGCGCAGGGACAAGCGATCACCAGCACCGATACCGCCGCGACAAATGCGGTCTGAAGGTCGTCGCCGCCCAGCCACCAGCCCAGGAAGGCCAGCGCCGCAAGGGCCACCACCACCGGCACGAAGATGGAGGAAATCCGGTCCACCAGCTTTTGCACCGGGGCCTTGCTGGCCTGGGCGCCCTGGACCATACGGATGATGCGGCTGATGGTCGATTGCGCCCCCACCCGAGTGGCGCGGACACGCAGCAGCCCCTCGCCGTTGACCGAGCCCGCCACCACCGCTTCGCCCACGCTTTTGATCACCGGCAGGCTTTCGCCGGTGATCAGGGACTCGTCCAGCTGGCTCGACCCGTCCGCCACCTCGCCATCCACCGGCACCCGCTCGCCGGGACGGACCACCACCACCTCGCCCACTCCCACCAGGGCGGCGGGAACCTCGATGACCTGTCCGTCGCGTTCGATACGGGCAGTCTCGGGCTTCAATCGCATCAAAGCGCGGATGGCGCCGGTGGCCGAACGCTTGGCGCGCGCCTCCAGCCACTTGCCCAGCAGCACCAGGGTGATGACCACCGAGGCGCCTTCGAAATAGAGATTGCCGTGATGGGCATCGCCCGCCGCCACATGCCAAGCCGACAGGCCGAACGCCGCCGAGGTGCCCAGCACCACCAGCACATCCATATTGCCCATGCCGCCCCGGAGCGAGGCCCAGGCCCCGGAATAAAAGCGGGCGCCGATCCAGAACTGCACCGGCAGCGCCAGCGCCAGTTGGACCAGCGGCGGGATCATCACATGAAGCCCCGCCAGATCGAGGATCATCTGCCCCACCAGCGGCAGGGTCAGCAGCGCCGACAAAATCAGCAGACGTAGCTGGTGGGTGGATTCGGCGGCGTGCTCGGCCTCGTCACGGTCAAGATCCTCGTCGCCACCGTCGCTGAGACGGGCCTCGAACCCCGCCTTGGCGATGGCGGCAATCAGAGCGTCGGGGCCGGTCTGAATGGAATCGAAGCGGATATCAGCCCGTTCGGCGGCCAGACTGACCAAGGCCTGGTCCACGCCCGCCACCTTGGACAGTACCCGCTCCAGCCGGGTGGAACAGGCAGCACAGGTCATGCCCTTGACCGGGAGCGACAGGGTGGTAAGCGGCGATGGCGAGGTCATGGCATCATCCTTGAAAAAGGTCGTGCCATCATACTCCACCTTCCAGACACTGGAAGGTCAAGGGCCGAATCGTCGGCCCCTACCGCTTGCCCCGCCGCGCCGCGATGATTTCGGCCAGGATGGAAACCGCGATCTCGGCGGGCGTACGCGCCCCGATATCGAGGCCCACCGGGCCGGAGATACGGTCCATCACCGAGTCGGAAAATCCGGCATCGCCCAGTCGCTGGCGCCGCTTGGCATGGGTGCGGCTGCTGCCCAACGCCCCGACATAGAAGGCCGCAGACCCCAGCGCCGCCTTCAAGGCCGCATCGTCCAGGCGCGGCACATGGGTCAGGGTAACCACGGCGCTGCGCCGATCCAGGGACAGACCGGCCATCACCTCGTCAGGATCGCCGCACACCAGATTGACGCCGGGAAAGCGTTCCGAGGAAGCAAAGGCGGTGCGCGGGTCCACCACGGTGACGGCAAAGCCGACGCTGCGCGCCATACCCGCCAGCACTTGGGAAATATGGACGGCCCCGGCGATGATCAGAGTCCAGGGCGCTTCGTGGACCCGTACAAACAGATCGTCTCCGATCATGGCACATGTTCCCTGGCCGAGATGGCCATGAACCGCCTTGAGGCTCTCGCCGTCCAGCATCAGACTGCCGCCCAGAGCATCCTCGCCCACCAGGGCCTGACGGCCAGAGGAAAGCTCCAGCACCAGGGCGCTGGGAACCCGCCGCGACTGGCTGCCCACCACCTGGGTCAGCAATCCCCGGTCAGGACGAAACACCGCCACCCGGATATTGCCGCCGCAGGGCAGGCCCACATGCCAGGCGGTTTCGTCCTCGACCCCGAAAGAGAGGACGACGGGGATGGCGCCGTCCTCCATTTCGCTGGCCTCGGAAATCACCGCCGCCTCGACGCATCCGCCGGAAACCGATCCGGCGAAGGTGCCGTCATCAGCCACGGCCATGTAAGAGCCCTGGCTGCGGGGCGCCGAGCCCCAGGTGGACAGAACCACCGCCAGGGCGACCTTGCGCCCCTCATCGATCCAACGCAAAGCCGTCGCCAGGACTTCGCCGTCATCGGCAGCCATGTCAGCGGGATCACAGCGGATGGTGTCGAGGCACATGGCGGTTACTTTCCAGTCCAGAGGTCATCCACCAGCCGCCGGGCGACGGCCAGCAGAACACGGCGGCGATACTTCACCCCCATCACCGTGGTTTTCAGCACGTTGGAGACCTTGCGTACCGCCTGGACCAGCGCCTCGGCGTTCTCCTCGCTCCAGACCTTGCCGACCACCGCCTCGGTGGGGATCATCAGCGGCGCCGAATTGGTACCGGTGATGGCAACCCGAAGACCGGACAAGGTGTCGCCGTCGCGCTTCAAGGCCACCGCCACGCCCGCCAGCGGGAAGTCGATGGCATCGCGGACACGGACCTTGAAATAAGCGGCACGCCAGCCATCGGCGGGCGGTACCGTGACGGCGGCGAGAACCTCGCCGCTTTCGAGGGTGAGGTGCTTGTCGCCCACTTCGCGGAACATCTCGGCCAGCGGCACGCTACGGCGCCCCTTGGGACCGACGATCTCGGCCACCGCCCCCAGCACCATCAGCGCCGGAGCCACATCGCCGTGATAGGTGGCGTAGCAGCGGTCGCTCTTGACCACCACATGGCACTTATCACCCTGGTATTTGAGGCAGAAATTGTTGCCTGACCGCCACCACTCGCTCTGGTTATAGAACACGCAGCGGGTGTCCTGACACAGATTGCCGCCCAGGGTGGCAGAGGCGCGATGGGTGGGACCGGCCACGTATTCGGCGGCCTGGGCCAAAGCGGGCCAACCCGCCCGCACCGCCTTATCCTCGGCCAAGTCCTCAAGCGTCACACCGGCTCCCAAGCGCAGGGAGCCGTCAGCCTGAACCGTAAGCTCGGCGAAACCGGCGATGGCAGTCAGATCCACCAATGTCTGGGGCGTGCCCAGGCCCCGGCGGAGATTGGGCAGCAGATCGGTGCCGCCGCCCAGGGCCATGGTGCCCTCGGCGGCCATGGCCTTGACGGCCTCATCCAGGGTGGCGGGCCGCAGGGTGCGGAAATCGGGAAGGATGTTCATCACTTGCCTCCCTGGGCGTCGAGAAGATCAATGATACGGTCGGGGCTGAGAGGCAATTCGGTGGGACGAATCCCCGCCGCCTCGTACACCGCGTCCATGACGGCGGGCAGGAACCCGGCCAGCATGCCTTCGCTGGCCTCCTTGGCGCCGAACGGGCCATTGGGGTCCATGCTTTCGACGATGATCACCTCGATATCGGGGCTTTCGGCCATGGTCGGCATGCGATAGTCCAAGATATTGCCGTGGAGCATGCGGCCGTCGTCATAGCGGGTCTCCTCGGACAGGGCCTGGCCCATGCCCATCCAGACGCCGCCCTGGGTCTGGCCTTCCACCGCCAGCGGATTGAGCGCCTTGCCCACATCCACCGCCACCCAGACCTTATGGGCGGTGACCTTGCCGGTCAGTTCATCCACCGAGGCCTCGACCACCTGGGCGGCATAGCAAAAGCCCATGGTGGCACCGATGGCGCTGCCGCGGATCTTCTTGTCGCCCTGATATTCGATCGGGCAAGTGAAGGTGCCCTTAACGGTGATGGTGCCGCTGTCGATCATCGCCGCCTTGACCACGTCGGCGAAGACAAGGCCGGGATCTTGGCTGCCCGCGACCATGAACACTTCGTCGATGACCTCGATATCCTCGGGCCGGGCGTCCAGCTTCTTGGCCGCCGCTTCTACCAGAATGCCCTTGAGGCGCTCGGCGGCGTCCACGGCGGCATTGCCCACCATGAAGGTGACGCGCGACGAGTACGAGCCGTTATCCTTGGGCGTCAAAGCGCTGTCGGCGGAGATGATGCGCAGGCGACTCAGGGACACGCCCAGCACCTCGGCCACCACCTGGGTTGCCATGGTGTTGGAGCCCTGGCCGATATCGGCGGCACCGGTCAGAATGGTGATGCCGCCGTCGAAATCGAGCTTGAGATTGACGGTGGCATGGGGCTCGCCAGTCCAGTGCTTAGGGGTCGACGTGCCCGACACGAAGTGCGAGCAAGCCACGCCCAGGCCCCGTCCCTTGGGCATGTTACCCCGCCGCTCGGCCCAGCCCGACGCCGCCTTGACCTTCTCCAGGCATTCCGGCAGGCCATAGCTCATGACCTTCTGGGCATAAAGGGTGGTGTAGGGAATCTGCGGGATCAGGTTGACTTGGCGCACATGGATGGGGTCCAGGCCCAGTTCCTCTGCCATCTCGGTCAGCAGCGCCTCGAAGGCGGCGCGGGTATCGACTGTGCCGTGGCCGCGCATGGCGCCGCAGGGCGGCGTATTGGTATAGACGCGCCAAGCATCGTGCTTGATAGCCGGGATGTGATAGAGCCCGTGCATCAAGGCGCCGGTATAAAGGATGGTGATGATGCCATAGCCGGCATAGGCGCCGCCGGCCTGGGTCGCTTCCAGCGCCAGTGCGGTGATCTTGCCATCCCGCTTCAGGCCGATCTTCATCTTCACTTCGGTCCAGGGACGGCCGCGATGGGCGATGAAGGTCTCTTCGCGGGTCTGCAACAGCCGCACATTGCCCTTGGCCTTGCGCGCCAGCAGGCCGGCGATGATCTCGAAATGCAGCGCCTCGGTACGGGCGCCGAAACCGCCGCCCAGGAAGGGCTTGATCACCCGGATGCGCGACGAGTCCATCTGGAGGCAGGCCGCCACTTTCAGATGGACGTAATACGGCACCTGGGTGGTGGTGTTCAGCGTCAGCCAGTCGCGCTGGGGATCATATTCCGCCAGGGTGGCGTTCAGCTCCATGTGGACGTGGTTGACTTCGGCGAAGGTATAGGTCTTCTCGCGGATCAGTTCGGCGGCGGCAAAGCCAGCCTCGACCTCGCCGAACTCGGCATGGACTTCCCGCAAGACATTGTTGGGCTTGTCGTCGTGAAGGGCCACGGCCCCGGGCTTCATGGCCGCCTTGGGGGTCATGTAGGACGGCAACGGCTCGTATTCCACCTTGATCAGGCCCAGCGCCTTTTCGGCGGTCACCTCGTCGATGGCCGCCACCGCCGCCACCGGATCACCGCGATAGCGCACCTTGTCGCGCGCCAGCGGGTATTCGTTCTCGGCGATGGGCAGCACGCCGAACGGCACCGGCGTCTCGGCGCCGGTGCAAACCGCCACCACGCCGTCAAGGGCCTCGGCCGCCGAAGTATCGATGGAGATGATACGGGCATGGGCATGGGGGCTGCGCAGGATGCGGCCGATCAGGGCGCCCACCGAAGCGATATCAGCAGTGTACTTGGCCTTGCCGGTCACCTTCTCGATGCCGTCCACCAGGGGGGTGCGGGCGCCGACCTTGCCGTTCTTGGGGATCATGACAGTCATTGCGCCGCCTCCTGGCAGCACGCGCCTGCGGCGGCTTCCACCGATTCGATGATCTTCACATAACCGGTGCAGCGGCAGAGATTACCCGCCAGCGCCGTCTTGATCTCGTCGCGCGACGGATCGGGATTTTTGCGCAGCAAGCCTTCGGCGGCCATGATCATGCCCGGCGTGCAAAAGCCACACTGGGTGCCCAGCTTTTCGTGGAATGCCGCCTGTAACCGCGAGATGCGGCCCTGGGTGGCCAGCGCCTCGACGGTCTCGACCGTCTTGCCCGCCACCTGATGGGCCAGGGTCGAACAGGCCAGACGCGGCCGGTTGTCCACCAGCACGGTACAGGCGCCGCATTCGCCGCCATCACAGCCCTGCTTGGTGCCGGTAAAGTTGGCAATTTCGCGCAGATAGTCCAGCAGCAGCATGTTATCGGGAACCAGATCCTCACGGGCTCGGCCGTTGAGGGTCAAACGCAGGATGCTTTTCAAGATCGTCCTCCCATCTCGGAAGCGTCGGGTTGTTTTGTTTATGGATTTTGGTCGTAGAGACGCTTGAGCAGAGCGACCAGGGTGGTCTTCTCCTCCGCCGACAGCGCCTTGGTGAATTCTTCTTCGTGGCGCAAGATCGCCTGCTCCATGCGCCGAAGCGCCATGCGCCCCTCGGGCGTCAGGCGCAGGCAATACGAACGGCGGTCCGACAGCGACGGCACCCGAACGATCAGGCCCCGCTCGGTCAATTGGTTGACCACCTTGACGATGGAGGAACGGTCCACCTCCATGGCCTCGGCCAGGCGGCTTTGCCCCAATCCAGGATTGGCGGCGATGACCTGAAGCATGCCGAACAGGCCGGGGGTGATGTCCTCCGCCGCCGCGACGCTGTGAGCGAAATGCTTGAAGATGGCCACCTGTGTCCGCCGCAGGTGATAGCCCAGAACCTTGGGCAACAGACCGTAGGAGACCTCTGTCTCCTCCGTGGCGATTCCCGCTTCCGCGCCCTGTTGGCTGACCATGACGGCCCCCATTCCGTTCCGAATGAGGACATTGTTGACCAGGCAAACAAATTTAGCAACATGATTGTTTACCCGGTAAACAATCCTGTTGAGGCAAGAATAAACTCACACCGGTATCAGTTCATCCAGGTCGTCCCGGCCTTCAATTCGGCCACCCGGCCGGGATGGGCATAGACGGTGCAGCGGTCGTCCCGGATGAAGCCGCACAGGCTGACTCCTTTGCGTTCGGCCACCTCCACCGCCAGCGAGGTGGGGGCCGAGACCGCCGCCACCACCTGAAAACGGGCGCGGATGGCCTTTGTCACCATTTCCAGGCTGAGGCGCGACGACAGCAGCACGCCGCAGGCCCCGGTATCGATTCCCGACAGCAGGCAGCGGCCGATCACCTTATCAAGGGCGTTGTGGCGGCCCAAATCCTCGGCCATGGCGACCATGCGCCCACCAGCATCGAATACCGCCGCCGCATGGGCACCGCCGGTGGCCTCGAATACGGTCTGGCGCCCGCGCATTTCATCCATCAGGCGGCGCAGATCAGTGGCGGCCACCGACAGGCCGGTTCCGACCTGGGGCAAGGTCTCCAGCAGATCCTCGATCCGTCCGCCCTCGCCGCATACCCCGCACGAACTGTTCATCACCACGTCGCGCCGCCGCACCCGCGTCCGGCTGGGGTCGTCGAGATGTACCGCCACCACTTTGGGATCATCGGGGCAAAAGGCGATGGCCTTGAGATCGGCCAAGCCGTCGATAATCCCCTCGGTGAACAAAAAGCCCACCGCCACGCACAGGGCCTCGGATAAATCACCCTCGCCCAGCACCCCGTCATTGTTGGTGAAGGCCATGGGTGCGGAGCCGCCGCCGGTGGGGGTCCACATCAAGGTGTAGGAGCCCACCGTCTCGACGGCGATGGTCAGGGTATCCTCGCGGATCACTGAACAGATTTCCTCGGCCACCACCGAGCGATCCACCCGGATGGCAGCGACAAATGATGTCCCTTCGACCACGGTTTTCGCCATAGTTCGTCCTCCTTGCAGACAGGTCGGCGGATGTCACACCCGCCGGTGCAGCGCTTCGATGGGCAGGCCGATCCCCCGCCCCCGCACCGGGGCATGGGAAATGGCCGCGCCTCGGGTAAAGGCAGCACGGGTGATCAGCAGTGCCTTGAGGCCCCAACCGGCCCCAACCGCCAGCAACCCGGCTAAAAGCCCGGCCAGCGGCAGCCCGGCCAGGGCCGCGATCCAAAGCGGCAGCGCCGCCAGCTGTGCCACGTGAAAGCCGCGTCCCAGGGGGGCGTCGAAGGCATCCAGACTGGCCTGGGGGGCGCCGTCGCGGATTAAACTGCCCGCCACACCACCGCCCGCGCCAGCCCAGCCGCCAGCCCGACACCAAAGGCCAAGGGCGAAGCCTCGCCCAGCAGCACCAGCATGGCCGCCCCTTCGGCCCAGCCGGTAACCAGGATGAAGGGCAGCAGCGCGGGTTGTTTCCAGGCAGGAATACCCCGCGACGCCTTCAAGATCCGGGCCTGACAGAACAAGAAGCCTGCGGCGAGGATCGCCGCCGCCAGCGGCAATCCCGGCAGCGGCACGAGAACGCAGCCCGCCACCGCCGCCACCAGCGGACCGGCGACGATGCCTTCGCGCGTCATCCACGAGGTCTGGGGGTGGAAAAAGACGTTGAGCGCCCGCCAGGGCTTGCCGATCTCCAGCCAGACCATGGACAGGCCCGCCATGACGAAACCGGCCCCGACCGCCAGGGATACGGCGGTATCGGCCCCGAAAAAGCCCGCCGCCACGGACATCACGATGAGACCGGTGCCGGTGCCGCCGCCGATGAAGTTGGCGGCGGCCCGCAGATCCCAGCTTTTCTGCCGCCGGGCGGTAATCATCTGCTTCATGGCGCTTCTCCGTCCCACAGGTAATAGAATCCCGGTCCGGTGCCCTCGTCCTCGTGCATGCGGAACCATTTGTTTTCGGCGATCAGGCGCGATACCGGATGCCGGGGATCATCGGCATCGCCAAAGCGCAGCGCCCCCGACAGGCAGGAATTGACGCAAGCCGGCGTGGCTTCGGGATCAATGCCCGGCACCTTGCCCGCCTTGATGCCCGCATCGATCCGGCCGACGCAGAAGGTGCACTTGGTGGCGACACCGATCTTTTGTTCGGCCAGCCGGGCGCGCTCGCTGCCGATGGGGGCCGCGCCATAGGCGAACTCGGCGGCATCGACCTTGTAGCGGGCCTCGTAGGGGCACGAGATAGCGCAATAGGCGCAGCCTATGCACAGGTCATAATCGATGGTGACGATGCCGTCGGCGCGTTTCTTGGTAGCGGTGGAGGGACAGACCTCCATGCATGGCGGCTGGTCGCAATGCTGACAGCCGGTGGGCACGAATACCCGCCGCACATCGGGATATTCCCCCGCTTCCATATCGAGGACGCGGCGCCACTGCACGCCCGGCGGGGTGGCGTTGGTCTCCTTGCAGGCCGCAGTACAAGTCTGGCAGCCGACGCAACGGCGCAGATCAGCCACCATGACGTAGCGGGTCATGCTTCATCTCCCCGGTGGGGTGAATCCACCCGGCGTAACGCCACCCGCACCACATCGGCACCCGAGCCGGTGGCGTCGGTCAGTTCCAGCGACATCTGCGATACCGAATTCAGCGACGGAAAGTTCAACTCCTTGGCAAACGGGGTTTTCCAGTGCTGGAACTGCCCGGGAATGACCACGGTGTCGGGGCGGCAGCCCTGGACCAGCGCCGCCCGCCCCCGAGTGGTGCCCACCACCGAGCTGACCTCGACCCAGTCACCTTGAGCGATGCCCAGCGTGTGGGCGGTCTTGGCGTTGATCACCACGCTGCCATGGCCGCGCAGGTTCTGCGCCACTTCGTGCATCAGCGGGATACCGGCATTGTTGCCGGTGGTGTAGGGCATGGTCTTGGTGGTGATGCCCCAGAAGGGGAAGTCCTCGGCCTTGGCGCCTGCCGCCTCGACGGCGCGGACCCAGCGGCCGGGAACGTCGTGCCAATGGGGAATGCCCTGATATTCCTCCAACTGGCTGTCCCACCAGTGGATGCCCTGTTCATGCAGGCGGCGGCGCAGCTCTTCGCCCACCCGCATCAGGCGTTCCTGATAGGGCAGTTCGTAGCGCAGTCCCTTTTCCACCATGGTCGGGGTCAGGTACCAGTCGTTGCGGGTGAACGGCACCACGAAAAAGCCGTTCTGCTTCATCCACTCCAGATCCCGGACAGTCTCGCCGCCGGTCACCCCGGCGGTGGCGGCCTTGCACACCGCATCCCAGATCTCGTCCACCCCATGCACCTGATCGGGCGCCAGGGTGAAATCGAACCCCTCGCCCTTCAGCGGCACCAGGGCGACGCCACGGTTGATGGCGGTATTGTACTTCTCCAGCAGCCCGGTGCGGCGGCACAGCTCGGTGGTGATCCAGGTGAAATCGCGGGCCTCGCCCTCGGGCTCGACCACCTTCTGGCGCAGCACGAAGCCCTGATGATCCCAATGCTGCTCGACGAACTTGGTGCCACCCACCCGGATCAACTGGGTGCTTTCCAGGTCGGTGGCCTCGGGCAGCAAGATGTCGGCCATATGGTTGGTTTCGTCCATGGTATAGGCGAAAGCCACGATGAACGGCATCTTGGCCATATTGGCCGCCATCTGGTCGGTGTCCCAGAACGAGATAGCCGGATTGGTGCGGTAGGCGAACCAGATGTCGGGCGGTTCGGGCTCGGCCCACTCGCCGGGGGCCTCCTTCAGGAACATCCAGGCCAGATGGGTCGGCCCCAAGGCCTGCGCCCACGAGGAATCGCCGACGATGGGAATAAGCGTGGTGTGGGCGTTGCGGCCTTTGGGCTTGTCCGCCCACTTGCCCTTGCCGGTGGCGTTCATGGAGGCGGTCATAAAGCCATCCTCGCCGGGCTTGACGCTGGCCAGACGATTGTCGTGTGGACGGTTGAGGCGGACGGTGGTGCCCAGAGTGCCGCCCGGCACCTCCAGCGCCCCCACCAAAGTTGCCAGCACCGTCCTGGCCCAGCAGCACTCGTAAGCGCCCCAGCCGTTATTGACGGTCTTGCCCAGGGTGATGGCGACGGGGCGGAACGGCAGAACCTTGCCGTCGATCTCCATGGTCTGGCCGACACAGGCGTTGTCCAGGAATTCCAGCGCCACCCGCCGGATGGTGGCGGCGGGCACGTCGCAGATATCGGCAGCCCAGTCAGGGCTATAGCCCCGCATGCCCTCGATCAGAGCGGTGAAGGCGGTCGTGGCGGCAACAGCCTCATGGCGGGTGACCTCGCCATCGGGGCCATGACTGACGGCGGCGGCCACGGTGACGCCCCCCTCCAGCAACGGCACCGCGCCCACGGCATCAAACGGCACCGGGCCGCCGCTGACCGAATCCCACACCAGCGGCTTGGCAGTCTCGGGGTCGCGCAGATAGTAGCCGTCGGGGGCGATCAGATAAGGGGAGGCAGTACGGTCGCGCAAAAAGTCGAGATCCAGGGACTGACGCGATGCTTCATGCAGCATCACATGCAGCATGGCGAACATGAAGGCGGGATCGGTCTTGGGTTTGATCGGCACCCATTCCGCCGAACAGGCGCCGGTGGGCGACAGATGCGGCTCGATCTGCACCCGCTTGGCACCGCGGATGCGGGCGTCGGCGTGGCGGCGGACGGCACAGGGACCGCCCGACACTTCCACATTGGTGCCGAACGACACCACGAAATTGGTATGGACGGTATCGGCGCAGACGGTAAAGGCGCGGTGCCAGTACTCGCCATAAAGATGCTCGGAGTGAACGCATTTGACGCCCTGGCCCGAGCCGAAGCTGAAATCGATCGGCCCCCACGACGCCAGAAACGCCGGGAACGTCCCCATATAGCTGGCGGGGGTGCCGCCATGGCCGAAAGTGGCGGCGACGCGGGGCATGCCCTGATCATTGAGCTTTCCCCGGACCTGAATGTCGTTGAGCTTGGCGGCGACGGCGTCGAGGGCTTCGTCCCACGAAATGGCGACAAAGCCCGGATCCTCATCGCGCCCCTTTCGGGGATTGGTCCGCTTCATGGGGGTCAGGATGCGATGGGGATTATAGGTCTTTTGCACCAGACCATAGGCCTTGACGCAGGGACGGCCATGGGCGGGATGAATCCCGGCGCCGGCATGGTTGGGTGCCACGGCGGTGGCGACGCCATCCTCCACCGTCACCGTCAGCAGATCTGGGCCGGAAACGCAGTTATAACAATAGGTTGGAACCGATCTGGACTCGGTCGTGGTCGCGGATGCCATGTTCGACTTTCCTTCCTGGCGCCGCATCGGCGGCGTGCCTCCCCAGGGAAACCAACGGGCCGTTCGGCCTCATGTGTATTTATGTTTTTAGTGCTGTTTTTTACGCAGAGTCAAATTTTTTGTATCATTTTGCACAAATACAGCCCTTGGCCATAGACGGCGTGGCACCGCATGCCCATGACGTCATGCCGATTCAGAACAGGGAATGGATCAGGAAAAAGGGATCAGTCGGCGGCTTGCAGGCCGCCGAACCGGGTGTAATAGCTGGGATAGGCCTCGGGAACCGGCCCCTCGGCGGTTTCCAGCATGGCCATGACATGGTTTTCCGCCGCCGCCTGCACAAGGCGATACAGATTGCGGCACAAAAGCCGGGCTGACGTGCCAGGCCAATTGGCGGGCAGCAATTCATCAGGCAGCATGGGGTCGCGCAGCAAGGCCCGACGATAGCCATGCATCAGCAGGGTGCGGACCACGAAGCACAATTGCGGGTCCAGGTCATCGGCGCCGCTCAAAGCCTGCCACAAGGGGCGGAAGACATCGAGAAATGCCTGATAATCCCCCGCCAGCCGCTCCAGATCCCAGCAGGTATGGATGGTGTCGCGCAGGGCATCGGGTGCGATCCAGCTTTCCGCCTGGGCGCTAAGCACCACCGCCCGGTCACCGACCTCGGCATCGCCTAGAACCTGACGCAGTGCCACCATGTCGGGCGAAGGATGAAGCATGGTACCCGCAGCCAATTGCCCAAAGCCGAGCCAGCCGAGATCGCGGCGCAAAGCCTCGCGCTGCTCGACATCCAGACCGGGAATACCGGTCATCGCCAGGGTCAGGCGGCCATCCCAGGGCTGCGAGATATGGTGATAGATGCGGGCATGGGCCGCTTCGAACCGCCGCCGCCCCTGTTCGGTCAGGCGGTAATAGCTGCGCCGCCCGATCTGGCTCGACGCCAGCCACTCTTCCTTGGACAGGCGGAACACCGAGGTCCGCACGATCCGCTCGTTCAAGCCCAGGGGTTCCACCAGATTGATGACGCTGCCCAGCCAAGCGCTTCCCCCATGATGAAGGATCGCGTCGCCATAGACGGTGATGATCAGCGACTTCGCTTTGGGTCGAAGGTGCTCCAGGACCTGTGATACGAGATCGCCCACTCGGCGGTTCATTCCGTTATACTCGAAAGAGGTGAAACCGGTTCTCAGCCAGGGCACATCCTAATGATGCCGCACGATTGGGCAACCGGGATTTTCAATCCCGGCCAAGAGTAACGATCGCATCCGGGGGGTTCCCCTGTCCTCTCAACCGAATTATAGTGGACGAAAGTTCAATGGCATGTTCGGGCAGGCTTTTGAAACGGAGGAAGGTCGGGGGCGACTTTCCATGACGCCATTGCCGATGGAAGATTCCACCGGGTAGAGGGATTTGTTCATGCACAGCCCCCGCGGCCTCGGCATTCGCGCCAAGCTGATCCTCATTTTTGTCGTGATCAAGGTTATCCCCCTGCTGGTGCTGGCCGGATTTGCTTGGCAGGGGCAAGTCTGGCTGGCCGAGCGGGTCTCGGAAAACGTGGTCGGCATGACCAAGAACATGCGTGAGACCGCGGAAATGGTGGCGGGAACCACCACCGGCGCCGCTACCAAGGCACTGGACGACGCCGCCAGGGAAAGCCTGGAGCGGCTGACCACCGACACCGCACGCGCCGTTGCCGCCTTTCTCTATGACCGTGACCGCGACATCTTATCCGCCGCCCTGATCGAGCCCGGCGAGGATTCCTTCCGCCGCTTTCTGGCCAAACGCTCGCGCCCCGTCGAACGGCATCAGCCCTGGGTGGTGACCCCCGACGGCAGCCAATGGGTTCCCGGTCCCGAGGCGACCCCCCATTACGATGCACCGGTGGTGCAGGCCAGCATCGAGGACAACCGCAAGAACTTCAACTACCGCCCCCCCATCGAAGGCGGCGTGTTCACCGACAAGCCGCTGTTCCTGGAAATGACCTTCATCGGCCTCGACGGCCGTGAGCGTGTCAAGGTCACGACCGCCCCCGTGATGCCGTCCGAACTGCGCGACATCTCCAAGCCCGAAAACACCTTCATCAAGGCCGAAACCTATTTCGGGGCGCTTAAGGATCTCAAGCCGGGCGAGATTTATGTCTCCGATGTGATCGGCGCCTATGTCTCCTCGCCCATCATCGGCCCCTACACCCCCAAAACCGCCATGGCCAAGGGCATCGCCTTCGAGCCGGAAAAGGCTGCCTTCGCCGGGACAGAAAACCCGGTGGGCAAGCGCTTCCAGGGGCTGGTGCGCTGGGCAACGCCGGTGACCCGAGGCGAGCAGGTGATCGGTTGGGTCACGCTGGCCATGAACCACGACCACCTGATGGAGTTCACCGACCATATCCTGCCGACCTCCGACCGTTATTCCCCCATTCCCGACGCGGCTTCGGGTAATTACGCCTTCATCTGGGATTACAAAGGCCGTTCAGTGGTGCATCCGCGCCACTACTTCATGACGGGCTACGATCCCGAGACCGGCCTGCCCGCTGTTCCCTGGCTTGATGCCGAACTGTATGCCGGGTGGAAGCAAAGCGGTAAGCCCATCGACCAGTTCCTGGCCGACGCTCCCACCTTCAAGGACCAATCCCTGAAGAAGAAAGGTGCGGTCGAGCTGGTCAAGGCCGGGCTGCTGGGCCTGGACTGCCGCTATCTCAACCATGCACCACAATGCACCGGCTGGATGGACCTGACCAGCAAGGGTGGATCTGGCTCGTTCGAGATCTTCTGGAGCGGGTTGTGGAAACTGACCACCGCCGCCACCATCCCCTATTACACCGGCCCCTATGCCCAATCGCCACGCGGTTTCGGCTTTGTGACCATCGGCGCCAATGTGGAAGACTTCCACAGCGCCGCCACCCGCGCCAAGGAACAGAGCGATCAGGTTTTGGCCCAGCGCGACAAGGAATTGCAGACCAACCTGGACGGCGTAATCACCCTGATTTCCAATCAGGTCGCCAGCATGGCCCGCCAACTCAGCCTTTCGACCCTGGTGATGATCGGCGTGGTGATCGGCATCGCGGTATGGATGGCCTCGCTGCTTACCCAGCGCATCACCGCCGTGGTGACCGGCATCCAGCGCTTCCGCCACGAGGAGTTGGATTACCGCCTGCCCGCCGAGGGCTCCGACGAGATGGCGGAGATGGCGCGCTCATTCAACGACATGGCCGACAACGTTCAAGAATCCTTTGTCCGCATTCACGACGCCAAAACCCGAGCTGAAGAAGCCAGCCGCATGAAAAGCGAGTTCCTGGCCAATATGAGCCATGAACTGCGCACCCCATTGAACGGCATCATCGGCTTTTCCGAGCTGATCCGCGACGAAGCCGCCGATGACGAGACCAGAGAAAACGCTGATATCATTGAAAAAAGCAGCCGTCATCTGTTGGAGCTGGTTAATTCGATCCTCGATATCGCCAAGATCGAAGCCGGGGCCATGACGCTCAACATCCAGCCGATCCCCCTGGCAGCCCTGGTGACCGAAGCCGCCGCCGTGCACCAGCCGATGGCCGCGTCCAAGAATATCTCCTTCATCACAGAAATCGCCGCAGACATTCCCGAGACCGTGCCTGCAGATTCGCTGCGGCTGCGTCAGATCATCCACAACCTGCTCAGCAACGCGGTGAAATTCACCCAATCGGGCGAGATCCGGCTCAAGATCATCCGTCAAGATCCCGTCGTGCTGTTCCAGGTGCAAGATACCGGCCCCGGTATCCCGGAAGCCATGCTGGCCGCCATCTTTGAAAAATTCCGTCAGGTGGATTCCTTCCTCACCCGCTCCCACAGCGGCACCGGTCTGGGGCTGACCCTGGCGCGCCATCTGGTCGAACTGATGGGCGGGCAGATCTGCGTCGAGTCCAAGGTGGGAGTCGGAACCACCTTCTTCTTCACCCTGCCATTGGAGCGGAAAATTCCAAGTGCGATCAGCGTCGAGGTGTCGTCATGAAGAAGGCTTTGGTGGTTGATGATAACGACATTAACCGCATCCTCGCCACCCGCCTGCTGGCCAAGTCGGGATGGAGTGTCGATGATGTCGATTGTGGCGAGGCGGCGCTCGACTATCTGAGCAAGACCACCGTCACCCTGGTACTGCTTGATGTCAGTATGCCGACCATGAGTGGCCAGGAGGTCTGCCGCCGAATCCGTGCCGAGACCCTGGGCGGCGCAGGCCTCAAGGTGATGGCTTACACTGCCCACGCCATGCCGGAAGAAGTGGCGGAATTCCTCGAAGGCGGCTTCGACAGCGTTCTTTTGAAGCCTCTGTCCCGCGACCGGCTGACCTCGGCCCTGGCCGAGTTGGGCTTGGCGTAGGGAGAAAGCCGACATGAAGACGATTTTGCGGCAAATCCTGGCGGTGGCAGTGATGATCCTGGCATCGTCAAACACCTGGGCGGCGGACAAGCCAAGTTTGGATCAGGTCAAGGCCCTGACACTGCGGGCGGCTGACCTGCTGATCCGTGACGGCGTCGATAAAACCCGTGAGACCTTCCATACCGATGGCGAATTCAAGACGGGAGAGATCTACGTCAACGTCATCAATACCAACGGCACTTGGCTGATCTATCCTCCAAACCGCAAGAACGAGGGCAAGTCGGTCCTCAACGTCAAGGACGCCAACGGCAAGCTGCTGGTGCAAGACATTATCAGAGTTGCGGAGGAAAAGGGCGAAGGCTGGGTCGAATATCACTGGCTTAACCCTACCAGCAACAAGATCGAGCCCAAGGCGTCCTATGTGAAGAATGTGCCCGAACGCGGTGTCATCACCTATATCGGGGTCTATAAGTAAGACAATTCCATCCCTTCCCGCGCCACCACCGCCCCGGACCACATGGCCTTGGCCTCGGCCTCGACAGCGGCCATGACGTCGTCGGTGCTCTCGGGATCGTGGTGGAAGATGGCTAATTGCTTGACCCCGGCGGCCTGGGCCAGCCTGATCCCCTCCTGCCAGGTGGAATGGCCCCAGCCGATCTTGCTGCTGAAGGTCTCGTCCCGATAGGTGCTGTCATAGATCACCAGATCGGCGCCTCGGATCAGCGATAACACCTGCTCATCGGGCTGACCGGGAACATGCTCGGTATCGGTGATATAGCAGACCGCGTTTGCGCCATGCTCGACACGATAGCCGCAGGCGCCGTTGGGATGGCGCAGTCCCGCCGTCCGCACCACTACGCCGGGATAAGGTTCGATGCACTCACCCACATCGAAAGCATGGTGGCTGGCGATGCCCTGCATGATGCCCAGCGGCACCGGGAAATTGGGCGGCTCCATCTGGGCCACCAAGGTCTCACGGATACCGTCGGGGGTGCAGACCAGCCGGGCGCTGTGGATGTGCAGCCGGAAGGAGGGAACAAAAGCGGGCGTAAAGAACGGAAAGCCGCAGATGTGATCCCAATGGGCATGGGTGAAGAAGAGGTGAGCCTCCTTGCAGCCCTTGCCCAGCAGTTCCCGCCCCAGCCCCCGAATGCCGGTCCCTGCGTCAAAGACCAGTTCCCCCGCCCCGGTGGTGACCGAAATACAAGACGTATTACCGCCATAAACCACATGGTCGGGAGAAGGACAGGCGATGCTACCGCGCACACCCATGAACTTGACCCGGCAGGTCATGCCGTCACCTCCACAGTCGCTTCCTACGACACCCTACAGCGCCGCATAACCCCCAACTGTGTATCTGGTCACACGACTCCCTAAAAATAAGACAATAACTTCAGCAAATTGTGACAACTCATCCTGATGCTGCGTCAGCCTGGCCGACCATCAGCACGCGGCAAGGTCAGAACCGGCAGATAAACCCCGATATAGATCAGCCAGCCGCCAACCCAGATCAGCCCCCCCGCGATGGTCAACGGCACCATGGCGCCGGGAATGACCGGGGCCACCACCCGCAGCAAGGCCCCGACCGAGATCAGGACATAGGCCCAGACGGTGGCGGGCGCCAGTTGTAACGGACGGCCGGAATGACCAAGTGCCGCCCGGCTCATCACACCGATCACCATGGTGGCGACCGAACCCGCCGTCAGGGCGTGCACCGCCGCCGAGGCGGGCAGCGCCTCGACGAAGGCGGAAAGCCCCAGCAGGGCAAACCCCAACACCATCCAGCCATAGCCCACATGAAGAACAATCAGGATCGGATTGTTCCAAGTGGCAAGACCATGCCAGCGCGACAGACGAAAACCATGAATGGCGGCGGCGGCCAGTAACAGCCCGCCAGCCACGGGCGACGACGGCAGGGCGATTTGGGCCAGTCCCGCCAGCAGCACACTGGCGGCCGCGCCACCCTTCTCGATCCACGCCACCGGCGCCATCTTCACCGGCTTGCCCTGCATCCGCAGCCAATTCTCGGTGAATGAAGGCACGATACGGCCGCCGACGATGGCGATCATCAGCAGCACGATGAAGATGCCGAGATACAGCCCCTTCATCCCGGTAGCCTTGCCCAGAATGGCCTCCAGATGAACGCAGAGATCGGCCAGCCACATCAGCCCGAGAATGGGCAGGAAGATGATGTTACGCCACTTGCCCGCCTCGATCAGCGGCTTGGCCAGCAGTACCGCCAGGATGGGCAGATAGCCGAGATCAAGGACCGCCACCAGCACCGGCGGCAGAATCCCCGCCAACGTGCAGGCCACCCGCCCGGCCAGCCACACCCCGAACAGCAGCATCAGGGGGCGGCCAGAAACATGGTGGGAATTGGTCCAGTTGGGGACTGCGGTCAGCAAAAAGCCGCCCACCGCCGCCCCGGCAAACCCAAACACCATGGCGTGTGCATGCCAGACCACCGGGTTCCAGTTGGAACCCACCGGCAAGATCGCCAGAAACACCAGCAGCCACAGCGGCAGCATGAATGCGGCCTGGATCGCGGCAAACAGAAAGAAGGGGCGGAATCCCGCAGCGAAAAAGACGGGGCCCTGGTTTCCCTGATAGACGGGTTCCATAAGCGGAATGGTGGCCATGGCTTGGGTTACCTCATGCGAAAGACACCTGGACCATGGCCTGTCTGACACCATTGGACCTTGAGGGCCGTCAAGTGGGTCTATCATCCCCCTCAAGCGCCGGGTGCGGCCCATCCGGACCGCTTGGAACTTTGAGGGGGCGGCGGCCCGATTACATGGCCCGAATTTCGCCCAGGAAGTTATCCACACCGGTCCGCATAATACCGGAATCCCGTGCCAGCCTCTCCGCCACCTGAAGCAGGTCGCGTGCCGCCGAGCCCGCCTCGCTCGAGGTCCGGCTGACCTCGACGATATGGGTCGAGACATCCTGAGCTCCCGCAGCCGCCTCATGCACATTGCGGGCGATTTCACGGGTCGCGGCACCTTGCTCCTCGACCGCGCTGGCGATGGAGGTTGCGATCTGATCCATCTCACCAATGGTGCGGGAGATTTCCTCGATAGCCGCCACTGCATCGGCGGTGGTGTCTTGAATGGCGGTGATCTGGGTGGCGATCTCGTCGGTGGCCCGCGCCGTCTGGGTAGCGAGGTGCTTGACCTCGTTGGCGACCACGGCAAAGCCCTTGCCGGCTTCACCGGCGCGCGCGGCCTCGATGGTGGCGTTCAAGGCCAGAAGATTGGTCTGCCCCGCGATATCGTTGATCAAACGTACCACCTCGCCAATACGGTCCGCCGCATCCGACAGCCCCCGCACCACGGAATCGGTACGGCTGGCGGCATCAACCGCCGACTTGGCGATGGTGGTGCTTTGCACCATCTGCTGACCAATCTCGCGGATGGATGAACTCAGTTCCTCCGCCGCCGCTGCGACAGTTTCGACGTTGACGCTGGTCTGTTGCGCCGCTGCCGCCACGGCCTGGCTTTCCTCTGCCGCCGCATCGATGGCGTGGGACATGGAGACCACGGTGGAGCGCATGTTGTCGACGGATTCGCTTACCGTCACCACCGTACCCTTGACCCCGGATTCCAGATCGTTGGCAAGGGTGGAGAGGGTGGAGCGACGCTCGCTCTCGGCCTGCTTCCGGGCCTCGGCCCGCTCTTCCGACATCCGCGCCACATCCAGGGAATGCTCGCGGAAGATGGCCGCGGCGCGGACCAATTCGCCGATCTCGTCCTGACGGTCGGCACCGTCCAGGGTCACGCTGGTGTCACCATCCGCCAATTTGCGGATGCCGCCGGTCACCACCGCCATGCCATTGACGATACCATTGCCGATCCACCACGAAATCAGCAGCACCACCAGCGCCACGCCGACGGTGGTCGTGCCCAGACTGATCAGCTTGGCGCGAAAGGCCTCATCCACGTCATCGATATAGATGCCCGACCCCACCAGCCACTTCCAGTCTTCGACTGCCTTGACGAAAGACAGCTTGGGAACTGGCTTGTCCTTATCCATACCGGGCTTGGGCCAGAAATACTCAACAAAACCGCCATTCTTATCCTTCAGCACCGTATCAATCATGGCGGTAAAGAACAGCTTGCCTGTCGGGTCAGCGAGGCCACTCAGCACCTTACCCTCCATGTCAGAACGGAAGGGATGCATGACCATCTTGGAATCGTCGGTGCTGTTGATCCAGAAATACTCATTGCCGGCGTAACGCATCTCCCGCAGCGTCGCCTTGGCGGCATCCTGGGCGGCATCCTTCGTCATCCGGCCCGCAGCGGCTTCCTTGATATAGTGGCCGACAACGGTGTGGGCAGCCTCGACCAATTGCCGCGTTTTTATCCGGCGGCTGTCCAAAAGCTCTTCGCGCAGATTGCCAAGATTGGCGACGATGATCAGCCCCATTCCCAGGACTGACGCGGCAACGATAAGAAGAATCTTCGCCTTGAAACGCCAATTTTTAATGAACATTGTACCCAGATCCCTCAGTCAGCACCGAAACGCAGCCCGCTCTATAACAAATTGAAACACTTCGATACAGGCGTCAATCGCATATGATACAAGGTTAATAAAAAAACGTATCGATTTGGCGCCAAAATGCGCAGAGGCGACCAAAGCCGCCTCTGTCTCCGGTTATCCCTTAAGAGCCCTATTGGCGCGGCAAATCACTCCGCCCCATCAGGAAGGCATCGACCGAACGCGCCGCCTGACGGCCCTCCCGGATCGCCCACACCACCAGGGACTGACCGCGCCGGATATCACCCGCGGCAAAAACCTTGGGATTGGAGGTCCGATAGGCCTCGGTATCGGCCTTGACGTTGCCGCGCCCGTCCCGCTCCAGACCGAGGCCGTCAACCAGACCTTCATGGACGGGATGGACAAAACCCATGGCCAGCAGCACCAGATCAGCCTCAAGCTTGAACTCTGTGCCGGGAATAGGCTGGAACTTGCCATCGACCTGGAAGCAATCGAGGCCGGTCAGACGTCCGTTCTCGCCCCGGAAGGCGGCGGTAGACACCGACCAGCGCCGGTCGCATCCCTCGTCATGGGATGACGAAGTGCGCAGACGATTGGGCCACAGCGGCCAGGACAGCCCCTTGTCTTCCTTCTCTGGCGGCTTGGCCATGATTTCGATTTGAGTGACCGAGGCCGCACCCTGGCGGTTAGAAGTGCCGACGCAATCAGCACCGGTATCGCCGCCGCCGATCACCACCACCTTCTTGCCGGTGGCGAGAATATCGGCCACACCCACCGCTTCACCCGAGACCCGGCGGTTCTGCTGGGTCAGGAAATCCATGGCGAAGTGAACCCCCGCCAGATCGCGCCCCGGCACCGGCAGATCGCGTGGCTTTTCCGAGCCCCCGGTCAACAGCACCGCATCAAAGCCGCTCAGCAATTCGGTGGGGCTGATGCTGACGCCGACATGGGCGTTGGCGCGCAGTTCCACACCTTCCGCCGCCATCTGGGCCATACGGCGGTCGATTACCGATTTTTCCAGTTTGAAGTCGGGGATGCCATAGCGCAGCAGGCCGCCGACCTTGGCGTTCTTCTCGAACAGCACCACCGCATGACCGGCACGGGCCAGTTGCTGCGCCGCCGCCATGCCCGCCGGACCACCGCCCACCACAGCCACTTTCTTGCCGGTGCGTGGCTTGGAGGTGTCGGGCTTGATCCAGCCTTCGGACCAGCCGCGCTCGACGATGGCGTGCTCAATGGTCTTGATGGCCACCGGATCGTCGGTGATGTTCAAGGTACACGACGCCTCGCACGGTGCCGGGCAGATGCGTCCAGTGAATTCCGGGAAGTTGTTGGTGGAGTGCAGAACCTCCAAAGCCTCGGCCCAGCGGTTGCGGTACACCAGATCATTCCAGTCGGGAATGATGTTGTTGACCGGACAGCCCTGGTGGCAGAACGGAATGCCGCAATCCATGCAGCGGGCGCCCTGCTTGGCCAGATCCTCAGAACTGAGGGGCTTGGTGAATTCCCGATAATGCTTCACCCGTTCCGCAGCGGCTTCGTAGCTGGGGGTCTGGCGCGCGAATTCCTTGAAACCCGTCGGCTTGCCCATATCAGCGCCCCCCCCCGACCATGGCCCGAGGCTCTTGCGCCTTCTGCATTTCGAGCAGGGCACGCCGGTAATCGACCGGCATCACCTTGACGAACTTGGGCATGTAATACTCCCAGTTAAGCAAGATGTCGTGGGCACGCTTGCTGCCCGTGAAGAAGCGATGGTTGCGCAGCATGGCCCGGATACGGCTGGAATCGTCACGGGTCATGTCGCTCATGACCTCGACGATGCCATGACCTTCCAGGTCGCCCGACTGACCTTCATGGCGGGCATTGGCGTCTTCCTCCGCCGCAACCGGCTCCAGTTCGACCATGGACAGATTGCAGCGCTTGGCAAAGTCGCCGGCCTCATCCAACACATAGGCGACGCCGCCCGACATACCGGCGGCGAAGTTACGGCCGGTGCCGCCGATGACCAGGACGCAACCGCCGGTCATATATTCGCAGCCATGGTCGCCGACACCTTCCACCACCGCGATGGCACCGGAATTCCTGACCGCAAACCGCTCGCCCGCCACGCCGGAGAAATAGCATTCTCCCTCGATGGCGCCGTAGAGCACGGTATTGCCGACGATGATGTTCTCTTCCGCCAGGATCTTGGAGGTCTTGGCGGGATAGATCACCACCCGACCACCGGAAATACCCTTGCCGACGTAGTCGTTGGCCTCGCCTTCCAGTTCCAGGGTCACGCCGCGTGCCAGGAAGGCGCCGAAGCTTTGGCCTGCGGTTCCCTGCAACTTGATGTGGATGGTATCGCCGGGCAGACCGGCATGACCATAGCGCTTGGCCACCTCACCCGACAGCATGGCGCCGACGGTGCGGTTGAGGTTGCGCACCGGCTTTTCGATACGGACGGAGACACGGTCCTCAAGGGCGGGCTTGGCTTCTTCGATCAATTCGCGGTCCAGAACGTCGTCGAGGTCGTGCTCCTGGTTCTCGCAATGGCGGATCGCCACCCCCGGCTCGGCCGGGATCTGATGGAACAGCTTGGAGAAGTCCAACCCCTTGGCCTTCCAATGCTCGATCGCCTTGTTGACGTTCAGCAGATCGCTGCGGCCGGTCAGTTCCTCCAGCTTGCGGAAGCCAAGCGTGGCCATGATCTGGCGCACTTCCTCGGCCACGAAGAAGAAGTAGTTGATGACATGCTCAGGCTGACCCACGAAGCGCTTGCGCAGTTCGGGGTCCTGGGTGGCGACGCCTACCGGGCAGGTGTTGAGGTGGCACTTACGCATCATGATGCAGCCCGCCGCGATCAGCGGCGCGGTGGCGAAGCCGAACTCGTCAGCTCCCAGCAGGGCGGCGATCACTACGTCGCGGCCGGTGCGCAGACCGCCGTCGCACTGCACGACGATACGGCTGCGCAGGCGGTTCAGCACCAGGGTCTGATGGGTCTCGGCCAGACCGATCTCCCACGGCGACCCGGCATGCTTGATCGACGTCAGCGGCGAAGCGCCGGTGCCGCCGTCGAAGCCCGAAATGGTGACATGGTCGGCCTTGGCCTTGGAAACGCCCGCGGCCACGGTGCCGACACCGATTTCCGACACCAGCTTGACCGAGATGCGCGCCGCGGTATTGACGCTTTTCAGGTCGAAGATCAGCTGGGCCAGATCCTCGATGGAATAGATGTCGTGATGGGGCGGCGGACTGATGAGGCCGACGCCAGGGGTCGAGTGACGCACCCGGGCGATGGTCTTGTCCACCTTGTGGCCGGGCAGCTGGCCACCCTCGCCGGGCTTGGCGCCCTGAGCCATCTTGATCTGAATATCATCGGCATTGACCAGATACTCGGCGGTGACGCCGAACCGGCCCGACGCCACCTGCTTGATGGCCGAGCGCATGGAATCGCCGTTGGGCAGGGGCACGAAGCGCTCGGGCTCCTCGCCGCCTTCGCCGGTATTGGACTTGCCGCCGATGCGATTCATGGCGACGGCCAGGGTCGAATGGGCCTCATACGAGATGGAGCCGAACGACATGGCGCCGGTGACAAAGCGCTTAACGATGTCCTTGGCGGATTCGACCTCGTCCAGCGGAATGGAGCTGGCGGCGGGTGTGATCTCGAACAGGCCGCGCAGCGTCAGCAGGCGTTTGCTCTGGTCGTCGATGGCGCGGCTGAAATCCTTGAAGCGATCGAAGGAGTTGGAGCGCACCGAGTGTTGCAGCGACGCGATGGTGTCGCTGGTCCAGGCATGGTCCTCGCCCCGCATGCGTACGGCATACTCGCCGCCCACATCCAGGGCGTTGCGGTAAATGGGGGCGTCAGAATAGGCCTGACGGTGGCGGCGAACGGATTCCTCACCCACCTCGGTCAGGGAGATACCCTCGATCCGGCTGGCCGTCCCCGCGAAATAGGTATTGAGGAAGCGGCTCGACAGGCCGATGCCGTCGAAAATCTGTGCCCCGCAATAGGATTGGTAGGTGGAGATGCCCATCTTGGCCATCACCTTGAGGATGGCCTTGTCCATGGCCTTAATATAGCGCTTTTGTACCTCGTAGGGCTTCAGCTCCTCCGGCAGGTTGGGGCGCATGTCCTCAAGGGTCTCGAAAGCGAGATAGGGATTGATGGCCTCGGCGCCATAGCCCGCCAGCACGCACATGTGATGGATTTCGCGGGCCTCGCCGGTTTCCACCACCAGACCGGATTGGGTGCGCAACCCTTCCCGGATCAGGAAGTGATGGACCGCCGACACCGCCAGCAGCGACGGAATCGGCACATTGCCCGGCCCGACGGCGCGGTCGGACAGGATCAGGATGTTATAGCCCTCTTCCACCTTGGTCTTGGCGGTGCGGCAGAGCGCGGCGATGGCCAGTTCCAGGCCACCGGCGCCTTCCTCGGCGGGCCAGGTCATGTCGAGGGTGACGGCCCGGAAGCCCGAGCCCGGCAGAGTCTCGATGCGACGGATCTTCTCCAGATCCTCGTTAGTCAGGATAGGCTGGCGCACTTCCAGGCGCTTACCCTGGCCGCCATCGGCGCCAAAGCCCAGCAGATTGGGGCGCGGGCCGATCAGCGACACCAAGCTCATCACCGATTCCTCGCGGATGGAATCGATGGGCGGATTGGTCACCTGGGCAAAGCATTGCTTGAAGTAATTGAACAGCAGCTTGGGCCGGGACGACAGCACCGCAATGGGGGTATCGGTGCCCATGGAGCCCACCGCTTCCTGTCCGGTCACCGCCATGGGCTGCAGCAGGAACTTGGTGTCTTCTTGGGTATAGCCGAACACCTGCTGGCGCTTGAGCAGGGTCATCGGATCGGGCTGGACCGTCTGGACGGCGACGTCCAGGTCTTCCAGCATGATCTGTGACTGCTTCAGCCACTCGGCATAGGGCTTGGACGAGGCCAGTTCGGCCTTAAGCTCGGAATCGTCGATGATCCGGCCTTTTTCCAGGTCGATCAGCAGCATCTTACCCGGCTGCAACCGCCACTTCTTCTTGATACGGTTCTCAGGAATCGGCAGCACGCCCATTTCCGAGGCCATCAGGAATTTGTCGTCGTCGGTGACCAGATAACGGGCCGGACGCAGACCGTTGCGGTCGAGGGTGGCGCCGATCTGGCGACCATCGGTAAAGCACACCGCCGCCGGGCCGTCCCACGGCTCCATCAGCGCGGCGTGGTATTCGTAGAACGCCTTGCGCTTCTCATCCATCAGCGGATTGCCGGACCACGCCTCGGGGATCAGCATCATCATGGCGTGGGACAGGGAATAGCCGCCCATCACCAGCAATTCCAGCGCGTTGTCGAAGCAGGCGGAATCCGACTGCCCCTCGGGGATCAGCGGCCACAGCTTGGCCAGATCCTCACCCAACACCGCCGACGACATAGTCTGACGCCGCGCATTCATCCAATTGAGGTTGCCGCGCAGGGTATTGATCTCACCGTTATGGCTGATCATGCGGAAGGGGTGGGCCAGACGCCAGCTGGGGAAGGTGTTGGTGGAGAAGCGCTGGTGCACCATGGCCAGGGCGCTGACCATGCGCTCGTCCGACAGTTCCTTATAGAACACACCGACCTGATCGGCCAGCAGCATCCCCTTGTAGATCAGGGTGCGGGTCGATAGCGACGGAATGTAGAAGTCGCGTTCTGAACCAATCGGGGCATTGTTGAACACCTGCTTGCGGATCACAAACAGCTTACGTTCGAAATCGTCCTGGGTCGCTATCGCGGCACCCTTGCCGATGAACACCATGCGCACCACCGGCACGGTGGGCAGCACCGAATCGCCCAGGGTCGATGAATCGGTCGGCACGTCGCGCCAGCCCAGAACCACTTGCCCCTCGGCCTTGATCAGACGCTCGAAATGCTCCTCACAGGCGCGGCGGACGGCCGCATCCTGGGGCAGGAACACGCAGCCGGCGCCATAGGCCCCCTCGGGCGGCAGGGTGATGCCGAGGGCGGAGGCTTCGGCCCGCAGAAAGGCGTCGGGAAGCTGAATGAGGATACCAGCGCCATCGCCGGCTTTAGGGTCGGCGCCGACCGCACCGCGGTGGGTGAGATTGACCAGAATCTCCAACCCGTCACGAACGATGGCATGCGACTTACGGTTCTTGATGTCGACGATGAAGCCGACGCCGCAGGCGTCATGTTCGTGGCGCGGGTCGTACAGCCCCTGTGCTTCAGGCAATCCGCTCATCTTCAAATCCATGTCCTCTTCGCCGACGCGAAAACCCGAAGGATTCCGCGGCAAATTCCATGATGCGCCCCCTTGATGCGGGCGCAGGCGTACCCTTTTCCGAACACAGCCCAGCGTTCGGGAATCTGGTCTTCATACGGCATTCCGTCTGCTTCGCCAAGCGTAGGAAACGGCCTCTCCATCGTGAAGACCTCAGATCGAGACAAATTTTTTGATTTTTCGCCCCAAATCACACTACGACAATAAGAACGGCGCGCAATACGGGCATTTCGCCATTGCACAAATCCAGATCTCCACACACAGCCGCTTTGGCAAAGTGGCACGTGGCAAGTCCAAAGTGGAAATGCTCCTTGTCACCAAGGCAAAGACCAATTTCACAGCGCCCGCACAGGAGATACTCGCCTACCTCGCCTTGCCCCCTGTCGCTCTCGGGTCCAGACCTTAGTCACCATCCGGTAAATTTACATGCTTTGACAGAGCGAGAAATTGATGGCCTTATTTCAGGACAATAATGAAACAGGCGGCGATTGGGACGCGAAAATGCGCCAAGGCCAGTCTGGAAGAAACACCGTGGGAGGTGTGCATGGGCGATGATTTCATCGTCGAAACTCGGTCCTTGACTAAAGAGTTCAAGGGATTCGTTGCCGTGTCGGACGTGAACCTCAAGGTTCGGCGGCACACGATTCATGCCCTGATCGGCCCTAATGGGGCGGGCAAGACCACCTGCTTCAATCTGGTCACCAAATTTCTGACGCCCACGCGCGGTCAGATTTTGTTCAACGGCCGTGACATCACCAAAGCCGCTCCGGCGGCCATCGCCCGCCAGGGCATGGTACGGTCATTCCAGATCTCGGCGGTATTCGGCCATCTGACAGTGCTGGAAAACGTCCGGGTGGCCTTGCAACGGGTCCAGGGCAATTCCTTTCACTTCTGGCGTTCGGATTCATGCCTGGCCTCGCTGAACGAGCGTGCGGACGAGTTGGTCGAAGCGGTCGGCATCACCGAGTACCGTGATATCCCGGCGGGTGAACTGTCTTATGGCCGCAAGCGAGCGCTGGAAATCGCCACCACCTTGGCGCTGGACCCGGAAATGCTGCTGCTGGACGAACCCATGGCGGGCATGGGAACCGAGGACGTCAAGCGCACGGCCGAACTCATCCGCCGCGTCGCCGCCAACCGTACCATCCTCATGGTCGAGCATAACCTGTCGGTGGTGGCCGATCTGTCGGACACCATCACGGTTCTGAAGCTGGGACACATCCTGGCCGAGGGCTCCTACAAGGATGTTTCCAGCAATCCCGAAGTGGTCGAGGCCTATATGGGGGCCGGTCACGGAGAAGCCGGTCATGGCTGAGCCTGAAATTTTGCTGTCGGTCAAGGATCTGCACGCCCATTACGGCGAATCGCATGTTTTGCACGGCATGACCTTCGATGTCCCCAAGGGCGAGGTCGTCACCCTGCTGGGCCGCAACGGCGTCGGCAAGACCACCACCATGCGCTCGATCATGGGGATCGTCGGCAAGCGCAAGGGCTCGATCCGCTATGGCGGCACCGAGACCATCGCCCTGCCATCCAACAAGATCGCCCGCTTGGGCCTTGCCTACTGCCCGGAAGAACGCGGCATCTTCTCGTCGCTGTCGGTGCGCGAAAACATGGTACTGCCGCCGGTGATCAAGCCGGGCGGCATGCCGCTGGACGAGGTCTATCAGTTGTTCCCCCGCCTGTTGGAGCGCGCCAACAGCCAGGGCACCAAGCTGTCGGGCGGCGAGCAGCAGATGCTGGCCATCGCCCGCATCCTGCGCACCGGCGCCGAGATGCTGCTGTTGGACGAACCGACCGAGGGCCTGGCTCCGGTCATCGTGCAACACATCGGCGATATTATTCGAGAGCTGAGAAAGAGAGGGTTCACCATTTTGCTGGTGGAACAGAACTTCCACTTCGCCGCCACCGTCGCCGACCGTCATTACGTGGTCGAGCACGGGCATGTGATCGATATGATCCCGAACGAACATCTGGCGGCCAATATGGATAAGCTAAAAACCTATCTCGGCGTCTGAGGCGACCGGGATACCAACGGGAGGATAGAGCAGATGATCACCAAGAGACTGCTGTTGGGCGCTGCGGCGCTGGCTCTTTCGGCTGGCGCGGCTCAGGCACAGTACAGCGACAACAAGGTCAAAATTGGCGTGCTGACCGATCTGTCCGGTACCTATTCCGATCTGGCCGGGTCCGGCTCGGTGGAGGCCGCCAAGATGGCGGTGGAGGATTTCGGCGGCAAGTTGAATGGTATAGCTATCGAGGTAGTCTCGGCCGACCACCAGAACAAGGCCGACATCGCCTCCAGCGTCGCCCGCAAGTGGTATGAGAACGAAGGTGTCGATGCCATTTTTGATCTGGTGACCACCGCCGCGGCCGTCGCCGTGCGCGAAGTGTCGCGCGAGAAGGGCAAGATCGACATCAATTCCGGCGCCGCCTCGACGGTACTCACCAACGCCCAGTGCTCGCCCACCGGCTTCCACTGGACCTACGACACCTATGCCTTGGCGGTCGGCACCGGTAATGCCGTGGTCAAGCAGGGCGGCGATTCCTGGTTCTTCCTGACCGCCGATTACGCCTTTGGCCACGACCTCCAGGCCCAGACCGAGCGGGTGGTCAAGGCCAGCGGCGGCAAGGTGCTGGGCGCGGTCAAGCACCCCTTCCCCAATGCCGATTTCTCGTCCTTCCTGCTGCAGGCGCAAAGCTCGGGCGCCAAGATCATCGGTCTGGCCAATGCCGGGTCCGACACCATCAACGCCATCAAGCAGGCCAAGGAATTCGGCATTACCCAGGGCGGCCAGAAGCTGGCCGGCATGCTGGTGTTCCTGTCCGACGTCCATTCCCTGGGGCTGGAGACCGCCCAGGGCATGCAGATGACCACCGGCTATTACTGGGACATGGATGATTCCAGCCGCGCCTTCGCCAAGAAATTCGGCGAGCGCATGAAGGGCAAGATGCCCACCATGGTACAGGCCGGTGTCTATTCCTCGGTGATGCATTACCTGAAGGCGGCAGCAGCGGCCAAAACCGACGACGGCGTCAAGGTTGCCGACGAAATGCGTAAACTGCCCATCAACGACTTCTTCGCCAAGAACGGCAAGCTGCGCGCTGATGGCCGCATGGTCCATGACATGTTCCTGGTGGAGGTCAAGAAGCCCTCCGAATCCAAGGGGCCGTGGGATTATTACAAGGTGCTGCGCACCATTCCCGGCGACGAGGCCTATAAGCCGCTGGCTGAAAGCGCCTGCCCTGCTTTGATGAAGAAGTAAAAACCAAACCGACCAGAGCATCTCCCGGGGTCAACCCCCCCGGGGGATGAAGCGGAGGAGGTCCAAGACCCGTCATGATGACCATATTCGGCATACCCGCCCAGGCCCTGTTCGGGCAATTGCTGCTGGGTCTCATCAACGGCGCCTTCTACGCCATGCTCTCGCTGGGGCTGGCGTTGATCTTCGGCCTCTTGAACATCATCAATTTCAGCCATGGCGCTCTCTATATGATGGGCGCCTTCGTGGCTTGGCTGCTGCTTACCGTGCTGGGAGCCGGATACTGGACCGCCCTGGTGGTGGCGCCGCTGCTGGTGGCGGTATTCGGCATGATCATCGAACGCACCATGCTGTGCCGCCTGTACAAACTGGATCACCTTTACGGTCTGTTGCTCACCTTCGGCCTCGCCTTGGTGATCGAAGGCGTGTTCCGCCAGCTTTACGGCATTTCCGGCATGCCCTACGCGGTGCCCAAGGAATTGGCGGGCGGCTGGAATCTGGGCTTCATGTATCTGCCCATCTATCGTGCCTGGGTGGTCATGGCCTCCATGGTTCTATGCCTGGGCTCGTGGCTGCTGATTGAAAAGACCAAGCTGGGCGCCTATTTGCGCGCCGCCACCGAGAACGCCACCCTGGTGCAGGCCTTCGGCATCAATGTGCCGGTGATGATCACCCTGACCTACGGCTTCGGCGTCGCCCTGGCCGCCATCGCCGGTGTACTGGCCGCCCCCATCTATTCGGTCAATCCGTTGATGGGCTCGAACCTTATCATCGTGGTGTTCGCGGTGGTGGTGATCGGCGGCATGGGCTCGATCCTGGGCGCCATCGTCACCGGCTTCCTGCTGGGGCTGGTGGAGGGCCTGACCAAAGTGTTCTACCCGGAAGCAGCCAGCACGGTGATCTTCGTGGTCATGGCCATCGTGCTGCTGATCAAGCCGGCCGGACTGTTCGGAAAGCGGAGCTGATCTTATGAGTTCAACCCCCACTTCCTCCGGCTCGGTGTCGCCGCAGAAGATTCTGGTGCTGGCCCTCATCGTCTTGGGTCTGATCGCCCCCTTCGGCATCTATCCCATCTTCCTGATGAAGGGATTGTGCTTCGCCCTGTTCGCGGCAGCCTTCAACCTGCTGCTTGGCTATGTCGGGCTGTTATCCTTCGGCCACGCCATGTTCTTCGGCTTCTCGGCCTATGTCACCGCCCACGGCGCCAAGGAATGGGGATTGACCCCGGAACTGGCGGTCCTGGCCGGTGTCGCCACAGCGGTGGTGCTGGGCGCCTTCACCGGCTGGCTGGCCATTCGCCGGTCGGGCATTTATTTCGCCATGGTAACCCTGGCCTTTTCCCAGATGATGTATTTCGTCGCGGTCCAGGCGCCTTTCACCCATGGCGAAGACGGCATCCAGGGGGTGCCCCGCGGCCATCTGTTCGGTTTGATCGACCTCAACAGCACCCTGAACATGTATTACTTCGTGTTCGCGCTGTTCGTGGGGGCGCTGCTGATCATCCACCGCATCATCCATTCGCCCTTCGGTCAGGTGTTGAAAGCCATCCGCGACAACGAGCCCCGCGCCATCTCACTGGGCTATGAGGTCGAGCGTTACAAGCTGCTGGCCTTCACCTTGTCGGCGGGCTTGGCAGGCTTGGCGGGATCGGTCAAAGCCCTGGTATTCCAGCTTGCCTCGCTGGCCGATGTCCATTGGCACGCCTCGGGCGAGGTGGTGCTGATGACGCTGCTGGGCGGCGTCGGCACAGTTTTCGGACCGACGGTTGGGGCCTTCCTGGTGGTCGCCATCCAGAATTACTTTTCCGAAGTCGGCTCTTGGGTCACAATCATCCAAGGTGTGATTTTTGTGTTCTGTGTATTGCTGTTCCGCAGCGGGATGGTGGGAGTGTTGACTCCCTGGCTGAAGCGGCGGGGCATCAGGGGATAAGGTCATCAATGACCGAAGTGGTGACAAGGCGTAGGGAAATGTTGGCGCGGACACCGTTGTTCGCGGCTATCCCCCCTGCCCTGCTGGATGAATTGGCCGTCAAGGCCAAGACCATAAAGGTCGAGGGCCGCGAGATCTTGTTCTCCAAGGGAGATCCCGGCGACCGGCTGTATCTGGTGTCCAAGGGTATGATCCGCATCGGCGTCCTGTCGGCCGAGGGCCGGGAAGTCACCTATGGCATGATCCAGCCGGGCGAGCTGTTCGGTGAGATCGCCGTCCTTGACGGCGGCGTGCGCTCGGCGGATGCCACCGCCATGGAGGATTGCGAACTGCTGGCGCTGGAACGCCGGGATGTTTTGGGCTTCCTCGACCGCCACCCCTCCCAGGCGCTGCATCTGCTCAAAGTGCTGTGCAACCGCGTCCGCCGCGCCGACGACCTGCTGGAAGACATCGTCTTTCTGTCGCTGCCCAGCCGCCTTGCCAAGCATCTCATGATGCTGGGTGGGCTTTTGGGTACGCGGGAAAAGGCGCAAGGCCCCATCACCATCCGTTTGTCACAGCAAGAGGTGGCCGACCATCTGGGCATCAGCCGCGAAAGCGTCAACAAGGTCCTGTCCAAGTGGGAGCAGGCGGGCATCGTTGCCCTGGGCCGTGGTCAGATCACCCTGACCAAGAGCGCGGCATTGGATGAGTTTATCTCGCCGCCATAGGCCTCGCTATGTGAACTGCTTCACAGACACCCCCATCGCTATCCCTTAGCATTTGCGACCTTCGATTGGGACATGTCCGCCCGCCTCCTCTAACGAACGGGGCATCAGACAGGCCCGAGGGTAGCTTTGGGGCATGACCTCTGGGCGGAAAACCCCTGACGCATAGCTGCGTCAGGGGTTTTTCACACGCCCATCCAAGCCGTAAAGGGCGCGGGCGCGCCTTTCAAACGACGAGACCATCAGCTTGACCGCCTCGTTGAACAAGGCGCCGATCAGCGATTGCAGCAGCTTGGAGCGGAACTCGAAATCGACATAAAAATCGATCTCGGTACCACCGTCGGGCTGGGGGGTGAAAACCCAGTGATTGTTCAGGTGCTTGAACGGTCCTTCGGTATAGGTGACGTCGACCCGGTTGGGCCGGGTCAGGGTCACCCGCGAGGTAAAGCGTTCGCGCACCAGCTTGAAGCCAATGACCAGATCGGCGAAGAACACCTCGCCCTCGCGGCGGCGGATGCGTGACGCCACGCACCAGGGCAGAAAATCGGGATAGCGCTCCACGTCGGCCACCAGATCGAACAACTGCTCTTGGGTATAGGGCAGAATCCGTTTTTCGGCGTGGGTCGGCATGGCTTGGTTATTGTCCCTGTCGGCGCAGGCGCTCGGCCCGAAGCGCCTCGAAATCACGGTCGGCATGATGGGACGACCGGGTCAGCGGCGTTGCCGCCACCATCAGGAAGCCCTTGGCCACCGCCGTCTTGCGGTAATCCTCGAACTCGTCGGGGGTGACGAAGCGGTCGATGCCCACATGCTTCAATGTCGGCTGGAGATACTGGCCGATGGTCATGAAATCAACCCCGGCCGAGCGCATATCGTCCATCACCTGCAACACTTCGGCACGGGTTTCCCCCAGGCCGACCATGATCCCGGACTTAGTGAAAATCGACGGGTCAGCCTCCCTGACCCTTTGCAAAAGGCGCAGAGATTCGAAGTAACGGGCGCCGGGGCGGATACCGGGATACAGCCGCGGCACCGTCTCCAAATTATGATTAAACACATCGGGTTTGGCCGCCGCCACCCGCTCCACCGCATCGCCCTTGTCACGAAAATCGGGCGTCAGCACCTCGATGGTGCAAGCAGGACTTTCACTGCGGATGCGCTCGATGCAGGCCACGAACTGAAAGGCACCGCCATCGGCGAGATCATCCCGGTCCACCGAGGTGATGACCACGTGCCGCAGCCCCATGGCCTTGACCGACTCTGCCAGATTCTCCGGCTCGCTCACATCCACCGCACCGGGCTTACCGGTCTTGACGTTGCAGAAGGCGCAAGCCCGCGTACAGGTATCGCCCAGAATCATGAAGGTGGCGTGCTTTTGCTTCCAGCATTCGCCGATATTAGGACAGGCCGCTTCCTCACACACGGTATGCAGGTTCTTTTCCCGCATCAGACGGCGCACCTCCGCCGCCTCTTCCGAGGTCGGCGCCTTGACCCTGATCCAGTCCGGCTTGCGCGGGCTGGGGTTATCGGGCTTACGGGCCTTTTCCGGGTGACGCAGGGTTTGTTTGTCGCTCATGGCTCTGATTGTGTCCAGGCGGGGGGGAAGGTCAAGAAAAACCAACGGCCGGACCGGGAGAATCGCCATGCCCAGATTTGGCCCGATCCTCTGGTGGGGCTGCCGCCCCACTCCCCGCTCGGAGGCCATGCCTCCGAACCTCCCTTGTTTTTAAATATAAAACAAAGGGGGACCGGGGCATCGCCCCGGCTGGGTTCGGGCGAGAGCCCGACAGAGATCACATCTTGCGGGTCAGGACTACATATGAACGGCGCGGCCATAGGCGTCGAGCACCGATTCATGCATCATTTCCGACAGGGTGGGATGCGGGAACACGGTGTGCATCAGCTCGGCCTCGGTGGTCTCCAGCGTCTTGGCCACCACATAGCCCTGGATCATCTCGGTGACCTCGGCCCCGATCATGTGGGCGCCCAGCAGCTCGCCGGTCTTGGCATCGAACACGGTCTTGATCATGCCCTCGGTCTCGCCGAGCGCGATGGCTTTGCCGTTGGCCATGAAGGGGAAGCGACCGACCTTGACCTGATAGCCCTTCTCCTTGGCGCAGGCCTCGGTCAGGCCGACGCTGGCCACCTGGGGATGGCAGTAGGTGCAGCCGGGAATCTTGCCCATGTCGAGGGGGTGAACGCCAGGCAAGCCCTTGATCTTCTCGATGCAGATGATGGCCTCGTGGCTGGCCTTGTGAGCAAGCCAGGGAGCACCGGCGATGTCGCCGATGGCATAGATGCCGGGTTCGCCGGTGCGGCAATATTCATCGGTGATGACGTGAGTCTTCTCGACTTTGATCTTGGTACCTTCGAGGCCGATATTTTCCACATTACCGACAATACCAATGGCGGTAATCACCCGATCCACCACCAGATCCTGGGTCTTGCCACCCGCCTCGATGGTGACGGTGACGCTGTCGGCGCCTTTTTTCATGCCCTTGATGTTGGCGCTGGTCAGAATGGTCATGCCCTGCTTCTCGAACGACTTCTGGGCCATGGCGCTGATCTCGGCATCTTCCACCGGCAGCACCCGGTCCATGGCCTCAGCCACGGTGACCTTGGCGCCCAGCGCGTTGAAGAAGCTGGCGAACTCGATGCCGATGGCGCCTGACCCGATCACCAGCAGGCTCTTGGGCATGGTGTCGGGCACCAGGGCTTCCTTATAGGTCCAGATGAACTTACCGTCGGGCTCGAAGCCGGGCAGCACGCGGGCGCGGGCGCCGGTGGCCAAGATGATGTGCGGCGCCGAAAGGGTATCCTTACCGGCGATGGCGACCTTGCCGCCGCCCGCCAGCTTGGCGGTGCCGTCGATGACGGTGACTTTGTTCTTTTTCAGCAGGTGCTTGACGCCGCCCTGAAGCTGGGCCGACACGCCGCGCGAGCGCGCCACCACCTTGGACAGGTCGAAACCGACCGAGCCCGCCGACAAGCCATAGGATTCGGCATGGGTCATCTGGCGATAGATCTCGGCCGACCGCAGCAGCGCCTTGGTCGGGATGCAGCCCCAGTTGAGGCAGATGCCCCCCAGATGCTCGCGCTCGACCAAGGCGGTCTTCATTCCCAACTGGGCGGCACGGATGGCGGCCACATAGCCGCCGGGGCCGCCGCCGATGACGATGATGTCGAAGCTGGTATCAGCCATTATTCTCTCCAAGTGTGCGGATCAGGCGCCCGTCAGCGGGGCCCAGGCCTGGTCCATATGGAAATCAAGATCGTGTTCGGCGACGTAATGCGCGAAGAAGCGATCGAAATCGCCGCCAAACTCGGAACTTACAAAGGTCTCCAGAGCCAGGGCCTTGGCGTGGTAGAGCGGCATCAGGTCGAACCGCCAGCCCCCGGCGGGGGCTTTTTCCGCCGTCAGCTCAAAGCCTTCGTCCACACCGTCCAGCAGACATTGGAGCTTGAACGGCCCCATGGCTTCCGCCGGTTCGGTCAGATCGCCCAGCCCCCAGGAGTCCATCAACACGTCCAGATAGGGAAAGCTGGTGAAGGCCATGACAAACACCGCGCCGGAAGGCGCCCCGGTCAGGTCCGCCGGCTCCGGCATGCCGCGATAGCGCAGCACCCAGAACCGGGTCAGCATGTCGCGCCGTTGCAGGTCGGCCCGGGCGTCGGTGCGGTACAGCGACGACAGACGCTCGCCCCATACCGCAGCAGCCCCGGCCATGCGCCCCGCGATGACCGGCAGGCGGCCATCGCGGAAATCGGCCTTCAAACTCTCGAAGGCGGCATAAACAGCCTGCAAGGTGGCAGGAGTGCGATCCCCGGTCATCACGCCCCCTACAGCAGCATGGACAGCGGATCTTCGACCAGCTTCTTGAAGGCCGCCAGGAATTCGGCCCCCACCGCGCCATCCACCACCCGGTGATCGACGGACAGGGTGCAGGTCATCACGGTTGCCACCGCCAAGGCACCAGCCTTGACCACCGGACGTTGTTCACCCGCGCCCACCGCCAGGATGCAGCCCTGGGGCGGATTGATGATGGCGGCAAAGTCCTTGATCCCGAACATGCCGAGATTGGAGATGGTAAAGCCGCCACCCTGGAATTCCTCGGGCTTCAGCTTGCCGTCGCGGGCCTTGGCGGCCAGGGCCTTCATCTCATTGGAGATTTCGGCCAGCCCCTTATGGTCGGCGTGGTGGACAATGGGGGTGATCAGGCCGGTGGGCGTCGCCACCGCCACCGAGATATCCACGTCCTTATAGCGCTTGATGGCCTCTTCGCCCCAAGACGCGTTGGCGGCGGGCACCTTCTTCAAGGCCAGGGCCACGGCGCGGACCACGAAATCGTTGACCGACAGCTTATAGGCATCGGAGCGGCCATTGAGGTCGGCCCGTACCTTCAACAGGGCGTCCAGTTCGCAATCGATCGACAGATAGAAATGCGGAATGGTGGACTTGGCCTCGGTCAGGCGGCGGGCGATGACCTTGCGCATGGAGGTATTGGGAATTTCCTCGAAGGCGGGTTCGAACGGGCTGGCCACCACCGGAATTGGAGCAGGCTTGGCGGCGGTCGGAGCCGGAACCGCGATGGGCTTAGCCGGGCCGGCGGCGATGGCGGCCTCGACGTCGGCCTTGACGATACGGCCATGGGGGCCGGACCCCGCCACCGTCTTCAGGTCCACATTGCCATCCTTGGCAATACGCTTGGCCAGCGGGCTGGCGAAGACGCGGTCCCCGGCGGGCGCCGAAGCCGCAACGGCAGTTGGAGCAGCCGCAACGGCGGGAGCAGGCGCAACGGCAGTTGGAGCAGCCGCAACGGCGGGAGCAGGCGCGGAGACAATGGCCGAGGCATCCTCACCATCAAGCAGAAGTACGGCGATGGCCTGATTGACCTTCACCCCCGAGGTACCGCCGGGCACCAGGATCTTGCCGAGAACGCCGTCGTCGGCGGCCTCGAATTCCATGGTGGCCTTATCGGTCTCGATCTCGCAGAGGACCTCCCCGGACTTGACGGTATCGCCCTCGGCCTTCAGCCACTTGGCCAGATTACCCTCGGTCATGGTGGGTGAGAGGGCGGGCATCAGAATATTGACGGGCATGGAAACTCCCCCCTCTTAGCGGCGATAGCAGACGGCGCGAGCGGCGTCGGCAACCTGATTGGGCTGGGGCAAGGCCAGCTTTTCCAGATTAGCGGCATAGGGCATGGGCACATCGGCGCCCGCAACCCGCACCACCGGCGCATCCAGCCAGTCGAAAGCGTGTTCCATCATCACGGCAGCGATTTCCGAGCCGATCCCCGCCACCGGCCAGCCTTCTTCCAGGCTGACGATGCGGTTGGTCTTCTTCACCGATGCGACGATGGTGGCGATATCGAGCGGGCGAATCGAGCGCAGATTGATCACCTCGGCCTCGATACCCTCGGCCTTCAGCAGTTCGGCGGCATCCAGCGCCACCTGGACCATGCGGGAATAGGCCGTGATGGTGACGTGGGTTCCCGCACGCTCGATCTTGGCCCTTCCGATAGGCAGGACAAAATCGGGATCGTCGGGCACGTCGAAACTTTGGCCGTACAGCAGCTCATTTTCCAGGAACACCACCGGATTGGGATCACGGATAGCGGCCTTGAGCAGGCCCTTGGCGTCAGCCGCGCTCCACGGCGCCAGCACCTTGAGGCCGGGGCAATGGGCGTACCACGAGGCATAATCCTGGCTGTGCTGGGCGCCTACCCGCGATGCGGCGCCATTGGGACCACGGAACACGATGGAGCATTCCAACTGGCCGCCGGACATATACAGCGTCTTGGCCGCCGAATTGATGACATGGTCGATGGCCTGCATGGAGAAGTTCATGGTCATGAACTCGACGATGGGCTTCAGCCCGGCATATCCGGCGCCGCAGGCCAGACCGGCGAATCCCATCTCGGTAATAGGAGTGTCAATGACACGCTCGGCCCCGAATTCCTCCAGCAGTCCTTGCGACACCTTGTAGGCGCCCTGGTACTGAGCCACTTCCTCACCCAGCAGAAAGACCTTGGGATCGGTCCGCATTTCCTCGGCCATGGCATCGCGCAGCGCCTCGCGCACGGTCTGGCGCTTGAAGCTGGTATAGACCTTTTCATCGGGAGCGGCGGGTGCCATGGGCACCGCAGCGGGAGCAGCGGCGGCAACCGGAGCAGCAGCGGTGGGAGCGGCGGCGGCCGGGGCAGGCGCAGACGACAGGGCAGAGGCATCCTCGCCATCGGCCAAAATCAGGGCGATAGGCGTGTTGACAGCCACGCCCTCGGTTCCGGCGGCAACCAAGATCTTGCCGAGCACGCCATCCTCGGCGGCCTCGAATTCCATGGTGGCCTTGTCGGTCTCGATTTCGGCCAGAACCTCACCGGCCTTTACGCTATCGCCTTCGGCCTTCAGCCAGTTGGCGAGCTTGCCCTCGGTCATGGTCGGCGACAGAGCGGGCATCAGAACTTGAATCGGCATTGCTTTACCCCCCTCGCCTTCAGGCTTCGATCAAGATGTCGGTCCACAGCTCGGACACATCCGGCTCGGGACTGGTCTGCGAGAACTCGGCGGCTTCGGTCACCACCGCCTTGACGTCACGATCGATCTCCTTCAGGCCGTCTTCGGTGATCAGACCATCGGCCAACAGCTTCTCCTTCATCTGGTCGATGGGATCGTGCTGTTCGCGCATGCGGGTCACCTCCTCCTTGCTCCGGTACTTGGCCGGATCGGACATGGAGTGGCCGCGATAGCGATAGGTGTTCATCTCCAGGATGTAAGGCCCCTGACCAGAGCGGGCATGCTCCAACGCGCGGGCGGCGGCTTCTCGTACGGCGATGATGCTCATACCGTTGACCGGCTCGCCGGGAATGCCATAGGCGTCGCCGCGTTTGTACAATTCCTGACCCGCGGCATGGCGTGCCGACGAGGTGCCCATGGCGTATTTGTTGTTCTCGATAACGAACACCACCGGCAGCTTCCACAGCGACGCCATGTTGAAGCTTTCGTAAACTTGGCCCTGATTGACCGCGCCGTCGCCGCAATAGACATGCGCGACACCGCCATCCTTGGTGTATTTGTGGGCAAAGCCAAGACCAGCTCCCAGCGGCACCTGGGCACCGACGATGCCATGCCCGCCGTAGAAGCGCTTTTCCTTGCTGAACATGTGCATGGACCCGCCCTTACCGCGGGAATAGCCCCCGGCACGGCCTGTCAGCTCAGCCATCACACCCTTGGGATCCATACCGCAGACTAGCATATGGCCGTGATCACGATAGCTGGTGATGCAGGAATCCGCCGGACCGGCCACGGCCTGCATGCCCACCACCACGGCCTCCTGACCGATATAGAGGTGGCAAAAGCCGTTGATCAGACCCATGCCGTAAAGCTGGCCCGCCTTTTCCTCGAAACGGCGGATCAGCAGCATCTCGCGGTAATAGCGGATAAGCTCCTTGGGGGTGGGCTCCGCCGCTCCCCCAACCTTCTTCTTGCTGGCCATGGTTCCTCCCTGAGACCCGGATGGTCGAACTGGGGAGATAGGTAAACCACACTTCCCTATTTTGCAAGCGGGTTTACCGACCAACCCCCTGTTTTGCAATGCAATATACGATATTAACCTCAATAAAGTTAATTAAGATCCATTCGCTGCGCCGCAGCATTCCGAAGCCGGCTGAGGCTAGAACCACATCACCTTACCCAAATCTTGTTGACCGGAACCGATCAACAACGGATTCAAGCACCGGATGGTAACTCTCCATCCGCCGTAGCTTGTGCCACACCAAAGGGGGCGGGTGCTTTGCACCCGATCCGTATCCCCAAAGCGGACAGGGATAGAAGTGATGTGGGTAGGTCGAGGAAGAATGGAAAGGGGGAGTGTGGAATTTGCCCCTTCCGCTTGATATCGCCGCGCCATCAACCTGACCTTTTTCAGTCGAGGGTGAGACGGCACGGGCAAGACCCGCCGCGATTGGCTTTCCCTGAGACAAGCCGAAAAAGCGAGACGCATGGCAGCATAAATCGGGCGGAAGCGGTTCTAACGGACGGGGGCGAGAAAGCGGTCGAGCCAGGCTTCGAAATCATGAACCGCCAGCGGCTTGGCATAGCGGAAGCCCTGGGCGATGGGGCAACCGGCGGCCTTGAGATAGCGCTCTTCCCCCTCGGTCTCGATACCTTCGGCCACTACGGTCAGACCCAAGGATTCTGCCAGCCCGAGGATGGCGCCAACGATGGCGGCATTATCGGGTTCGAGATCGACGCCATGCACGAAGGAGCGGTCGATCTTGACAGTGGTCAGCGGCAGGCGCTTCAGATAGCTGAGACTGGAATAGCCGGTACCAAAATCATCCACAGAGACCCGGATGCCAAGCTGGCGCAGCAGCAGCAATTGCGCCACCGCCTTTTCCGGTTCCGACATCACCGCGCTTTCGGTCAGCTCGATCTCGATCAGGTCGGAATCAAGGCCGTGATTGGCCAGAAGAGTACTGACCTTATCGGCGAATTCCAGATTGAGGAACTGCTTGGCGGATGCGTTGATAGCGACTTTGATGGGCGGAAAGCCGCGATTGTGCCATTCCGCCGCCTGACGGAAGGCCTCCTCCAACACCCAATCGCCGATCGGAAGGATCAGACCGGTCTCTTCCGCCAGGGGAATGAAGTTGTTGGGCGAGATCAGGCCGCGGTCGGGGCTGATCCAGCGGATCAGCGCTTCCACCCCCGCCAGCCCGCCGGTGCGCAGATCTACCTTGGGCTGGTAATAGAGGGTGAATTCGCGGTTATCGATGGCGCGGCGCAGCGCCTCCTCCAGATTGAGGCGCTCCATGGCCTCGGCATTCATGGTGGGGTCGAAGAACCGGAAGGTACTCCGCCCGGCCTCCTTGGCTCGATACATGGCGGTATCGGCATTCATCATCAGGGTATCGACATCGCTTCCGTCCCGGGGGAACAAAGCGACTCCGACACTGGCGGTGACGTGCATGTCGTGGCCCAGCAGGGGGATCGGCTGCTGGAAGCGTCCGATGATGGATTCCGCCACCTCGGCCACTTCACCCAAGGTTTCGAAGAACGACAGCACCACCACGAACTCGTCGCCCCCCAGACGGGCGATGGTATCGCTTTTGCGCAGCCGCTCCTGCAAACGCTTGGCCGCCTCGACCAGCAGGGTGTCGCCCGCCTTGTGGCCCAAGCTGTCGTTGACCACCTTGAAGCGGTCGAGATCAATGAACATCACCGCCACCCGCTCGCGCTCGCGGCGGGCCACCTCGATGGCATGGCCCAGGCGGTCTTGAAGCAGCAACCGGTTGGGCAGGCCGGTCAGGGCGTCATGATAGGCCTGATGACGGATCTGCTCGTCCTTGAGATGCAGTTCAGTGACGTCACTGGATACCGAGACGAAACGTACGACCTGCCCCTTGTCATCGGTGACAGAGGAAATGGTCTGCCACGCCAGATAGGCCTGCCCATCCTTGCGCCGGTTCCATATCTGCCCCTGCCATTGCCCCGTTTCCAACAAGGAGGCCCACATCTCCTTATAGAAGACCGGACCATGACGGTCCGATTTTAAGATCGCGGGGCTGCGCCCGATGGCATCATCGGCACTATAGCCGGTAATCTGGGTAAAGGCCGGATTGACCGATAGTATCCTGGCCTGCGGGTCGGTGATGACGATGGCTTCGGCAGTATTGTGGAAGACGCTGGCGGCTTGCTGGGTAGCCTCTTCCGCCTGCTTGCGGGCCGAGATGTCCTCGATGGTAGACCAGAGATAGGGCTCGCCCGAGCCGCCCTTGACCAGAACACCGTTCAGACTGACCGGCACCGGTCTTCCGCTGGCGTGGAGATATTCTTTCTCGTAAGGACCATAGCGGCCATTGATCAGCAGGCTTTTTATGGTCTGCCGATCGCTTTCGGCATAGCTCTCCGGGGTCAGGTCGGTTCGCCCGATCGTCAGAACCTCATCAAGGGGGCGCCCCACCATGGCAAGAAAAGCGGGATTAACCTCGATGAAGCCCCCATCCAGGCGGCTCCGCACCATACCGATGGGAGAAAACTCGAACAAAGCCGCCAACTTGGCGGTCACTTCCGCCTCACGGCGGATACCGCGGAGCGCAAAGTGCGACAAGGCGGCCAGGGCGATGATACTGATCAGTCCCAAACCAGCATTGCGGGCAAGGCGCAGCCACCAGCCCTCCAGGGCATCCTCCTCGGTCGTCGCCACCCATAAGGTGATGGCCGGGTCGTCCACCTTGCGATAGGCCACCACCCGGTGAAAGGCATCATAGGTCGAGACCCCCCGGAAGGTGCCGATGGGCTTGGTGGGCAGCAATTGCTGCAAGGGCGCATTGCTGGGAATGGTACGTCCCACATCAGCATCCACCATGGGATAGCGCACCAGGATCGAACCATCGTGCTTGTAGATGCCGAACGCCACATGTTCGCTGAACCCAAGATTGCGGTAGAACTCGCGGAAATACTCGCTTTCAATCGTGACGACAGCCACCCCGGCAAAGCTTCCGTCCTTGGTCTCGATCCTGCGCGCGATGGCAAAAGAGGCGCGGCCGCTTCCATCTTCAAAGAACGAGCGCGCCACATAAGGTTGAGGCGCCTTCTCCATCATGGCGCGGAAATAATCGCGGCCGGAATAGTTGGTGGCGGGCGGAGCAGGAAACGAGCGGGTGGTAAAGCGAAGATCGCCCTTGGCGTCGATCAGATACAGCGCCCCGGTCTGGGGCGAGCCCATGGCCGCAGCTTCGAGACTCCACCAATCCTCCTGGGAGGCCGCCACTCCATCAATCCCCTTGGCCGCAACCCGGTCCAACAGCCGCAGCATGATCAGGTCGGCCGCCTCCAGCGTGCGCTTGGCGTGCTCTTCCAGCAGGTTGACGTAATTAGTGGCGTTCAGCTCGGCGTCACTCAGGCTGGCGTTATAATCGCGCCACGACGACAGTCCGCCGAGGAGGAGGAGAATCAGGCCATAAAGGCAGATCATTCCCCACAAAATGGATTGGGGCCGCAGACGCGGATTAAGCCCACCATTGCTTCCCGGATGATCGAGGTTCTCTGGCATAAGCGGCGCCACAATCCCTTACCCTATCGCCAGACGGCCAAAGCCCGGTTCTTCATTCAAGAACAGGCCCCCCGGCCCACTTCAGCATGGGCATAACTGTACCCCCTGCGTCATGCCGGGTCTATGCGGATTCCTGGCAATACAGCCCCTGTGGTTGAGCTATGCCTCTTACCCATGGCCAGGAAGAGAGGTGACTTCACCATCGCCCAGCCCCATCACCACGGCGTCGCGCCCAGCCCCCTTGGCGCGGTAGACCGCCAGATCGGCCCGGTGGACCAGACGGTCAAAATCCCCCGATTGCCCGGCCAGCAATGTGGCTGTACCAACACTGATGGTAATGGTCAGCATCTGGCCACCAACCTCGAATTGAGTGTGACGGACCTCGTGACAGAGATTCTCGGCGGCGGCCAAGGCCCCCTCGGCATCGGTTTCAGGCAACAGCACCACAAACTCCTCACCGCCGAAGCGCCCCACCAGATCGGCCGCCCGCACACTCCTCTCCAGAACGCTGGCAATGGCCCGCAGACAGATATCTCCAGCCAGATGTCCATAGCGGTCGTTGATCACCTTGAAATGGTCGACATCGACCAGAAGCAGCGACAAGGCGCCGCCAGTGCGGTTGCGGCGTTCGACCTCGATGGAATAGGTCTGGAGAAACTTATGGCGGTTGGCCAGACCGGTCAGCTGATCGTGCATGGCCATGCGTTCCAGCGCTTCCCGCGCCTGCATCAATTCAGCATTGGATGAGGCCAGGGCCTTGTTCATGGCCTCAAGCTCTCGGCTGCGCTCGGCCAATTGCTGCTCGGCCGCCCGGCGGTCGGTGATATCAAGGATCACCCCCACCAGCCCCATGGACCTTCCGCTTTCGTCATGCATCCGCTGCCCGGTCAGGCGCCCCCAAAAGGTGGTGCCGTCGTCACGCCAGTAATGCCGCTCCAGATCCACGCTGGGAATGGCACTGCTCAACAGGTCAAGCATCTTCCGGCGTCCGACCTCCCGTTCCGCCGCCGCGATATGAGCCACGTATTCGCTGCCGATCAGGGTTTGCATGGGGCAGGCGAACATCTCGGACATGCGACGGTTGGCATGGGTGATGAAGCCCCGTTGATCAACAAAGAAAATAGCGACGCTGGATGTGTCGTAGATCAGCCGCAATTGTCCTTCACGCTGACGCAAAAGCTCTTCGGCACGATAACGCTCGGTGATGTCGGTATAGATGGAGATAAAGCCGCCGCCTTGGATGGGGTGCCCCTCAATCTCAAGGATGACTCCACCTGGCCGCAACCTTTGGTAGCGATGATCCTGCATAGATCTGGCGCGGACCACCACTTGATTGGCCAGCTCATTAGGGTCTCCAGGACCGTACTCTCCCCGCTGGGCATTGAATAATGCCAATGCAGCCATGTTAGGAAGGCCGTTCAAAAATAGTTGATCAGGAAAATCTAGCAATTCCTTGAATTTTATATTGCACGCTACCATCTCAAGATCTGAATTTAACAATGTCACGCCAATAGGAATGCTGTTAATAACAATCCTAAAATCTTCAATGCTTTTAAGCGATGCATTAACAAGGCGGTGGCCCCAGCCCGCGCCAAACGGGCCGCTCTCGGAAGACGTGTGTTTCGTGTGCATCCCCTCCGCTACCATGCTGCCGCGTCCTTTAGTCTGCGAACCGAATGCACATTAGCATGTTGGCTTCGAGCACCGCTTAATCAACCGTCTCAGAGTGGAATTCGGTCAGTAAATTGTCAGAGTTCTCTCCAAGGGGATGCGTTTGCCGCGAATTTTGCATATTGTTGAATCGGTGCAGGGAAGAGGACCCTAAAGATGCCGGATCAGGATTCATCTGCCGAGCACAGCGAACGTCGGCGCTATCCCCGCTTTCAGGGATTCGGCCTGATGGCCATTATCGGGGGCAAGTTGGTCAGGGTGGCGGATATCTCAGCCACCGGCATGGAGTTGGAGGCGGGATTCACGATCAAGCCCGAGCCCATGCGCTTCACCCTCTACCCCAATGACGGCGGCAAGCTGGATATCAACCGTGGTATCGGCGGCATCTGTACCCTGGTGCGTCAGGATAACCGCATCGTCGCGCTGAAATTCACCCCCGCAACCTACCGTCTGGTCAAATTTGTCGCCGAGTGCTCGGACGAATAAAAAACCCCTCCCCGTTTCCGGGAAGGGGTTTTAAGGGGAACTGCCCCTTGTCTGTTTTAATGCTGCGCCATCTCGGAACCCATGAAAGCAGGCATCCAACCTTCGTTGGCGTCCACCAGTTCATCGATCGGCACGGCACGGCCGCCGACACTGATGACATGGCCGCCGGTCTTGCCGATGACGCGGGCGGTGGTATCGTGGTTCTGAGCCTCTTCCAGCACGCTGACCAGATCGTCCTCGAATACTTCAAGGACATAGCGGCCCTGATCCTCGCCAAAGCACCAGGCGTGCAGCGGCAGGGTCGAGGGCGCATCCAGCTGGGCACCGATGCGGGCATCCGACGCCATAGCCATTTCGGCCACCGCCACCAACAGACCGCCGTCGGAGACATCGTGGCAGGCCAGAATCTGACCGTCACCGATCAACTGGCGCACCAGTTCACCGGCCCGGCGTTCGCGGTGCAACGCCACCGGTGGCGGAGCGCCTTCCTCGCGGCCGCAAAGCTCGCGCAAATAAAGCGACGACCCCAGCCAGCCCTTGGTTTCACCGATCAGCACGATGGCCGATCCCGCCTGCTTGAAGGCCACGGTGGCGGACTTGGAGACATCGTCCATCAGACCGACACCGCCGATGGCAGGCGTCGGCAAGATAGCGTTGCCTTGAGTCTCGTTGTAGAGCGACACATTGCCCGACACCACGGGGAAATCCAGTTCACGGCAGGCCTGGCCCATACCACGGATGGATTCGACGATCTGCCCCATGATCTCGGGCTTTTCCGGATTGCCGAAATTCAGGTTGTCGGTCACCGCCAGCGGCAGAGCTCCCACGGCAGACAGGTTGCGATAGGCCTCGGCCACCGCTTGACGCCCACCCTCGTAAGGATCGGCCAGCACGTAACGCGGCGTCACGTCGGTGGTGATGGCCACCGCCTTCTCGGTACCATGGATGCGGACCACGGCGGCATCACCACCGGGGCGCTGGACGGTATCGCCCATGACCATGTGATCGTATTGCTGCCAGATCCAGCGCCGGGAAGCCAGATCGGGGCAGGCCAGCAATTGCTTCAGCGCGTCGGCCGGGCAATGGGCGGGCACGTCCTTGGCCTCGATCACCGGCTGCTTGGCCGGAGCCACCCAGGGGCGGTCGTATTCGGGCGAGGCCAGGGCCAGCGGATCGATGGGCAGATCGGCCACCACTTCACCGTGGCGCTTGAGCACCATGCGGCCGCTGTCGGTGAGCGTGCCGACGATGGCGAAGTCCAGTTCCCACTTCTCGAACACCGAGCGGGCGAGATCCTCGCGGCCGGGCTTAATCACCATGAGCATGCGCTCCTGGGATTCCGACAGCATGATCTCGTAGGCGCTCATGCCTTCTTCGCGCATGGGCACGGCGTCCAGGTCCATCTCGATGCCGAGACCGCCCTTGGAGGCCATCTCGAATGACGACGAGGTCAGACCGGCGGCCCCCATGTCCTGGATGGCGACGATGGCGTCGGTGTTCATCAGTTCCAGGCAGGCTTCGATCAGCAGTTTTTCCGTGAAGGGGTCGCCAACCTGGACGGTGGGACGCTTTTCCTCGGAATCCTCGCTGAATTCAGCTGAAGCCATGGTGGCGCCGTGGATGCCGTCGCGGCCGGTCTTGGAGCCGACATACACCACCGGATTACCGATCCCGGCGGCGGCGGAATAGAAAATCTTATCCTTGTCGGCTAGGCCCACGGTCATGGCGTTGACCAGGATATTGCCGTTATAGCTGGCGTGGAAATTGGTTTCGCCGCCCACAGTGGGGACACCGACGCAATTGCCGTAGCCGCCGATGCCGGCGATCACACCCGCCACCAGATGGCGGGTCTTGGGGTGGCTGGGGTCGCCGAACCGCAGGGCGTTCATATTGGCGATGGGACGCGCGCCCATGGTGAAGACGTCGCGCAGAATGCCGCCGACGCCCGTCGCCGCGCCCTGATAGGGCTCGATGAAGCTGGGGTGATTGTGGCTTTCCATCTTGAAGATGATGGCCTGACCGTCACCGATATCGATGACGCCCGCATTCTCGCCGGGGCCACAGATGACCCAGGGCGCCTTGGTGGGCAGGGTCTTCAACCACTTCTTCGACGATTTGTACGAGCAATGCTCGGACCACATCACCGAGAAGATGCCCAACTCGGTAAGATTGGGGGCACGGCCCAGGATTTCGAGAATCTTGGTGTACTCGTCCGGCTTGATACCGTGCGAGGCGATGACTTCGGGAGTGATCTGGCTCACGACAACGCCTCCACCAGGGAATCGAACATCAGCTTACCGTCGGAGCCGCCCAGCAGGTCTTCGGCGAGGCGCTCGGGGTGGGGCATCAGCCCCAGAACGGTCTTCTTGGCGTTATAGACGCCCGCCACGCCGCTCAGCGAACCGTTGGGGTTGCTGGCATCGGACACCCGGCCGTTGCGGTCACAATAGCGGAAGGCGATCTGGCCGTTATCTTCCATCTCGCGGAAGGCATGGGGCTCAACGAAGTAGTTCCCCTCGGCATGGGCGATGGGAAAGCGCACCACGTCGCCGCTGCGGTAATAGCGGCAAAAATCGGTGCGGTCGTTCTCGACCCGCAGGAACACATCCTTGCAGATGAATTTGAGATTGCGGTTGCGCATCAAGACACCCGGCAGCAGCCCCGATTCGGTGAGAATCTGGAACCCGTTGCAGATGCCCAGCACGCGGGTACCCGCATCGGCCTTGGCCTTGACTTCGCGCATGATCGGCGAATGGGCGGCCATGGCGCCGCAGCGCAGGTAATCGCCATAGGAAAAGCCGCCCGGAACTACGATCAGGTCCAAATCGGGCAACTGGGTGTCACGGTGCCAGACCATCAGGGGCTTTGTGCCCAGGCTGGCTTCCAGCGCCACGGCGACGTCACGGTCGCAGTTGGAGCCGGGGAAAACGATGACGGCAGCTTTCACGGCATTGCCTTCGGCAAGTGGGATCAGGCTGTCTGTGTACCCTGGATACGATCCGGATTCCAGACGTTCCTCTTAAATTTTCAACGCCTTCACCAAGGCCTTGAACGGCAGCAGTACGCAGTCATGGCGGCTTTTGTGGCCGCGGACCGGCAGAAACACCGCCAGATCGGGAAACGGCGGTGCAGCCCCCTCCTTCAGCATGGCGCGGGTCTGGTCCAGCAGCCCGGACGCGGCGGCCGCGTCCAGCCCCCCGGCATGGGACGACAGCACCGTGGCGGCAGCCTTGCACAGTAGGCAGCCGCTGACCTTGCGCCCCAGGTCGGTGACGCGACCCTCGGCCACCTTGAGGTCGAGGATGACCTTGTCGCCGCACAGCGGATTGTCCTGGCTGGCACTCCGGTCGGGAGCATCAAGCCGCACCGCTTCCACCGCCGCCAGATCCTTGACCGCCTGATCGTATATCTCGCTCATATTCTTCGTCCCTCAATCGCCGGGCGGGTCACATCCTGCGACCCTTGGCTCCTCCGCTGGCGCTCCGGGGCGCTCAACGCGCCCGCGCTCGCCTGC
>CACVCF010000111.1 GCA_902729415.1 Terasakiella magnetica | reverse complement strand
CAGCAAGCAAAAAAGTCTGACAAGGCTGCTCGTACTGCCACAAATGCGTCACCGAATGGTAACCTGAAGCCAAGGTCCCTGAACTCTGATGCTACTGAAAGCAAGGAAGCTGTAAAGAAAGAGGGCATTCAGAAAGTAAATCCTGGTGCAAGGGTCAGAGGCTCCTGTAACAGGAATCCAGTCAAAAACACCACCGCAAAGGAAGCAGTTGCCAAGAACACCGGTAAGGAAACCAAGAAAGTGGCCATTGGTCAGCAGGACGTTAGCGAGGCTCCGTCAGCCCTTCCAAATCAGGAATCTGCTGATGTTGT
>CACVCF010000110.1 GCA_902729415.1 Terasakiella magnetica | reverse complement strand
TCATCGTTGGCGTGCGTGCAGGTGACGGCGAAATTAACGATGGCTAAACCGACGCTTCCTTAGCCGATGTGTTGTGGATGCGCGACGTTTCCGATTTGGCACCGCCCGCCGAAGGGGCCTCCATCAGTGCGCGCGACATCATCGAGGCCATGCCCCTGCCGGCATGGCTGCGAGGCGGAAAATTGGGTGTTCAAGCCATCAACAACGCCGCCCGGGTTTTGGGTGCGGCTCAGGCCGGGCACAGTCTGGCGGAACGTGCACGGGGTCAAAAATTGGCGCTCACCGAACGCCAAGTGCTGGACCGCAGCGATG
>CACVCF010000109.1 GCA_902729415.1 Terasakiella magnetica | reverse complement strand
AGATGGATTGCGTTGACCTGATTTTTTCAAAGAGGTCTTCTAGGTCCACACCTTCCGGTGGCATAAATTCCGGATCATTGAGCGCCATGCGAAGAAGGTTGCCCAGGCGTGCCATGTCCGCGTTGATCTTCACCAGCTCGATTATCGCTTCGTGAAGATGGACGTCGGGGAGTTTCTGGCCGATCGCTAGGCGGCGCACCAACTCCGAAACCGTGATCCGCGCCTGGTTGGCGAGCGCCGTGATTTCGGATTTTTCGTCCTCAGTGACCCAGGCCCTTATTGGTTCGGTTCGCGTTCTCATGCGTGTGGTCT
>CACVCF010000108.1 GCA_902729415.1 Terasakiella magnetica | reverse complement strand
TACTCACTGTACCATTGCCCATGCGCTTGAGAAAACTAAGTACCCTAACTCCGACCTCTACTGGAAGAAGTTTGAGGATCACTACCACTTCTCGTGCCAGTTCACCACTGACTTGATTGCAATGAACCATGCCGACTTCATCATCACCAGTACCTTCCAAGAGATCGCCGGAAACAAGGACACCGTCGGCCAGTACGAGTCACACATGGCGTTCACAATGCCTGGCCTGTACCGCGTTGTCCACGGCATTGATGTGTTCGACCCCAAGTTCAACATCGTGTCTCCTGGCGCGGACCTGTCCATCTACTTCCCG
>CACVCF010000107.1 GCA_902729415.1 Terasakiella magnetica | reverse complement strand
CGCTTACGGTTAGCCTTGCGCGCCGCCTTCTCGGCCGATCGCTCCATCCCGGACGGCTTCTGCGCCGCCGCCTTGATGACTGGCTTGCCCTTCAGACCCTTCAGGCGGGAGATTTCGTCACACAGCACAGCGTTCTCCGCCTTCAGCCGCGCGATTTCCTCAAGCGCGGTGAACAGCATCCGCTTCATATCGGAAAGCGTCAGGGGATCAATATCTGGTGGTGGCTTTGTCATAACCACACGGAATCATGAATGCCAGAAAGATTCAACTAAACAGGTGTCGTGACGCTGGTGCCCGGCGTTTTGCCGGTGTTAC
>CACVCF010000106.1 GCA_902729415.1 Terasakiella magnetica | reverse complement strand
TGCGTTTCCGACACTTACGTTTGCCCCTAGGTAGATTATCCTGATGCAAATCAGCACTCCCCTCTGAATCCCTATCAGGTCCAGTTCTTATGTTCTCTGCGTCCGGTACGTCAGGTAACAATGAGTTGCTTTCCCCTGTTCGCCTTTTATTTGAATTCATTTTTGAAGCTTGGTCAAAAAGGTGAGCCCACTCCCTCCTCTTCCTAAGGCAACCTTTGATGGCATCCGCATAACTGCGATACAATGAATCTCCCCCATTCGATTTCCTTGAGTCCCTAACATGCTGATGGATAGCATCACAGAGTTCCACATATG
>CACVCF010000105.1 GCA_902729415.1 Terasakiella magnetica | reverse complement strand
GCAGCGTCAGCTTGCTGTGCAGGTTGACGGCGCGCACGCTGGCCGCGTCCATGAACTCGACGCGCGCCACCGGCACGCCCATCTGGATGATCTCGATCACGCTCTGCACCGCGGCGTCGAGCGTGGGGAAGTTGCAGACCGCGGCCGACACGGCCTCCGGCTGCGGGTACAGGCGCACGGTGACTTCGGTGATGATGCCCAGCGTGCCTTCGCTGCCCACGAAGATGCGGGTCAGGTCGTAGCCGGCCGACGACTTGCGGGCGCGGCCGGCGGTGCGCACGATGCGGCCGGCGGCGGTGACGACGGCCAGCGACAT
>CACVCF010000104.1 GCA_902729415.1 Terasakiella magnetica | reverse complement strand
GCGGCGCAAAAACTTGTCGATGGACTGTATGCCTTCAACAAGAGCATGGACGTGCCTTCGATGGAAACTTTCGGCATCGATTACGCTGCCTACGAAAACATGGTCGATCAAATGGCCACAGAAGCCCTGCGTTCAGGTGCGCCAGGCCTTAATCCCAATATCCCCACGAAAGACGAAATTATCGAACTTTACAAAAAAGCTTGGAAATAAACGCCCAAAAAGTGCTGCGCCAAAAGATATGCACAGAACGAAACAACATATGTCACATTCAACAAGGAGGTTCAGATGACTGAAGGACAATTCGCTTCTCGAACAAT
>CACVCF010000103.1 GCA_902729415.1 Terasakiella magnetica | reverse complement strand
GGAGGCCCGGAGAAAGCAGGTTGAGCGTATGACAGCCTCTGGATCCAGTTGCCAGCCTTCTTCTTGTTCTGGTCATTGGGTTCCAGGGCCTGGCAGATCGAGCCTGGGATCTTGTCGAGTGTTCCATCTCTTTCAAGAACTGTCTTGAGGTTTTCAAGGACTGAAACTATTTGCTGGAACTCAGGCCTCCTTTCTGGTTGCCAGGACCAACATTGCTCGATCAGAAGCTTCAGCGCTGCTGGGCAGCTCAATGGAATAGCCGGCCTCAAGTTCTTATTAACAACCGCAAAAGCTGCCTGAAGCGGAGTCATATCTTG
>CACVCF010000102.1 GCA_902729415.1 Terasakiella magnetica | reverse complement strand
TCTGGCTGCGCTACAACGGCCCGGACACGTCGCTGTCGTTCGAGATCATGCTCAACCTCCTGCTGATGGTGGTGATCGGCGGCATGGGCACGATGTACGGCGCGGTGATCGGCGCCAGCCTGTTCGTGTTCGCGCAGAGCTATCTGCAAGACGGGCTGCACGTGATCCATGACGCCGTCGCCGGCGTCGCGCCGCTGGCGCTGCTGTTCGAGCCGGACCGCTGGCTGCTGTGGCTGGGCATCCTGTTCGTGCTGTCGGTGTACTACTTCCCGACCGGGATCGCCGGGCGCTTGCGGGAGCTGGCGCGGCGGGGCTGA
>CACVCF010000101.1 GCA_902729415.1 Terasakiella magnetica | reverse complement strand
CCGACAAGGGCGACATGAGCTCCAAGGTGCCGGGCTTCAACGTCTACATCTTCGACAGCGCCTATCACTCGACCAATTACCCCTACATCGTTCCGATCATCGGAGGCATCTGATCATGGCCGGCAAAATCAGCTTCCCCCACGGCAACGACTGGGGCGTCATTGGTCCCGAGGGCGACCACGATCTGCCGGTGGACTCGACCTTGGGTCACCGCTTCCAACTCGTCGATGGCGAGGTCGTCGATCGCTATGACGGCGTCACCGACGATGATGTCCGCGAGATTGATGCCGAGCGCGTGGTCGAGCGGCAGGCCGAGGAACTCCAGGCGGCCAGAACCGCCCTGGTACGCCGGGTCAAAACCGAAGCGGCGCAGCGCATCGCCACTCTCGACTGGAAGGTCGAGCGCGCCCGTGAGCGGGATGCCCTGAACGGCACCAAGACCCTTCAGGACGTTTACACCGAGCGAGAACTCATTCGGCGGGCGAGCAATGAGGCCGAGGCCGCCATCGCCAAGCTCGCCTCCCAGGAAGAGATCCTGGCCTTCTCCTGGTAGCCCCTTCCACCGACCCGGAATTCAATGCCATGACCGAACAATCCCCGGAAATCTGGGCGGGCGTCGCCACCCAGTATGTCGGCGCCTGGGGGCAGGCCGCTCCCATGGTCCAGATCGCCGCCATCGCCGCCACGGTGTTCATCATCGCCATCATCGCCTGGGCATGGTCGAGGAAGCAGGGGGCGCCGGACGCATCCGGTGTCCCCGTCGAAGCCTTCGCCCATGTGGTCGAGGAGCAGGCCCGCCAGACCGAGGCGCTGCGCTCGGCTGTCGAAGGACTGAGCGAGGTTGTCCATCAGATCCGCATGCTGCTGGAAACCAGGACGCTGTGCCCGTTCCCCAGCCCCCGTTGCGGGGTGTCGCCGGACGCGGACGATGCCTGATCCGGCGTTATCGCAGGCGCTGAAGGAGGCGTTTGCATCGGCCCCGGCCGGAACGGTGGTTCTCGATACGTTGGAAATCTGGCATCCAACCTTCATTGAGCCGATCCGGGTGGTCCGTGACCATGCCGATCTCACCGCCCGGTTGGAGGCCAATGCCCCCCGCGATGGCGGCAAGATGGTCACCTTCGCCGCGCTGGCTTTTGAGTTCTCGCCGCCACCGGTGGATACCGCTCCGGTGCCGGAAATCACCGTCACCCTCGACAATGTCGGCAGCGACATCACCGATGCCCTTGAGGGCGCTGCCATCAGCCAGCAGGTGATCGAGATCACCTGGCGGCCCTATCTCTCCACCGATCTCAACGGCCCCCATATGGACCCGCCCATCACCATGACCCTGACCGAGGTCGAAGCCGACACGATGAGAGTCACGGGGCGCGCCCGCATGCTGGATGCGGGGAACAAGTCCTTCCCGTCCATCACCTATACCGCCCGGCGCTTTCCCGGACTGGCGCGTTAGACGACGGCGATGCACTGCGACAGAGCCGTCTGGACGGCCATCCTGTCGTGCGGAGCCAAGGTTCCCACCTGCCTGAGAATCAGCTCTCGATCAAGGGTGAACAACTTCAGCCGAACCCGACATGCGGTGGATAGGCCAGCGGCACTCCATTCTTCAAGGTGGACATCGCTGGGCCAGTCGCTCTGTTGGGCCGTCGTGATCATGGCCAGCACGGCTTGATCATGGCTGCGATTGAACGCCGATGTCGAAACGATCAGGGCTGGACGCCGCTTCGCGCCGACCTTGTCCGTGAACGGGAATGGCACGACCACGATTTCGAACGGCTTAAAGTCCACGCCACGCCTCCTCGTCCTCGGGACTGTTCCATTCGCCGAGCGTCCCCTGGACGGCCCGCAGGTATTCGTCACCACCGGGCATGACTTTGCGGAATTGGACACGGTCATCCTCAACAACGAAGGCAACCAAGTCCCCTGCCGATAGGTGGGCGGAATCACGCACCTTCTTCGGGATCGTCATCTGCCCTTTCGCCGTGATGCGAGCGAGTTCCATCGGGAGCCTCCATTCCAACTTCCTTACCAGTAAGAATATCGGATTGATCCCATGTTCAGCAAGATATCCGTCGCCCAGTCCCCCCATTGGGCCACCGCTTATATCGGTCTGCCGTGGTCCGTCCATGGCAGCGGGCCGGACTCGTTCAATTGCTGGGAATTCGTCCGCATGGTGCAGGCCGAACATTTTGGCCGCCTGCTGCCCGAGATCGGCAATCCCGAGGACATGCTGGTCATGGGCCGGACCTTCCGCGACCACCCCGAGCGTCGGCGTTGGGCCAAGGTTGCCCCGCCTGCGGAGGGCGATTGCGCGCTGTTGCGCCGATCCCGCCATCCCATCCATGTGGGAATCTGGCTTGATGTTGATGGCGGCGGCGTCCTGCATTGCGCCGAGGGCGCCGGGGTGGTGTTCCAGCGTTCGGACGCGATCAAGCTCAACGGCTGGGCCATCGAAGGCTTCTACCGGTTTTCGCCATGACGGCCTCCATCGTTATCGTCACCAATCCCTTCGAGCCGGTGACCAGCCGCTCGGTTCATGCGGTGGAATCCGGGATCACGCTGGGCGGCCTGTTGCAGGCTTGCGGCATTGCCGAGGATTGCTGGTCCGACGGGCCGGAAATCCTGATCGGCGGCATGGCGGTGCCGGTCGGCATCTATGCCGTCCGGGCCATCGGCGACGGCGAGATCGTCACCGTCATTCGCTGGCCCCAGGGCGGCGGGGGCGGTGGTGGGGGCGGCAAGAACCCCATGCGGATCGTGTTGACCATCGCGGTGATGGTGGCCGCCATCTATCTGGGCCCCATGGCGGCGGTGGCCATGGGCTATACCGCCGCCGGCAGCGCTGCCGCCATGGCCACCGCCGGCATCGCCCTGGCCGGCTCGATGCTGATCAATACGGTGATCCCGGCCCCCAAGCCCTCCATGCCGTCGCTCAACTGGGGCGGCAGCGGCAGCGCGCCGGCCCCCAGCCCGACCTATTCAATCCAGGCTCAGGGCAACCAGGGCCGATTGGGCCAGCCGATCCCGGTGATCTATGGCCGCCACCTGATCTATCCCGACCTCGCCTCGGAGCCCTACCAGGATTACGTCGGCGGCGAGCAGTACCTGTATCAGCTTCACGTCATCGGCCAGGGGGAATATGCGGTCGAGCAGATCCGCATCGAGGACACCCCCATCTCCTCGTTCGAGGAGGTCCAGACCGAAACCGTTCCGCCCGGCAGCCGGGTCACCCTGTTCGAGCCGGATGTGGTCACAGCCGCCGAGGTGGCGGGCCAGGAACTGGTGGCGCCCAATCTGGTGCAATCGGGCGACGACGGGTATATCGGCCCGTTCACCGCCAACCCGGTCGATACCACGGCCGGGGCGCTGGGCATCGACGTGGTGATGCCGCGTGGCCTCTATTACGCCAATGACGGCGGCAGCCTCGATAGCCGCACCGTCCAGTGGCAGGTCGAGGCGCGCGCCATCGATGCCGAGGGTGGAGCCATTGGCGGTTGGGCAGTTCTGGCGCAGCCGTCCCATACCGCCGCCACCAACAGCACCATCCGTCTGTCCTTCCGCTATTCGGTCAGTCCGGGCCGTTACGAGGTCCGCCTCAAGCGTCTCGACACCAAGGACACCGCCGAACGTGCCGGTCATGAAATCCGCTGGGGTGCTCTGCGTGCCTATTTGACCGGCCAGCCCGATTTCGGCGCCGTCACCCTGCTGGCGGTCAAGATGCGGGCCACCGACAACCTGTCGCAGCGCTCCAGCCGCATGATCAACGTCATCGCCACCCGCAAGCTGCCTGTGTGGTCAGCGGCGGGCGGTTGGTCGGCGCCGCAGCCGACCCGCTCCATCGCCTGGGCCTTTGCCGATGCCTGCAAGGCGGAATACGGCGCCAAGCTGGCCGATAGCCGCATCGATCTCAAGACGCTGGCCGCCCTGGATGCCGTGTGGGCCGCCCGTGGCGACAGCTTCGACGCGGTGTTCGACTCCAGCATGACGGTATGGGAAGCCCTGACCCGCATCGCCCGCTGCGGCCGTGCCGTGCCCATCCAGCAGGGCGGCATCGTCCGGATCATCCGTGATGCGCCCCAGACCATGCCGGTGGCCATGTTCGGGCCGCGCAACATCGTCAAGGGCTCGTTCAAGATCAAATACGTCATGCCCGGCGACGACACCGCCGACGCCGTGTCGGTGGAGTATTTCTCGTCGCGGACCTGGAAGCCCGACGAGACCACGGCCAAGCTGGCCGACAGTGCTGGCGACAATCCCGCCAAGGTCAACCTGTTCGGCTGCACCGCCAAGGACCATGCCCAGCGGGAAGGTCTCTACATCGCCGCCAACAACCGCTATCGCCGCCGCGTGGTTACCTTCCGCACCGAGCTGGAGGGCATGATCCCCACCTATGGCGATCTGGTCGCCATCACTCATGATATGCCCCGCTGGGGTCAGGGTGGCGAGGTGATCGATTGGCGGGCCGAATCCGCCAAGCCGCCTTGGATTGGGGCGGTACTGGTGCTGTCCGAACCGCTGACCTGGACCGAGGGTGCCAGCCATTACCTGGCACTGCGCCGCCGCGATGGAAGTCTGGCGGGGCCGTTCCGGGTCGAGCCGGTGGCCGATGCGCCCACCATGGTGCGTCTCGTCGAGCCGCTGACCGTCACGCCTTATACCGGCGGCTCAGAGGAGCGGACGTATTTCAGCTTCGGCCCCGGCCAGGCTTGGGCGCAGACCGCCCGCATCCTCGCCATCCGCCCCCGCGCCGAGCAGGTGGAGATCACCGCCGTCGCCGAGGATGCCCGCGTCCACGTCAATTAGCCGTCTTTTATTTTCCGCCCCCACAGCCGCCTCCGGGCGGCTTTTATCGTTGGAGAATGTCCATGACCAAGACCTGCACCGTGCCGCGCGGCATTCGCCTCAACAATCCCGGCAATATCAAGGAAGCCCCCGGCGACAAGACCCAGTGGCAGGGCGAGCGCGCCACCGATGACGATCCGGTGTTCGAGGAATTCGTCAGCCCCGAGGCCGGCATCCGTGCCCTGGCCCGCATTCTGCTCGGCTATCAACGCCGCCATGGCCTCAACACCGTGACCGGGATCATCACCCGCTGGGCACCGGGCTGCGAGAACGACACCGGCTCCTATATCGCCCACGTCGCCGCCCGCCTGGGCGTAACGCCCGATCAGGCCATCAACCTGACCAAGGCCGACACCATGGCCGGATTGGTCGAGGCCATCATCCACCATGAAAACGGCCAGCAACCCTACGCCAGGGAGGTAATCCTGGCCGGGGTCGGCATGGGACTGGGGAGTGCCTGACCATGAACCTGCTCGATCTCCTCGGCGATGCCGCCGCCATCGCCGCCAATCCGGTTGCTGGACTCGCCAAGGTGGCGCTGGACGTCGCCCCCGACATCGCCAGCCTGTTCGGCGACGATGCCGAGAAGGCGGTCGGCAAGCTGGCCGACAGCGTCCGCGCCATCACCGGCACCGACGATCCCGACAAGGCCCGCGAAATTCTGGCCGACCCCAATCTGGTGTTCCAGCTTCGCTCCCAGGCGCAAGGATTCGCCCATGCCGAACGCATGCAGCAGATGACCGGGGCCATCACCACGCTGACCGCTACCCTGGCCGACCGCCAGAACGCCCGCGCCAGGGACAGCGAGTTTATCAAAGCCGGGCGCAGCAACACCCGCGCCAACGTTCTGCTGGTCACCGCCGGACTCGGCATCGTCGGCGGCATCGGCTTCATGGTGTTCGGCCATGTGGACGGCAACACTGCCGTCGGTGGCTGCATCATCTCGGTGGTGACGCTGCTGGCGGGCAAGTTCGCCACCGCCTTCGACTTTGAATTCGGCGGATCGGCGGATGCCGAGCAGACCCGCACCTTGTTGGCGCAGGCCCCACCTATCGGCAAGTAGCCCACACTCCCATCCAACTGACGCGGCCGACCGGGGGAGTCCTCTTCCTGGTCGGCCGCGTTTTGCGTTTTGGCGGGCGCTAAACGAGGTCGTCACCTTTCCCGCCTCCACCGTCGGTTTTCCGCCGTCGCCGGCTCTGTTCCCTCGGGCGGTCCCGGCGCTTTTGGATCCCGGTCTCCAGGGAGCCAGAATGCCGAGGTGCGGCAGGAGGGACAAGATGTTTGGGCAGCACCCGCACCTTGCGGTCAACAAGAGGCCAACCCAACCGCCCTCTCGACCTGTTGCCATTTTCCCGTAATCGTGTTAATGCCCATGAAAAATAGAGAAAATATACCCAGAAAATATGGGATGAGGGGGGAGCATGAAAATCAGATATTGGGCTTGGGTGGCCATCCTAATCTCTGTACCCATGCCTGCTCGCGCAACTTCTATAAGTGCTGAGGTATATTCTCTTCTGGACGCACACCCCAGAATTGAAAGCGCGCGCCACGAGATGAATGCGGCGGCACAGCAGGTCAAGGAGGCTGTTGGGAAGTGGTTTCCTGATCTGGAACTGACGGAAGATGCTGGGCGCGAACGGTATCATCGTGATGCGACCAAGAATACCGTGGCCTCGTTCCACCAACTGGATGTCAGGCTGACCCAGAAGATCTGGGATTTCGGCAAAACCAATTCCGATATCCGGGCCGCCGAATATCGCTGGAAGGCGGCCAAAGAGAACTTCCGCGCTGCCGAGCACACCATTATATATGACGCGGTGTCGTCCTACCTCAATCTGATGAAATCCTACCGCATCCTCGACTACTCCAAAAAGTCCGAGGAGAACATCAAGCGGCAGGCCAACCTGGAATCCGCCATGGTGGTGTCTGGGCGCGGCTATCAGACCGACGTGCTCCAGGCCAAGGCGCAGTTGTCCGGTGCTGAGGCTCGTCGGGTGCGGGCCGAGGGCGTGATCGATCAGGCTGTCAGCCATTATCAGGCGGTGTTCATGCGCGATCCTCCAGGAGAGTCGCAGATGGCGTTTCCCCGCTCGCCCGATGAAAAGCTTTACCGAACCCGCGATCAAGCGATTGAAGCTGCTTTGCGGCAGAACCCCCAACTGGCTTCGGCCCGGATGACCTCCCGCTCGGCCAAGGAAACGGCGCTCAGCGTTGCCGCCGACAAATTTACCCCGGTGGTCAAGGGGATCGTCGAGTCGACGCACAAGAATAATGTGGCCGGTCTGATGGGGTACCAGTCCGACCAGGTCGCCAAGGTCCAGATTTCATTCCCCTTTAATCTCGGCTTTACCTCCATGAACTCGGTTTCCGCCGCCGTCGAGACCCACTCCGCAACGGTTGCCAAAGAGGGGACGGTTCGGATCAGCTTGGAGGAGCAGGTCAAGGGGTTGTTCAAGAACCTCGACGTTCAGAAAAAGAACGCCGGATTGCTCCACAATCAGGCAACCCTGTCCCAACAATTCCTTGAGATGGCGCGGGAGGAGCGCAAGATCAATCGCCGCTCGCTGATCGATATCCTCCAGGGGGAGACTCAGCTCTATAACGCCGAGAGCGATGCCTACTCGGCCGATATCGACGTCATCATCTCCACCTTCGCGCTGCTGCAGGCGACAGGCGACCTGACTTCCGATCTCCTGGAAGAGCTGACCGGGGCGAATGCGGGGGCCTCGATTGCTCTCCGAGGGAGCGAGGATGATGACGCGTCAGGCAAAGCCGCCAAACCGGTAGTCCAGGTCAAGGTCATGAAGCCGCCGCCTCAACCCCAGCCGGTTCGGACTGCGGTGCCTACACCAGCACATCAGCCCGTGAGAGAGGTGGCCGCTGCCCCGCCGGTCTATGTGCCACCGCCGCCTGCTGTTGAGCCGGTGGTCCTGCGCCCGCCAAAGGGCAGCAAGGGACTTGGTCGCCTAACTCCAATGAATTCCCCTTCGCCCACGGCATTGGAAGACGACGGCTTGACGGATTCTGTGGTTCTGCGTCCACCCACAGGGCCTAAAAAGTTGTTCATCAAGTGAAGCCGGGTAACGTCCGATGAAGAAGGTCTTTGAGTTGCTGCTGGCCGACCGGAAGATCGGCCACTTGCTGCTGATCTCCAGCCTGTCGGCGAACATCCTGGCCCTTGCCTCCTCCATCTTCGTGATGCAGGTGCTGGGGCGCTATGTCAGCTATGGCGTCGATGCCACCCTGGCGACCCTGACCATCGGAACCCTGGCGGCAATTCTGTTTGAGTATCTGTTCCGCCATTACCGGCTCAAGATCGCACGCTCTATCTCAAGCCCGCTGGAACGCTCGCTGTCGGAGCAGACCTTCGAGCGTTTGGTGCGAACCCGCTATCTCGCCCTGGAAACGCTGAAGCCCGGCATCCGGCAGGAAATCCCCCGCGCCCCCGAGGTGATCGCCGCCACCTACAACCCGGCCAATCTGGTCGCGGTGCTGGATGTCCCCTTCGCCATCCTATTCCTGCTGGTCATCCTGCTGTTCAACCCCATCCTGGCCGGGGTGTCGGTGGTGTTCTGCGGCCTTGGCTTCTGGCTGGGCACCGAGGGGCCGAAGCGGTTTGCCGACGCAATGAAGGAGGCGACCGAAGTTGCCGCCCGAAAGAACGCCGTCCTGGCCAGTGCCAACAGCGCCTCGGAAACCGTGCGGGCGTTTGGATGCGCCGGGTTTCTGGCCGAAGGATGGAAAGAGCGTTCGACAGCGGCCCGGAAACTTCTGCGGTCGGTGGAAGAAAACAAGGGGGTGTTGCAGCATCTGATCCAGGGCCTCGGCTCGATCATGAGCGTGGCCATCATCGCCATCGGCGGCATCTTGGTCGTCCATGGTAAGTACGATGTCAGTTCGCTGGTCGGCGTCAACATCCTGGCCAGCCGCGCCTTGGGCGTCATCAATCGGTTTGCCCAGTTGAGCGAGGCCTTGGCCAGGGGCGGGAAATCCCAGGAACTGCTGAACGAGTTCGGCAAGCTCGGACAGGAAGCCTCGACCGGTGGCCGTGTCGCCGAATATCACGGCAAGGTCGAGTTTCGGGACTTCGCCTTCTCATATCCTCGCTCCACCGGACCCGTTCTGGAAGGATTTGGTGCTGTCCTGGCCCCCGGAGAGGCCATGCTGGTGCAAGGCCCCAATGGGTCAGGCAAGACCACCTTTGCCCGGCTGGTGATGGGTATTCTGGACCCCAGCCGAGGGCAACTCTTCGCCGATGGGGTGGATATCCGGCAACTGGCTCCCGACCACTGGCGTCGGCAGGTGATCTACCTCCCCCAGGAAGTCACCTTGCTGAACATGAGCATCGAGGAAAACCTGATGCTGGGGCGAACCGACCTGACCAAGGAGGAGATGGCGACCGCTCTGGGTGTCGCTCGGTTGAAGACCTTCATCAACCAGCTTCCCGAGGGCGTGCGCACCGTCGTGACCGAGCAGGGCCGCAACCTCTCGCTGGGCATTCGCCGCCGCCTTGGCTTGGCGCGGGCACTGCTTCAGTCGCGGGACGGGCGAATTGTTCTGTTCGACGAGCCTAATGAAGGGCTGGATGGCGAAGGCCGCGCCGCCACCGCCGAGTTGTTGGCCCATTTCCGCAAGGCGGGTCGGACCATCATCGTCGTCGGCGACACCTCCGACCTTCCGTTCGTAGCCGATCACCTCCTTGACCTCACCACCAAGCCGACGCCCACACTTCGGTCATCGGGCACTCCTCGGAATGGAGGCGTGTCATGAAGTTCTCCGATATCAAGACTGAACTGAAGCGCCTGCTGGCTCTGGATCTGAGTGTGGGCGAGGATGATGTTGATCCTATCGCCCGCCTAATGGTCATGGCCCTGTCGGGAGCCTTGGTGGTCTTCATCCTGTGGGCCAGCATCGGCCAGTTGGAAGTGGTGTCGGTCGCCACCGGCGAAATCGCCCCATCCAGCCAGTTGAAGCAGCTTTCACATCTGGAAGGCGGCATAGTCGGTGAGATTCTGGTGGCAGAAGGCGATCAGGTCCGTGCCGGTCAGCCTCTCCTCACCCTTCAAGCCACCAAGTCAACGGCAGACCTTGGGGAATTGTCCCAACGACTGCTGTCGCTGCGGTTTGAAATCCTCCGACTGGAGGCTGCATCTGACAGCAGGTCCGAAATCCAATTCCCCGCCGATCTGCTAAAACAGTACCCCGATCTCGCCAAGGAGGCTGATGCCTTCTTCCGCAGCCGCCGCGCCCGTCTCGCCAGTGAACTGTCTGGGGCCGATGAGCAGATCAAGCAGCGCCAACAGGAAATCAATGGCTTCAGATCCCGAATCCAGAATGACCGCCATAGTCTGGAATTATTAAATGAGCAGGTCGCCATCAGTGACGACCTGTTGCGGAAGGATCTTCAGAACCGCTTTGTCCATATCGACCTCCTCAAGCAGGCGAGCGAGCTTAAGGGGCGCATCAACGAATCGGAATCCGCCCTGGGTCGAAGCGAGTCCGCCCTTGCCGAGGCGCGGACACAGAAGGCGAAGGTCACTGCTGGCTTTGAAGAGGAATCCCGCACCCAATTGGACAAGGCGCGCCGGGAGTTTTCCGAGCTTTCACAACGAACAGCATCCTTCTCCGACAACCTCGACCGTACCGTGATCAATGCTCCGGTCGGCGGTATCGTGAAGAAGCTGTATTTCGTGACCCAGGGAGGCGTGATCCGCCCCGGTGCGCCGGTTATTGACCTTGTCCCATCCGATGACCGTCTGCTGGTCGAAGCCAAGCTGCCGCCGCAGAATGTCGGTTACGTCAAGGTCGGCGACCCCGCCTATGTCAAACTGACCTCGCCGGATGCGGCCCTATTTGGTCGTCTGCATGCTAAGGTGATCCACATCAGCCCGGACACCTTCACCGAGGAAAAGGTGGGAACCTTCTACCGGGTCCGCCTCAGCGTTGAGCGCGATTATTTCGACGGTGGTGGTGAGCGATACCAACTCCTCCCCGGTGTCCAGGTGGCGGTGGATATCGTCACCGGAACGCGCTCGGTGATGCGTTACCTGTTTGGGCCATATCTACGCCAGATGTCGGAATCCATGCGAGAACGGTGACAGCGGGATTGCGAGTATCAAGGGTGTTGATGATCCGACGCCGTGCCGATATCATCACTCGCTTTGTGGAAATAGCCGGACTGTGAGGGGAGAATCCGCTTGTGGCTGAACAACTCGCTCAGAATGTAGACGAGGGCGCACCGCCCCCGCAGTCAGAAGCGGATTCTGCCCAGGGAGCCAGTTCAGGTCCTCAAGCTCCCAAAGGCGCGAAAGGTGAGCAAGTCATTGATCCTGATGCAGCTGCGGCAGCGAAGGAGAGGACGCCAACAGGACAATCATCAGGCACCTCCCCGACCGCGGACATCGGCGGAGCATCGACTACCACAACGTTGATTGGTCCTTCAACAACAATGACGGGAGGGGGTGAATCGCCTACCTCCGGTGCTTCATCAATCGGCGGGCAACCGCTCACTGGTTCTTCGAGCGGGATTGGCAATGCAGTGCCCGGTGGTCCGCCGATTGCTGGACTAACGACCAACATTGGTGGTTCAGGGTTTGGAGGGCCGTCAGGATCACAGTTCGGTGCATCATCCTTGTTCGCTCCTCCCTCCATCTTCAGCCCCCCCCCACCTGGAGGGTTGTCTTTCGTTGCATCACAGGGGCCTTCTATCGGGGCGCTGCCGCTATCTAACGGAATTTCATCGTTTGGCAGCCTGTCTTCGATTAGCGGCGGGTTTCAATCATCTGGATTTGGAAAATCCATAGTCGGGGCCTGGGACCTTCAAGCGGGCCTTACTCTTCCTGTGGTCAGCCAACTGCCAGTTTATTATTCTAACAATATTTCCGTGATATCGCAAAACACTGATGCAACACATCGAGAAATTAGAAACGGAGAACACAGTATATCCGATTCCGGGTCAACCTTTACAAAGGGAAAAGATGAAGCGGACCTAAGCGCTTCGTGGCAATTATTTCTTGGTCACCACGCCACCGTCACATCGGCTACAATATATGGCTATAACCCTATTGATCAAAGAGAAATAATAAGCCTCAAGATGTCAGTCCCTCTAGTTGATATGTGGACAGGGATTAATAAATTTAACAAAGAATTCGATATTTTAGTCAGAAGCGAATATACGGTTTCAGATATAGGAAAAATAATTAGCGAAATGATAAAGAATGAAAGCACAGACACAAGGACAGCTTATGATTATTACTGCGACATAATGACGCAGGACGCGATAGATGAAAGAGTAACAATCGACCGCCTTGATCGCTCGTGGATTAATGATTACGCATTCAAGCAATACGATTCTTTCAATCCAAAGATTGCGATGAACTCCGCGCTGCTATCAACTTTAGCATATGAAAATAATGATTTTATAAGCTATTGGCTGCAGAACCATGGGCTGACCCTAAATGGATCGATTGATACAGTCTTTGGCAATCAGGCATTCTTAGCATCAGAAAGCAATGGCGTTGGCGGACACCATTATGTGCTGGCATTTCGCGGCACAGCTGGCCTTGCCGATATAATAAGAGATGCGTCTGCCGCACCCGGCTTAGGCGTCGGCGTAAATGGTGATGTAGTTAATGTTGGGGTGGTTCATTCCGGGTTTCAGGGGCTGGCGTCTGATGGAATGTCTCTACTATCTAGCGGCGAGATTTCAGAAATTGCGGCAGGAATATCAGATATAACTTTTGTTGGACATAGCTTAGGTGGGGCGGCAGCAGATATCGCAGCCGTGGCGCTTGACCATTATTTTCAAAACCGCGGCATTGATAGGGGTGGCTATATACAGGCCTACACAATTGCAGCCCCAGCTCCCATAGATTACATGGGAATATTTGAAACGGGAATATTTGAATACGATCTTAACATAAATGCCAGAGTATTTGGACTTGAGGAGGCCCGCGATCCCGTACCAAATAGTTCATACATTGCGGACTATGATCACATTGGGAAACGTTATATATTTGGAAGTATTGATTACGATGACCTTGGTATTAATGGGTACATCCCTACTAAGAATATATTCGTTGATAAATTAACGTATGACGGAATCAATCAGCCACACTCACTCGCCGAATCTAACGCCTCTCCTGATGGGTACTTCCTGTATTGGGGGGAGCTTGTAGATGGTGAGTTAAATGGCAGGCAATTTTGGGATACTAAGCATATATTATGGGATTCACATTTAAATTCCGCATTAACATATGCGTCTCATCACTCAGCACTCGGAATGTATGACCAGTTTCTTCGAGCTATGAATTATGATGCTGCGTATATATCTTCTGTTCACAGCACTGAAGTGCAATTTGCGCCAAGAAACACTGAGATTGTAGAGATTTCTGGGTTAAGTGAAGATGCAACTATATATATATCAAGTGCTTCATTGCTGGAAAATGCATTTGATCTAAATGGAGATAGTCTAAAAATTGGCAGCATCTCTGTGTCATCAGGGGTCGTCACTGCAATAAATTCCTTCAATAACAACTGGGCCGTAATACCTGAGAAAGATTTTAATGGCGACATTGTGATTAATTATACGATTGTTGATGAATCTGGCATAGAAATAGGCACACATGCTGTCGCTCACATTGCGCCGGTTAACGACGCACCGCAGGCAAGTGATTTTGCTTTAGATGTTTACTCTGGTGCTGTTATAGAATTTAGCATAGATGATTTTGCTGATCATTTTGTTGACGTTGATGGAGATCCTCTTTCGAGCGTGAAAGTTGTCTCACTGCCGCAATTAGGCGGATTGAGCCTAAATGGCCAGGCCGTTTCAGAGGGGCAGGAAATCAGCGCTGCGAACATCGGCGGTCTCACCTACACCCCAAATGCTTCTGGAAATGACTCGTTCACATGGTTAGCGAGTGATGGGCTCGCATTCTCAGCGCAAAATGCATCCATGGATATAACAATTTCAAATATTAATAATACCCATCTTGGGTACATTGAGGATTTTTCTGGAGATCAACTCTCCTATGGCCATGGTTATAATTTAAAGTTTGTTGACACCCCAACTGGTCGTGGTGTGACATTTGAAGCGCAGAGTGAATCTCGCCTTGAATACCCAATAGGGGAAAGCCTTCAACAACAAGGTACCATTGAGTTTCTAATAAGCGTAAATGGCGGATATGGTTATAACGAAACGGACTATAGATTTGGTCAGTATTTTTCTGAATATTATGAAAACAATACAGCGGCGAGAATATTTGACACCGGAGGCGGCGATTCTTGGCGTCCAGGAACCAGCTGGCTTACAGTTGAATCAAATGGAACAGTTAGCTGGTCTACTGTCGAATTAAAAAATAATGCTTATATTGTAAATAATTTAACGGCACAAAACACAACATTTCAATTTGGCGGGTGGCATTCTATCGGTATTAGCTATGGAGATCAGGGGCAGTATATGATGGTCGATGGCCATCAAGTTGCTGCTGACGCTGAGCGCACAAGTTCACTTTCAACCGGAGGAAAATGGGGCTGGTGGGGCGCAGAAGGGTGGGCATGGAAAGGATATGCAACCCCTCAAATAGGAGAGTGGCACTCATCATTATGGCCAAATGACATTGTTGAGACAGGGTTTATTGGAACACTTGATACATTTAGGATATCGGACCAGCAAAAAGACTGGTACGTTAGCGCTCAATGTGTTGGCGCGGATCCAATAGTTTTTGACCTAAACCATGACGGTAAATATCTCAACGACACGACTGCTCCTGGCGTTCCCTTCGATCTCCACTCGGATGGAAGCAGCGCAATAACCCGCTGGTTCTCCCCCAACGATGCTGTCCTTGCCATCGACTCTGAGCAGAACGGACAAATTCAGGGGATGGGGGAACTCTTTGCCGATTTGTCCGGTAAACTCACCAGCACGGAGGTTCTCGCGACATTCGACCTGAATCACGATGAGTGTATTGACGACAAGGATGATGTGTTCCGTGACCTGATCGTCTGGAGCGACCGCAACAGCAACGGCATAAGTGAAGTCGATGAGATGAGTTCTCTCCGTGATGCGGGGATCATCTCAATCGATCTTCATACGACGCCAAGCCCAAGCGACGTTGACCCTGCAATCCTGTCTCACGGAACGGCGACAATGGCCGATGGCAGCTCGTTGAACTTTGCCGAGGTTATTTTCCAGGAAGTACCTCAGGTCATTGATCAGCACGTTTGACCGCAAAATCATCGGCGAGCCAGCCCCATCGCCTCGATCCGCCCGCCGTTCATGCTGATGAAAGCCCCGGCATAGTCGTTGCCGACTTTGAACACCCGACCGACCTCAAGCAGGAAGCGCTCGAGTGAGGCGCGGTCTCCGCGCCAGGCCGCAGCCACGACCTTGCGCACCTCCGCGCCGTTGCCGCTTTCCACCAGGGCGACGGCAAGACGCCACAGCGGGAGCGGCACGCCGTCGCGTAGGGTGTCGGGCGGGCCATCCCAATGGACCGCCAGCCCTCCGGCATCGGTACAGGTCAGGCGTGACGACCGGCAGATCTCGGCGACAACGGCACTGACAGGGCGGTGCAGGCCATCCAGCTTCGGTCGCAGGCCAGTTGTCGGCACGTAGGCCAGTGGCACCAGGGAGACGAAGGCGGCGAAGGGACAGTCATCCTCGGCCCCCACGGAGCGAGGCACGAAGGTCGAAGGCGTCAGGAATTCCGGACGACCGTCGCCGTCCACATCCCTGACCGTGTCGGCACAGGGCTGCCAGGACGGATAGGCGTGGGTCTCCAGCCGCTTGCCCGGCACCACCAGGGTGCAGGTGTTGGGGACCCGCCCCCGGATGTCGGCGGACTGGATCAGCAGGGCGCCGGGGGCGATACGGGGCAGCGTCTTGGCGACCTTGCACTCGGTTTCCTCAGGGTCGCCATCCCTGGGGACGCAAGACCACAGGCGCTTGCCATCCTTCCTGATCTCCAGAAGGACGCCGGAAGCCGGGCGCAAGGTAAATCCGCCTCCCAATTGGCGCGTCTCGGCCGCCTGGGCCGAAGCGCCCCAAAGGATGCCGACGATCATGCAGATGGAGGCCATGTCCTTGCCCGTCACGACGATGGTTCTCCTTGCCTCTATGGAGGGATAGACGGAAGCCAGCCGATTATTGCCCCGAGGATTCCGAAATTTCGGTTGGAGCCGGGGCGTTGCGCCGCTCCAATGATTTGCTCCAGGCAAGCCAGACCAAGCCGCCTCCGATCAGGAAGCCCACCAAATGGCCGGGCGTCGGAATAATCCCCAGAACGACCATGCCCAAGGCCGCCGAGATCAGATTGCCGATCATCAGTGACAGGGCGGCGATTACCCACCAGGACCGAGGTTGAACAAAGGCCATGACGTGGACCGAGGCCAGGAGCAGCGGCGTGACGAGCGTGAGAGCGGGCAAGGAATTGGCGAAGCCGATAACGGCCCAGCCCATGGCTCCCAGAACCGTGATTCCGCAATAGACCCGGGCGACTGTACTGCCGCGTGCCCGCCACCTCGACAGGGCGCGGCCGAAGACCAAACCGGAAATCACCACCCAGGCCAGGATGGACATCAGGGGAAGCAACATCGTTCATCCTTAGTGTTCAGCGGGTCACCCCGCGAAGAAAATGGCCGCGCCGAGGGCCACAAGCGGGGCGCAGATCAATACAAGCATGGCAAATACCCATGCAACGGATGGTCTCTGCGGATCGCCCTGGGTCATCGTCGGCTCGGATGGGTTCAGGGCCGCGATGAACTCCCTCAAGGTTCCACAGACATAGCCGTCAGGATCAGCCAGATCATCGGCGAAAAAGCCCTCCCGCTCGATCTGAAGAGCATGGCAAACGGCAAGGCGGAATTCATCCCAAGTCTCACCTTGGCCGATGGAGATGATTTTGTCCGCAACCTCATTGGCCAACTTCACGGATTGCCACGGGCTGCCATGGCGCTCCGGAACGTAATAGGCAGAGGCGTAGGTCTCCTTTAGCCGATGGGCAACGGCAGCAACGACCTCCGAGGCCCGCATGCGCCATGTCCAGATATCATCCCGGCTTGCCATTGCGGTTGGTTTTCCCTGACCTGTTCATGGTCGTTGGAGGGATAGACGGACGCCACCAGATTATTGCCCAACTTTTTCTTACGGATAAATCCTGGAGCCTGTCCGTCTATTCCTGAAATTCGGGTATTATCTCCGGCACCAAAGAGGGGGGAATCGAAATGATATCAGCACCGTCCGAGGCCGACATCGACCTCATCACCCTGGCGCCGACCAAGGAAACGGCGCGCGACCTTTGCCTGCTGGTCAACGATCTGTGCTACCTGGACAAAATGCGGCAGATCGTCGTCCTGGAAGACACGCTGGATCACCCCGAGCGCAGCCTGCTGTTCTACGCTTATCGTCAGGTACGGGATCGCTCTTGGCTGGCGGAACCGATGCGCGACATCTTCCGCCACATCACCTTGGGCCTGACCGAGCAGGTCCAGGTCGAGCGCCTGCTCGATTCCCGCATCGCGGCCATGGCCGAGGAGGACCGGCGTCACATCCGCGACACTCTTGCCGGAATGGCCGACAAGTCCGCGCGGGAGGATTTACGCGAGCGGCTGAACGATGCCGCCGCCGACAAGGTGCTGGTGCTGCGGGCCTTGCGCAACGCCCTGGCCGCCCATGTGGGTGGCTACACCCCCATGGTCGCGGCCGATTATGCCCGTTTCTCGCTGCCGGACTCCTTGCGGATGGACTACGACGAGCTTCTCGACCTCATCGCCAACTCGGTGCGCATCCGCGTGGGAGGCGCGGACGAACTGATCCTCCCCATCGATCCCATCGATCCCGCCCGTTACGATTATGACCGACGCATGGCTCGCCGCCTCAGGGAGGAGAAGGAGGAGGTTGAAGAGGCGGTTGAGCCGGTTCCCGACCTGGAGGGCAGGTTGAACGCCATCGCCCAGGGTTGGGCCAATGACGATCCCGACTGGTGCCAGTGGGTTGACCGATTGGCGGGATATCTCCAGGTCATCCGCGAACGCTCACTGAAGGAATTGCTGCGGCTTGTCGACAAGGAACATTGGGCCATCAGCCTGCTGGGGTTGCCGACGCCGGTGGTCAGCCGAATCTTCGGCTTGATGAGCAACGGTGCCCAGGCGTCACTCCTCCGGGATATGGAGAATCATTGCGATTTCGACGGCATTTGCCTGACCCATGGCCATGTGTCCAGGACGCGAGAAAGCGTCCTTCAGGTCATCGAGCAGAAGGGGCTAGCCGATGGCGGCGCGGCACGGCTGAAGACGATCATGCATGCGCCTCTGGGCTACGAGGCGTTCGATGCCTTGGCGACGCTGGACGACGGTGAGTTGAATGCGCTATGGCGCCAGACCAGCAAGGATACGATCGGAACCGCGTTGCTGGGAACGTCCATTGAGGTCGCCGTGCGTCTCCTCAGTCGCCTGAGCGAGGATGCCCGCCAGATGATGCTGGACGATATGGAAAGCCTATCCGCCGAGAAGACAACGGCTGATATCCAACAGGCTCAAAGGAATGTGCTCTGGTCATGGGATGATGACGCGACACTGGATGAGACGCTGGCCGGAATCCGGGCAATTTTAGCAGGATCGGCATCATGAGTGGGATTGGTTCGATTCGCTCCTTGAGCCGCGAGGCACCGACGCGGGAAGCAGCCCTGGCTTTGCTGCTGCTGCTCTATGACCTTTGGTCCTTGGCCAAGGCCAGAGGTCCACTGGCTTTGGAAGACCACGTCGTTTATCCCGAACGGAGCGTCATCCTCCACCAGCACCGGTCATTGGCCCGACTGCCCTGGCTGATGGAGCCGCTGATGGATCTGGTGCGCCACTTCACCCTGGGGACCGATGGCAGTTCCGCATACGGCCAAATGATCGACGGCATCATAGCCGCTGAAGAGCGGTGGATGCGCACCGTCCACGGTTTGGTGATGCTGCTTGCCACGGCAATCACCGCCTTATGGGTGATTGCTGCGGCCATCTTAAGGCCGCCCCTGGTCATGGAAGGAAGCCTTGCCTGGCCCACGGTCACGCTCTGGATCGTCCCCATGGGACTGACCATGCTGGCGCTTCATTGCGTCAAGGCTTGGATCGGATGGGTTGCGAGCGAGCGGCTCGGCATGTTTGAGGCACTGCGCCGGGGAATATGCTTTCACGCCGATGGCGCGTTTGCCCCCCAGGTGAGCGCGGATGCCGCCCGCGTGGCGCTGCCTCAACGGCTGCGGCCGAGCCATGACCAGTTGGAAGCCATGATCAAGGCGGAATCCGTTCGGCACCTCTTTCCCGGCGCCCCCCTGCTATTGCCTGCGGATAAGGCCAACGGGGAAGACTGCGCCACGGCCATCCAGGACATGTTGGATCGGTTAATGCCATCCGATCTCGACAGTTTCGAGCGAGATCAGAGGTTGGATGAACTGCTGACCGATCTTTCCGACGATGTGCCTCCCGAGTATTCCGCCGTGGCCTTGGAATTCAACTGCCTGAATCTTCTTGGAACAGATGGCATCCGAGTCTTGCTGCACTCCGTTGACAAGGACATATGGTCCCTGGCGCTGCGCGGAGCCTCTTCACATACGGCTCGGCCCATCCTTGACTGTATCAGCCATCGCGCCGGGCGATTGTTGATGCGGGACATGGAGGCACTGAACGGCGCTACGGCAGCGGAAATTCTCGAGGCCCAGCGCACGATCATCGAAATGCTTAGAAACTTGCGTGCGACAGGGGCGTTTCCGGATCAGGCGACCTTGGACAGGGAGTTCCTCGCGCAGATATCGTCTCTGCACAGCCCCCTATCCTGACGCAAATCATCGCAATGGCTTTCATGGCGGGAGCATTCGAGTGACGATATTTACATCCGCAATACAGCCAGTTCGTGCGCTGCGCCGTGAGGCGCCGACGCGGCAAACCGCCCAGGCATTGCTGCTGTGCCTGTGCGACCTGTGGGCATTTGCCAGGGACAAGGGCGATCTGGCGTTGGAGGCCCATGTGGAGGCGCCGCTCTCCGATTCCCTGTTCCTCCGTCACAAGGCCGTGTGCGATCTGCCCTGGCTGCTGACGCCACTGGTGGATTTCGTTCGGCGGCTGACTCTGGGCTCCAGCAATGCCAAGCAGGCCCGGCGTCTGTTGCAGGCCTATCGGGAGACCGAGCGGCGTGCCCTGGAGCAGGTTCTGCGGCAGGCATCGCTTGTCTGGCCACTGGGGCTTTGCCTGTGGCTCGCCGGTCTGGCGGGGCTGGGTGAAACCGGTATGACGGCATTGGCCTGGTGGGCGGCCTCGCTGGCCGCCGCTGGCGTGGTGGCGAGACTCTGGCGGACCCGCCTTCGATCCATCGTCGATCAACGTCTTGGAATTCTCGACGCCATGATCGAGGGGTGCCTGTCCTATCTGAATGGCTACGCGCCGCGGGTCTGCGCCGAGAATGCCCGTTCCGTCCTGCCGCCGACCCTGAGGCCGAGCCTCTTCGACCTGGACGAGGCCCTTTGCGCGAACAACACGTCCATCCCCATCGCTGGCTTCGTCGCCGCCCAGGGCAACATGCTGGAGTTGACCGAGCCCAAGGTCGATTCCGGGGAGCCGGCCATCGGAACCAAGGAAGAAGAAGACCTGCTGGCACTGTGGAAGCGGATGAGCGGAGAGGAAAAAACATGACGACGGACTGCCCCTGGTCCCAAGACGCCTTCCTGACCACCCTGGCCTTCGCCGCCGAACGGCATGGCGACCAGAAGACGCCGGCCGGTTTCCCCTATATTACCCATCTGGCGTCGGTGGCCCAGGAGGTGATGGCCGCCCTGGCCGCGAAATCCGGGCGCAATGGCACCCTGGCGGTGACGGCGGCCCTGCTCCACGACGTGATCGAGGATACCACCACCAATCCCGAGATGGTGGCGGAGCGATTCGGCCCCGATGTTCTGGCGGCCGTCATGGCCTTGACCAAGAATGCAGACCTTCCCAAGGAACGGCGTATGCCCGATAGCCTGGAGCGCATCCGGGCCCAGCCGACGGAGGTCTGGATGGTCAAACTGGCCGATCGCATCGTCAATCTCGGCCCGCCGCCCGCGCACTGGACGCGGGACAAAATGGCCGCCTACCAGGCCGAGGCGGAGACCATCCTCTCCGCCCTGCGCGATGCCAGCCCGTTTCTCGCTCGTCGACTGGAGCAGCGCATAGCTGAATACGGAAAATATCGGGAATGACCCGCCTGATATCCGATCCAGTCCCACAGAGAAGATGGATGCGTAGGCTGGGATTGGCGCTGTTCCTGGTCATTGGCGCCTCGGCCTGCACCCAGGTACCCGTCGCCACACTGCCTCTGATACGAGCGGAAGACATCGCGCGCGAGAATGCCTTGCTGTCCCTACCGGACTCGGAGCGACTTGGCTATCTGTCTTCCCAGGGGGTGACCACCCATTCCAGCGTATCGCCCATAGGCCATACCATACGCGAGGTTTGGCCGGACGGACGCGAGGTGGTCACCTTCTTTTCCGTAGAGGGCCAGGCGTTCCTTCGTCCTGCGGATGATAGCCCCCGCTCTGAGAGTTCTCCTCCCGCCTATGGCTGGAAGGCAGAGGGCGATGCCATCGTCAACACCGAGACCGGAGAGGCCACCCTGTATGTGGGAAAGGGCGGAATTAACCTGTGGGCGCTTTCACCCGACGGCGCCAATCTGCGTCGGTTCGAGGAGGTCGGGTTGGGTGACTTTACCTGGGCCAGGGCGATTCCTCGCACCGTTGCCGCCCGAACGGACCTGTCCCGCACCGAGGTTCCAGATCTTCCAGATGAATTTACCAAGGACCTGAAACTGGGGATTGAACTGCCGGGCAAGACGAGACCAGAGGCAACGCTGCGCCAGAATGGCTATCGCCAGATGAAGCCAGAGGAGATCTTTGGTCGCACGTTGGAGACAATCGGATGGAAGATTCGCGCCCGCACCTACTACGGGAGTGAAGGTGTGTCGCGCAGCCGGACCTCCTTGAGCCGCGATGGAGTCGTCTATCAGTCGCCGGTGCGTGAGTTCGGCAACCGCATGCTGCGTGAGGACAAGGGGATCGAGGTCGAGTTCTGGACCAGGGATGGACGAACCGGTTTCTCCGTCACCAACCGTCATTTGACCGGCGATCCCCCGACGGTGACGCACTTCATTGTCGTTGGTGAGGGCAATTTCGTGGATGGCTGGAGGCACGGACGTGATGATTAGGCTGTTCTTCCGACTGCTTGCCACATTTGTTTTCTTCACGACATCACCTGCCTTGGCGGAATCCTGGCAGGAGGCTCTTTCCCGCGCAAACGATTTGGGACGCCAAGGGATAGCAGCGCATCGCGCGGGAAAGCTGGACCAGGCGGAACAATTGTTCCGCTCAGCCATAGCGGCAATTCCAGCCGATACCCCACCGAATGAAAACGATCGGGTTGGTATTTTTCTGCGTGAAAAGATGGCCGAGTTAATGTCAACTCGTGGAAAGCCAAAAGAGGCGCGTCAATGGTTGGATGAAGCCAAACGCCTTTCCAAGGGAGACCTATACTCGAGAGGACATCTATTAAATAACCAGGGGCAGCAGGAGTATCATCAGGGAAAGTTAGATGAGGCCGAGGACAATTATAAGAAGGCTTTAGCTATATTTAATAAAAACAGATGGGAGTTTGATTCCGCATTAACACTTGGAAATCTTGGATTAATTTATCTCGATCGCTATACAAAGAGCGACAATAGCGACCATGACCAACTTGATAAAGCAGAGAGGGCTTTCGCCAAATCGCTTGATGTGATGCTCAAATATGGCAGTAAAGTAGATATCGCCAATCAATGGAGCAATATTGGGCTGGTTTATAGAAACCAGAAGAAATTTATTCAAGCTGAAAATGCACATCAAGAAGGACTGAATATTGATCGGGAAATCGGCAATAAGGTCGGCGAGGTCGATTCTCTCGGAAATCTTGGCCGCGTCGCCAAGGCTCTGGGTAAAAGTGATGAGGCACTCACTCTATTCCATGAGGCATATGATCTGGCCTCAGGCATTCATTACGCTCGGGGTATCAGCCACCACGGACTTAACGCAATGACGCTCCTCAATGACCGAGGATTGTACCGATTGGCGGAAGCGTATGGCGAGCCAACCCTGGCTGCGGCCAAGAGCATTGGCCATGATTTCACCATCGCCAGAATCCTTGAAGAAATGACGTTTATTGCGGCAAAAGGCCATGGGTGCTTTGCCTCGGCCAGAGAGTTTGCACGTGAATCGCAGGGGCATTTCGAGGCTGCCGATATGGCAGAAGACTCGCAACGTTTGAAACGCCTTCTGAATGATCTTCCTGCTGCCCCAAATCTACCCGGGTGCCGATAAATGGAAATCTCAATAATAAACTTTTCAGGGATCAAATGAAGTCAGCACCATGGTTTTCCGCGTAAGATTTTAGAGAAGGTTCGATTCCCGCCTTCTCCCCTCCGCCACCTAGCTTTTTCAAGCACTTACGCGAACTAGCGATCACGGGCCATCACCCGTGATCACTCGCGCGCCCGTTTGGCTTGCTGGATTAGTGTGGTGAATTCGAAGTTCCTGTCGTATTGCCACTCGCTATTTTAGGAGCTTCGAATTCGTAACCCACACTAGAAACAATGAGTTGCCAGTGTCCCGATCGATGCGGATGTTCGCACCTCGAAGTTGACAGTCCCTGAATGCGGAAGTTGCGTTATCTTCCGGCTCTGATCAATAAGTTCTGACCCCAGTTATTCCCCTTCGGGAAACACCGCCCATTTGGGCTTGAGGACGTCGAGAGTGGCGGCGCCTGAGGTCAGGCCCCGGCCGTTGGAGGCGCGGAACTGTTCCAGACGGATCAGCGCCAGACCCAGCTTGCCGCAGGACGAGCGCATCTCGCCCGCCTCGGCCTCGCCAAAGCGGATCTCGGCGCCCATGGCGGGGACGGGGCCGCTGACCTCCACCGGCATCAGGCGTTTTCTCACCAGGCCACGGTATTTGGTCCGCGCCGTCAATTCCTGGCCCATATAGCAGCCCTTCTGGAAATCGACGCCGTTCAGCTCCTCGAAGCCGTTCTCCAGCAAGATGGCCTTGTCCACTTCCAGATCACGGCTGCCGTCGGGCAGGCCCAGCTGGATGCGGGCCATGTCCCAGCGCTCGAACCCGGCGGGGGCGAAGTCGTTGGCGGCCAGTACCCGCTCACCGCCGCCGTCGGCGGGCAGAATCGCCCGCAGGCCGATATCGGCATGGCGGGGATCGACAAAGGCGACGCCGCCCGCGAATTCCTGGGCGCTTCCCGGCTGGGATTCCAGGTCGAATTCCTTGGCCGCCGCTTCGCCCAGCACCGCGAACACCGCCAGATGGGGGGCGGGGGTGATAGCGATCTTGGACCGCAGCTTGTACATGGACAGCTTCTTGCACAATTCGGCGGCACGCGACGCCTCGGCGTCGATCAGGAATGAGTTGCCGTATTCCACCACGAACATGTCGAACAGGAACTTGCCCTGGGGGGTCAGCAGGGCGGTATAAACGGCGCGGTCGGGCGCGACCTTGGTCATGTCGTTGGAGACAAGCCCCTGAAGGAAGGCGGCACGATCCTCGCCGCTGAGTTCGATCACCGCCCGCTGGTCGAGATGAACGAAAGCCTTGTCCGACATGAAGTGCTCCTTCGCGCTGTATTCCCTTCGAAGGTGGGACAAAGCACCGCGGATGACAAGGGCTGAGATCAAGCCCTCTCAGGTGTCGGTATGAATTTAATCCGCTTTGTCGGCAAAGCCGATGGGCCGCAGCTCTGAACCAATCAATGGCTTCATTGTTTCGTCGGGTTTATAAGAGGGCACCATGCATATCACTCTTGTCGACGATTCCATTGCCTTCGACGGCTTCAGCGCCGCCAGCCGTCCTTTGGGTGGACCGGAGAAGGCATTTTCCTCGCTGCCCGGCGCTCTCACCCAGCTTGGCCACACGGTGCAGGTCTTTAACCGCTGCCGCTGGGGCATGTATGTGGAGGGTGCCCAGTGGGAGACCTTCGAGGGTAAGAAGCCGCTTCATACCGATGTGCTGATCGCCTATCGCAAGCCGTCGCTGCTGGAATTCGTGCGCCAAGCGGAAAAGCGGGTACTGTGGTTTACCGGGCCGGGCCGTCTGCTCGACCGCCCCGCCACCCGCGACCTGCTGGAGGCGCATAAGCCGCTGCTGCTGCTGACCGCCGAGGCCCAGGCCCGCGATTTCATGCCGAAGGGCTTGACCGCTGCCTTGCTGCCCATGGCGGTGCGTGCCGATTATCATGGCGGCGAGCCCCGGCCCAGGCAACCGCCGCGCGCCATCGTCACCACCCATCCCGCCCATGGCCTGGACTGGCTGCTGGATCTGTGGATATCGCAGATCCGCCCGGCGTCCCCCGAGGCCGAGCTGCACCTGATCTCCATGACCTTGGCCAAGGCGGCGGAAGGGGGCGAGATCGAGGAGGCTTTGCGCCCGGTGGCGGCCAAGGCCCTGGCTGCGCGGGACACCCATGGCGTGGTCATCGGCCTGCCCCAGGGCGATTATCTCATGTCCGAGATGTTCCGCGATGCCAGCGTCCATCTGTTTCCCGGCCATGCCGACGACATGGGCTGCTTCACCCTGGCCGAGAGTCAGGCCAGCGGCTGCCCGGCGGTCGTGCGCCCCCTGGGAGCCGTCCGGGAACGGGTGGCCGACGGCGTATCTGCCTATGTGGTGCCCGACGATGCCGCTTTTGCCAATCTGGCGGCCTTGCTGCTGAACGACGCGGCGGTTCAGCGCTCCATGGGGGCCGAGGCCCGCACACTCTGGCGCGGGCGGACCTGGGAGAACACCGCCCAAGTGCTGGAGGGCTGGCTGCGGTGAGGCTGCTGCAAGCCATGGCGGGTGCGGCCCATGGCGGGGCAGAGGCGTTCTTCGAGCGTCTGGCCCCCGCCTTGCAGCGCGCCGGCGTGACCCAGCGGGTGCTGATCCGCCGCAACCCCAAGCGGGCCGCCTTGCTGCGCGAAGCCGGAGTGCAGACGGTGGAGCTGGGCTTTGGCGGTATGTTCGATCTGGTCAGCCGCTGGGGCTTTTCCCAGGAAGTGCAGAAGTTCCGCCCCGAGGTGGTGCTGACCTGGATGAACCGGGCCAGCGGCATGGCGCCCAAGGGGCCGCATGTCACGGTCGGGCGTCTGGGCGGCTATTACGACCTCAAATACTATCGCACCTGCGACCATCTGATCGGCAATACCCCCGATATCCGTGATTGGATCGTGGCCCAGGGCTGGCCCGAGGATCGCGCCCATTACGTACCCAATTTCGTGGCCGAGCCCGAGGCGGCACCGCTGCCCCATGATGGTACGCTGCCGCTGATCGTGGCGCTGGGGCGGCTGCACGCCAACAAGGCGTTCGATGTGCTGCTCAAAGCGGTGGCGCGGGTTCCTGCCTGCACCTTGTGGGTCGCCGGGGAAGGTCCGTTGCGGGCCGAGTTGGAGGCCCTAGCCACCAGCCTGGGTATTGCCGAGCGGGTCAGCTTCCTTGGTTGGCGCGACGATGTGGCGGCGCTTTACGCCAGCGGCGATCTGTTCGTCTGTCCGTCACGGCATGAGCCCTTGGGCAATGTGGTGATCGAGGCCTGGGCGGCGGCGCGGCCGGTGATTGCCTGCGCCTCCCAGGGGCCGCGCCAACTGATTGCCGATGGCGCCGACGGTCTGCTGGTGCCGGTCGATGATGACGTGGCCCTGGCCGCCGCCATCGCCCGCCTGCTGGCCGAGCCGGAAACCGCCCGCACCCTGGCCCAGGCCGGGCGTCAGGCCTATGAAGCCCGCTTTACCGAAGCTGCCGTGGTGGCGTGCTATCTGGAGTTCTTCGACAAGGTGAAGCGCTGATGTGCGGTATCGCCGGTCTTATGACTCTCGACAGCACTCCCGATGCGGGGGTGCTGGACCGTCTGGCCGACGCCCTGGCCCATCGCGGCCCCGACGGGCGCGGCCGTCATGTCCAAGATAATGTCGGGCTGGTGCAGAACCGTCTCGCCATCATCGATCTGGAGGGCGGCAAGCAGCCGATTTTCGACGGTCAAGGTCGTGCCCTCGTCGCCAATGGCGAGGTCTACAATTATCTCGAACTGCGGTCGGAGATGGCGGGCCAAGCCTTCGTCACCGGTTCGGATTGCGAACCGCCGCTGCATCTTTACCGCGAGCGCGGCTCCTCCTTCGCCCAATCCCTGCGCGGCATGTATGCCATCGCCATCCATGACCCGGCGCAGGGGCGGCTGGTGCTCAGCCGCGATCCCTTCGGCATCAAGCCGCTGTATATGGTCGAAGGCCATCCTGGCCTCGCCTTTGCCTCCGAGGCCCAGGCCCTGGTAGCCGCCGGGCTGGTAACGCCGGAAATCGAGCCCCGTGCCTTGGCCGAGCTGCTGCAACTGCAATTCACCACCGGTTCCGGCACCATCTTCAAGGGCATCCGCCGCCTGCTGCCGGGTGAGACCGTGGTGGCCGAGAATGGCTGCATTACCGAAAGCCGCCGTCTAGGCGCCCTGCCCGCCGGAGGGCCGGAGCCCGAGGGGTTGGACTCGCTGCTCGACCGTCTCGACGACGTGCTGACCGAATCGGTCGAACTGCACCAGCGTTCGGACGTGCCCTATGGCATGTTCCTGTCGGGCGGCATCGATTCTTCGGTAGTGCTGGCGCTGATGGCCCGGCTCAACCCCCGTGGTGTGCTGGCCTATACCGCCGGATTTCCCGGCACCGGTGTCCATGACGAGCGTGCCCATGCCCGCGACCTGGCCCGCATCACCGGGGCGCGGCATGTGGAGGTGGAATTCGACGAGGCCGATTTCTGGGCTTTACTGCCTGAAGTGGCGGCGGCCATGGATGACCCGGCAGCCGATTACGCCTGCCTGCCCACCTACAAGCTGGCGCGCGAAGCTGCCAAGGACGTCAAGGTCATCTTGTCGGGTGAAGGTGGCGACGAGCTGTTCGGCGGCTATGGCCGCTATCGCCACGCCATGCGGCCCTGGCCGTTGACCCGGCCCATGCGCCGCACCGGCACCTTCGACGGTCTGGACGTGCTGCGCCAAGGTGTCGCCGACGGCTGGCGCGACGGCATCAAGGCCGCCGAACGCGATTGCCAAGGTATGGGACGCTCGCGCTTGCAGGTGGCCCAGGCGGTCGATTGCGCCGACTGGCTGCCCAACGATCTGCTGACCAAGGCCGACCGCTGTCTGATGGCCAACGGTATCGAGGGCCGGGTACCCTTTCTCGATCCGGTGGTGGCGGCCTTCGCCTATCGCCTGCCCGATGCCTTGAAGGTGCGCAAGGGTCTGGGTAAGTGGATCTTGCGCAAATGGCTGGAGACCGCGCTGCCTGCTGCGCGTCCTTTCGACAAGAAGCGCGGCTTTACCGTGCCGGTGGGAGAATGGATCGCCCGCGCTCCCCAGGTGGGGGAACTGGTGGCGCGCCAGCCCGGTATCCGCGAAATCTGCCGGCCGGGAAGCGTCGAGGCCCTGTTCCGCTTGGGAAGCAAGGAGGCCGGTTTCGCCTGCTGGACCCTGCTGTTCTATGCTTTGTGGCACCGGCGGCATATTCTGGGCAAGACATCACACGGGAATGCGTTGGCTGTGCTGGCCGATACGGTATAGTTATTTGGTTATAGTTGGAGAGTGCTATGTCCAAGACCTATGATCTGATCCTGCGCCATGGCACGGTGGTGACGCCCAACGGCCTGCAACGCATCGACGTGGGCGTGCGCGACGGCCGGATCACCGCTCTGGGCGAGCTTCGGGACGCCTCGGCGGCGGAAGAGATGGATATGCGCGGTCTGACGGTACTGCCCGGCGTGATCGACACCCAGGTGCATTTCCGCGAACCCGGTCTGGAGCACAAGGAAGATCTGGCCAGCGGCACCGCCGCCGCCGCCCAGGGCGGTGTCGTCGCCATCTTCGAGATGCCCAACACCAAGCCATCCACTACCACCGCCGATGCCATCGCCGACAAGGTCGCCCGCGCCAAGGGCCGCGCCTGGGTCGATCACGCCTTCTTCATCGGCGCCGCCGCCGAGAACGTGGCCCGTCTGGCCGAGTGGGAGCGTCTGCCCGGTTGCGCCGGGATCAAGATCTTCATGGGGTCGAGCACGGGCAGCCTGCTGGTGGCTGACGATACCACTCTGGCGGCGGTGCTGGGCCAGGGCACCCGTCGGGTCGCGGTGCATTGCGAGGACGAAGAGCGTCTGGCCGAACGCAAGCCCATCGCTGATCAGGGCGGCCATGCCCGCGTCCATCATCAGTGGCGCGATGCCGAAACCGCGCTGCGCGCCACCAAGCGCCTGATCGCTTTGGCCGAGGTGGCGCGGCGGCGGGTGCACGTTCTGCACGTCACCACTGCCGAAGAAATGGAATTTCTGGCCGATCACAAGGACTTCGCCACGGTGGAGACCACGCCTCAGCACCTGACCTTGGCGGCGCCGGAATGCTATGAGCGCCTGGGCACCTATGCCCAGATGAATCCGCCCATCCGCGACGTCCATCATCGTGACGCCCTGTGGGCGGCGGTTTCCAACGGTGTCGTCGATGTCCTGGGCTCGGACCATGCCCCCCACACCCGTGAGGAAAAGGACAAGCCCTATCCTCAAAGCCCGTCGGGCATGACCGGGGTCCAAACCCTGGTGCCGCTGATGCTCGACCACATCAAGCAGGGCCGCCTGACCCTGGAACGCTTTGTCGATCTGACCAGCGCCGGTCCCGCCCGCATCTATAACATCGCGGGCAAGGGACGCATCGCCGTGGGCTATGACGCCGATTTCACCGTGGTGGACATGAAGGCCGAACGCACCATCACCAATGACTGGATCGAAAGCCGCTGCGGCTGGACCCCCTTCGATGGCAAGCGGGTGACCGGCTGGCCGGTGGCGACCATCGTGCGCGGTCACACGGTGATGCGCGACGGGCAATTGCTGGGGGCGCCCATGGGTGAACCCGTCCGCTTCCAGGATTGCCGGTAACCGTTTCACATGGCGATGCGGGCCACCAACCAAAGATTCGTCATCGCCCTGCTGGGGGCCTTGCTGCTGGCTCTATGGTCGGTGGTCGGTATCTGGTCGTGGTCCAAGCGCCAGAGCACGCTGGAAGGTTCCCGCCATCTGCTGGAACAGCTGACCGTGGCGGTGGAGGAGCAGAGCTCCCGCATGTTCAAGCTGGCCGAGACCTCGCTGGTGGTCTGTGCCCGCTGGATTGCCGAGCATCCCGATGAAGACCCGGCCTCGGCCCCCGGCTTCATCGCCCTGGTCGAGGATCTGCGCAAGGTCTCGAACACAGTGATCGATATCCGCATGGTGGATAAGTCGGGCGGATTGCACTACATCCCCCGGCGCCAGGACGCACCCCTGGCCGATGTCTCCGACCGCGACTATTTCAAGGCCCAGAGTGATCCCAAGACACGGGGGCTGTTTGTCGCCCGTGCCGTCCTCAGCCGGGTGAGCGGGAAGTGGGGGCTGCCGATTTCCATCCCGGTGGACCATTCCAAGAGTGATGTGGCGGTCCTGTTCGCCGCCATCGAGCTGGACCGCATCATCGATGTATTCGAAGCCGAGCGGCAAAAGCCCACCGGCGCCATCGCCATCTTGCGCGAGCTTGATGCCAGCTTTTTGTTCCGCGCCCCCATGGACGAGAAGCTTCTGGGGCGCTCCATCGCCCAGAGCGCCGAATGGCAGGAAGAACTGGTGGTCAAGCCCCGAGGCCTCTATGTCTCGGACAGCCGCTTTACCGATCAGGTGGTCAAGCAGGTGGCCTTTGCCCATCTCAAGGATTATCCCCTGGTGGCGGTGGTGACTGCGGGCATCGACGATACCTTGGCGTCGTGGCGGTATGAGACCGCCATTCTGGTGGCCATCGCCGCCGCCATGTCGGTGGTGGGGACGGTGTTGGCGCTGGTGCTGCTGCGTTCCATGCGGGCCGAAGAGGCGGCACAGCGCGAAACAGAACGCGCCCATCGCCACGCTCAGTTGATCCTGGGAGCAGCAGGTGACGGCATCTGCGGTGTCGATGCGGTGGGCATGATCACGTTCGCCAATCCCGCCGCCGACCGGATGCTGGGCTGGAAGGGGCAAATTCCCATCGGCGCCTCGCTTCATTGCACCGTTCATCACACCAAGGCCGATGGGGCGCCTTATCTCTACGAAGAGTGTCCGGTCTGCCAGACCTTGGGGGACGGCCAGACGCGCGATGTTCAAGGTGAAATATTCTGGCGTGCCGATGGAACCTCGTTTCCGGTGGAATTCGTCGTCACCCAGGTGGTGGAGGGCGGATCGCCCATTGGCGCCGTCATGGTGTTCCGCGATGTGAGCGAGCATCACGAAGCGGCGCGGATTCTTCGGCATCAGGCGGAAGAGCTTTCCCGCTCCAATGCCGATCTTGAACAATTCGCCTATGTGGCGTCCCATGACCTGCGCGAGCCGCTGCGGCAGGTCTCCAGTTATGTCTCGCTGCTGGAGCGCCGCTATAGCACCGTGCTGGACGAGGATGGGCGCGAATTCATCCGCTATGCCCGCGAGGGCGCCAAACGGCTTGACCGCCTGATCATCGATCTGTTGGAGTTCTCACGCGTCGGCTGGCATCCGCCCGCCACCGCCCCCGTCAGTCTCGACGAGGTGGTGGACGAGGCGTGCGCCATGCTGAAAACCGCCATCATCGAATCGGGCGCCAGTGTCAGCCGCGCCGATCTCGGATTCAACGTGGTGGCGTCGCGCGAAGAGATGATCCGTCTGTTCCAGAATCTGATCGGCAATGCTCTTAAATACCGCGATGCGGCGCGGAGTCCGGTGGTGCAGGTCACGGCAGCTCTGGAGAATGACGAACGGGTGATCTCGGTCACCGATAACGGCATCGGCATCGACCCGGAGTTCGGCGAACGGATCTTCGGTATCTTCCAGCGCCTGCACACCCGCGAGTCCTATGAGGGGACCGGCATCGGCCTTGCCATCGCCAAAAAGATCGTCGAGCGCCGGGGAGGGCGGATCTGGGTCGAGCCCGCCCCAGGCGGCGGTTCGATTTTCAAGCTGACCCTGCCGTCATAGAGCCGGATGCTTTAAGGTTGAATCGCTTAGCGATTCGGCCGAAAAGCTGAATCCGTCTCTTATCAATACGCTAGAGGGCGATTCAGCCAATAGACTGGCGCAAGGCTGCGCCGATCTATTGCCATCGCACTCTAGGCCACGAAACACCTTTCCTTTGACGTCTCCTCTTGCTAAGGATTTCCCTCGATTTTCAAGGGATAAGGCCAAGCCATGACGCGCAAGCTGTTCGGGACCGATGGTGTCAGGGGAACCGCCAACACTGAGCCCATGACCGCCGAGACCGCCTTGAAGCTGGGCATGGCGGCGGGGCATCACTTTACTCGCGGTGCCCATCGCCACATGGTGGTGATCGGCAAGGATACCCGGCTGTCGGGCTATCTGCTGGAACCGGCGCTGATGGCCGGTTTTGTTTCGGTGGGCATGGATGTCATGCTGGTGGGGCCGCTGCCGACGCCTGCCGTCGCCATGCTGACCCGCTCGCTGCGCGCCGATCTGGGAGTGATGATCTCGGCGTCCCACAACCCCTATCAGGATAACGGTATCAAGCTGTTCGGCCCCGACGGCTTCAAGCTTTCCGACGAGGATGAGCTGACCATCGAGGCCAAGATGTTCAACGGCCTTGATGCCTTGCGCATCGGCTCGGACCATCTCGGCCGCGCCAAGCGTCTCGACGATGCCGTGGGCCGCTATATCGAATACGTCAAGAACACCTTCCCGCGCGGTCTGCGCCTCGACGGCCTCAAGATCGTGGTCGATTGCGCCAATGGCGCCGCCTATAAGGTCGCGCCCACCGTGTTGTGGGAATTGGGGGCCGAGGTGGTGTCGGTGGCGGTGTCGCCCGATGGCTTCAACATCAACAAGGATTGCGGCTCGCTGCATACCGAGCGCATGCGCGAACTGGTGGTGGCTCATAACGCCCATCTCGGCATCGCCCTGGATGGCGACGCCGATCGGGTGGTGATGTGCGACGAGCACGGCGCCATGATCGACGGTGACCAGCTGATGGCCCTGATCGCCGATCTGTGGCATCGCTCGGGCCAACTGCGCGGCGGCGGCGTGGTGGCGACCGTGATGTCAAATCTGGGGTTGGAGCGGTTCCTCAATGCCCGCGGTCTGACCCTGATCCGCACCAATGTGGGCGACCGCTATGTGCTTGAGCACATGCGCCGTGAGGGCTTTAACGTCGGTGGCGAGCAATCGGGTCATATCGTGCTGTCCGACCATTGCACCACCGGCGACGGCTTGGTGGCGGCGCTTCAGGTGCTGGCGGCATTGATCCAATCGGGCAAGCCCGCCAGCGAGATACTGCGCCTGTTCGAGCCGCTGCCCCAGGTGTTGAAGAATGTCCGGGTGGTGGGAGCCTCGGTGGCCGAGGTGCTGGCGCGGGCGGATGTGGTCGCGGCCATGACGGCGGCGGAAGTCCGGCTGTCGGGCAAGGGCCGCCTGTTGATCCGCAAGTCCGGGACCGAGCCCCTGATCCGGGTGATGGCCGAGGGTGAAAGCGAATCCCTGGTCAACGATGTGGTGGATGGTCTTGTCGAGGTGATCAGGACGGCCGCCGGGGCATAAGATAAAGGGGGCGAAAGCCCCCTGTTCCCTACGCTGCGACCGAGTTCGCCGTCAGCTCGAACCGCTCGGCCACCATGGACATGGTGCGGGCGATGTCAGGGCACAGATCCCTGAGGCGGGTGGCCAGTTCGCGGGCCGCTTCGCTATTTACCGGCTGGCCTGCGGCCTCGGCTTCGAGGATGGTGGCAAGCTGATCGATCTCATCCCAACGGTAGCGCATGATGAACTCCGTCCTTCTCAAGAGTCTCAATCTATAGAGGGATTGTAAATTACCCTTTTGCACCGCACAACATGCTAAATCCCTTATTTAGTATAGGTTTTGGGCCTATGCCCTTTATATCGTTTCGCATAGGCGATGCTGCATTGCGGTGGGTTCGGTGGAGGAAACAATGATCGGACGCGTCTTGATAATTGCGGGGTCTGATTCCGGCGGCGGTGCCGGAATTCAGGCTGATATCAAGGCGGTAACCTGCCTTGGCGGTTATGCCGCCACCGCCATTACCGCCCTGACCGCCCAGAACACCCACGGCGTCTCTGGCATTCACGAGGTTCCCGCTTCCTTTGTCCGTCAACAGATGGAGGTGGTGTTGAGTGATATCGGCGCCGATTGCATCAAGACCGGCATGCTGGCCTCGGCTGCCATCGTCGAGGCGGTGGCCTCGGGTCTGGCCGAGTTCGCGCCCCGGGTGCCGCTGGTCCTGGACCCGGTGATGGTGGCCAAGGGCGGCGCCGCCTTGCTGGTCGACAGCGCCGCCGGGGCGTTGATGGCGCTGCTGGTGCCGCGCGCCCGGTTGCTGACGCCCAATATCCCCGAGGCCGAGGTGCTGCTGGGGCGCGCCATCGCCACGGTGGGGGAAATGGAGCAGGCCGCCCGCGATCTGCTGGCCCTGGGGCCGCAGGCGGTATTGCTGAAAGGCGGGCATATGGAGGGTGAGAATCTGGTCGATCTGCTGGCCGATGCCGATGGGGTCAGGCACTTTGCCAGCCGCCGCATCGCCACCCGCTCGACCCACGGGACCGGGTGTACCCTGGCCTCTGCCATTGCCGCCGGATTGGCCCAGGGCATGGCGCTGGATGCGGCGGTGGTGCGCGCCCGCGATTATGTCCGCCGCGCCATCGAGACCGCGCCGGGCCTGGGCCACGGTCATGGCCCGCTCAATCACGGCCATACAGTGCGGGTGTAACCCCCCCTACACCCCGAGCAGGCCCAGCATCCGGGCGGTGATGATGGCTTCGGCAGTGCTGCCGACGCCAAGTTTATGCCGTGCCTCGCGCAGCATGCGCCCGACGGCGTTTTCCGGCAGTTCAAGGGCGGTGGCAACCTCCCACAGGCTATAACCGGCGGCTACCCCCATCAGGCTTTGGCGTTCCCGGTCACTAAGCGAGCACGCCGTACCGTTTCCCAGGGTATAGCCCCCGGTCTCCGGCCTTACGGAGCATCGATCCATATTTTACCCCCCCTGGAGTCTTTTCTTATCGGCTTAAATTAGCAGATAAATACTCCGAAAAGGAGAGAAGCAATGGTCATATTCCGCCGAAACAGAGGTATTTGATTTCGAGGAATTCCTCGATTCCGTATTTCGAGCCCTCGCGCCCCAGACCGGATTCCTTCATGCCGCCGAACGGCGCCACCTCGGTGGAGATGATACCTTCGTTGATGCCGACGATGCCGTATTCCAGTTCCCGCGATACCCGCCACACCCGTCCGACATCGCGGGAGTAGAAGTAGGCCGCCAGTCCGAATTCGGTGTCGTTGGCCATGCGGATGGCTTCGTCTTCGGTGTGGAAGCGAAACAGCGGCGCTACCGGCCCGAAGGTTTCTTCTCGCGCCGTCAGCATGGCGGGGGTGACATCGGCCAGAATGGTGGGCTCGAAGAATGTGCCGCCCAAGGCATGGCGTTTGCCGCCGGTAACGATGCGCGCTCCTTTGGCCAGTGCGTCGGCGATGTGACGCTCGACCTTGGCGACAGCCTCCGCGTTGATCAGCGGTCCTTGCTGGGTCTCGCCCAGAAGGCCAGGCCCCACGGTCAGCTTGGCCACCGCCTCGGCCAGCTTGGCGGCAAAGCGGTCATAGACGCCGTCTTGGACCAACAGGCGGTTGGCGCAGACGCAGGTTTGGCCGGTATTGCGGTATTTCGACGCCATGGCGCCCGCCACCGCCGCATCAAGGTCGGCGTCATCGAACACTATGAAGGGGGCGTTGCCGCCCAGTTCCAGGCTGAGCTTCTTCATGGTGGCGGCGCATTGGGCCATCAGCAGCTTGCCCACCTCGGTCGAGCCGGTGAAGCTGAGCTTGCGCACTTTGGAATTGCCGGTCAGTTCGGCCCCCACCGCCACCGGGTCTCCGGCGGTGACCACGTTGAAGACACCGGCGGGAATACCCGCCCGCTCGGCCAGTTCGGCCAGGGCCAGGGCGGAAAGCGGGGTATCCTCAGCGGGCTTGACCACCACGGTGCAGCCTGCCGCCAGAGCGGGGGCGCATTTGCGGGTGATCATGGCGGTGGGGAAGTTCCATGGCGTGATGGCGGCGACCACCCCCACCGGCTCCTTGGTGACGACGATGCGCTTGCCAGGGCCGTGCTCGGGGATGACGTCGCCATAGACCCGCTTGGCCTCCTCGGCAAACCACTCGATGAAGGCGGCGCCATAGGCGATTTCGCCCTTGGCCTCGGCCAGGGGCTTGCCCTGCTCGGCGGTGAGGATAAGGGCGAGATCGGCCTGGGCCGCCATGATCAGCTCGAACCAGCGGCGGAGAATCTGTGCCCGCTCCTTGGCGGTCTTGGCCCGCCACAGGGGCAAGGCGCGGGCGGCGGCATCGATGGCCTTGCGGGTCTCGGCGGCGCCCATGGCGGGGACCTGGCCTAGAACGCTGTTATCGGCGGGGTTGGTGACGGCGAAGACCGCGCCCGAGGCGGCATTGATCCAAGCGCCGTCCACATAGGCCTGGCTGCGGAACAAGGAGGAATCGGCTAGATCGAGCATGGCGGTCATCCGGGCGTTGGAGAGTTGGACGCACAGGGTATACTCGCCCCCCAGTCATCGCCAAGGGGCCAAGCATGTCATCGCCACGTTCGCTCTATCTTCAGATCGGTGAAAACGAGTTGCACGTCACCGAATGGGGTGATCCTGGCGCCCCCGCCTTGATCATGTGGCATGGCCTTGCCCGGACCGGGCGCGATTTCGACACCCTGGCCGCCCATCTGGCCGACCGCTATCGCATCATCTGCCCCGACACCTTGGGGCGCGGTTTGTCGGGCTGGTCCAAGCAGCCTGAGCAGGACTACACCCTGGCCGCCTATATGGGCCACGCCGTGCTGATGCTCGACGCTCTGGGGATCGGGCGTTGCGACTGGATCGGCACCTCCATGGGTGGTGCGCTCGGCATGCTGCTGGCCGCCGGTCCGTTGAAAGAGCGCCTGGGCAAGCTGGTGATGAGCGATGTGGGGCCGAAGCTGGCCCCCGAGGCGGTGGAGCGTATCCGCGCCTATGTGACCGCCATGCCTGACTTCGCCACCCTGCGGGAATTCGAGGCATTTCTGCGGCTGGTCTACGCACCGTTCGGCTGCTTGACCGATGCGGAATGGCGGCTGATGGCCGAGACCTCGGCGCGCCGCCGTGACGACGGACGTATTACGTCCCACTACGATCCCGAGGTGATGCGGATCTTCGCCAGCCATACCGGCGATTACGATCTGTGGCCGGTCTATGACGCGCTGAGCTGTCCCACTTTGGTGCTGCGCGGCGAAACTTCGGACCTGCTGACGCCCGAGGTTGCCGACGAGATGACCCGGCGCGGCCCCAAGGCCCGCTTGGTCACGGTTGCCGGGTGCGGCCATGCACCGCCCATGAACACCCCCGACCAAATCACGGTGGTGGAGGCGTTTTTAAGGGCTTAGAGCATCGAGCCTTAGGACGGCTCCACCCGCAGGCCGGTCAGGATGAACACATCCTTGGAGGTCAGGGCGCGGGTGAGGGGAGGCAGGCGCCCACCGGCCACGGCCTCGGCCTGGGGGCGCTTGCGGATGACGACTTCGATGGCGCTTTCGGCGATGGGGGTCAGGGTTTGGTCGAAGCGGGGCAGGGATGGGCGAAAGCCGTCACTGATCACTTCCAGGCGGCGGAGATCGGCCTGAGCCCCCAGGGTCTGCGCCAGTTCGACCACATTGAGCGAGACCGGGCTCCAGGACTTGGTCTTGAACACGGTGAAGGTCCAGCGGTTGTCGTGGTTGAAGGTGCTGGGCCACATTCCTTGTTCGTACAAATCCTCGTCGGGGACCAGCAAAATCAGGTGGCCGCCGGGCTTGAGCACCCGGAGCCAGTGCTTCAGCGCCTCCTTGGGGGCGGCCACGGTTTGCAGTACCGCGGTGGCGTGAACGAAGTCGAAGGTGGAATCGGCGATCCCGGCGAGGAATTGCGGATCACCCTCGACCAAATTCCAGCTTCGCACTGTCTTCACGGCGGGAAGCATCTCGGCATATTGGGTGAGGGGGTCGGCGCCGCCGCAGATATCAAGTCCCAGGCCCACGAAATAGCGGGTGGTAAAATCGGGGTGCCGCAATCGCCGCATCAGCGCTTTGCCGGTTTCCTTCATGTCACTCCACCGCCTGGAGGCGGTCGAGGAAATCGCCGCCGCCCGGAACCTGCTCGCGGAACAATTTCCAGGCGGTGCGCCGTGCCAGCCGGTGCCAGTCGGCCAGAGTCTCGCCGTCCAGGGTCACCACCTCCACCCCGGCCGCCAGATAGCTTCCCGCCAGCCGCCGCAGTGACAAGGAGGTCGCCGTCTTCAATCCGGCCTGGGCTTTTTGCGCCGCAGCAATCAAGGACCGGCGCTGTGGTTCGCTTAGGGCGTCGAAGCGGGCCTTCGACACCAGGATCGTTTCATAAAGATACCACAAGGCCCCCTGGTCGTCGGGCAGGGTGAGGCAGGCGAATTTTTTCTCCATCTTGAGAGCAAGCAGAGTCGAGATGCTGGTATTGGCGACGTCGATCAAGCCGCTGTTGACCAGGACGGGCAGCGCTTCCGAGGTGGTGGCCGGAACCGGAATCGCCCCGGCGGCGGTCCAGACCTCGGACATGTATTTGCCGATGGTGCGGGCGCGCAACCCCTGGACGTCGGCGGGCGCCACCACGCATTTGGTTCGGGTGGCGAAGGCGCCGGGAAGCCAGGTGTCGGTCAGAATGATTACCCCTGCTGCCTCGAACTGGCGCTGCAACTCGCGCATGGGGGGCGAGCCCGCCAGCCGCTCGGCATGCTCTTTCGAGCGGACCGCGCCGGGCAGGCTGAGCGCGCCCAGTAGGGGAAAACGCTCCATCAGGTAATCGGCGGGCGTGAAGATCATATCGACGCTGCCGTGTTGCAGCGCGCTCCACTGGTCAGTGGGCCTCAACAACGAGGCCGAGGGAAACAGCTTGATCTCCAACCCGCTGGCAGCCACATCGTGGGCGATGCTTTGCATGGCATCGTCACGGGAATCGCCCGGCGAGAACTGATAGGACGCTTTCCAGGATTGGGCGTGGGCAGGCGAAATCATCGCCGCCGCCATAACGGCCACGACCGCGAGCCCCCGCAGTGCTGTTCCCAAACCCCAAAGCATGACGATTTCCCCAAATCGGTCCGCGTAGTGCACCACGTTTGGGGGCAAGAGGCAACCGGCCTGAAAGGATATGGGCCGGGCTTTGAATTCAAGGCTTCCGATCGCCTGCGCGATTTTCGGATGAACACGGACGAAACGGGTGGACTGTCTCGTCCGTGTCCATTCCGATACTCTAAGCCGCGCTTTCGGCGTCCAGGGAATATCCGGCCGCCCGCACGGTGCGGATGATGTCGGATTCGGTGTCGCAGTTCAGCGCCTTGCGCAGGCGGCGGATATGAACATCGACGGTGCGCGGTTCGACATAGATATCCGGCCCCCACACTGCGTCCAACAGCTCTTCCCGCGAGAATACGGTGCCGGGATGCTGTATGAAGAATTGCAGTAGACGGAACTCGGTGGGGCCGAGATGGATGGGGCGCTCGGCGCGGGTGACGCGGTGAGCCGCCAGATCCATGGCGATGTCGCCCCAGGTGATGACGCCTTTTTGCTGTACCGGCTGGGCGCGGCGCAGCAGGGCGCGGACGCGGGCCAGCAATTCGGGCAGCGAGAACGGCTTGGTCAGATAATCGTCGGCACCGGTGTTGAGGCCGCGGATCTTGTCGCCTTCCTCGCCCCTGGCGGTCAGCATGATGATCGGCAGTTCGCGGGTGGCAGGCTTGCGCCGCAATTGGCGGCAGACTTCGATCCCCGACAAGCTGGGAAGCATCCAGTCCAGCAGGATCAGATCGGGCTTGCGTTCGGCCACCAGGGTCAGGGCTTCCTCGCCGTCACCGGCCTCGGTGACGCGATAGCCCTCCTTTTCCAGGTTATAGCGCAGCAGGGTTTGCAGCGAGGCCTCATCCTCGACGATCAGGATCGTGGGGGAGGCGGCGTCACGGGTATTCATTGCGGAACTCCGACGGTATTGCCCTTGGGCCTTTCGCCCTGGGGCGGGGTGCCGACGATCTGGAAATGCAGGGTCTCGGCGATATTGGTGGCGTGGTCGCCGATTCGCTCGATATTCTTGGCGATGAACAAGAGATGGGTCGAAGCGGTGATCGCCCCCGAATCCTCGGTCATACGGTCGATCAGTTCCTTGAACACCCCATTATACATGGCATCCACCTCTTCGTCGCGGCTCCAGACGCGGATGGCTTTCTCGACATCGCGCTCGATATAGGCGTCCAGGATGTCTTTGAGTACGGACCGCACCAGTTCGGCCAGCCGCGCCACCCCGGCCACCGGCACCGAGGCGGGCAGATGGTTGAGGATCAGGGCGCGTTTGGCCAGATTAGCGGCATAATCGGCGACGCGTTCGATTTCACCCGAAATGTTCATGGCGCTGACGATCAGACGCAGGTCGGCGGCCATGGGCTGGCGCAGCGCCAGCAGGCGGACGGCGAAGCTTTGAACCTCGTGGTCCATCTCGTCGATCCGCTGGTCGCCTGCCACCACCCGGCTGGCCAGTTCGTCGTCGCGCTTGACCAGGGAATGCAGCGCCGAGGTGAACTGGGCCTCGGCCAGGCCGCCCATGCGGGCGATGATGCCGGTCAGGTGGGCCAGTTCCTCATCGTAGGATTTTACCGTGTGATCGGTCATTGACTATTTCCTCAGCCGAAGCGGCCGGTGATGTACCCTTGGGTCAGGGTGTGCTGCGGGTTGGTGAAGATCTGCTCGGTGTCACCCATTTCCACCACCTTGCCCAGGTGGAAGAAGGCGGTGCGCTGCGATACCCGTGCCGCCTGCTGCATGGAATGAGTGACGATGACGATGGTGAAGTTCTCGCGCAGTTCGTCGATCAGTTCTTCCACCTTGGCGGTGGCGATGGGGTCCAGCGCCGAGCAGGGCTCGTCCATCAAGATGATCTCGGGGCTGACGGCAATGGCGCGCGCGATGCACAGCCGCTGCTGCTGGCCGCCCGACAGGCTGGTCCCGGACTCGCTCAGGCGGTCTTCCACTTCGCCCAGCAGCCCGGCCTTTTCCAGGCTGTTCATGACGATCTCGTCCAGTTCGGTCTGATCCTTGGCCATGCCATGGATGCGCGGGCCATAGGCGACGTTGTCATAGATGGATTTGGGGAAGGGATTGGGCTTTTGGAACACCATGCCGACGCGGGCGCGCAATTGCACCACGTCGATGCCGCGGTCATAGATGTCGTTGCCGTCCAGCGTCAGGCTGCCCTCGACCCTGGCGCCGTCCACCATGTCGTTCATGCGGTTGATGCAGCGCAGGAAGGTGGACTTGCCGCAGCCCGACGGGCCGATCAGGGCGGTGACCTCTCCGGCACGGATATCGAGGTTGATGGCGTGCAGGGCCTGCTTTTCGCCATAGAACACACCCAGATTCTGGGCCGCGATCTTGACGGTACCTTCGGGAAGGAAATGAGTCATGACAGGGTCTACCACCGACGTTCGAATTTTTTGCGCAGCATGATGGCCACCATGTTCATGGCCACCAGGAACAGCAGCAGCACGATGATGGCCGCCGAAGTTTTTTCGACGAAGGCGCGCTCGGAACTGCCTGCCCATAGATAGACCTGCACCGGCAGCACCGCCGCCGGGTCCAGCGGCCCCTTGGGGATATCGACGATGAAGGCGACCATGCCGATCATCAGCAGCGGCGCGGTCTCGCCCAAGGCGCGGGCCATCCCCAAGATGGTGCCGGTCAGCATGCCGGGCATGGACAGCGGCAAGACATGGTGGACCACCACTTGCAGCCGGGATGCCCCCAGACCGGCCGCCGCTTGGCGGATAGAGGGCGGCACCGCCTTCAGGGCGGCGCGGCCGGCGATGATGATGGTGGGCAGGCAGATCAGGGCCAGCACCAGCCCGCCGACCAGCGGCGCCGAGCGCGGCATATGGAAGAGGTTGAGAAACACCGCCAGCCCCAAAAGGCCGAATACCACCGAGGGAACCGCGGCCAGATTGTTGATGTTGACCTCGATCAGGTTGGTCCAGCGGTTGGTGGGAGCGAATTCTTCGAGATAGACCGCCGTCGCCACGCCCAGCGGGAAGCTGACCAGCAAGGTGACGGCCAGGGAGAAGAACGAGCCCACCACCGCGCCCCAGATGCCCGCCTGTTCCGGTTCGCGGGAATCGCCCGCGGTGAAGAAGGTGGTGTTGAAGGCCTTGCGGATATTGCCGCCGGTCTCCAAGGCGCTCACCCATCCCAATTGGCGGTCACTTAGAGTATTGCCCTCGGCCCCGACCTGACGCGGCACCTGACCCTTGATCACCATGTCCAGTTTGTCGGATGCGGTCAGCCACACCGTATGGGTGGTGCCCATCAGGTCGGGTTCGGCAGCCAGCATGTGGCGCAGCTGGTTGGCAGCGCCGGTGCTGATCAGGGCGGTCAGCTCGCGCCGTGCGCCGCGGTCGGCCTCGGGCGCCAGACGCAGAGACAGGGCGCTCCGTACCAGGGCGGCGTAATCGGCGGTATCGAGCGCGGCTGGGTCACGGCTGCCCTCGGGGTCGATGACCTGGGTGTCGAAGGTGATCTCCAGCGCCACCTGGGTCTGAATAAAGCCGGTCCAGCCCTTGGCGAAGATGCTGCTCAGCAAGATGACCAGGAAGCCCAGCGAGATCAGCAATGCTCCCAGCCCCAGCAGGCGGAAGGTGCGCTCGGCGGCATAACGGCGGCCAAGGCGGGCCGAAACGCTCTGGGCGGTGCGGGCGGCGGTATTGGTGCGGGCCATGTCAGTCATACTTTTCCCGGTATTTCTGGACAATGTGGAGGGCGACCACGTTGAGCCCCAGGGTGATGCCGAACAGCACCAGGCCCAGGGCGAAGGCCGCCAGGGTCTTGGGGCTGTCGAACTCGGTGTCGCCGATCAGCAAGGTGACGATCTGCACCGTCACGGTGGTGACCGCCTCCAGCGGGTTGAAGGTCAGCTTGGCCGACAGGCCGGCGGCCATGACCACGATCATGGTCTCGCCGATGGCGCGCGACACCGCCAGCAGAATGCCGCCGACGATACCGGGCAGGGCGGCGGGCAGCACCACTTGGATGATGGTTTCCGAGCGGGTGGCACCCAGGCCGAAGGCGCCTTCGCGCAGGGATTGCGGCACGGCGGTGATGACGTCGTCAGACAGCGACGAGATCAGCGGGATCAAGGTGATGCCCATGACCAGACCGGCGGCCAGGGCGCTTTCCGCCGCCACCGTCAGCCCAAAGACCTCGCCCAGCGAGCGGATCATCGGCGCCACGGTGATGACGGCGAAAAAGCCGAACACCACGGTGGGAATGCCCGCCAAAATCTCCAGCAGCGGCTTTGCCATCGCCCGAACCTTGGGCTGGGCGTATTCCGACATATAGATCGCCGCCAGCAGGCCGAGGGGAGCGGCCACCACCATGGCGACCACGCTGACCAGCAGGGTTCCGGTGAACAGCGGCACCATGCCGAAGGCGCCGGAACTGCCGGTCTGATCGGCACGGATGGACATCTGCGGGCTCCACCCCAGCCCGAACAGGAAATCGGTTATCGGCACCATCTGGAAGAAGCGCAGCGCCTCGAACAGCAGCGACAGCACGATCCCGATGGTGGTGAAGATGGCGGCGGTGGAACTGGCGACCAGGAAGACCTTGACGGTGGCCTCGACCCGAGGCCGCGCCCGCAGCTGGGGCTCCAGCCTGCCATAGGCGTAAAGACCGCCGCCCAGGGCCAAAGCCAGCGCGACCGCCGCCATGGCGGCGAACCCCACACGGGTCAGGTGGGTGTAATGCTCGGCAGCCATGGCGAGGGCCGGATTGGCGGTGGCGTGGCCCAAGACGGCGTTGCGCACTTCGTTGATCAGTACCGCGATCTGGTCATCGGACAGCGCCTGCATCTCGGACGGCAGGCTGCCGATCACCAGGGCGCGGATCAGGCTGGGCTCGGCCATCAGCCACAGGGTCAGCAGACCAAAGGCGGGCAGACCACACCATAAGGCCACCCACCAGCCGTAATAACCGGGCAGCGAGTGCAGGGCGTCGGGTCTGCCATCGACCTGGGCTAGGACGCGGTTGCGGCCAAAGCGATAGGCGAAGGACATCATCAGCAGCAGGGCGCCTGCCAGGATCAGGGTCTGCATGGGGCCGGGTATCTTTCTTGGAACAAGGGCATGGCAGCCAAGCGGAAGGGACCGGGTGGACCGATCCCTTCCTATACGACTACATCTTCAGGTCGCCAAGGTTCTTGGCGTTGGCGGCCTGCTCCTTGCGCTGGGCATCGGGAGCGGCGATCAGGCCCTTGTCCACCAGATAGCCTTCCTTGCCCCAGGTCTTCTCGGCGGTGAATTCGGCCAGATATTCCTTGATGCCCGGAACCATGCCCGCATGCTGCTTCTTGACGTAGAAGAACAGCGGACGCGATACCGGATACTTGCCGCTGGCGATGGTCTCGAAGCTGGCGGTGACCCCGTCCATGGTGGCTGCCTGGATCTTGTCGGCGTTCTGATCGATATAGCTGAAGGTGATCACGCCCAGGGCGGCGGGATTGGCGGTGATCTTCTGCTGGATGACGGTGTAGTTCTCCGACACCTCGACCCAGGCGCCGTCTTCACGCACTGCCTGACAGGCCTTTTTCTTGGCATCCTTGTCCAGGGCCTTGATCTCGGGCTGCTTTTCACAGGCCGGGTCCAGCACCAGCTCGACATAGGCGTCGCGGGTGCCGTGGTTGGGGGCCGGGCCGTAAACCAGAATCGGCTCCTTGGGCAGCGACGGATCGATATCGCTCCACGACTTGTAGGGATTGGGCACCAGTTTGCCGCCCACTGGGATATCCTTGGCGGTGGCCTTGTACATCTGGTCCCGGGTCAGGACGAATTTGGGGCCGCCCTTGGCGTTGATGGCGACGATGCCGTCATAGCCGATCATCACCTCGGTAATGCCGGTGACGCCGTTCTTGGCGCAGGCTTCAAGCTCGGAGGTGGTGATACGGCGCGAGGCGTTGGTGATGTCGGGGAAGGTTTCGCCCACGCCCGAGCAGAACAGGCGCATGCCGCCGCCGGTGCCGGTGCTTTCCACCACCGGGGTCTTGAACTTGCCGCCCTTGCCGAACTGTTCGGCCACGGCGGTGGAGAAGGGGTAAACGGTTGAAGAGCCGACGATGCGGATCTGGTCACGGGCCTGGGCGGCGCCAGCGGTGGCGACCATGGCGAGGGCGGCGACGGCGAGAGTCCTGCTGAGCATTGTTCCTCCGGGGGGGCGAGCGAAACCGATGGGAAGGCGGGCTTCCACGCGGTCACCATAATGACGCTCGGTTACAACTCCGCGACAGAACCGTGAAGCTTTTATGACAGTGGCCTGTGGTGGCCAAATTTTAATGGAACCGGGTGATACTGCCGCCGCCGCGGTGATCCTCGAGGAGTATTTTTGATGTCTTTGACCCGTATCGATACCGACGGCAGGCTGACCGTCATCACCATGACCAACGCGCCCAAGCGCAATGCCTTGTCGGAAGAGATGATCGAGGGGATTCTGGCCGCCTTGAAGCAGGCCGAAGCCGACAAGGCCCGCTGCGTCATCCTGCGGGCCGAGCCCGGCACCAAGGTGTGGTCGGCGGGGCACGACATTTCGGAACTGCCCAAAACCCACCGCGACCCCTTGGGCTGGAGCGATCCGCTGCGGGTCGTCATCCGCGCCATCGAGGAATTTCCCGCCCCCATCATCGCCTTGATCGAAGGCGGCGTGTGGGGTGGCGGCTGCGAGATGGCGCTGGCCTGCGACATGCTGGTGGCGACGCCCGATTCCACCTTTGCCATCACGCCCGCCAAGCTGGGCATTCCCTACAACATCACCGGCCTTCTCACCTTCATGAATGCCGTTACCTTGCATATCGTCAAGGAGATGGCCTTCACCGCCCAGCCCATCAGCGCCGAGCGCGCCTTGGCTCTCGGCATGATCAACCACGTCCAGGCTGCCGACGAGATCACTCGCTTTTGCGTCGATATGGCGCGCGGCATCGAGCAACTGGCGCCGCTGGCCATCGCCGTCATGAAGGAAGAGCTGCGGGTGCTGGCCTCGGCCCATTCCATCACGCCGCGCATGTTCGAGCGCGTCCAGGGCATGCGCCGCACCGTTTATGACAGCACCGATTACGAGGAAGGCGTCAAAGCCTTCCAGGAACGCCGCCCGCCGGTGTTCCTGGGGGAATAGGGGAGGGGAGAAAGTTGGGCTGCCGCCCGGACCTGCTTGGGGCCTTAGGCCCCAAACCCCGCAGAGCATAACATTCGTATCACAGATCTTTGAATTAGCGCGCCCTACCAATTGAGTTGCTAATTGCGTATATTTACCACTTATCAATGTGGAATGGGTGTCGTGATGGCTGAAGGGAAGATTATGACTCAAGATGGTGGCGATGATGTGTGTGGAATGTACGAGAGGAGAGTGGTTGCCTTCGTTGATATCATTGGATTCAAAGGCCTGGTCAGCAGCGGTAAAAAAGAAAAAATATTATCAATTCTTGATGGTGTAAGGCGTGTTGTTGATGGCATAAATGAAAAAAATTTTGGTGACATTGATTTTAGGTCAGTTCAATTCTCTGATTCTATAGTTACATCTGCAAAAATAAATAGTAATCCTACTCTTTTTCTTGCTGCCATTGGCTGTGTCATGAATTACACCCGCCAGATGGCTCTTTGTCTTCTTGAGGAAGGCGTCCTTCTCCGTGGCGGTATCGCCCTTGGTGCTATGTTTCACGATAATCGGCACGTTTTTGGGCCAGCTTTTCTGGATGCTTACAAGCTTGAGAGCGAACAAGCAATTTATCCGCGAATATTAATCGATTCTTGTTTAATTAAAGATTTTGGTACTCTGTTTCGTCAATACTCCATTCGCGGTAATGACGGGCTATATTTTTTAGATATATATCATCCAAATGGATCTAAGCTTAAAGAGATGCTTAGCGATGAAAGAATAAATACATATTTGTCGGCATTGGAGGCAATCGCATTGGAAAAAATGGATGCAAAGGCTTTGCAGAGAACTCAATGGGCCCTCGGAATGGCTCGTAGTCAGTGGACTCGTGCGGAAAGTTAACAGGTCTTATTGATCTGCCCTATTATGATTATATTTCCCAAGGTCCAGGAGGCCGAGCCTCCTGGCGGGGAGCGGGGCAGAGCCCCGCAGACTTACTCCGCCGCTTTGGGCTTGTCGCCCTCCCTCTGCTCGACCCAGACCGAGTGATGTTCGCGCGCCCATTCCAGATCGACATAGCCGGTGGTGACGGCGGTGGAGGCGCCTTCCATGCCGATGGTGCCGATATAAATGTGGCCCAGGATGAACAAGATCATCACCAGCGCCAGGGCGGCGTGGACCAACTGCATCACCTGCATGCCCAGAAGGTCGCCGAAGGTGAAGGGGAACAGCAGGCTGATGCCGGTGGACGACACCACGGCACCGCCGCAGATCACCATCCAGAACTGGGTTTTCTGGCCGAAATTGAACTTGGCCGCCGGGGGGTGGACGCCCTTTTTCAGCAAGCCGCCGCCGCCCATGATCCAGCCGAAATCATAGCGGTCCCACAGATTGTCCTTGGCCCACAGGGCAAAGATCACCACCAGGCCGGCGATGAAGACGAAGCCGCTGATATTGTGCAGCCACTTGCCCGCCCAGGTCAGCCACGAGAACAGGCTTTTGCCCAGCACCGGCTCCAGCACCCAACGGCCCAGCAGGGTGTTGAGGCCGGTCAGCGCCAGCACCATGAACGATCCGGCGGTCAGCCAATGGCCGATGCGCTCGACCTTCTTGAAGCGCAGGATCTGCCGCCCCGAGGGGCCGCCGTCGATCTTGATGGGGCCGCGGATGAAGTAGAAGGCGGCGATGGCCAGGATGACGCCCACCAGGGCGATGCCGCCCCAGACGGCGACCTTGCCGTTGCGTGCCGCCCGCCAGGCCTCGCCTTCGGACTGGATCAGCACGCCCCGCGACGCGGGCTGGCCGGCGATGAACCCGGCCTCGCCCTGGCGGATTGACCGCCAGGTGTCGGGGGTGGCGATGCGGTCCGATTGAGCGATGGTGGGGACATTTCCATCCGACGTGGTTGCCGCCGCGGGGGCTGGGGCGCACAGCAGCAGGATGGGCAGGACGGCGAGGAAGGAAATCCGGCGCATGGCGTCCTCCGGTTTAAAACTTTTGACCGGCGATGCGGCCGGTGATCGGAGATTGCCCTTCCGGCATCTCCCCGATGCCCGGAACCACCGCGACCCGACCCGGCCCCTCGGACTGAAGCGCGATCCGCAGCCCCAAGGCGGTGCGGACCGTGTCGGTGATCTCGCCGTCCTGGGGACCGGCATAGCCGCCCTTGTCCAGCTTGACGACGTGGGCCCGTTCCTCGGCGTTGCAGGCGGCGAGCAGCCCCAGTCCCAGCACCAGCGCCACCATGCGTCGGGCGTTCATGGCCTTACTCCTTGCCCGGCGCGCCAAAGCCCTTGCGCTCGCGGGTTCGTTCCTGCTGCCCATAGGCCTGGCCCCATCCGGCGGCGCCCGAGCCGAAGCCGCGCGCCATCACCCGTTCGCGGTAGATGGTCGATACCTTGTCGCCGTCGCCCGCCAGCAGGGCCTTGGTGGCGCACATCTCGGCGCACAGCGGCAATTTGCCCTCGGCGATGCGGTTGCGGCCGTACTTTTCCAATTCCGCCTTGGAATGGTCGGTCTCGGGGCCACCGGCGCAGAAGGTGCACTTGTCCATCTTGCCGCGCCCGCCGAAATTGCCGGTGGCGGGGTATTGCGGCGCACCGAACGGGCAGGCGAAGAAGCAATAACCGCAGCCGATGCACAGATCCTTGTTGTGCAGCACGATGCCGTCATTGGTCTGGTAGAAGCAATCCACCGGACAGACCGCCATGCATGGTGCATCCGAGCAGTGCATGCAGGCCACCGACAGTGATTTCTGCCCCGGTTTGCCGTCGTTCAAGGTGACCACCCGGCGGCGGTTGATGCCCCAGGGGACTTCGTGTTCGTTCTTGCAGGCGGTGACGCAGCCACTGCAATGAATGCACCGTTCAGCGTCGCAGAGGAATTTCATGCGGGCCATGATTTCTGTCCTCCTCACGCTTTCTCGATGCGGCACAGGGTGACCTTGGTTTCCTGCATGGCGGTCACCGCGTCATAGCCGTAGGTCTGGGCGGTGTTGGTGCTTTCTCCCAACACGATGGGGGATGCGCCTTCGGGGTATTTCGAGCGCAGATCCTTGCCCTGGAACCAGCCGCCGAAGTGGAAGGGCATGAAGGCCACGCCGCGTCCCACCCGTTCGGTGATCTTGGCCTTGACCTTGACCTTGCCGCCTTCGGGGCCGAACACCCACACCATGTCGTTGGCGCGGATACCGGCATTGTTGGCGTCGAAGACGTTGACCTCGACGAACATGTCGGGCTGCAACTCGGCCAACCAGGGATTGGAGCGGGTCTCGTCGCCGCCGCCCTCGTATTCCACCAGCCGTCCCGAGGTCAAGATGATGGGGAAGTCCTTGGAGACGTCCTTGTCCTGGATGGTCTTATAGAGGAAGGGCAGGCGCATCATCTTCTTGTCGGGCCAGGTGGGATACTTCTCCACCAGATCGCGGCGCGGCGTATAGAGCGGCTCGCGGTGCAGCGGTACGGGATCGGGGAAGTTCCACACCACGGCGCGGGCCTTGCCGTTGCCGAACGGCGCCAGGCCGTGCTTGACCGCCACGCGCTGGATGCCGCCCGACAGGTCGATGGTCCAGGCCACATCGTCGGCCTTCTCGCCGCCGATCATTTGGATCACCGCCAGCTCTTCCGGCGTCAGATCCACGTCCCAGCCCAGTTTCTTCAGCATGCCGTAGGTGACGCCGGGGTGTCCGGCCTTCAATTCCGAGCCGTCGGGGTAGGAGTCTTCGGCCAGCAGGCTTTCGCCCTTGTATTCCGGGAACAGGGCGCGGAAGTTCAGCCCGCCTTCCTTCACCGGTCTGGAGGTGTCGTAAAGATTGGGGGTGCCGGGATGCTTGGCCGCCGCATTGCCCCAGCACGGCCAGGGCAGGCCGTAATACTCGCCGTCGCAAGGGCCCCCCACGGCGCGCAGCGTGGTCTTGTCGAAGGTCTGCTGGTGCTGCATGTGCAGCTTCAGGCGTTCGGGGCTTTGGCCGGTATAGGCGATGGTCCAGGCGCCGAGATTGATCTCGCGCAGGATGTCTTCGATCAGAGGGGCGTTGTTCTCGACCTTGATGTTCTTGGTCAGCTCGGCGCCAAAGCCGAACTTCTTGGCGAACAGCACCATGATTTCGTGGTCGGATTTGCACTCGAACATGGGTTTGATCACCCGCTCGCTCCATTGGATCGAACGGTTGGAGGCGGTCCGCGTGCCGTCCACCTCGAATTGGGTGGCTGCGGGCAGCAGGTAAACCCCGTCGGTGCGGTCGTGCAGCACCGCCGAGACGGTGGGATAGGGATCGATGACGACCAGGGTGTCCAGCTTCTCCATCGCCTTTTTCAATTCGGGCTGACGGGTCTGGGAATTAGGGGCGTGGCCCCAATAGATCATGGCCTTGATGGTGTCGGGCTGGGCGACGTTTTCCTTGGCCTCGTTGACGCCGTCAAACCAGCGCGAGACCGGGATGCCGGGGGCCTCCATCAGCTCGGGCGTCTTAAAGCGGGCCTTGATCCACTCGTAATCCAGCCCCCACACCCGCGCCCAGTGCTTCCACGCCGGGGCGGCGAGGCCGTAATAAGCGGGCAGGGTGGTCACATCCAGACCCATGTCGGTGGCGCCCTGGACGTTGTCATGGCCGCGGAAGATGTTGGTGCCGCCGCCCGCCACGCCGATATTACCCAGCGCCAGTTGTAAGATGCAGTAGGCGCGGACATTGTTGTTACCGACGGTGTGCTGGGTACCGCCCATGCACCACACCACGGTGGCGGGGCGGTTCTTGGCCAGCATTTCGGCGACGCGCCGTACCTGGGCCTCGGGTACGCCGGTGACGCGCTCGGTCTCGTCGGGGGTCCATTTTTTGACCTCGCTCCGGACCTGATCCATGCCCCAGACCCGTTTGCGGATATAGTCCTTGTCCTCCCAGCCGTTTTCGAAGATGTGGTAGAGGATGCCCCAAATCAGCGGCACGTCGGTGCCGGGGCGCATGCGCACATATTCATCGGCATGGGCGGCGGTACGGGTAAAGCGCGGGTCGCACACGATCAGCGGGGCGTGGTTCTGCTCCTTGGCCTTCAGGATGTGCATCATGGCCACGGGATGGGCTTCGGCGGCGTTGGAGCCGATGAAGAACATGGCCTTGGAATTGTGGATGTCGTTATAGGAATTGGTCATGGCGCCATAGCCCCAGGTCTGGGCGACGCCCGCGACCGTGGTGGAATGGCAGATACGGGCCTGATGATCGACGTTGTTGGTGCCCCACAGCGCCGCGAACTTGCGCATGAGATAGGCCTGTTCGTTGGAGAACTTGGCCGAGCCCAGCCAGTAGACTGAATCCGGTCCCGAGGTCTCGCGGATCTTCAGCAGACGGTCGCCCACCTCGGTGATGGCCTGATCCCAGGAGATGCGCTTGTACTTTCCACCCTCCAGCTTCATGGGGTACTTCAGTCGGCGATCACCGTGGGCGTGTTCGCGCACCGCCGCGCCCTTGGCGCAGTGGCTGCCCAGATTGATGGGGCTGTCGAAGGCGGGCTCCTGACCGACCCAGACGCCGTTGATGACTTCGGCATTGACGGTGCAGCCCACCGAGCAATGGGTGCAGATGGCCTTCTTGACCTCGATCTTGCCGTCCATGGCTGCCGGTGCCGCTTCGGCGCGGCGGACGGTTCCAGCGGCAAGGCTACCGCTCAAGGCGGTAGCGCCGACGGCCAGCCCCGAGCGCCGCAGGAAGGTGCGGCGGTCCACCGCGCTGCTTACTACCGAGGCGAGAGTTTCGGACAGGCGTCCCTGGGCGGTTTGGCCGTCGCGCTTCTTGATCAGCATGGCGGTTTCTCCCTAGAACGCTGCGGCTTCGTAAGCGCGCCGGACATGCTCGGTTTCGTGATAGCCCTCGCCCGTCTGAGACAGGGTCCGGGCCTTGGATTCGGCTTCACGGCTGGTGCCGACGACCGTCGCGGCCCCGGCGGTCAGGCCGACACTTCGCAGAAAGGCGCGGCGGCCCAAGGCGGGAGTGGCGGAATTATCCGGGGCAGGCGTGTCGGTCATGGGACGCTCCATCAGGCGGGGGGTCAATCCAACATGGCAAAAGCTTGGGCTTCGATATCGAGGAAGACGCGGCCCACCGTCCCGACCGCACCATAGAAGCGGGCGGAGGGGGCCTTCTCCAGGTCGGAGAAAAAGCGCGGCGCCCAGCATTGGATGTGGGTGGCGAAGAAAGCCTTCTGTTCGGCCAGGGGCAAAGCCTGATCGAACAGGCCGGTGATCAGGCCCTGCATGGTCTCGAACAGCGAAGCGGCGTGGTCTTCGGATTCGGCCACGCCCGGCGAGCGTTCGACCCCCAGCCGCGCCAGATCGTCGCGCAGCAGGGCCAGCGGCTTTTCGTGCAGAAAGCCGGTCAGATACCACGAGCCATAGGGAACCAGTTCGCCGCCGGTCACGCCGATGAACAGGGCGTCGAATTCATCGCCGACCGTCTGGGGATCGGCGGCGCGGGCGGCGGCGGCCAACTGGCCCAACGCCGCGCCCAGAGGGGTGGCGTCTTCCTTCAGCCCTCCCAGCCGGGCGAGCAACTCGACCGGGGGAGCCGAAGCAAGCAAGGTCGCCAGCAGACCATAAAATCTGGCCCGCAGGAAATCTTCCTCGGCAAGTGCAGCCTGGGCAGACTTTGTCTGCATGTTCTCTCCCGTTGGTCTGGTCTTATGCCGAGACCTTGGCGATCCTTTGAAGATGCAAGGCAATCATCCTCGCATTGGTCAGACCAGTCAAGAAAAACGGGCGGGATGGTGACTATGGAAATATCCTTATGGAGGTGAATATTGCGGCGCAGCATTGGATTGACTATAACGTCACTTTGGACTTGCTTTGATATGTGTATTTTACCTTGTTTTGTAAAATACACATATCAGCGTCATTCTTCCGTGGGGGACTCCGCGCCTGCGGCCGTCTTGGCTGTGAGGTCCTGGGCGGCGAGGGCCTCGGCCTTCCTCTCCTCGCCCAGTTCGGCCTGATCCAGCACGCCCTTGCCCAGCCGCCATGCTGTCTTGACCACCTCGGGGACGGCGGGAGTGGTGTAATCTTGCATGTGCAGGTCCATGACTTCCGGCGCCATCAGCGAGGGATCGCTGGCCCACAGGCGTTGTAGTGCGCTTTGGCGCAACTCGGCGGGAACACCATCCTTGAGGAAGACGGAAAAGTCGGATTGTGCGGTCAGGCTCTCGATCGCCGGAAGCTCGGGGATGGGCGGTGCAGGGGTGGGCGGTGCGGCCTTGGCCTCCGGTACGGGGGGGGGCGGTGGTTCGGCCTTGGCCTTGGTCTTGCGCCGCGACCAGCGGGCCAGGAACGGCTCGTCGCTCATGGCGGGTCTTTGCGGCTGAAGGTCTGTCCGGCATCCAGGGTGTCGCGCTTGCGTTTGCGCTTGGGCTCGTCCGGGGGGTGGCAGGCGCAGAAGCGTTCTACCCAGACCCGCAGCAATTCTGGCATGGGCAGGCCATCGACGATGTCTTCGCCGCTTTCGCTCAAGGCCTGGGCCTGATCGGGGGCGGCGGTGACCAGCACCACCCGTACCGGCTGGGGACCGTCGCTGGGGCGCAGCGCCACGTAGAGGCGGGGGTCGTTGCCGCCCAGGTTATAGCGGTAGCTGGCGAGGTCGGAACGGTGAAGCTCCATCTCCAGGCCGGTGGCGAGATAGCGTTCGGTCCCCGCGCCGCGGCTGAGCAGGGTCCAGGCCGGGCCGGGCGGTGGTTCGGCGATCACGTCCACCGGCATCCAGGTCTCCTTGACCCAGGCGGTGGCGCCGTCGCGGCGCTCCACCACCACGGCCACCGGGGTGCGGGCCAGCAGCGGCGGTTCCGGCGGCAGGGAGCCGTCCAGGATCATCCGCAGCCGCGCCACATCCTCCGGGGTATTGACGTTGAAGAAGGGGTCGCAGGGCCGGGCGGGCCATTCCACCCGCGCCACCCGATAGCGGTCGGTCCACTGGTCGATCTTGCGGATACCCTCGTCCACCACGGCGCGGCGCAACTCCCCGGCCAGGGCTACCGGCCACAAGGCGAAGACGGGATGGGCCTGGCCGTTGGTGCAGGCGACGGCGATCTCGGCCCCCTCGGCCATGACGGCGGTCCGCAGACGCTGGACCAGATCCAGGGGAAATAGCGGCGTGTCGGCGGCGATGCTGACCATCCATTCGACGCCCAGGGTATGGTCGCGCAGCCATTCCAGGCCGGTGAGAACTCCCACCAGCGGCCCGGCATAGCCCTCCACCACGTCAGGGACCACCGGCAGGGTGAAATGGGCAAAGCGGTCGGGATCTCCGTTGGCGTTGAGGATCATGGGGCCAACCTGGGGCGACAGCCGCTCGATCGAGCGGTCGAGGAAGCTTTGGCCCTCGACTTCGATCAGGGCTTTGTCGCCGCCGCCCATGCGCCGCGACAGGCCGCCCGCCAGGATCAGCCCGGCGATGAGGGGGGTATCAGTCATCGTCGCGGCTCCCCTTGCGCGACAGGTGACCGGGTTCATCCTGGGCCTGGGCGGGGTCGGCGTCGAACACGATCCGCTCTGCCCCCGCCAGGGCGATAAAGCGCTTGCCCTTGGCGCGGCCGATCAGGGTCAGCCCCGCCTTGCGCGCCAGTTCCACCCCCCAGGCGGTGAAGCCCGAGCGCGACAGCAGCACCGGAATGCCCATCTGCACCGTCTTGATCACCATCTCGCTGGTCAGGCGCCCGGTGGTGTAAAGGCTTTTGCCCAGGGGGGAAAGGCCGTGGCGGAACATATAGCCCGCGATCTTGTCCATGGCGTTGTGGCGGCCCACGTCCTCCATATAGATCAGGGGGCGGTCGCCCTCGCACAGCACGCAGCCATGGATGGCTCCGGTCTTGAGGTACAGGCTGGGCATGGTGTTGATGGACTTTTGCAGTGCATAGAGCCACGAGGTCTGAAAGCGCGCCCCGGTGTCCAGGGTGATGGTCTCGAATTTCTCCATCACGTCGCCGAACACCGTGCCCATGGCGCAGCCCGAGGTCTGGATCTTCTTCTTCAGCTTTTCCTCGTAATCGGTCTGACGGGTGGTGCGGACCACCACCGTCTCGATCTCCTCGTCATACTCGACGGCGCGGATCTCGTCGTCGGCTTGCAGCATGTTTTGGTTCAGCAGATAGCCCAGCGCCAGATATTCGGGATGGTCGCCGATGGTCATGGCGGTGACGATCTCGCGGGCATTCAAAAAGATGGTCAGGGGCCGCTCGTTGATGATGGCCGCCTCCACCGTCCGGCCGGTGTGGTCGATGCCCGACACGATCTGGTAAAGCCGTTCATCCTCGGGGTTGGGGCGCACCAACATTTCCTGCTCTTCCATTGTCGTCCTCCTGGACATTACAGTAGGCGTGCCCCGCCCGACCTACAATGGGCGGCACGGACAGCAGGGACGAGTTTCATGAAAGCAGCCGGCAGACGGGTTCTGATGTGTTCGTGCGAAGGCTCCATGCCGCTTGACCCGGCGGCCATCGCCACGGCGCTTGGGACCGAGGCGCCGGACCAGATCTATTTCCAGCTGTGCCGGGCTCAGATCGAGGCCTACCGCGCCCAGATGGCGTCGGGAGAATCCCTGGTGGTCTGTTGCGGCCAGGAAGCGCCGTTGTTTGCCGAACTGGCAGCCCAGGCCGGGGCGTCCGCGCCGGTCTGCGTCGATATCCGCGACCGGGCGGGCTGGTCGGTGGACGCCAGGCAGGCCGCCCCCAAGATGGCGGCCCTGATCGCCGAATCCGTCCTTGACCTGACGCCCACACCCTCGGTCACCCTGGTCTCCGAGGGCCGCATTCTTATCTTAGGGCACGATCAGGCGGTGCTGGAGGCGGCCCGGCGCCTGAGCCCGGAGCGGGCGGTGACCTGTCTGCTGCTGCCCGATCATAGCCCCGATCTGGTGCCGCCCTTGGTGCGGGCCTTGGGGATTTTCCGGGGCAGGCCGCGGCGGGCTTCCGGCCATCTCGGCGCATTTTCGCTGGCGGTGGATGATCTGGCCGGGGCTTCCCCCTCGGCGCGCGGCATGCTGGCGTTCGAGACCGGTGTCGGCGAGCGCACGCTTGGCGCCGATGTGGTCCTGGACCTGACCTCTGGGCCGCCGCTGCTGGCGCCGCGCGACGGCTGGCTGCGGGTTGATCCCGACAATGCGGCGGCGCTGGAAAAGGCGCTGGCCGAGGTCACCGCCCTGATGGGTGAATTCGAAAAGCCGCGCTGGATCACGGTGGATGCCGCTATCTGCGCCCATTCCCGCAACGGTCAGGTGGCCTGTACCCGCTGCTTCGACGTGTGCCCCTCGGGTGCGTTGACCCCCGGCGGGCAGGCGGCGGCCTGGGATGCCCATGCCTGTTCCGGCCATGGCCCTTGCGCCTCGGTCTGCCCCACCGGCGCCATCCGTTTCGACGTTCCGGCGGGCAACGGCCTCTATCAGCGCCTCGCCACCCTGCTGGAGACCTTCGCGGCGGCGGGGGGCAAGCGTCCGGTTCTTCTGATCCACGATGCCGAGCGCGGCGCCGAGAGTGTGGCCGTCCTGGCCCGCTTCGGCCAAGGCCTGCCCGCCCATGTGCTGCCCATGGCCTATAGCACCGTGGCGGCGCTGGGGCCGGACCTGCTGCTGACGGCGCTGGCCAAGGGAGCGTCGCGGGTGGTGGTGCTGGCCGATCCGGCCAAGCGGGGCGATCTGGGGCCGCTGGATGCCGCCGCGTCGTTGGCCGGGCGGGTGGTTGCGGCCTTGGGCTGGTCCTGCGAGGTCCGTGTGGTGGTCGAGGCCGACCCCGCCGCTCTGGCTGCGGCGCTGGCTGCCGAGACACCTCCGGCGGTGGAGCCCGCGGCGGAATATTTGGTGTTGGGCGGTAAGCGTCAGACCTTGACCTTGGCCCTGGCCCATCTCCACCGCCATGCGCCCAAGCCGGTGGAGATGCTGGACCTGGAGGCGGGTGAGCCCTTCGGCGCCATCGTGGTGGATCAGGCCAAGTGCACGCTTTGCCTCGCCTGCATTCCGGTGTGCCCGGCCAAGGCCTTGTCCGGACATGCCGACAAACCGTCGCTGGGCTTTATCGAGGCCAATTGCGTCCAGTGCGGCCTCTGCCGGGTGACCTGCCCGGAAAAGGCCATCACCTTGGTGCCGCGGCTGTCTTTCACTCCGATGGCGAGGGCGCGGCAGACCCTGAAGGAGGAGGAGCCCTATTGCTGCATCCGCTGCGGCAAGCCCTTCGCCTCCAAATCAGTGATCGACCGCATGGTCGAGCGGATGAGCGGCCATTCCATGTTCGCCGCTCCCGGCAAGCTGGACCTGATCAAGATGTGTGAGGATTGCCGGGTGATCGCCCAGTACGAGGGCGAGGAGGCGGGGCGGCCGCTGGCCGGTCCCAAGCCGCCGGTCACCCGCACCACCGACGATTATCTGCGCGAGCGCGACGCCAAGAAGGAATAGCTTGGGGCTATTTGATCTCGCACAGTACCCGGATGCCGATGTTGTAGCTCCACACGCGGGAATCCATCTTGGCCCGCGCCGAGGCCCGCGACATGGCTGAGAAGTAGTACCAAGAACCGCCCTTGGTCACCCGCTCGCCGCAGGTGGCGGTATCGGCGGGGGCGGGGGTGACGTGGTCGGGGGTCCAGCAATCCTCGACCCATTCCCAGACATTGCCGTTCATGTCGTAAAGGCCCCAGGGATTGGCGGCGAAGCTGCCCACCGGCTTTGATCCGTAGGGGGGCTCCTTGCCCAGGCAATCGCGGCAATTGGCCTTGTCGCCGCCGGGGGTGTCGCCCCACCAAAAGCCGGTGGTGGTTCCGGCGCGGGCGGCGTACTCCCACTCGGACTCACTGGGCAGGCGGCAGGCCAGCCCCGATTTCTTGCCGATCCAGGCGGCATAGGCGCGGGCATCCGCCCAGGTGACGTTGATCACCGGGCGCTTGCCCCGTCCCCATTCGTGATCATCCTGGCCGCCGCGGCAGGCTCCGGCATCGACGCAAAGCTGCCACTGGTCGAAGGTGACCTCGGTGCGGCCGAGGGCGAAGGGACGGGGAAAACGGATGCTGACGGTGGGGCGTTCGGCGGCGGAATGGCCTTTGTTATCGCCCATGATGAAACTGCCTGCCGGAACCACCACCATGGGCGGGCAATCGGCGCAGGCGGAAAACTCCTCCACCGCCGCCCCGGCGGGCGGGGCGGCCAGCAGTAGGGCGACGGCTAAAACCGCCGCGCCCGGCGCTTGATGGGCACGACCACCCAAGATCCTCACATCCCCTTATTGACGCCCCAGCCGAAGCCGCAGGCCTTTTGCGGCTCTTCGCCGGGTTCCATGAAGAAGGTGCCGACGGTGGCCCAGGCGGTGGTCGAGGCCTTGGCGTGATCGGGGAACTCGCCCATGGGGGAGTGGATGGAATAGGAGAGGTAGTATCCCACCTCCTCGACCTCGCCCACCACGAAGATCACCTGGCCCTTGGGCAGGTCGATGCGGCGGCGGCTGCCCAGTTCGGCGCCGCCCAGGCCGTTGGCGGGATCGATCGGCAGCATCACGAAGTTCATGAACCACGGCGTCACCAAGACACCGGCCAGCCAGCCATTCCAGGGGCGGAACCCCACGGCTTCCACCTGGAGGGCGTGATTGTAGAGGCCGAGATCCTTCATCCGCTCTTCACCGATGCGGTGAAAGACGGTGGCCAACTGCTGGATGCGGGCTTGCTCTGCGGCGCTGAGCGGGTCGGCCATGGGTCTCTCCTGATGGAACCTGGGGCGAGGATGCTACCCTACCGGACAGGGTAGGAGAAGCCCCCACCTTCGCATTGCATTTTCGTGCCGGGAGGACTAATACCGACGGGCCTTGAGAGGGCCTGTGACCAAGACGGGAGAGGGGGACATCATGCCGTACAATAGAACCACTCTGACTCACTTCCTGTTGCAGGAGCAGCGTCGCCTGGGCGGATCGGGGTCGTTCACCGGTCTGATCACCGACATCATTTTCGCCTGCAAGATGATCTCTCACGAGGTCAACCGCGGTGCCTTGGCGGGCAATCTCGGCATGGCCGGGTCGGAAAACGTCCAGGGCGAGGAGCAGAAGAAGCTCGACGTACTGGCCAATGATATCTTCCTGCATATGAACGCCCTGGGCGGTTCCTATGCCGGCATGGCCTCGGAAGAGCTGGAGGACGTGCATGCGGTGCACGGCGCCGCCGACGGCAAGTATCTGCTGCTGTTCGATCCGCTCGACGGTTCGTCCAATATCGACGTCAATATCTCGGTGGGCAGCATCTTCTCGATTCTGCGCCTGCCCGAGGGCTGCTCCACCATCAACGAGGCCGCCTTCCTGCAAAAGGGCGTGCAGCAGGTGGCCGCCGGTTACGCCCTGTACGGTTCGTCCACCATGATGGTGCTGACCACCGGCAACGGCGTCAACGGCTTCACCCTCGACAACAATGTCGGCATGTTCCTGCTGACTCATCCCAATATGACTATTCCCGTCGAGACCAAGGAATTCGCCATCAACGCCTCGCGCTCGCGCTTCTGGGAAGCGCCGGTCAAGCGTTACATCGACGAATGCCAGGCGGGCAAGGACGGCCCCAGGGCTAAGGACTTCAACATGCGCTGGGTGGCCTCCATGGTGGCCGAGGTGCACCGTATCCTCTGTCGCGGCGGCGTGTTCCTCTATCCCGCCGATTCCGAGAACATCAAGAAGGGCGGCAAGCTGCGCCTGATGTACGAAGCCAATCCCATGGCCTTCCTGGTCGAGCAGGCGGGCGGCGCCGCCACCACCGGCCGTGGCCGGATGCTCGACGTCGCCCCCACCCATCTGCATCAGCGGGTGCCGGTGGTTCTGGGCTCTAAGGCCGAGGTCGAGCGCATCGGCGCCTATCACGCCGAATACGACGCCAAGGCGTAGGTTCGACGAGCCCGTGACGCCCGTCCTTGGCGTCCGGCCTTTGCAGGGACAATCGGCGGCGGCGATTTATTCCCGCCGCCAGTCCTCGATCAGCAGGCGGGCGATGGCGTCGCGGCGGGGCAGAAACCATCCTTGGGCGCCGGGGGTGTCGGCCTCGCCGAAGCTGTTGATCTCGGCGCGGCTGAACCAGCGGACGTCATCCATTTCCTGAAGGTCGGGATTGGGGATGACGGTTTGGGCCTCGGCGCGGAACCCGATCATCAGCGACGACGGGAACGGCCAGGGCTGGCTTGCCACATAGCGGGCGTTGACGGCCCGGATACCTGCTTCTTCCCAAACTTCGCGGTAAACCGCCTCCTCCAGGGATTCCCCGGGTTCGACGAATCCGGCCAGGCAGGAATACATGCCGGGAGCCCAGGCGGCTTGACGGCCCAGCAGGATGCGGTCTTCGGAATCGCTCACCAGCATGATGATGGCCGGGTCGGTGCGCGGGAAGTGCAGGGCGCCGCAAGGTTCGGAGGTGCAGCGGACGGAATGTCCGCAATCGGCGTGGGCCAAGGCCGTGCCGCAGACGGAACAAAAGCGGGTACGGTCGCGCCAGACCAGAACACCTCGGGCATAGGCCAGCAGTCCGGCGTCCTGGCGGGGCAGGATGCCGCCCACCGAGCGCAGCACCACCCAGGCGCCGCCGCCCATGTCCGGTCCGGCCTCCCCCCCCTCCTGGGCTGAAATATCGAGGGCCAGGATTGGTCCTTCGGTATCCAGGCCCAGCAGCAGGCAGATATTTTCCTGCTGCTCCAGCAGCGGCGCGGCAGCGGCGGAATCCAGCAAACGGGCGACGGGGGGGGTGCCGGTAATCAATTGGCGGCCGCGCCAATAGAGGGTGAAACGGGCCTGGGGGGCGCGTTTCAGCGTATCAAGGTCGCTGTCGCGGCGTGTGGCATGGGCCCGGTCGAGGGTCAGCCCGGTATAGAGAATGGAAGTGTTCATGCCCACACCATGCCACGGCCTTTCGGCCCCTCTCAAGTATGATTGGGAACAAGATCGTTGCGCTTTGGGCCGCGATGGGGAAAATGGCGGGACAGGGTGGAAAATGAACGATCAAACAGCACTTTTTGATGCACTTTTAGATTCGATCCGCGATGCGGTGGTCATTGCCGATACCCAGGGCCACGTGGTGCGGATCAGCCGCGCCTGTGAGGTCATGCTGGGCGGCAGCGCGCTGTCCGACAAGCTGGACGCGCTGGTCAAACGTGCTATGGCGCCGGGCAACGGCGGCCGTGGCCAGGGGCTGGTCCGCTGTGGCGACGGGCGCGAGCGGCCGTTCGAGATCGTTCTGTCCGCAGTCAATGGCGAGGCGGCCTTTCCCAGCCATTATTTCGGACTGGTCCGCCCCGCTGCCGTCGAGGTCGAGGCTTCGGGGCAGGAACTGGTCCGGTTCGGCTATGATTCCCTGACGGGGCTGCCGGGGCGGGAGTTGTTCGTCGATCGTGTTGATCAGGCGATTTTGCAAGCCAGTCGCCTGGGCTCATCCGTCGCGCTGATGATGATGGGGCTGGACCGCTTTACCCTGGTCAACGACGCTCTCGGCCACGGTGCCGGTGACCGCCTGCTGATCGAAGTGGCGCGCCGCCTCAAGATGTGCGTGCGCGAGACCGATACGGCGGTGCGTCTCGACGGTGATAAATTCGCCCTGGCGATGGTCATCGCCGACATGGACGACAGCGTCATCGTTGCCGAGAAGGTGCTGAACTCGGTCAAGGTGCCCTTTGCCCTGGATGGACAGGAGGTTGTGGTCACCTTCTCCATCGGCATCAGCGTCTTTCCCATGGACGCCGATTCCAGCGCCCAACAGATCAAGCATTCGGAGCATGCGCTCCACTACGCCAAGATTTCAGGGCGCAACCAGTACCAGTTCTTCTCCAAGGACATGAACCGCAAGGCCAAGTCCCGCCTGGAACTGGAAACCCGCATGCGCCGCGCTTTGACCAATGACGAGTTCGTGGTCTATTACCAGCCCAAGGTGTCGGCCGATCATGGCACCATCGTCGGTGCCGAGGCGCTGATCCGCTGGATCGACCCCGAGCGCGGCCTGATCTCGCCCGCCGAGTTCATTCCGGTGGCGGAGGAGACCGGCCAGATCGAGGCTATCGGCAGCTGGGTGCTGTGGAAATCCTGCCAGCAGAATAAGCAATGGCAGGAGGACGGCCTGACCCCGCTCAAGGTTTCGGTCAACGTATCGGCGCGCCAGTTCCGCTCGCGGGTACTGGTCGATACGGTGTTGGATGTGCTTGAGCGCACCGGTCTCGACCCCAAGTGGCTCGAACTGGAAATCACCGAGAGCATGCTGATGAACGATGTCGATACGGCGGTGCGCAAGATGACGGCGCTGCGCGAATTGGGCATCGGTCTGTCCATCGACGATTTTGGCACCGGCTATTCCTCGCTGTCCTATCTTGGGCGCTTTCCCATCACCACCTTAAAGATCGACCGCGCCTTCATCGCCGATGTCGATACCAATCCCAAGACCGCCGAGATCGCCCGCGCCATCATCGGTTTGTCGCGCGGTCTCAATCTGGAAGTGGTCGCGGAAGGCGCCGAGGTGGCAGGGCATATTCAATTTCTGCGCGATCATTGCTGCGACACTGTTCAGGGCTTTTATTACAGCCGCCCGGTTCCCGCCGATGAATTTGAGAAGCTGTTGCGTCAGGGCGTTCTGGTCCATATCTGACGTCGCCTTTTCCGCGAGATAAGCTTACAAAGTGCTGTCGTTTTGACCAACGTCAAAGCGACCCTATGGCGGGCGTGACATCTTCCGCCCCGGTGGCGCCGTCGGGGGAGATGGTGACCTGCCAGGGAGGGATTGTTTAATGCCTGGGCTATTGTCCCGACGCGCATTGCTGACAAGGCGGGCGGTTGCCAAGGCACCGGTCGGCCCTCGTCCCCCCTGGAGTATTTCTACTTTCGATCAGTCCTGCGATGCCTGTGGTGCGTGCTTTGAAGCCTGCGTCGAGGGTATCCTGGCCAAGGACGGCTCGGGCCGCCCCTATGTAGATTTTCAGCGCGGCGGATGCAGCTTTTGCGGTGATTGCGCCGAGGTCTGCGTTCCACGCAATAATAAGCCTGCCGCCTTGGACAAGGCCTCGGTCGCCGAAGGTGGGCGGGCATTTCCGCTGCTGGCCGAGCTGGGCGGGGCCTGCATCTCCATTCAAGGCGTGGCGTGCCGTCTGTGCGGTGACCCGTGCGACGTCCGCGCCATTCGTTTCCGGCCCCTGGTTGGCGGCCGGGTGCTTCCCGAAATTTCGGCCGAGTCCTGCAATGGGTGCGGGGTGTGTGTCTCGGCCTGTCCCGTCGGTGCCCTGACCATGGCGCCGCTGTCGAGTGCGTAAAGGATCACCATGCGACTCGCGACTTTCGTAGCGACCGAGCACGCCAAGCCGAGAGAGCAGGTGGAAAACATCTGTGGCGTGTTGGTACATGCCAAGCCGGAGCGCCGGTACGACGTTCATGATGCCCTCACCCGGATGCCCGGGGTCGAGGTCCACACCATGACCGATGATGGCCGGTTGATCGTGACCGTCGAGGATGCCGATGGCAACTGGGCGGGATCAACCATTACAAGCTTCAACGATGTCCAGGGCGTTCTCAGTGTCGCCCTTGTCTATCATCATTTTGATACTGATCTGGAAGGGGAGACCGTTTCATGAGCCTCACCAGGCGCGACTTCATCAAGGCGAATGCCGTCGCGGCCACTGCTGCAGCTGCTGGCATCGCGGTGCCAGCCGTTGCCCAGCCGGCCAAGGCCAATATTCGGTGGGACAAGGGTGTCTGCCGGTTCTGCGGCACCGGTTGCGGTGTGCTGGTGGGCGTTCAGGATGGCCGTGTGGTGGCCACCCAGGGCGACCCCGATGCCCCCGTCAACAAGGGCCTGAATTGTATTAAGGGCTACTTCCTGTCCAAGATCATGTATGGCGAGGATCGGCTGACCAAGCCGCTGCTGCGCATGAAGAACGGCAAGTTCGACAAGAACGGCGAGTTCACGCCGATCACGTGGGACCAGGCCTTCGACATCATGGCCGAGAAGTGGAAGGAACAGCTGAAGAAGCCCGACGGCGTCACCCGCGTCGGCATGTTCGGCTCGGGTCAGTGGACCATCTGGGAGGGCTATGCCGCTTCCAAGCTCTACAAGGCCGGTTTCCGCTCCAACAACCTCGATCCCAACGCGCGCCATTGCATGGCCTCGGCGGTGACCGGGTTCATGCGCACCTTCGGTATCGACGAGCCCATGGGCTGCTACGATGACATCGAGCAGACCGACGCCTTCGTGCTGTGGGGCTCGAATATGGCGGAGATGCATCCGATCTTGTGGTCGCGCGTCACCGACCGCCGCCTGACCCATGAAGGCTGCAAGGTGGCGGTGCTGTCCACCTTCGAACACCGCTCGTTCGAACTGGCCGACCTGCCGATGGTGTTCACGCCCCAGACCGATCTGGCGATCCTGAACTACATCTGTAACTACATCATCTCCAAGAACGCCTACAACAAGGAGTTCGTGGAGAAGTCGGTCAACTTCAAGAAGGGCGCCACCGACATCGGTTACGGTCTGCGCCCGACCCATGCGCTGGAAAAGGATCAGGCCAACGCGGCGACGCCCGACAAGGCCGATCCCATGACCTTCGACGAGTTCAAGGCCTTCGTGGCCGAGTACACCGTCGAGAAGGTCTCCAAGCTGTCCGGCGTTCCGGCGGAGAAGCTGGAAGCCCTGGCCAAGATCTACGCCGACCCCAAGGTCAAGGTTGTGTCGTTCTGGACCATGGGCTTTAACCAGCACACCCGTGGTACGTGGGTCAATAATATGATCTACAACGTGCACTTGCTGATGGGCAAGATCTCCGAGCCGGGCAATAGCCCGTTCTCGCTGACCGGCCAGCCCTCGGCCTGCGGTACCGCCCGTGAAGTCGGCACCTTTGCCCATCGTCTGCCCGCCGACATGGTGGTGATGAACGACAAGCATCGTGAAATCGCCGAGAAGCTGTGGGCCGTACCCGCCGGTACCATCAATCCCAAGATCGGCTATCACGCCGTGCTCCAGCACCGCATGCTGAAGGACGGCAAGCTCAACGCCTATTGGGTGATGTGCACCAACAACATGCAGACCGCCCCCAACATGAACGAGGAGGGGTATCCGGGCTACCGCAACCCCGCCAACTTCATCGTTGTGTCCGATCCCTATCCGACCGTGACCGCGCTGTCGGCCGACCTGATCCTGCCCACCGCCATGTGGATGGAAAAGGAAGGCGCCTATGGCAACGCCGAGCGCCGGACCCAGTTCTGGCGTCAGCAGGTCAAGGCTCCGGGCGAGGCCCGTTCGGATCTGTGGCAGTTGATGGAGTTCTCCAAGCGCTTCAAGATCGAGGAAGTGTGGCCGGAGGAACTCATCGCCAAGAAGCCGGAAGTGCGCGGCAAGACTCTGTTCGACGTGCTCTATGGCAATGGCCAGGTCAACAAGTTCCCGCTGACCGATCTCCAGGCCGGGTTCGAGAACGACGAGTCCAAGGCGTTCGGCTTCTACGCTCAGAAGGGTCTGTTCGAGGAATATGCCGCCTTCGGCCGTGGTCACGCCCACGATCTGGCGCCGTTCGACACCTACCACAAGGCCCGCGGCCTGCGTTGGCCGGTGGTCGATGGCAAGGAGACCCTGTGGCGCTTCCGTGAGGGCTATGACCCCTATGTGAAGGCGGGCGAGGGGGTGAAGTTCTATGGCAAGCCCGACGGCAAGGCCTGGATCTTCGCGCTTCCCTACGCTCCGGCCGCCGAGTCGCCGGACAAGGAGTTCGACCTGTGGCTGTCCACCGGCCGCGTGTTGGAGCATTGGCATTCGGGCTCCATGACCCGTCGTGTGCCCGAGTTGCACAAGTCGGTGCCCAACGCCGTCCTCTACATGCATCCCAACGATGCCGCCAAGCGTGGTCTGCGCAATGGCGACATCGTCAAGGTGGCGAGCCGCCGTGGCGAAGTGAACACCCGTATCGACACCCGTGGCCGTAACAAGCCGCCGGAAGGTCTGGTGTTCATGCCGTTCTTCGACGAAAGCCAGTTGGTCAACAAGCTCACCCTCGACGCGACTTGCCCGATCTCCAAGGAGACCGATTACAAGAAGTGCGCCGTCAAGGTGACAAAGGCCTAAAGGGTGGAGAGGGGCCGTCCGGTTTAGTCCGGACGGCCCCGATCACCGGAGAGTGATTCCATGGCCGGGCAGGGAAACAGCCGTTCGGAAGGTGTGGATCAGGGTCGGCGGGCGATGCTCACCGGCACGGTCCGGGGCGCCTGTGCCGTCGGTATGATGGGGGCGCTGGTCGCCTTCCCGTCCCGTCGCCAATCCGTTCTTCCTGCGCTGCGGCCCCCGGGGGCCATGGCCGAAAAGGATTTCCTCAGCGCCTGCGTCCGGTGCGGCCTATGCGTCCGCGACTGCCCCTATGGTACGCTGAAACTGTCCGATCTGGGCGACGGCCCGGTTCCGGGAACACCATTTTTCAATGCCCGCACCGTCCCGTGCGAGATGTGCGAGACCATCCCCTGCGTCGCCGCCTGCCCGACGGGTGCGCTGGACAAGGGGCTGAGCGATATCAAGAACGCCAAGATGGGCGTGGCGGTGCTGGTGGGGCACGAAAGCTGCCTGAACTGGCTGGGCCTGCGTTGTGACGTCTGCTACCGGGTGTGTCCGCGCATCGGCGAGGCCATCACCTTGGAGGTCAGCCACAACGAGCGGACCGCCAAGCACGCCCGCTTCATCCCCACCGTCCACAGCGCCAAATGCACCGGCTGCGGCAAGTGCGAAAAGGCCTGCGTCCTGGACGAAGCCGCCATCAAGGTGCTGCCCCACGCCCTCGCCACCGGCCTTTTGGGCAAGCATTACCGCCTGGGCTGGGAAGAGAAGGCCCGGGCCGGTCACTCCTTGGTCGAGGAAAGCCCGGAAATGCCGGTGCGCGGTATGGAGGGGGTCGAGAAGACGCCAAGCGGCACCTACAAGCTTGATCGCACGCCCTCGGGCGGTTTCAAGGAATTCAAGCCATGAGCCCGCGTCAAGGCATCACCGATCCGGGGGCCGCTTCGGTCGCGGCGCGGGGCTGGCTGGCCGCCAATAAATGGCTATTGGCCCGGCGCCTGGCGCAACTGTTTTTTGTCGGGATTTTCGTTACCGGACCGCTGTTCGGGGTATGGATCGCCAAGGGTAATCTGGCCTCCAGCCTGACTCTCGGCGTGCTGCCGCTGACTGATCCGCTGATGCTGCTGCAAAGTCTGGCGGCGGGTCACGTCATGACCGGAACCGCCATCCTGGGGGCGGCCCTGGTGATGGTTGCCTACGCCCTGGTGGGCGGGCGGGTCTATTGCTCGTGGGTCTGTCCCGTGAACGCCGTGACCGATCTGGCCCATTGGCTGCGCGGTCGTCTGGGCATCCAGAAGGGCCTAGCTCTCAACCACAACACCCGCTTTTGGCTGTTGGGCGGTGTTCTGGTCGCCTCGGCTGCAACCGGCACCATCGCCTGGGAAGTGATCAATCCGGTAACCATGCTGCATCGTGGTCTGGTAACCGGGGGAATTTTGACCCTGGGCTCAGCCACCCTTGTGACGGCGGCGGTGTTCCTGTTTGATCTCGGAATCGCCTCGCGGGGGTGGTGTACTCATCTCTGCCCGGTCGGCGCATTCTACGCCCTGGTCGGATCGCGGAGCCTGCTGCGGGTCAGTGCAGTGAACCGCATCGCCTGCAACGACTGCATGGATTGCTTTACCGTTTGCCCTGAACGCCACGTGATCGCGCCCGCTTTGCGCGGCGCCGCCAAAGGCGTGGGGCCTCTGATTCTGTCGCGCGACTGCACCAATTGCGGTCGTTGTATCGATGTGTGTTCCAAGACCGTTTTCCGGTTCGACACCCGCTTTCACTCCGACCCCGCCGGGACCAAATCGGCGCGGTCGGAAACCAAAGCGGCTTAACCGGCCTTGAATGTTCTAAAAGGGGAGTGACCACAGTGAAGACGAAGATCATGGCAATCGCCCTCGCGCTGGCCCTGGCGCTTGGGATCGGGGGGATCGCAACCGGGGTTGAGGCCAGCGACGTCAAGTCGTTGAGGCCGACCGAGGCTAACCAGGCTGATGCCGCGCCCAGTATCTATAAGGTGGTGGAAGGGGTGCGTCATGAACGCGCCTATCGCCAGCAGCCGCCGCTGGTTCCGCATCCCACGGATAAGTACGAGATCGACGTGAAGGTCAATCAGTGCCTGCGTTGCCACGAATGGCCCTATGCCGACCAGGAAAAGGCTCCGAAGATTTCGGACCTGCATTACATCGACCGCAGCGGCGTGCGCCAGGACACGGTCAATGGCAACCGCTATTTCTGCAAGCAGTGCCACGTGCCGCAGAACGATGCCAAGCCGTTGGTCGAGAACAAGTTCCAGCCCGCGACGCTGAACACCAACCTCCGCTAGGCGAAAGAAGGAACAGGCCATGAGCATGGACAACTCGGCCGAGGGCCAAGGCCTTCTTCGCGGATGGTGGGCGGCTCTTCGCAAGCCCACCAGCCGCTGGTCGTTAGGCGGATTACTGGCATTCGGTATTATCGCCGGTGTCGTCTTGTGGGGTGGTTTCAACTGGGCGTTGGAAATCACCAATACCGAGACTTTCTGCCTTTCCTGCCACGAAATGGAGCAGAACGTGTACCGCGAGTATCGGGGATCGATCCACGATTCCAATCGCTCGGGCGTTCGCGCCACCTGCCCCGACTGCCACGTGCCGCGGCCGTGGTTCTATAAGATGAAGCGTAAGATTGAGGCCTCCAACGAGGTGCTGCACAAGATTTTGGGCACCATCGACACGCGTGAGAAGTTTGAAGGCAAGCGCCTGGAACTGGCCAAGCATGTGTGGACGGCCATGAAGGAAACCGATTCCCGTGAGTGCCGGAACTGCCACAATTTCGGGGCGTTCGACCTGACCCGTCAGCAGGCCCGGGCCCGTAACCGTCACTCCGAAGCAGAGCAGCAGGGCAAGACCTGTATCGACTGCCATAAGGGTGTCGCCCACCAACTGCCTCAGGGTGCGTTCAAGGTCGAACGGGAACTGAACGAAACCATGCCGCCCATCAAACAGTAGGGACCGCTGTTTGTCTTTTGAGGAAAGGGCCTTCCGAGACTCCCCGGAAGGCCCTTTTTCATGACCGGGATGCATTGCCGCCTGATACCGTCAGCACCGCCAAAGCCCTTATATCAAGCGGCGGCGGCTTCTTCGGCGTCTCATCCGGAACACAACTGTCGGCCGCCAGCTCCTCCGAGCAAAGCCGTATCCTGGCTTTGGCGGCGCTTTCTGGTCATGGCTGTCTGCCAACGGGCAGCGGTTGAATCGGCATAGACTGCCGCTCCGACCTTGCCTGGTGAGGATTGACAGGGGGAGGGGGCCTAATTCGGGGGGGGGGCGGTGCTGGGGCCTCAGCGATTAGGCCGTTTCCACTCCGGCGAGGAAGCGCTGGACCGAGCCGCCAAGGGCCTCGGATTGGGCTCCCAGGGTTTTGACCGCGCCCAAGACCTCGCCGGCGGAGCGCCCGGTGCTGTTGGCTTCGGTGGAAACGTCGGCCACATGCTGGGAGACGTCGCGGGTGCCTTGGGCGGCTTCCTGGACATTGCGGGCGATGTCGCGGGTGGTGGCATCTTGCTCCTCCACCGCGGCGGCGATGGCGGCGGAGACGTCATTGATGCGGGCGATGATGCGTCCGATATCGCCGATGGCGCTGACCGCCTGCTCGGTGGCGGCCTGGACGGCACTGACCTGCTCGGTGATCTGGCTGGTGGCGCGTCCGGTCTGGGTGGCGAGGTTCTTGACCTCGCCCGCGACCACGGCAAAGCCCTTGCCCGCTTCCCCGGCGCGCGCCGCTTCGATGGTGGCGTTCAAGGCCAGCAGATTGGTCTGCCCGGCGATGTCGCCGATCATGGTGACCACTTCGCCGATATTGCGGGCGGCGTCAGCCAGCCCCAGAACCAGACGATTGGTGCGCTCGGCCTCGACCACCGCTTCCTGGGATACCGCGGCGGAGGTGGCGACCTGACGGCTGATTTCGTTGATGGAGGCCGCCAATTCCTCGGCGGCACCCGCCACGGTCTGGACATTGGCGCTGGCCTGCTCGGCGGCGGCGGAAACTGCGGTGGTGTGCTCCTCCATGTTCGAAGCGTTGCCCTCCAACTGGTGGGCGGTGTTTTCCATCAGGCGCAGGGCGTTGCCGACGTCGTTGAGGGCGGCGGAGACCTCATGGCGAAAGCTGGCGGTGAGAGACTCGATCTTGTGTTGCCGGTTTTCCTTGGCCTGTTGCGCCGCCGCCTGCTCTTCGGTCAGGCGCTCGGCCTCGATGCGGTTGGCGCGGAAGACCTCGACGGCGCGGGCCATCTCACCTTGTTCGTTGGGCAAAGCGAGACCTTCCAGGGTGATGGCGGTGTCGCCCTGGGCCAGACGGGCCATGGAGATGGTGATCTGCTGGATTGGACGGGTGATGCCGCGCGCCAGCACCGCCGCGGCAGCGAAGGTGAAGCCCAGGCCGATGATTACCGCCACCATCTGCAGCAGCAGCAGCAGGCGGGCGGATTCGCTGACAGCGGTGGCACCCGCCAGCAGGTCGGCGGCGATCTTATCCTCCACCGCCTTCATCAGGTCGATGCGCTTGGTGGTGGCTTCGAACCATTTGGGGGCGGGAATTCCGGGGCCGCCGCTTAAGGCCTTGGCGTGGGCGGCGTCGCGCATCTGGGCCACATCACCGACCACCCCATCCTTCATCTTGTCGTTAAAGAAGGTTACCAGGGGCGGTGATGCCATGCGGGCGAAATGGGCGAACAGCATGTCCTGATCGGCGATCAGGGAGACAAAGCGGCGATAGACCACGGGGTCGAATGTTCCGGCAAACCCGGCCGATCCGGTCGCGCGTTCCTGACCGGCCCGTTCCTTGGCTTCCATAAAGGCGAGATAGGCGGCGACGGTATCGGCCGTGGCCTTGTCGGGTGTTGTGCGCGCCATCTGCCCCACCAAATCCAGCTGGGCCTTGATCATGGCGGTATAAGCGGCGAACAGGCCGTTGCGGTCCATATTGCCGGCATCGATTTCGGTGCGCAGCTTGCTGCGCCCCACCAGGGCGCCTTGCGCCTGGCTCAGGGCGGTAGAAAAGGCGGGGCCGAAGGCCGGCAGATCGGGAGAGAGCGCGCTTTGCTCGAACTTAGCCGCCATATCGTCGGAGAGTTTGCGCTGGGCGATCACCTTGTCGCCGAATTGCTGGCGTCCGCTGGCGACGAACAGCGACGAGGCGCCGCGCTCTTTTTGCAATTCATGGATGGTGACGCTGATATCGGAGGCCAGCGATGCCATGCGGATCAAGCCGCTGGTATCGGCCACCACCAGCCAGCGTAAGACCAGGACATAGCCAGAAAAGGCGACCAAGCCAAAGACGGGGAGCAGGAAGGCCAGAACGATCCTCTGCCCGATACGCAAAGACTGAAGAAACCCCATGCCCATTGCCCCCCCAACACGTCCGCACCCCCGTCCATACGGTAGCTGGCAACGACACAAGGAGCAAGATAACAATAGCGTTTTGCAAAGCCAAATAGCGCCACGAAAAAATCGTGGCGCTACAGCGTAGAGAGGATGTTGTCGCTAACTGTCCGAAGACTGGCCAGAAACTAAAAGGCTGTTAGAAGCCTTCACGCTCCAGGCGCTTACGCTCCAGCTTGCGGGCGCGACGAACCGCCTCGGCCTTTTCACGGGCGCGGCGTTCAGACGGCTTCTCGTAATTACGACGAAGCTTCATCTCGCGGAAAACCCCTTCACGCTGCATCTTCTTCTTGAGCGCCTTCAGGGCCTGATCGACGTTGTTGTCACGAACGAGAACTTGCACGTTTCGTCACCGCTCCTCTACGCTGGAAAACATCCCCTTCGCACGGTAACACTACCGTCCGGGAGGCGTGTAGATAGCACAGTGATTTGGGCTTGGGAAGGGGCACGGCATAAAGAATCGAAAATTGATCGCAGAATAGCCCGGCGCTCTTGTGCTAAGACGGTTTCGCTCTGTCCGGAGGTCCGCCGCTTGAGCGGCTTCGAGGGACTGCTTCATATATCAAGGAACCCATCACCATGGATCTTGAGGCGCGGAAAGACAGGCTGATCGAAGCGATCCTGCCGCATGCCGCCTTTGATGGCTGGTCGCGGCTGTCGCTATTGGCTGCGGCCGAAGATATCGGGCGGGACGCGAGTGAGGCCGAGGGCCTGTTTCCCGGTGGCGCCCCTGCCATGGTCGCTCATTTCGTGGCTTTGGCCGACCGCAAGCTGGTGGAGGATCTTGCCGCCCAGGGGCTCGGCCCTGCGTCGGTGGGCGAGCGGATTTTCCAAGCGGTGCGTCTGCGTCTGTCGCGCTGGAACGACCATCGTGAAGCCATCCGGCGGGCGGCGTCGGTATTGTCGTTGCCCCTGAACCTGCCCTTGGCCGCCCGTCTGACCTGGAATACCGCAGGCGCCATCTGGCTGGCCGTTGGCGACACCTCTCACGATTTCGCCTGGTACACCAAACGGGCGACCCTGGCGGCGGTCTATTCCTCGACGCTGCTCTACTGGCTGGACGACGGATCCGAGGATTGCGCCGACAGCTGGGCCTTTCTGCGCCGCCGCTTGGCCGACGTGCGGAACCTGCCCAAACTACGCCAACGCCTGGAAGGGATGGTTAAGGGGGGTGAACTGGCAGCCATGGCGCGGCGCCTCAAGGCTCCGGCCCGTCGCTGGGGCATGCCGATACGTTAAAAGACAGCCCCCGGCGTCAGGCCGATTGGGAATCCAGCACCACGCGGATGATCTTTTCCTTGAGGGCAGGCGGCAGAACCGGCTTGGCCAGGAAGGCGTCGACGGTCAGCTCCTTGGCCCGCGCCAGGGTCGTGGGATCAGTGTGGGCCGTCAGCATGATGACCGGCAGCTTGGCGCCGTGAGGCGTGGTCCGCAGCGCCTTGACGAAGCCAAAGCCATCCACGGGGCGCATCTGCACGTCGCAGATCACCACATCGGGCAATTCCCGTTCGGCCATTTCCAGGCCGGAATTACCGTCCTGGGCTTCGACCACCGAACCGACCCCAATCTGAACCAGCATCTTCTTGACGATGGTGCGGACGAATTCCTGGTCATCGATAATCAGGACCTTCAGCCCACCGAGATCGATGGTATCAGCCATGCCGTTCATCCCTTTATCAACAGGTTCCCGTTGCCGTCGCCGACCCTAGCAGAACCTCGCGGAAAAGAAAAATGGACGATCCGTGGATAGTCGTTATGAGGCGGCGGCCTTGATACCCTCGGCCCGTGCCCGTGCTGCGGCGCGGCCCGCTTCGAAGGCGCGCTGATTGACCTCGACCATGGCGGGCTTGCGCTCGCGGAAGCGCCCGACGATCTGCTCTTCCAGCTCGCTGGCGGGGAACGGCAGGTAATCAGCGATGGCACCCAGCATGACGGTGTTGACCAGCCTGAGGTCGCCGAGATCACGGGCGATGGCGCCGGCGTCGAAGTCATAGACCGTCACTCCCGCCGCCCGCATCTGGGCCACAGGATCGTCGGGGTATTTGAACAGGCCGATGGAGACCACCGGCGGCACCAGGCGGATGGTGTTGACCATGGCAACGCCGCCGGGGCGCAGCATATCGGCCCAGCGTGAGCCCTCGGCCACCTCGAACGCCACCAGCAGGTCGGCGGTGCCCGGCGTGATGACCGGCGACCACACGCGCTTGCCGAAGCGGACATGGCTGGTAACCACACCGCCGCGTTGAGCCATGCCCGCCACTTCCGACTTCTTGCAGTCGAAGCCTTTGGAGATGGCGGTCTGAGCAAGAATTTCCGCTGCGGTCATGACGCCTTGGCCGCCGATGCCGCATACCAGGATATTGGTGATCACGTCGCTCATAGCTTTTATCCCTCAATCGCCGGGCGGGGCCATCCGGCCCCTTGGCTCCTCCGCTGGCGCTCCGGGGCGCTCAATGCGCCCACGCTTCGGCTGAAGCCTTGCTCGTTATGTTTGTCCCTCAATCGCCGGGCGGGGCCATCCGGCCCCTTGGCTCCTCCGCTAAAGCTCCGGGCACCTCAATGGCGCCGCGCCCGCTTTGCTCGCTCATGGCTTTTGCCCCTCAATCACCGGGCGGGGCCGTTCTTTATTCCGCCGCCACTCGGGGCTTGGCAAAAACGATGGCCTTCGGTCCACACGAATCGACGCACATATGACAGCCGGTGCACATGGCGGTGTCGATGGTGGTGAACTTCAGCTCATTGACCTTGCCGTCGGGGCGGAGCTTGTCTTCCGACCGTTTGACGGTGATGGCCGGGCAGCCGACGTTGATGCAATTGCCGCAACCGGTGCAGTCTTCGTCGATGACCTCGTACGGCTTGATCTTCTCATAGAACTCGGACAGCACGCAGGGGCGATCGGTGATGATCACCGACGGGCCGGGGGTGTTGATCTCTTCAGTGATGGTCTTGAACACCACCGGCAGCTGGTAGGGATCGATCTTGCGGATGCGCTCGGGGGCGACGCCCAGGGCTTCGACCAGCTTGACGAAATCGACGCGCGGCGTGTCGTCGCCCTTCAGGCCCTTACCTGTTCCAGCATGGTTCTGGCCGCCGGTCATGCCGGTAGTGCGGTTGTCGAGGATCAGGGTGGTGACGTTGCCGCGGTTATAGACGATGTCCAGCATGCCCTGCATCCCCATGTGCAGGAAGGTGGAATCGCCGATCACCGCGACCACGGCCTTATCCTTGGTCTCTTCCGAGCGGGCTTTGTCCATGCCAAGGGCGATGCCCATGGAGGCGCCCATGGATATGGTGGAGTCGAGGGCGTTCCAGGGATGCCCGGCGCCCAGGGTATAGCAGCCGATATCGCCCGAGATCTGGACTTTCTTGCGCATGCGGGCCAGCGAGTAATAGACGCCCATATGGGGGCAGGCGGCACACATGGTCGGCGGGCGGGGGAACGGATCGATCTTGGGATAGGTGGTGGTGGGCGGAATGGGATCGCCCAGGAAGGTTTTGATGGCGGGAATAAGGATATTTGGGGTCAGCTCGCCCAGGCGGGGAAGCAGATCCTTGCCGTGGATCTTGGACAGACCGGCGGCCTTCAATTCCTGCTCGATCAGGGGTTCGGTCTCTTCGACCACCACCACGTGATCCACCTGCGCGGCCAGCTTTTCCACCAGCGCCACCGGCACCGGATAGGTCAGGCCCAGCTTGAGGATGGGGGCGTCGGGGAAGCTTTCGCGCACATGCATGAAGGCGGGACCGGAGGTGACAAAGCCAACCCGGCGGTCAGAGCCCGCATCCAGCCAGTTCAACGGCGAAGCCTCGCCCAGGGCCTGCAACTTGGCCTCGCGGGCGATCTGGGCCGGAATCTGGCCCTTGGCGTTGGCCGGGGTCATGACCCAGCGCCGCGCGTCGGACTTGAAGCCGGAAATCACACCGGGCAGGCGTTCGCCCACCTCGACCACGGCCTTGACGTGGCAGACGCGGGTGGTCAGGCGCAGGATCACCGGGGTGTTATAGGCCTCCGACAGCTCGAAGGCGTATTTGGCCATCTCGTAGGCTTCCTGGGAATCGGCGGGCTCGAGCACCGGCACATGGGCGAAGCGGCCCCAAAAGCGCGAATCCTGCTCGTTTTGCGACGAGCTCATGCCGACATCGTCGGCCACCGCGATCACCAAGCCGCCGACCACGCCCGCTACGGTGACCGTCATGAAGGCGTCGGACGCGACGTTGAGGCCCACATGCTTCATGGCGCAGAACGAACGCGCGCCCGACATGGAGCCGCCGATGGCGACTTCGAGCGCGACCTTCTCGTTCACCGACCATTCGGCGTAGAGATCGGGATAGAGCGAAAGGCTTTCCAGGATTTCTGTGGACGGTGTGCCGGGATAAGCGGCGGCGACCTTGGTTCCGGCCTCCCATACGCCGCGGGCGATGGCATCGTTACCGGACAACAAAAGCCGCGATTGCGGCTTGGCCTGGACGGCAGCGGACATGGACTACTCCTGGCAAACGCTCTTTTAGAGATGGTCCGCCGCGATCCGGCGGAAGGCGATGACCCTACCATTGACGGGAGGTGATTCAAAAGAGGAATGCGCATTCCCGAAACATGATTGTAGCACAGACGATACCGCGTTGCATGCGGAGGTGTATCATATCCAGCGACCTCGGCTGGTGATGGCGTCGAGGCGGTCGGCGGCGATGGCGTGAACGGTACGCGCCGCCACCGACAAAGGCCGGTCGCTGGCATGGGCCAGCGAGATGGTGCGTTCGATCTCGGGCGAGATGATGGGCAGGCAGGTCAGGCCATCGGCTTCCGGTCCCTGATGGGCATAGCGCTCGGACAGCACGGTATAGCCAGCGCCCTCGGCCACCAGGGCCTTGATCTGGGTTAGGGCGTCGATCTCCATCACCACGTTCAGGCTGGCCTTGCGCTGGGCGGCGGCGCGCTCGACCTCCGACCGCACGCCATGGGGGCGGCCGGGCAGGATCAGCGGCAAACCGAGGACGAAATCCAGTTCCACCTGCTTTCGTCCCGCCAGCAAGGCGTCGTCCTTGGCGCCGACCAGGGCCAGGCGCTCGCGGGCGATGAAGCGGGTGGCCAGGCCGGGCGGGTGCTCGGCGCCGAACACCAGGGCCATATCCACCGAGCCCGACAGCACCCATTCCAGCATGTGGCCGGACAACCCCTCCACCACCCGCAGATGGATGGCGGGAAAGCGTTTGCGGATCTCCAGCGCCAGCGGCACCGTCAGCAATGGCCCCAGTGAGGTGGGAATCCCGATGACCGCCGGTCCCGAGGGCGCCGCCTCCATCCCCCGGATCTCGTCGCGCAAGCCGCTCATCTGTTCCAGCACGGCGGCGGCGCGGACGGCAAGACGCTGGCCGCTTTCGGTCGGCACTACACCGCGGGCGGTGCGGTGGACCAAAGTACAGCCGAATTCCTCTTCCAGCCGCCGCAAGTGCAAGGAAAGCGCCGGTTGCGCCACCCGCAGGGCCTCGGCTGCGCGGGTCAAAGAGCCGTGCTCGACGATGCCGATGAAGTATTTTAGCTGTCGTAAATCCATACGGTATAATTATCCGTTATGGCCTCCATAGAAAAGATATTTTTCTCGTGATGGCTCGAATGCCTCACAGTGGGGGCAATAGCAAAATTCTCTGGAGGTTCACGCCGTGCAGCAGTTCAAGTGGGACGATCCCTTCCTTCTCGAAAACCAGCTTTCCGAAGACGAAAAGATGGTGCGCGATGCCGCGCACGCTTATTGCCAGGAAAAGTTGCAGCCGCGCGTGATGAAGGCGTTCCGCGACGAAACCTTCGACCGCGACATCATGACCGAGATGGGCGAGATGGGCCTCTTGGGTCCGACCATCCCCGAGGAATACGGCGGGCCGGGCGTCAACCACGTGGCCTATGGCCTGATTTCCCGCGAAGTCGAGCGGGTCGATTCCGGCTATCGTTCGGCCATGAGCGTGCAGTCGTCGCTGGTGATGCACCCCATTTTCAGCTACGGCACCGAGGCGCAGAAGAAGAAGTATCTGCCCAAGCTGGCCACCGGTGAGATCATCGGCTGCTTCGGCCTGACCGAGCCCGACGCCGGTTCCGATCCCGGCGGCATGCGGACGCGGGCCAAGAAGGTCGACGGCGGCTATCTGCTGACCGGCACCAAGATGTGGATCACCAATAGTCCCATCGCCGATGTCGCCATCGTCTGGGCCAAGTCCGATGCCCATGACGGCAAGATCAAGGGCTTCATCGTCGATCGCGCCACCAAGGGCTTCTCCACCCCCAAGATCGAAGGCAAGCTGTCCTTGCGCGCCTCCGTCACCGGCGAGATCGTGCTGGACGAGGCCTTTGTGCCCGACGAGAACCTGCTGCCCGAGGCTTCGGGCCTGGGTGGTCCGTTCGGCTGCCTCAACAAGGCCCGCTACGGCATTGCCTGGGGCGTCATCGGCGCCGCCGAGTTCTGCTGGCATGCGGCCCGTCAGTATATGCTGGACCGCAAGCAGTTCGGCCGTCCGCTGGCCGCCAACCAGATTCCCCAGCTCAAGCTCGCCAACATGATGACCGAGATCACCCTCGGCCTGCAGGCCTGCGTTCAGGTCGGCCGCATGATGGACGACGGCACCTGGGCGCCGGAAGCCGTGTCGCTGATCAAGCGCAACAATTGCGGCAAGTCGCTCGACATCGCCCGCATGGCGCGCGATATGCACGGCGGCAACGGTATCTCCGAGGAATTCCATGTGATCCGTCACATGGTCAATCTCGAAACCGTGAACACCTATGAAGGTGCCCATGACGTCCACGCCCTGATCCTGGGTCGGGCGATGACGGGCATTCAGGCGTTCTCTTAACCTTCTGACATATAAGTAAAAAACGTGACAAGGCGAGCCCCATCGGGGGCTCGCCGGTCCATACGTACGGAGTTTTCGCGGTGGTGAAGATCCTAGTCGCGGTAAAGCGGGTCATTGACTACAACGTCAAGATTCGGGT
>CACVCF010000100.1 GCA_902729415.1 Terasakiella magnetica | reverse complement strand
CCCCAGCCCCCGTTGCGGGGTGTCGCCGGACGCGGACGATGCCTGATCCGGCGTTGTCGCAGGCGCTGAAGGAGGCGTTTGCATCCGCTCCGGCCGGAACGGTGGTTCTCGATACGTTGGAGATCTGGCATCCAACCTTTGACGAGCCGATCCGGGTGGTCCGCGACCATGCCGATCTTACCGCCCGGCTGGAGGCTGGTGCCCCCCGCGATGGCGGCAAACGGGTGACCTTCGCCGCGCTGGCTTTCGAGTTCTCACCGCCGCCGGTGGATACCGCTCCGGTGCCGGAAATCACCGTCACCCTCGACAATGTCGGCA
>CACVCF010000099.1 GCA_902729415.1 Terasakiella magnetica | reverse complement strand
CGTATTGTTGGGCATGGGCAGCGCTTGGCTGGGATGGAGCTGTGTTTAGGGTCACAATCGACGGCATTCTAACAATAGTCACGCCCATGCTGATCGACGAAGAGTTCACCCTCAAAAAGCTGGAAATCTTCCTGGCGTTCATGCGCACCGGCAACCTGGCGCGGGCGGCGGCTGAATTGCAGACCAGCAACGTCAGCGTGCACCGGGCGATCCACTCCCTGGAAAACGCCCTACGCTGCCCGCTGTTCAAGCACGAAGGCCGCAACCTCACACCGCTGGAAAGCGCCTATGTGCTGGAAGAGCGTGCGCAGAAGCTGG
>CACVCF010000098.1 GCA_902729415.1 Terasakiella magnetica | reverse complement strand
CAGCACCAAGAAGGTTCACACTATCCTGACCAAGGATGGCAAAAACCACTTGATCAAGAAGGATGTGCCTTGTGAGACTGATCAGTTGACTCATGTTTACACTTTGATCATCCGTCCTGATGCAACATACAGCATTCTCATTGATAATGAAGAGAAGCAAACTGGCAGCATCTACGAGCATTGGGATATTCTTCCCCCTAAGAAAATCAAGGACCCAGAGGCTAAGAAGCCTGAGGACTGGGACGATGAAGAGGATGGTGAATGGGAGGCACCAAAGATTGACAACCCCAGGTGTGAAGAAGCACCTGGATGTGGCGAG
>CACVCF010000097.1 GCA_902729415.1 Terasakiella magnetica | reverse complement strand
CTTTGATGAGGGTACAGCATGGCTCGGCAGGCACCTTGCCAGCCTCGCCTTTGACGAGGCCGAGCACATCGGCGCACACGCCGAACTTGAGCGCGTTCAGCGGGCACTTGCCGCTGGACGAAGGGGGTGGGGTAGCAGCAGGAGGCGGCGGCGGTGGCTCGACCGGGGGCGTTGGGGTCGGGCAGTTGCCGCAGGCGTTGGCCACCGTGAAGAACAGGAGGTTGAGAGCCAAGAAGAGGACGCCCTTGGATGCCATGCCTCAGTCCTTAATTTGGTTGCGAGCGACACCAGTGCACTAGCTCGTGGACAATGTCTGGAAG
>CACVCF010000096.1 GCA_902729415.1 Terasakiella magnetica | reverse complement strand
GGTAGGTCGATATTAGCAGCAAATAAAGCTCCATCATAATAGGTTCACAAAACGACTGACTGATTTGTCTTAGCACAAAACTCTGGATATAGCTAGAAACCACGATAGATGGCCTACTGAAGTGCAGGTTTCCAAGACGAGCCATTGGACCCATGGCAAACGGTGACGACGAACTAGGATGTGACATCTCTCCATGAACTCACGCATCGAAGAAACGTAACACAACTATGCCGACACCACCATCCACAATCCCCCTCAGCCTACTTGTATCTCTTTCTCATCTTTCGGCGCTTCCTCTTCTTCCTCCTCATGCGCTTCTT
>CACVCF010000095.1 GCA_902729415.1 Terasakiella magnetica | reverse complement strand
CTCAAGGCCCGCACTGACGGCAATCGATCGCCCGGGCGATAGAAGCCCTGCTCAATGCGCGTGCCCAACAGTTCGGCGAGGTTGACGTATAGGGTCATGGCGATGCTTCCCGGGCTGCCCGCCTATCAAGTCAGTCAGCTTGAAATCGAAGGCAAGTCCCTGCCGCGGCAGGTGGATATCAAGAACGGTACGAAAGTGCTGGAGGCCGGGCGAGGTTCATTCAGCAAGGTCGACTTCGAGGTGGTTAAAGTTCGACGCGTGCTACTGAGGGCCACGGATACGACGGGCGAGCCTCTGCCTCAGGGGGCATCGGTGCTTGG
>CACVCF010000094.1 GCA_902729415.1 Terasakiella magnetica | reverse complement strand
ATCTGCAACAGTGACGTTCCCGCCACCACGTCAGTGGGCATGCCCAGCAGGTAAATCATCGCCGGAACCATAACAAAGCCACCGCCGACCCCCATAATGGCGGGCAAAATGCCGACGACGATCCCAACCCCAATGGGCAAGAGGGCGGAAATGTAGAGTTTAGAGCGGCGAAAGCGAATTTTAAACGGCAGGGCGTGCAAAAAATTGTGGCCCTTGTGCTTGGGCGGAGCCGCCTTTTTCGCGCGACTCATGGCGTTGAGGCTTTCGATAAACATCAACGAGCCAATGACGCCCAAGAAAATCACGTACGACAACTTAAT
>CACVCF010000093.1 GCA_902729415.1 Terasakiella magnetica | reverse complement strand
ACACGGCGCAGCGGTTCTGAAATCATCGACATGCAGTTTCGCGTTTCTGCACGCCAGGACGCACCGTTCGCCATCGTCTTTTTTGATCTGGATCACTTCAAATCCATCAACGACAGCTATGGTCATGACGAAGGCGACAAAACCTTGGTCATGTTCACGCAAAATCTCCGCGATTTGTTGCGCGGCAGTGACACCATTGTGCGTTGGGGCGGTGAAGAGTTTTTGGTTGCCCTGCCCAACACCGATATTCATGGCGCCCACCTGGTGGTGGGACGCATCATTGAAAAATGGCTGGGCAAGCGCCCAGACGGCACACCGTT
>CACVCF010000092.1 GCA_902729415.1 Terasakiella magnetica | reverse complement strand
ATAGGACCAAGGATTTGGTGATTAAGGGGGCAGACTGGATAGTTAATGAAATGAAGAAATCAGGTCTTCGGGGTCGTGGAGGTGCAGGTTTTCCCTCTGGTCTGAAATGGTCCTTTATGCCCAAGGTTTCTGATGGACGCCCTTCTTATCTTGTTGTTAATGCTGATGAGAGTGAGCCTGGAACTTGCAAAGATAGAGAAATCATGCGCCAAGACCCCCACAAGCTTCTGGAAGGATGCCTTATTGCTGGAGTTGGAATGAGGGCATCAGCTGCTTACATCTACATTAGAGGTGAATACGTGAATGAGCGTCTCAACCTTGA
>CACVCF010000091.1 GCA_902729415.1 Terasakiella magnetica | reverse complement strand
GTCAGCCAAGAGTGCAAGACTTTTGTTTCTCAATATTGACAGCAGATCCTAGATCTTTTGCTAGCTGAGACACAACCAGCGAAGATCTGTTCTCAGGTTGGTCTGTGCACTTTTGATGGCACCCATGGTGTCAGCCCTGGAATTCGGAGCGTAGTGGATGATGAAGCTGGGAAATCAAATGGTGGTCTCAAGAGTGATCCAATGTGCAATGCTTGTGAGATGGCTGTGGTATGGATGCAGAACCAACTTGCCCAGAACAAGACACAGGAGCTCATCCTGAACTACATTAATCAGCTTTGCGAGCGTCTTCCGAGTCCGATGG
>CACVCF010000090.1 GCA_902729415.1 Terasakiella magnetica | reverse complement strand
CCCTGCATCCGCAGGGCTTGGCTCACGCGGCAGCAGCCGCGCCGGGCCTTGCCCGCAACTCCGAGCCCCAAGGGCTCCTCGGTTATATTAAGAGATGTCCCTCACGCGCCGGGCGCCCTGCATCCGCAGGGCTTGGCTCACGCGGCAGCAGCCGCGCCGGGCCTTGCCCGCAACTCCGAGCCCCAAGGGCTCCTCGGGGCCGGATGGGATGCCTCCGGCCACGCCCGATTTCCCATTATTTATCAGACCATTGCCTCGTAATGCTGCAGTGTAACAATCAGCAACAATGATTGATTTGAGGACTGGCGCCCCCCCTGCTAGACCTATCACCGTGAAGACTGAGGTTTGGAGATCGCCGGGTTATCCGGTCGACAAAAAACCGACGGATAGGGGATCGAGCGTGAACAAGATCGTCAGCCAATTGCGTCCCGGCAGCAGCTCTCCCGCCACCATGTCCGATACCGCTCCCGTGAGCCAGCGCACCTTGAAGACCAGCATCGGCTGCACCGGCATCGGCCTGCATTCCGGCGCCAAGGTCACCATGGTGCTGCACCCCGCCGACCATGACACCGGCATCCGCTTCCGCCGCATCGACATCGCCGGCGGCGGCGCCATTATCCCGGCCCACTGGGCGTCGGTCCACGACACCCGCATGAATTCCTGCCTGCGCAACGACGATGGCGTCGTTGTCGGCACCGTCGAACACCTGATGGCCGCCCTGGCGGGCATGAACATCGACAATTGCCTGATCGACATCAACGGCCCGGAAGTGCCGGTGATGGACGGGTCCGCCGCGCCCTTCTTGTTCCTGATCGAATGCGCCGGTGTGGTCGAGCAGGACGCTCCCCGCCGGGCCATCAAGGTTCTGAAGCGGGTGGTGGTCAAGGACGGCGACCGGGTCGCGTCCCTCACCCCCTCCTCTGGCTTTTCTGTGCGGTTCGAGATCGACTTCGCCAGCACCGCCATTTCCCGCCAGGAATTCTTCGTCAACCTGTCGCGCGGCACCTTCAAGTCAGAAATCAGCCGGGCGCGCACCTTCGGCTTCGAACAGGAAGTTTCCATGCTGCGTGCCCACGGCCTCGCCCGCGGCGGCTCGCTGGATAACGCGGTGGTGATCGATTCCACCGGCACCCGTGTACTCAACGACGACGGTCTGCGCTATGGCGACGAGTTCGTTCGTCACAAGGTGCTGGACGCGGTGGGCGACCTCTACCTCGCCGGAGCCCCCCTCCTGGGCCACTTCCATGGTGTCCGTTCGGGCCATGCGGTCAACAACCAGCTGTTGCGCGCCCTGTTCGCCGACCAGACCGCCTGGACCTATTCGACCACCACCCCCGGCTCGGCCGCGGCCCCCTTCATCGCCGCTCCCGCCCGCGCCGTGGTCAACGGCTGATCTTAAACGACCCCCAACGGCCCCCTTCGCTTTGGCGAGGGGGGTTTTTTCATGGCCGCACGCCGACTCTTCCCCTGCCCCATGGTCATGCTATAGTCCGCCTTCAATCGGATCGGCCTTTTCCCCACGAGTTTCCATGACTCAAGCATCCTTGTTCGATCGTTTCCCGCTGGTAAGAACGTTCGCGGTCGCAGCATTGTTGATTGTTGGCGCCTGTTCCGGCGACAAGAAGGACGATTATGTCGAGCGCCCGGTGGAGGAGCTTTACAACGAGGCCATGGATCTGCTCGACAAGGACGAGTACTACAAGGCGGCCCAAACCTTCGAAGAGGTGGACCGCCAGCACCCCTATTCGGTCTGGGCCACCAAGGCGCAATTGATGGCCGCCTATGCGCTGTACGAGCGCAACAAATACGACGACGCCATTTTGGGCCTGGACCGCTTCATCCAGCTGCATCCCGGCAACAAGGACGTGGCCTACGCCTATTATCTGAAGGGTCTGTGCTATTACGAACAGATCTCGGACGTCCGCCGCGACCAGAAGATGACCGAACAGGCCCTGAAGATCCTTCAAGAAGTGGTCGACCGCTTTCCCACCAGCCCCTATGCCCGCGACGCCCGCCTTAAGGTGGATCTGGCCCGCGACCACATGGCGGGCAAGGAAATGACGGTGGGGCGGCAGTATCTTAAGCTCAAGCAATATCTGGCGGCGCTCAACCGCTTCAAGGTGGTGACCGAACAGTTCCAGACCACCACCCACGTCCCCGAAGCCTTGCACCGCATGGTGGAAATCTATTCCATCCTGGGCCTGGAGACCGAGGCTCAGCGCACCGCCGCGGTGCTGGGCCACAACTTCCCCGGCAGCGAGTGGTATACGGATTCCTTCGCCATCGTCGAGGAAGGCAACACCAACCCGTCGGGCAAGATCCTGGGAAGCTGGGTCGACACCATCAACCCCTGGGCCGACAAGAAGCCCGAGGACAAGCCCAAACCCGCCAAGGCCCCCGACGACCCCGCCAAAACCAGCGGCGGTTGGTATAACTGGGCGAAGTTCTGGTAACATGCTGGTCTCGCTGTCGATCCGTGACGTCGTCCTGATCGAGCGGCTGGATCTGTCGTTCGACGCCGGTCTGTCGGTGTTCACCGGCGAGACCGGTGCCGGCAAATCCATCTTGCTGGATTCCCTGGGGCTGGCTTTGGGGGCTCGGGCCGAATCCGGTCTGGTCCGCCACGGCGCAGCTCAAGCCTCGGTCACCGCCGCCTTCGACCCGCCCGCCCGCCACCCCGCCCGCACATTGCTGGCCGAGCAGGATCTCGCCGCCGAGGAGGGCGCCCAGGTGGTGCTGCGCCGGGTGCTGACCGCCGATGGCCGCTCGCGCGCTTATGTCAACGACCAACCCATCAGCGTCGGGCTGCTGCGCCGTATCGGCGACGAGCTGGTAGAGATTCACGGCCAGTTCGAAAGCCACGGGCTGCTGGACGCCTCGACCCATCTGGGCGTTCTCGACGCCTTCGGCGGGCTGGGCGGCCTGAAGACCGCCGCCGCCGAAACCTGGGGATTTTGGAGCTCGGCGCGCAAGGCCCGCATCGAGGCCGAAGCCTCGCTGTCCAAGGCGCGGGCCGAGGAAGAGGTGCTGCGCCAGACCTATGACGACCTCTCCGAACTGGCTCCCAAGCCGGGCGAGGAAGCAGAGCTGGCCCAGGTCCGCGCCGTGATGATGCATGGCGAGAAGCTGCTGGAAGCCATGAACGCCGCCCAGACCGCCTTGTCCCAACGCGGCGATGTCGAAGCATCCTTGCGCAGCGCCCAGCGCTCCCTGGAACGAGTGGCCGAACGAGCCGAGGGCCGTCTGGAGCCGGTGATCGCCGCCCTCGACCGCGCCGCCGCCGAGGCCGCCGAGGCCGTCGGCCTGCTGGAACGCGCCTCAGCCGAAATCGACCTCGATCCCCGCCATCTGGAAAAGGTCGAGGAGCGATTGTTCCGTCTGCGCGCCAATGCCCGCAAGCACGGCATCAGCGTCGATGACCTGGTTGCCCTCAAGGATCGACTGGCCCATCAACTGGCCCAGCTGGAAGGCGGCGGCGGCGACCTCGCCCGCCTCGCCCGCGCAGAGCAGACCGCCCGCACCGCCTATATCGCCGCCGCCCGCGCCCTGTCCAAGGCCCGTTGCGACGCTGCCGCCGCGCTGGACCGCGCGGTCGCCGCCGAATTGCCGCCCCTGAAACTGGAGAAGGCACGCTTTCAGACCCGCGTCGCCGCCCAGGACGAGGCCAATTGGGGCACAGACGGCCTTGATGCCGTCGGCTTCGAGGTCGCCACCAATCCCGGCAGCCCGCCGGGGCCGCTGGGCAAGATCGCTTCCGGCGGCGAGTTGTCGCGCTTCATGCTGGCGCTCAAAGTGGTGCTGGCGCGGATCTCGGCCACTCCCTCCATCGTTTTTGACGAGGTCGATTCCGGCATCGGCGGTGCGGTCGCCGCCGCAGTGGGCGAACGCCTCGCCCGGCTGGCCGGGGATGACCTTCAGGTTCTGGTGGTTACCCATTCGCCCCAGGTGGCCGCCCGCGGCCGTCACCATTACCGTGTCGCCAAGCGCCAGCAGGGGGAGGCGGTGTTTACCGGTGTCGAGCCCCTGCCCCCCGAAGCCCGGCAGGAGGAAATCGCCCGCATGTTGTCCGGTGAAACCGTCACCGCCGAAGCCCGCGCCGCCGCCGCCGCACTGATGACGCCATGATTCCGGTCGACCGGCTGACGCCATTCGAAGCCCGCATCGAGCATGCCGAGTTAGCGGAAAAGATCGCCCGCTGGGACAAGGCCTATCACGGCTCCGATGCGCCCGAGGTCGCCGACGCCGTCTATGACGCAGCAAGGCGGCGGCTGGGCGCCATCGAGGCGGCCTTCCCCGATCTGGCGGGCAAGAGCCCCCTGGCGGGCAAGGTCGGCGCCCCGGCGGCGGACGGCTTCGGCAAGGTCGCCCATCGCATCCCCATGCTGTCGTTGGACAACGCCTTTTCCGACGAGGATGTGGCCGAATTCGACGCCAAAGTGCGGCGCTTCCTCGGCCTTGCCCCCGACGCGGCCCTGGCCTATATGGCCGAGCCCAAGATCGACGGCCTGTCCATCAATCTGCGCTATGAGGGGGGCCGCCTGATCCAGGCCGCCACCCGCGGCGACGGCGCCCTGGGCGAGGACGTCACCGCCAATATGCTGACCCTGCCGGAAGCCGAGCTTCCCCGCACCCTCGGCCCCGATGCCCCCGATCTGATCGAGATCCGGGGCGAGGTCTATATGTCCAAGGCCGACTTCCTGGCCCTGAACCAGCGGCAGGAGGAGGCGGGAGAGAAGGTCTTCGCCAATCCCCGCAACGCCGCCGCGGGCTCGTTGCGCCAGCTTGATCCCACCATCACCGCCGGGCGGCGCTTAAGCCTGTTCGCCTATGCCATGGGGGACGCCTCGGCCCCGCCCGCCGCCAGCCATGGTGATTATCTCGACCGCCTGGGCCAGTGGGGGTTCCGGGTCAATCCCCGTATCCGGCGCTGCGCCGATGTGGCCGAAGCGCTGGCGGTCTACCGGTCGCTGGGGGACGAGCGCGCCCAACTGGCCTACGATATCGACGGCGTGGTCTACAAGGTGGACGCTCTCGATTTGCAGCGCCGCCTCGGCATGGTCAGCCGCAGCCCGCGCTGGGCCATCGCCCACAAATTCCCCGCCGAGCAGGCCACCACCACGGTAGAGGCCATCGATATCCAGGTGGGGCGCACCGGGGCGCTGACCCCGGTGGCGCGTCTGGTTCCGGTCAATGTCGGCGGCGTGATGGTCGCGAACGCCACCTTGCATAACGAGGACGAGATCGCCCGTAAGGATGTCCGCATCGGCGATACCGTCATCGTCCAGCGCGCCGGCGACGTCATTCCCCAGATCGTGGCGGTGGTGGCCGACAAGCCGCGCGGCCCGATGGCCTTTGTCTATCCCGAAACCTGTCCGGTCTGTAACGCCCATGCGGTGCGGCCCGAGGGTGAAGTGATCCGCCGCTGCACCGGCGGCCTGACCTGCGATGCGCAGGCCAAGGAGCGGCTGAAGCATTTCGTGTCGCGCAATGCCTTCGATATCGAGGGCCTGGGCGACAAGGCCATCGAATTCCTGTGGGAGAAGCATCTGGTGCGCACGCCCGCCGCCATCTTCACCCTGGAAGAAGCCAACCGCGCCAGCCTGACCAAGCTGGAGAACTATGACGGCTGGGGCAAGCGCTCGGTCGACAAGCTGTTCGAATCCATCCGCGGCCGCGCCACCATGGGGCTGGAACGCTTTATCTTCGCGCTCGGCATCCGCCAGATCGGCGACGCCACCGCCAAGCGCCTGGCGCGGCATTACGGCAGCCTGGAGCACTGGCGCCAGGCCATGGAGACCGCCAGCGACGAGGCCAAGGCCGACTTGATCTCCATCGAGGATATCGGCCCCGCCGTGGCCAAGGATGTGTTGGATTTCTTCGCCGAAGAGCACAACCGCGCCGCCGTCACCGCCCTGGTAGACGCCATGACCGCCTTGGGCGGCCGGGTCGAAGACGCCCGCAAGGCGGATGCCTCGTCATCGCCGGTGGCGGGCAAGGCGGTGGTGTTCACCGGCACCCTTACCACCATGACCCGGCCCGAGGCCAAGGCCCGCGCCGAAGCCCTGGGGGCCAAGGTCATGGGCAGCGTGTCGAAGAAAACCGATTACGTGGTGGTCGGCGCCGATGCCGGGTCCAAGGCCGCCGAGGCCGGGAAACTGGGAATCACCATCTTGTCGGAACAAGACTGGCTGGCCCTGGTGGGACAGGTCTAGCCCAGACCTGTTGCCCATTGCCCCGTGGTGCCGTATAGAAAAAGGCAATGGCGAACGCGGAAGACAGCGACAAGAGAGCCGAACGGCTGCGACGGGCCAAGGAACTGATGGCCCAGCGTGGCGGCGATGCCGCTGCGCCCGTTTCTGCGCCTGCATCTCCACCCGGCGTTCCTGCGGCCCGTACCCCGGTTGCCGATCAGGTGTTTCCGCACACGGCTCCCACCCCCACCGCCACAGGCGGCAAGCAACCGGGTCTGATCGAGCTCATCACCAACTTTTTCCGGCAAAAACCCGCCGCTCTGCCTCCGCCGGTTCAAGGTACGGGCGTGATCGAGCCCCCCGCCTTCATCATTTCGGTGGCAGCCCTGACCGGGGACGCCGATGGCGCCGCCGCCACCCAGGTCTATCAAAAGCTGACCGAACGCGGCGTCTTCAAGGTCAAGTCCCTGGGCAAGGTCTTCCAACTGGACAATCTGGAAGATCCGTCCCAGGTCTCGGCCGCCGTCCTGAATACCCGCCACGCCGTGGTGGAGGAGGATGCCGACCTGCTGGTCTGGGGTGATGTCAGCCGGGACGGCTATCGCCTGCGCCTTGCCACCGCCGCCGCCGACGACGAACGCGCCGCCGCCTTCGGCCCCACCACCCGCGTCGAGCTGCCGCTGGATCTGGCCGAGGGGCCATCCAATCTGCTTTACGCTGCTATCCTCGCCGCGCTGGACCCCGCCACCGAACCCCAGCGCACCGCCATCAAGAAGTTTCTCCCCGCCGCCGCCGCCGCCGCCGAGGCCTTGGCCGCCCGCCCGCCGGTACAGATGTCCATGCCGCAGCAGCGGTCGTGCCAATTGGTGTTCGGACATGTCGCCACCACCGCCGCTTTGGCGGTGCCGCCGGAACAGGCACAACCCTGGTTCGACAAGGGTGTCAACGCCTATCGCCAAGCCGAGCGCCGCCTGACCCGGACCGATGCCGGATGGGAGCATGGGTTGCTGCACAAACACGTGGCCGCCACCCTGGCCGCCGGGGCTGAACGCAAGAAAGAGGCCGCCGCCCCCTTATGGGAAGAGGCCATCAAGGAATGGCGGTTGGCGGCGGAAACCCTGCCGCGCGCCATCATGCCTCATGAATGGGCCTCGGCTCAGGTCCGCCTGGGGGTGGCGCTGTACCGCCTCGACCTGCTGACTGGCCAGACCGAGCTGTTACGTGAAGCGGTGCAGGCGCTGCAAGCGACATTGCAGGTCTATTCCCGGACCGAGACGCCACAGCGCTGGGCCGACGTCATGCACACCATCGCTCAGGTGCTGGAGGTCTACGGCGACCAGATCAAGAATCCGGAAGTGTTGCAGCGCGCCGTCGATGCCTGCCGCTCGATCCTGGAGATCCGCACGCGTGAGCGCACGCCGCTGGGCTGGGCCACCACCCAGAACACCCTGGGCTCGGCTTTGTTCATGCTTGACCGCCACACCAAAGGCGGCGGCCATCTGGCCGAGGCGGAAGCGGCCCTGGCCTCGGCGCTGGAGGTTTTCCTGGCTCACGGCGCCAAAGGCCCGGCCAAAGTTGCGGCAAAAAACCTCGCCCATGTCCGCAAACTGGCCGAGAGCCGCAAAAGCCGTCAGGTGATCGAGCCCCATTGGCTCGACGAACCTGGAAAGAAATAACCCCACCCTTCCCAAAACCGGCCAAGGCATCTATGTTCCGGCAGCCTTAGGGAACAAGATTCAGATGACCAAGCTCACCCATATCCGTAATTTCTCCATCGTTGCCCATATCGACCACGGCAAGTCCACCCTGGCCGACCGGCTGATTCAGGCATGCGGCGCCATCGAAGCGCGCGACATGAAGGAACAGATCCTCGATTCCATGGATATCGAGCGCGAGCGCGGCATCACCATCAAGGCCCAGACCGTGCGCCTGTCCTATACCGCCAAGGACGGCCAGACCTATCAGCTGAACCTGATGGACACCCCCGGCCATGTGGACTTCGCCTACGAGGTTTCCCGCTCACTGGCGGCCTGCGAAGGCTCGCTGCTGGTGGTCGACGCCTCGCAAGGTGTCGAAGCCCAGACCCTGGCCAATGTCTATCACGCGCTGGACGCCGGGCACGAAGTGGTGCCGGTGCTGAACAAGATCGATCTGCCCGCCGCCGAGCCCGAGCGCGTCAAGCAACAGATCGAAGACGTCATCGGCCTCGACACCTCGGACGCGGTAATGATCTCGGCCAAGACCGGCATCGGCATCGGCGACGTGCTGGAAGCCCTGGTCAACCGCCTGCCCTGTCCCGAAGGCGACGAGAGCGAGCCGTTGCAGGCCCTGCTGGTGGATTCCTGGTACGACAGCTATCTCGGCGTCATCATTCTGGTGCGGATCAAGAACGGCATCCTCAAGAGGGGGCAGAAGATCCGCATGATGGCCAGCGGTCTGACCTATCAGGTCGACAGTTGCGGCTATTTCACCCCCAAGCTGGTCCAGACCGGCGAGCTGCGCCCCGGCGAGATGGGCTTCATCACCGCTGGCATCAAGGCGGTGGCCGACACCAAGGTTGGCGACACCATCACCGACGACAAGAAGCCCGCCGCCACCCCCCTGCCCGGCTTCAAGCCCAGTGTGCCGGTGGTGTGGTGCGGCCTGTTCCCCATCGACGCAGCCGATTACGAGGATCTGCGCGACAGTCTGGCCAAGCTGCGCCTCAACGACGCCAGCTTCCAGTACGAGCCCGAGACCTCGGCAGCGCTGGGCTTCGGCTTCCGCTGCGGCTTCCTCGGTCTGTTGCATCTGGAGATCATCCAAGAGCGGCTGGAGCGGGAATTCAACCTCGACCTCATCACCACCGCCCCCAGCGTGGTCTATCGCGTGCATCTCACCAACGGCGAGATGCACGAGTTGCACAATCCCGCCGACATGCCCGATCCCGCCCGTATTGACCACATGGAAGAGCCCTGGATCAAGGCCACCATCATGGTTCCCGACGAATATCTAGGGCCGGTGCTGACGCTGTGCACCGACCGCCGCGGCCAGCAGATGGACCTGACCTATGCCGGGTCACGAGCCATGGCGGTCTACAAGCTGCCCCTGAACGAGGTGGTGTTCGACTTCTACGACCGTCTGAAATCCATCTCGCGCGGCTATGCCAGCTTTGACTACGAGGTGGATTCCTACGCCGAAAGCGATCTGGTCAAGGTCTCGATCCTGGTCAACGCCGAACCGGTGGACGCCCTGTCCTTCGTGGTCCACAAGGCCAATGCCGAGGCTCGTGGCCGCGGCATCTGCCAGCGTCTGAAGGAGCTGATCCCACGCCAGATGTTCCAGATCGCCATTCAGGCCGCCATCGGCGGGCGGGTGGTGGCGCGCGAAAGCATCAGCGCGCTGCGTAAGGATGTCACCGCCAAGTGTTATGGCGGTGACGCCAGCCGTAAGCGCAAGCTGCTGGATAAGCAAAAGGAAGGCAAAAAGCGTATGCGTCAGTTCGGCAAGGTGGAGATTCCCCAATCCGCCTTCCTCGCCGCCCTCAAGATGGGCGACGATTAGAGTAAGTTCCGCCATTTGAGCCCCCTGGAGGGGAAGACGCATACAAATCCTGGAGCCGGTTCCGTATTATCGGAATAAGGCTCCAGGTCAGAGATTTGCACAGGCCCACTGGTGAAACATTGGTTTCAAGGGCAGGCGGCGCTATCCTGACGCATGCTTTGCGCCCTCGGCCAGTACGTATGGGGAATCCGCCGAAAAATCAGTCTTCCACTGGTGGCGGTCACGGTTGCGGCGCATCTGGCCGCACCGACAGCAGCCATGGCGGCCGATGATCCGCTGGAACCGTTCAACCGCACCATGTTCGACTTCAACCGAGCATTGGTACTCAAGGTCGTCGCCCCGACCACCGACTATTTGGGGCCGCGCACCCCCAACGCCGTCAAGACGTCGTTGCAGAACGCCTACAACAACCTGACCGAGGTCGAATTCATCATTAATGGCGCCCTGCGCCGTGATCTCAAGGGTATCGCGGTTCCTACCGGGCGCTTTGCCATCAATTCGACCCTAGGCGTGGCCGGTCTGTTCGATGTCGCCACCCGCATGGGCCTTGAACGACAAGAGACAGACTTCATCGAATCGCTGTGTCAGACCGGGCTGCCGCCCGGCCCCTATCTGGTGCTGCCGCTGGTCGGCTCGGCCAACATGAATTCGACAGGGCTCATTGCCGGTGGGGTCGTGATCGAAGCCTACGCACTCAGCTTCATCTCCCCCACCCTGGTCGCCATAGATCTCATCACAGACCTGGGTGTCGCCGCCGCAGGGTTACGTTACACGAAGACCGCCGCCGAGGCCGACGGCCTCGACCCCTATCAGGCGCTGCGCGAGGATCACAACGCCTATCTAGCTCGTGGCTGCGACACTACAGCAGCCCCCCCCGATCAGAACGCGACACTCCCTCCCCGGTTCCATCGCAGTGCAACACCCTCCACCAGCTTGCTGTCGCGCACGATCATTGATCGGGTTTCGCCCTAGAGCGGTTCCAATTGGCCGGAAATTGCTCTAGCATAGGGGATGGAACTCAGCCTCTCATCCGCCATACCACCGACATATTTCCGAGCATAATCAGCTTTCACGAAACCTTCTCTGGCCGTGAAAGCCGATTGGATTTACTCACATGGCGACCGCAATTACCGACGACCGATGCATCATGAGCCCCACCCAGGACGAATTCTGCCATTGCCCCCATTGCGACCGCCGCACCCGCCACAGTGTCGTGCGTGAGCGCGTTCTGGCTCCGGTGCTGTGGTGCCTGTCGTGCTATCGCATGCATCTGGAGGGCAAGGAAAGCGCGCCGCCGGTAAAGCTGAAGCTGAAGAAAGCTCCCCACCGCCCGCTTGCGCGCCCCTTGGCTCAACTGAACGGATAACTACTTCGCTGTCGGCTCGATCCCTGTCGGCTTACCCACCGCCACGATGAACATCTGGTCGGGACGCAGCAGCCGGGCGGCGGCACGCTTGATATCGGCGGGGGTCACCGCGTCGATCAGGGCCTTGCGACGGTCGATGAAGTCGATCCCCAACCGATCCAACTGCAACTGCACCAAAAGAGCGGCAACGCTGGTGGTGGAATCCAGTTGCAGCGGGAACGAGCCGTTGAGATAGGTCTTGGCGTCGGCCAATTCCTTGTCGCTGAGCCCGTCATCACGCATACGGCGGAATTCCTCGCGGATCAGCCCCAGGGATTCGCCAAAGCGGGTGTTCTCGGTGGCGACGCCGCCGATGATCACGCCGGAATGCTGCAAGGGCGACAGGTAGGAATAGACCGAATAGGCCAGCCCGCGCTTCTCGCGCACCTCCTCGGTCAGCCGCGACGAAAAGCCGCCGCCGCCCAGAACATAGTTCATCACATAGGCGGCATACCAATCGGGGTCGTCACGCTTGATCCCCTTCATGCCGAACAGGGCCACGGTCTGGGGATTGGCACGCTCGATCAGTGTCAGTGCCGCCCCTGTGCGTACCTCCACCTCGGGCACGGCGGCAAGGCCGCTGCGGGCGGGCAAAGCGCCGAAGGTGGCGTCCAGCAGGGCGCCCAATTGCTCCGGAGTCAGATCCCCCACCACGCCGATGGTCAGGCGGTCTTGCGCCAACTGGCCTTTGATGAAGCCACGCATATCGGCCACTTGGAGGGTCTTGACGCTGTCTAGAGTACCGCGCGGCGAGTTGGCGTAGGGATGCCCGGCGAAGGCTGCGCGAAACCATTCCCGCGAGGCAGTGGCATTGGGGTCTTGGGCTTCCTGCAGCAGATTGGCGGTGATTTGGCCCCGCACCCGCTCCACCGGCTCCTTGTCAAAGCGGGGTTGGGTCAGGGCCAGACGGAACAGGTCGAACGCGGTGTCGCGGTTCCGGGTCAGAGTCTTCAAATGGCCGCGAAAGCTGTCGCGTCCGGCATCGAAGTTCAAGGTGATGACCAGATCTTCCAGCTTTTGCTGAAACGCCTGAGAATCCAGCGGACCCGCGCCCTCGTCCAGCAATCCGGCCGTCATTTCCGCCAGCCCGGCCTTACCCGCCGGATCGGCCGAGGCCCCCCCCTTGAAGGCGACCTCCATGGCAATGATAGGATTGGTGTGGTCCTGCACCAGCCAGGCCTCGATCCCCTTGGGGCTGACCACCTTTTCCACCGTTACCGCCCACACCGAACCGGGAGCCAGTACGGCCAGCAGTGCCAGAAGAAGGATGAAGCGGCGCATCAGTGGACTCCCTTGCTCGGAGTAAAGGCTGGGGCCGCCTTGCGCGCGGTGGGCGCCTTGGGATCGGGATAGAGCAGCCCCGTCACCGAGGCCTTGGACTCCAGCACCATCGCGGCGGCGGCGGCCACCTGAGCCGCCGTCACGGCGGCGATCCGGTCGGGCCACGCCTCCACCTCGGCGACGCTTTGGCCGGTCGTCAACGCCTCGCCCAGGGCATAGGCACCGGTATGCAGCGAATCGCGGGCATAGGCGGCGCTGGCCTGCAGGCGATCCTTGGCGCGCTCGACCTCGGCGGCGGGGAAGCCCTCCTTGGCGACCTTGGCCAATTGGATCTCGATGGCGGCCTCCAACTTGTCCAGCGGCACGCCGGGACGCGGGGCGGCTCCGAAGCGGAAGCTGGTCAGCCCCACTGCCGACGAATCGTAGCTGGCGCTGGCGGCGGCGGCGAGGCCTTGCTCGACCACCAAAGAGCGGTACAGCAGGCTGGTGGTGCCGCCGCCCAGCAATTCAGCCAGCACCTCCAGGGGATAGACCATCCCGGTTTCGCCCGCGCCATGGCTGGGGGCAAGATAGAGGCGGCTCCACGACGGCTGCTGGACCCGCCCGTCGGTAAGGACGATCCGGCGCGCGGCGCGCGGCGCGGGCTCCTCGGTGCGCAGGCGCTGCGGCAGCTCCGATGGCAGCAGCTTGCCGTAATATTTTTCTGCCAAGGGGCGGACGCTCTCTGCGGTGACATCACCCGCCACCACCAAAATGGCGTTATTGGGGGCGTACCAGCGCCGGTAATAGGCCAGGGCATCGTCCAGACTCAGCGCAGCGATCTCCTTCTCCCAGCCGATAATGGGGCGGTGATAGGGGCTGTTGAGAAACAGCGCCGCGTTCATCTGTTCGGCCAGCAGCGCGCCAGGATTGTTGTCGGTCCGGGCGCTGCGCTCTTCCAGCACCACGGCGCGCTCGGTGCGGAAGTTCTGCTCGTCCAACACCAGATTGCGCATGCGGTCGGCTTCCATCTCCATCACCAGTTCCAGCCGGTCGGCGGCGACGTTCTGGTAATAGCCGGTGTAATCCGAGGAGGTGAAGGCATTGTCACGGCCGCCATTGCGGGCCACGATCTTGGAGAACTCACCCGGCGCAATGGTGGGCGTGCCCTTGAACATCAGATGTTCCAACAGATGGGCCAGACCGCTTTTGCCCGGCACCTCGTCGGCGGCGCCGACCCGGTACCACACCATATGGCTGACAATGGGCACCCGGTGATTGGGCACCACCACCACTTGCATGCCGTTGGCAAGGTTGAAGGTCTCGGGATCGTACATCTTGGCGGCAGCAGGCGGGGCTGAAGCCAGGGAAAGACCGAGGAGCAGCATCGCCCCCCATCTGGACACGCGCACGGATTTCATCCTACCTCCGGGACCGGTGTGGATGGATATGGGGAGCTTGCCGGATCAGGCAAGGCGGCGGCTAGTTGAACACGCCTTCCAGCCACGCCTTCTTGCGCCGCTGAATCTGGGGCGTCTCGCCTTCCGACAACGACTTGCCCAGGGCCTGGTTTTCGCGCAGACGCTGGGTTTCCTTGGTGGGGTCCAAAGCCGCGCCCGCCGGTTCGGGCTTGCGCCAGAACACGATCTGATCAGCGAAGCTCTTATCAGCCTCGGCCGTGGCCTGGGCTTCCTTGTTCACCAGAATGCGGATATCGGGCTGGATGCTGTCGGCGCCGACGCGCTTCAACAGCACCATGTCGCCGCTGGTGCGCCCGGCCTGGGAGATGGGGGTGGTGCCACGCATGCCGGTGATGACTTGGCGCGCCTGCTCCCGCGTGGTTCCCTCCTGCGGGCGGGCGGCACCCGGCTGCGGCGGACGCAGCTTGAAGTCCGGCGGCATGCTGAGCGGCGCCCGCTGCACCACCTGGAACTCATCGGGCGGCGACTTCTCGAAGCCCAGCGAGCGCTTGACTTCGGAGCAGCCCGAGATCACCAGCGGCAACAGCACGGCCAGCAGAGCGGTACGGGTAATTTTTCGGGTGGGGACGAGTGTGTGTGTCATAGCCCTAATTCTTAGTCGAATCCCGTTTCGCAAACAAGGAGTCGACGACCAGAACGATTGCGCCGACGGTGATTGCCGAATCTGCCACGTTGAAGGCAGGCCAGTGATAGAGCCCGACATGGATGTCGAGAAAGTCGGCGACGGCGCCGAATCTTACCCGATCGACCACATTGCCGAGCGCGCCACCGATGATGCCGCCAAGGGCCAGCCGAAGCAACGGTGTTTCCGCCTTGCGCAACCAGACCAGCATCAGTCCGACGATCACCACGGCCAAGCCCGACAGGATCAGGGCGTTCCATGGGCCGCCGTTATTGCCGATGCCAAAGCTGACGCCGCGATTCCACGCCATCACCAGATCGAAGAACGGCGTCAGCTCGATGCGGGTAGGCGAGTAGAAGGGGGCGCCGACGATGCCTTCGGGGCGCATGACCTTCTCGACGATCCACCACTTGCTGATCTGATCCAGCAGAACGATCAGCGCTGCGACGCCCAACCCGATCCGCATCGGCTCAGCCCACCGCATCCGAGCAGCGGTGGCAGGTGCCCTCGTGGCGGGCCGCGCCCACCTCGGGCAGCACCTTCCAGCAGCGCTGACACTTGACGCCGTCCGCCGCCTGGGGCAACACCCAGACGCCGGGAATCTCGGTCAGGGTGAAGGCACCCTCCACCGCCTCGCCACCGGACAAGACGATGCCCGACGTGATGCAGATCTCCGCCATGTCGAGGCCGTCCAGCAGGCCCAGAATCTCGGGCGACACCACCACCCGAGGCGCGGCCTGAAGACTGGAGCCGATGCGCTTTTCCCGGCGCTCAACCTCCAACGCCCCAGTGACCACCCGACGCACATCGCGGATTTTGGCCCATTTGGCGGCCAGGGCATCGTCGCGCCATGCCGCAGGAATCTCGGGGAACATCTCAAGATGGACCGAGCCGGTCTCCGACGGATGCCGCGCCAGCCACGCCTCCTCGGCGGTGAAGCACAGGAACGGCGCCAACCACTTGCACAAGGTGTCGAGCAAGATGTCGAACACGGTGCGCGCGGAGCGGCGGCGGATCGAGGACGCGGCATCGCAGTACAGCGCATCCTTGCGGATATCGAAATACAGCGCCGACAGATCGACGGCGCAGAAGGTATGCAGTTCGACGAACAGGGTGTGGAACTGAAAACCGTTGCAGGCGTCGCGCATCTGACGGTCCAGCTCGGTCAGACGGTGCAGCACCCAGCGCTCCAGCTCGGGCATCTCGGCCACCGGCAGCTTTTCCGCCTCGGTGAAGCCGTCCACCGCCCCCAGCAGATAGCGCAGCGTATTCCTGAGGCGACGATAGATATCGACCTGGGTCTTGAGGATTTCCGGCCCGATACGCAGATCATCGGAATAATCCGACCCCACCACCCACAGGCGCAAGATATCGGCGCCCATGGTGCCGACCACCTCTTGCGGCGCAACCACGTTGCCTAGGGACTTGGACATCTTGCGGCCGTCCTCGTCCAGCACGAAGCCATGGGTCAAGACCGCGTCATAGGGCGCGCGGCCACGGGTGCCACAGCTTTCCAGCAAGCTGGAATGGAACCAGCCGCGATGCTGATCCGACCCCTCCAGATACAGCGAGGCGGGCCAGGACAGGCGCGGCCACTCGTCGCCTTCCAGAACGAAAGCGTGGGTGCAGCCGGAATCGAACCAGACGTCGAGGATGTCGAACACCTGATCATAATCCTCGGCCTTGCGGCCCTCGCCCAGAAAACGCTCCGGCGCAGAGGTGTACCAGGAATCCGAGCCCTCGGCGGCGAAGGCGGCGACGATGCGGTCCATCACCGCCTGATCGCGCAGCGGCTGGCCGGTCTTCTTGTCCACGAACACGGCGATGGGCACGCCCCAGGCGCGCTGGCGCGACACGCACCAATCGGGCCGGTTCTCCACCATCGAGCCGATGCGGTTGCGGCCCTGGTCGGGGACGAAACGGGTGTCGGCGATGGCCTTCAACGCCTTGGCGCGCAAGCCGGTGGTCTCCATGGAGATGAACCATTGCGGCGTGTTGCGGAAGATCAGCGGTGCCTTGGAACGCCAGGAATGGGGATAGGAGTGTTCGACCTTGCCATGGGCCAGCAGGTTGCCGCACTCGGTCATGGCGGCGATCACCGGCTTGGCGACCGGGCTGTAATACTTGCCGTTCTTGCCCTGGGCCAGCACATCCTGGCCTGCGAACACCGCCACATGGGGGAAGTACTTGCCGTCGGGCTGAACTGTATCGGGAATGGCGATATTGTGTTCCTTGCCCAGATGCCAGTCGTCCTCGCCATGACCCGGTGCGATATGGACAAAGCCGGTGCCGGTATCGGTGGTGACGAAACCGCCCGCCAGCAGCGGCACGGCGAAGTCGTAGCCACCCTTGGCTTCGGGGTGGTGCTTCAAGGGATGGTGGGCGATGGTGCCCGCCAATTGCCCACCTTTGAGAGTGGCCAGGGTCTTGAAGACACACTTGGCATCCTTGGCCACCTGCTCGGCCAGAGCGGCGCACACCACCAGCTTTTCCCCGACACTGGCAAGGCTGCCGGTCTCGGCGCTTTCGACCTCGACCACCGCATAGTCGAATTCGGCGCCATAGGCGATGGCGCGGTTACCGGGCATGGTCCAGGGCGTGGTGGTCCAGATCACCACCTTGGCGCCGTCGAGTTCGGGGGTGCTGGCGGTCACCACCGGGAACTTGACCCAGATGGTGATGGAGGTGTGGTCGTGATATTCCACCTCGGCCTCGGCCAGGGCGGTCTTTTCCACCACCGACCACAGCACCGGCTTGGCCCCCTTGTAGAGCGAGCCGTCCAGCAGGAACTTGCCCAGCTCAGCCACGATGACGGCTTCGGCGTGGTTGGTCATGGTGGTGTAGGGATGATCCCAGTCGCCCTCGATGCCCAAGCGCTTGAACTCACCCCGTTGGATGTCGATCCAACGGGCGGCGAACTGGCGGCACTCCTCACGGAACTGGACGATATCGACCTCGTCCTTATCCTTGCCGGCGTCCCGGTACTTTTCCTCGATCTTCCATTCGATGGGCAGACCGTGGCAATCCCAGCCCGGCACGTAATCGGCGTCGCGGCCCTGCATCTGCTGGCTGCGGGTGATGACGTCCTTCAAGATCTTGTTCAGCGCGTGGCCGATGTGAAGGTTGCCGTTGGCATAGGGAGGGCCATCGTGAAGAATGAACTTTTCCCGGCCCTTGGCGGTTTGGCGCAAGCGATCGAACAGACCGATGGACGCCCAGCGCTCCAGCAGCTTGGGTTCCAGATCGGGCAGGCCGCCCTTCATGGGGAAGTCGGTCTTGGGCAGGAAAACGGTGGTCTTGTAATCGACGCTCATGGCTGGCGCTCTGATTCTTCACGGGAGGGAGGGGAGACCGGCACCATTGGGCCGGGATCGGGGGAAAAGTGATGGCGGGCGAGCAAGGCCCGCCCGGTCTTGACGTCCTGGGCGATCTGGATCGTCAGTTCATCCAGACCGGAGAACTTGCGTTCGGGCCGGATGTAATCGATCAGCGCCACCCGCAGATGACGACCGTACAGATCCTCGTCGAAGTCCAGCAAATGGACCTCCAGCAATTCGTCGGTCTTGTCGAAGGTGGGGCGGCGGCCGAAATTGGCGACGCCGTCATGCCACACCGTCGCACCGCCCTTGTCCACACCGGCGCGGACCGCATAGACCCCGGTGGCGGGATGCTGATACTCGCCCAGGCGAAGGTTAGCGGTGGGAAAGCCGAGGATGCGGCCACGGGCGTCACCATGCTCGACCCGGCCCTCGACCTCCCAGTAATGGCCCAGCAGGCGAGCGGCATCGGCGGGGCGTCCGCCCACCAGGGCTTCACGCACGCTGGTCGATGAATAGGTCTCGCCAGTCGCCGACATGGCGGGCGGCACCACGGTGACACCAAAGCCCGACAGGCCGCCCATCTCGTGCAGGAAGGCGCCGGTGCCCTGGCGGCCCTTGCCGAAGACATAATCATAGCCCACCACCACATGCTTGACCTTGAGGTGATGGACCAAGATCTGATCGACGAAATCACGGGCGGACAGACCGGCAAAATCCCGGTCGAAATGCTGCTGGAGCAGCAGGTCAACCCCCAATGCCTCGATCAGGCGCGCCTTGACCCGGAACGGTGTCAGGCGGAACGGCGGCTGGTCGGGATTGAACAGGCTGCGGGGATGGGGCTCGAAGGTCATGACCCCGTGGGGGTGGCCAAAGCTTTCGCCCATACGCCGGGCGGTCAGGATCACCGATTGATGGCCGAGATGAACGCCGTCGAAATTGCCAAGCGCCACCACGCCGCCGCGGTGCTCGGAATTCAACTCGTCACAATGCCGGATCAGACGCATCTGGAATGGACCGTTCGGTTCCCTGGAAACGAAAGGTCAAGGGGTAGTCCATTGGCGGCGGAAGTGCAACCCCTCCTCCCCCCTGTCGGAAAGAGGAGGGGCCACGGACATCAGCCCTTGGACGGAACCATCAAGGTGGCTTCGCCGTCCATCACAACCTTGTCGCCCACCGAGCAGGTGGTCTTGAAGGTGGCGAACTTCTTCTCGGGCGTCAAAGCGGTGACTTCGACACGGGCGATCACGGTGTCGCCGATGCGCACCGGCGCCTTGAACTTCAATAGCTGCGACACATAAATGCACCCCGGTCCCGGCAGCTTGGTGCCGAACACGGTAGAGATGAAAGCGGCCGACAGCATGCCATGGGCGATGCGGCCCTTGAACATGGTGTTCTTGGCGAATTCCTCGTTGATGTGGACGGGGTTGAAATCACCCGACACACCGGCGAAGGTGGCGATATCGGCTTCGGTCACGGTCTTGCCGAACACCGCCGACTGGCCGACCGACAATTCCTCGAAATACATTCCGTTCAACGATTCGCCGCTCATCCTCATGTCTCCGATTTTCTAGTTGATGCTGCATTGCAGTGGAATGGGCGGCGGGAGTATAGACGCAGCGCGTTTCCACCTCAACCCATTGAAGTTGGATGGTTCCAGATCAGCGATCCTGCTAGGTTGCAAGAAATCGTGGCCGTCAGAGGACTTTGAGCTCCCGTGATTCTCCGCCCCCTTCCCCTCGCCCTCACCATCATCGCCCTGGCGGGCTGCGCCTCGACCACGGTGCCCTGGCGCCATTCCCAACTGTCCCAAGACCAGTGGGGCCGCGACTATTCCGCCTGCCGCCGCATGGGCGAGCGGGATTCGGGCTGGCGCGAGGAGAATAACTCCTCGGCCTCACCCTTCCGGGAATACGACCGCCAGCAGGCCAAAAAGGTGGCCGACGCCTCCATCAGTGCCTGTATGCGCGACCTGGGCTATGTCCCCGCCGTCAAGAAATAGGAGAACCGTCCCTTGCGCCGCTCCATCTTTACCCTGGCTGCACTCGCCTGCGCCGCTCCCGCCTGGGCCGCCGACGAGCTGCCCCAAGGCCCCAAGGCCCCACCGCCCGAGCCGCTGCCGGAAGCCATCTGCGACACCTCCATCGCCAGCACGGGCGAGTGGCTGCTGGGCCGCTGGGTCGCGCCTTATGCCAAGTGGCAGTTCCAGGCCAGCCCGGCCGGCCTGACCTTCGCGTTCGAGCAAAAGCCCGACATTAACCGGGCGCTGGGCTGGAAAGACGGCGCCACCTTCGACGGCAAGGTCGCAGCGGTCAGCCCCTGCTCGCTGAAGCTGGTGGCGGGCGACAACGGTGAGGCGGCCTTCGTCTTCGAAGGGGTGCGGACCGAAGACGGCAAAATCTACGGCTTTGCCACCAATAAAGGCGGTCAGCGCGCCCGCTGGGTTCTGCGGCGGGAGCGCTGATCCGCACCTAAGCTATATTCGTCCCCTGCCGGTATTACAGGTGAATAAGGGTGGGAGCCAACCAGCCCAACAGGCCAAAGCAGATACCCACCACGCCGAGGCCGCTGGCGATATAGACCAGCAGCATCATACCCGTCACCACCCCCGCCGAGCACAGTACGATGGAGATCTGCAACGCGGCGGCGCCGTATTCGAACTGGTGATAAGCCCCCAGGGACTTGTCGCGCTTGGCCTCGGCGACCTTGGCCTTGGCCATCAGTTCCTTGCGGCCTTCACCGCCTTCCGGGTCGCTGTCATAGCGGGCGGCGGTGGCGCGCCACTCGGCCACCTTCTTGGCCAGCGCCTCGGCCCGCGCCGGGGGCAGATCGGGAGCCGCCATCAGGTCCAGGGTGTCCGCTCCGGTCTTCAGCGCGGTCTGGCGGATGGTCTTGGCCTGATAGAACGCCCACAAATCATTGGCATGGATGTTGGCCGCCAGCGAATCATTCTGGGCGCTTTTGCCGCTGGCTTCGATGATCGCCAGCAAAGCCGCCAGGATACTGATCAGCACTGCGATCCGCTTGTTGCGGGTCTTGGAGCTGTCGTTGCTGTGATGCTGATCCTCGTGGCCGTGATGGGCGGTCTCGTGGATGGTCTCGTGGGCTTCGTGCGCTTCCATGTCTCCCCTTCAAGCTGCTAGTGTGGTGAATTCGAAGTTCCTATCCTATCTTCCCTGGCGATTTTAGGAACTTCGAATTCGCAGACCACACTAGAAACAATAAGCTGATAGTGTCCAAATCGTTTCGGAAGCTCGAAAGAAGCCTGGAAACACCGCTACGAACTTCCGAATCGGGACACTAGGCTATTTAAATACCAATTGGCAACGGAGAGCCCGATTATGTTCGTCGTCCACTGCAAGGACAAGCCCGGTCACCTTCAGACCCGTCTCGACAACCGCGCCGCCCATCTGGACTTCATCAAGGCCAATATCGAAAAGATCGTGGTCGCCGGACCGTTGCAGACCGAAGACCGTCAATCCATGGTGGGAAGCCTGCTGATCATCGACATCGCCGAGCGCGCCGATCTGGAGGCCTTCCTGGCCGCCGATCCCTACGCCAAGGCCGGTCTGTTCGAAAGCGTCACCGCCACGCCCTACAAGAAGGTCTTTCCCTGATGGCCCATTGGCTGGTCAAGTCCGAACCCGGCGCATGGTCGTGGGACGACCATGTCAGGAAGGGCGTCCAGTACTGGGACGGCGTGCGCAATCACCAGGCCGCCAACAATCTGAAGGCCATGCGCCAGGGTGAACGCGCCTTCTTCTACCACTCGGTGGAGGAAAAACGCATCGTCGGGGTGGTGGAGGTGGTGGGTGAGGCCTATGCCGACCCCACCGACCCCGAAGGCAAATGGGTGGTGGTGGACTTCAAGGCGCTGATGCCGGTCAAGCGGCCCGTCACCCTGGCCGAGATCAAGGGCGACCCCCGGCTGGAACATCTGGCCCTGGTGCGCCAGTCACGGCTGTCGGTCGCCCCCGTCGATGACGCGGCGTGGCGGCTTTTATGCGATCTAGCCGGAATCGAGGCATGAGCGAGGCCCTCTGCCGCCTGGACGACATCCCCGACCCAGGCGGCAAAAGCTTCATCCTGGAGCAGGATGGCAAGCCGCTGAAAGTCCTCGTCATCCGACAGGGAGCCCGGGTATTCGGGTGGGTCAATTCCTGCCCGCATATTCACCGCCCGCTCAACTGGGGCGATACCCCGTTCCTCGACCTGTTCAAGACCAGCATCGTCTGCGCCAACCACTTCGCCCTGTTCGAGATGGACAGCGGCCTGTGCACCCGAGGCCCTTGCATAGGCAAGAAACTCGCGCCCTTCCCGGTGCGGGTGGTGGATGGCGCGGTCTGGCGCGTCTGAAATTCATGAAAATAGAATGAATCTATGAAAGTGCCGATCCCACCCCTTTGAGCGGGCTTGTTTCCCCTGCGGGAGTCGAACATAATTACTCCCCTGTAGCTTGGGGAAACGCCCCGCACCGCCAACGAGCGGAAAGCGGGCACAATATAGAAAAGGGAGACACCCCCACGATGTCCGAGGTTTATCCTATTCCCGCCGAGACCGCCAAGACGGCCTGGATTGATGAGAAAAAGTACAACGAGTGGTATGAGCGTTCCATTAAGGACCCGGAAGGCTTCTGGGGTGAGCACGGCAAGCGCCTCGATTGGATCAAGCCCTTCACCAAGGTGAAGGACGTCTCCTATACCGGCGATGTCCATATCAAGTGGTTCTATGACGGCACCTTGAACGTCGCCGCCAACTGCCTCGATCGCCATCTGGCGACGCGCGGCGACCAGACCGCCATCATCTGGGAAGGCGACGATCCCAACGAATCCGCCCACATCACCTACCGCGACCTGCACGAGCGGGTGTGCCGCCTGTCCAACGCCATGACCGATCTCGGCGTCAAGCCCGGCGACCGCATCACCATCTACCTGCCCATGATCCCGGAAGCGGCTGTGGCCATGCTGGCCTGTGCCCGCGTCGGCGCCGTCCACTCCATCGTGTTCGGCGGCTTCTCGCCCGACGCCCTGGCCGGTCGCATCCAAGATTGCGACTCGTCCATGGTCATCACCGCCGACGAAGGCCTGCGCGGCGGCCGCAAGGTGCCGTTGAAGGCCAATGTCGATAAGGCGCTGGAAACCTGCTGGTCGGTCAAGAATGTCATCGTGGTCAAGCGCACCGGCGGCGCCATTCACATGGTCACCGGCCGCGACCAGTGGTACGAGGATCTGGTGGCCAAGGCCGCTCCGACCCATGTTCCGGCGGAGATGGATGCCGAGGCCCCGCTGTTCCTGCTCTACACCTCCGGCTCGACCGGCAAGCCCAAGGGTGTGCTGCACACCACCGGCGGCTATCTGGTCTATGCCGCCATGACCCATCAATACGTCTTCGACTATCACGACGGCGACATCTACTGGTGCACCGCCGACGTGGGTTGGGTGACCGGTCACTCCTACATCGTCTATGGTCCGCTGGCCAACGGCGCCACCACCTTGATGTTCGAGGGCATTCCCAACTACCCGACCGTGTCGCGGTTCTGGGACGTGGTCGACAAGCACAAGGTCAACATCTTCTACACTGCGCCCACCGCCATCCGCTCGCTGATGCGCGAAGGCGAGGGGCCGGTGAAGAAGACCAGCCGTGCCAGCCTGCGCCTGCTCGGTTCGGTGGGCGAGCCCATCAATCCCGAGGCCTGGACCTGGTATCACCGCGTGGTCGGCGACAACCGCTGCCCCATCGTTGATACGTGGTGGCAAACCGAAACCGGCGGCATCTTGATCTCGCCGCTGCCGGGCGCCACCGCCTTGAAGCCGGGTTCGGCCACCCGTCCGTTCTTCGGCGTTCAGCCCATGATGGTCGATTCCGACGGCAAGGTGCTGGACGGCGCAGTCGAAGGCAATCTGTGCATCGCCGATTCCTGGCCGGGGCAGATGCGGACCCTGTGGGGCGATCACGAGCGCTTCAAGCAGTCCTACTTCACCACCTATCCGGGCCGCTATTTCACCGGTGACGGCGCCCGGCGTGACGAGGACGGCTATTATTGGATTACCGGCCGCGTCGATGACGTCATCAACGTGTCCGGCCACCGCATGGGCACCGCCGAGGTGGAATCCGCCCTGGTCGCCCATCCCAAGGTGGCCGAGGCCGCCGTGGTCGGTTACCCGCACGAGATCAAGGGCCAGGGCATCTATGCCTATGTCACCCTGATCCAGGGCGAAGAGCCGACCGAGGAACTGCGCAAGGAGTTGGTCAACTGGGTCCGCAAGGAAATCGGCCCCATCGCCAGCCCCGACCTGATCCAGTGGTCACCGGGGCTGCCCAAGACCCGCTCCGGCAAGATCATGCGCCGCATTCTGCGCAAGATCGCCGAGAACGAGTTCGGCTCGCTGGGCGACATTTCGACTCTCGCCGATCCCGGCGTGGTCGAGGATCTGATCGAAAGCCGCATGAACCGCAGCTAAGGTCCGATCCGAAGAAAATGCACGCGGGGCCCGTGGAGCGATCCACGGGCCTTCGGGCTTTTGAAAAGGGTGCATATGCTTAAGGTGATGTTGCTGACGCTGTTGGGATGCGGGGCGCTGTACATGCTGATGGTGTTCGGCATGGCCTTGTTCCAGCGCGACATGATCTATCACCCCGACACCACCCGCTCCGACCCGGTCGAATCGGGGGTGCCCGAAATGATCCCGGTGCCGCTGAAGGCCGAGGATGGCTGGGTTGTCACCGGCTGGTACGCCCCACCGCGCAAGGACCCCACTAAACCTACCATCGTGATGTATCACGGCAATTCCGGCACCATCGGCAAGCGGGCGTACAAAGCCCGCGCCTTGCTGGATGCAGGCTATGGCGTGTTTCTGGCCGAATATCGCGGCTATGGCGGCAATCCCGGCATTCCCAGCGAAACCGCCTTCAACGCCGATGGCTGGGCGGTGGTGTCGTGGCTGATCGCACGCGGCATCCCTGCCCCGCAGATCGTGCTTTACGGTGAATCCTTAGGCTCGGGGGTAGCCATGGAGATGAGCCGCCGCATCACCCCCTATGCCGTGGTGTTGGAATGCCCCTTCACCGCCCTGCCCGATCTGGCGCCGCCTTATATCCTGCCGTTTCTGGCGCGGGCTTTCATGGCCGATCACTATGACAACATGGCCAAGCTGAAAAGCCTGCGGGCACCGCTGCTGGTTATCCATGGCGAGCGCGATCAGACCACCCCCGTTGCCATGAGTCATGCCCTGCTTAATGCCGCTACCGGCCCCAAGGAAGGCATCTTCATCGCCACCGCCGGTCACAACGACCTGTGGGATCACGGAATCGGGCCGCGCATCGTCGATTTCCTGGAACGGCGCGGGCAGTAATACCGGCGCGCCTTGCCCTTGGCGTGATCAGCCCCCGGCCAAGGCGTCGAACAGTCTGACACCAAAGCCGGTGGTGGTTTCGGGACACAGTGGATCATCCTCGTCGGCGAATTCCTTGCCCGCCATATCGATATGAGCCCAAGCCAGACCTTCCGGCACGAAGCGTCCCAGGAAGCGGGCGGCATCATCGTTATCAGGCACCTCGCCCCAGGCGCAGTTCTTGACATCGGCGATATCGGATTTGACATCCTCGTCACAGGATTCGGTCAGCGGCAACCGCCATAGCGGCTCGTCCTGCTCCTGCCCCAACTTGAACAGCCGCTTGGCCAGGGCATCGTCATTGGTGTAGAGCCCGGCGTGGAAATCCCCCAGCACCTCCTCCACCGCACCAGTCAGGGTGGCGATATCGACCAGGGTCCGCGGCTTCAAGGTCGCCGCTGCCCAGGCCAGGGCGTCAGCCAGAACCAGACGGCCCTCGGCGTCGGTGTCGATCACCTCCACCGTCAGACCGGCATAGGAGGTCACCACGTCGCCGGGGCGCTGCGCCCCGCCCGACGGCATGTTCTCGGCCAGGGCCAGGACGCCGCAGACATGGGCCTTGGCCTTTCGGCCGGCGATGGCGCGGATGGCGCCGATCACCGCCGCCGCACCGCCCATGTCGGCCTTCATGGCATCCATGTCCTCGTCATCGAACTTGATGGAGATACCGCCCGAATCGAAGGTGATGCCCTTGCCCACCAGCACCAGCGGCCGTTCCTTGGCACCCGGCCAGCGCAGCAGCACCAGACAGGGCGGCCGTGCGCTGCCCTGGCCGACGGCTGCCAGCAGGTTGAGGCCCTGGGCCTTGATCGCAGCGGCATCAAGAATGGTGACCTCGACGCCGAGAATTTCCAGCCGCCGCGCCTGGGCGGCAAACTCTTGCGGACCCAGGGCGTTGCCGGGCTCGTCGGTAAGGTCGCGGGCCAGGAACACCCCCTCGGCCACTTGCTCGCGGATGGCGAACAGCGCGGTGGCGGCTTCGGGATCGGGAGTGGTGACGATCACCTCCTCCAACACCGGCTGGACATCGTCGTCATCATCAGGGTCGTAGCGGGTGCGGTATTTCTGCATCGGCCGGTAAGCCTTGAGCCGAAGACCATAGGCCAGCTCTGCCGCCTGCTCGGGGGGCAGATCAAGCGCCACGGTGGCGGTGGTGGCGAGGCTGCCGTCGAGATCTTCCACCAAGGCAGCGCCCAAACGACGCAGGCGGGCGGCATTCAGTTTCCGGGGCTTGCCGAGGCCCAGCACCACCACCGAATCCAGCGGCGGCTCGGGGGCGAGAAACAACTCGGTCTCCTCGGCCTCGGCCTCAAAGCCAAGCCGCTTCAGACTCTTGCGCAAGCGGCCATCAAGATCGATGGCGGTAAAGGCGGGGGTAAGCCGCCGCCCCTCCCACAACCCCACGGCGACGGTGCCGCAGAGCAGGGGCGGGCGGCGGGTAAAGACAATCTGCATGGGCTACTTCTCGCCCTTGTCCTCGTAGTAATCGGTCACAAGCCGGTCAAGCAGACGCACGCCGAAGGCCGTGGCGCCCTTGGGACAGGTGGCGGTGTCCTTCTTCGACCACGCCATGCCCGCGATATCGAGATGGGCCCAGGTGACATCGTTGGTAAAGCGCTTGAGGAACTGGGCGGCGGTGATGGAGCCGCCTTCGCGCCCGCCGGTGTTCTTCATGTCGGCGATGTCGGACTTGATCTGCTTGTCATAGGCCTCACCCAGGGGCAGGCGCCACAATTGCTCACCCACCGCCTTGCCCGCGGCGGCCAAGCGGTCGGCCAGCTTGTCGTCGCTGGCAAACAGCCCGGCATATTCGTGGCCCAGCGAGATGATGATGGCGCCGGTCAGCGTCGCCAGATCGATCATGGCCTTGGGCTTGAAGCGATCCTGGGTGTACCACAGCGCATCGGCGAGGACGAGACGGCCCTCGGCATCGGTATTGATGACCTCGATGGTCTGACCCGACATGGAGGTTACCACGTCGCCGGGCCGCTGGGCGGTGCCCGAAGGCATGTTCTCCACCAGCCCGACCACGCCGATGGCGTTGACCTTGGCCTTGCGCCCGGCCAGGGCCTTGAGGACGCCCAGCACCGCACCGGCGCCCGCCATGTCCCACTTCATGTCTTCCATGCCGCCGGCCGGTTTGATGGAGATACCGCCGGAATCGAAGGTGACGCCCTTGCCGATGAAGGCGATGGGGGCCTCATCCTTCTTGGCGGCGCCCTGCCAGCGCATGACGACCAGCTTGGATTCCCGATCCGAGCCCTGGCCGACGCCCAACAGCGCCCCCATACCCAGCTTCTTCATCTGCTTTTCGCCCAACACCTCGACCTCGACCCCCAGGTCGCCCAGGGACTGGGCCAGCTCGGCCAGACTCTCGGGGTGGATGACGTTGGCGGGCTCACTCACCATATCGCGGGTGAAGAGGACGCCATCGGCCACCTTATCAACGGCGGCAAAAGCGGTCTTGGCGGTGGCGAAAGCTTCGGCCAGCAGATTGATCCGCTTCAAGGAGGGCTTATCCTCCTTCTTCTGCTTGGTCATGTACTTATCAAAGCGATAGGACCGCAGCCGCGCCCCAAACGCCGCCTGAACGGCGAATTCGCTGGTCGCCAGCGGCGAGCCTTCGATGGCGTCGACGGCGATGGCGACCTCGGCTTCGCCGCTGCTCTGCAATTGCGCCACCACGGTGCCGCCGAAAGTCTGAGCCCCCTGAACGTCGATTTCCTTGGCCTTGCCAAGCCCCACCAGCAACACCCGCGACAGCGTCAGCCCCGCAGGCGCCAGCAGCATGAGGGTCTGCCCCTTCTTGCCTTCAAAGCGGCTGGCGGCGATGGCCCGCGCCAATCCACCCTTGGCCGCGACATCCAGCGACAGGGCCGTGGGCAGCAGCACCTTGCCTTCAAGCACACCGACGGCGATGGCACCCTCGGCGGGCACTGAGGGCTTGGAGAAAGCGATCTTCATGGAATTCCTCGCGGAGCAGGAGAGGGACAACGGTTCCCCCCACTCTACTCAACCCAGCGCGGAAGGGAAGGCTCTAGCCTTATTTATTGCCCTCAATCGCCGGGCGTGAGCCTCCGCCTCACTTGACTCCCGCGGCATCAGCCGCGCCGCCCCTTGGGCGTAACTCCGAGCCAATTCATTGGCTCGTCGAAGCTTATTGCCCTCAATCGCCGGGCGTGAGCCTCCGCCTCACTTGACTCCCGCGGCATCAGCCGCGCCGCCCCTTGGGCGTAACTCCGAGCCAATTCATTGGCTCGTCGAAGCTTATTGCCCTCAATCGCCGGGCGGCAGGGCTTTAAGCCTTACCCTCAGCCTCAAGATCGGCTTCGTCCTCGATGGCTTCGATCTCGTCGGGCTTCAGATGGTCGCCAGACATCAGCCACACCAGACCGCCGGGCAAGGCGGTGGCAGTGCTGACCAGGCCGAACAGGACCGACAGCACCAAGGCGGAATGGCTTTCCACCCCGACATAGCCAAAGGCGGCGACCATGGCGGTCTCGCGCACGCCCCAGCCCGCGATGGAGATAGGAAGAGTCATGATCAGGATCACTGGCGGCACCAGAACCAGACAATCAATCATGTCAATGTTGAGGCGCAGCCCCACGGCCAAGGCATAGGCCACCATCGACAGATTGATGTGGCCGAGAATGGCGACGGCCAGGGTGGCGCCACCCCAGCTGGGACGGAAGAACAGCCGCCGGGTGTCGCCCGCCAGATGCACCAGCCCCCGCACCGCCCGCCAGCGGTGCAGCGATTGCGGCAGGCGGTCCAGAACCGACAGCACCAGAATTCCGGCGATGCCAAGCACGGACAGGGCGGGAAACACCCACGAGCCGGGAATATTGGGCGCACGGGCCAGCAGCAAGGGCTGGGTCGCCGCCACCAGAAGCACCAGCCCCAGAACGGTGGCGACCCGCTCAAGCATGACAGAATTGATGCTGGCGGCCAGCGACAAACCGGAACGGTGGGCCTTCCACATCCGCACCGCATCACCGCCCACCGCACCGGGCAGGACGATGGCAAAGAACACACCGATATAATAGACGATAAAGGCTTGGCTGGCGCTGAATGCCGCCCGCAACGCCCGCAGCACCAGCCACCAGCGCACGGCGCCCAGCCAGACCTGAATCAGACTGAGACCGACGGCCAGAGCCAGCATCAGAGGATCAAGGGTCTTGGCCTGATCCCAGGCTGAAGCCACATCAACCTTGCTGAACACGAACCAGATCAGCCCGATCGAAAGAGCGCCCTTTAAAATCCAGGGCAACCACCGTTTCGCCATCGCCGTCATCGACACTACGCCAGAGCATGAGGGAGGCAAGCTTTAGCACAGATCACGCCGCGGTGAATACCGATCAGGTGTAACTCTTGACCTCAAGCTCCTCAAGGGAATTGGCGACCAGTTGCAGGGCCACGGTGCCGGTGGCGGTGCGGATCAGCAGTTCCATGAACCATGTCCCATCATCCAACGCGATGGGTTGGGCGGTTCCGATATGGCTCACCCCTTCCACATCCATGCTGATGCTGTGGTTGTCATTGAAGGAAATCGCCGCCAACTTCATGAATCGACACTCCTGCTGGGCGCTGCCTCAAAGCTCCTCTAAAGCGGTCGGCGCGTCAACCTCTCGAACGATGGAACTGGGTTTGCCCTCGGGAAGGGAGAAGAGAAAGCGCGAGCCCACCCCCACCTCGGACTCGACCCAGATACGTCCACCGTGAGTCTCGACGATCTTTTTGCAGATCGCCAGACCGATTCCGGTGCCCTCGTGGGTGCCTTCGGTATGCAGGCGCTGGAACATTTTGAAAATACGCTCGAAGTAATCGGGATCGATACCCATGCCGTTGTCGGCGACGGTGATCACCCAATCCTTTTCCTGAAGGCGGCGGCGAGCCGAAACACCGAGCTGCACCGGGCGTTCGGGATGGCGGTATTTCAGGGCGTTGCCCAGCAGGTTCTGGAACAGGCGGATCAGCTCGTTACGCATGCCGAAAAGGGTGGGAAGCGGGCGCTCGATGGTCAGATGGGCATCGGAAAGGACTTGGCCGATGCCCAAATTAGCGGCAGCCTGTTCCACCATCTCGGCCAGATCGACCATGACCATGGTATCTTCACCCCGTCCGACCCGCGAATATTCCAGCAGGCCGAGGATCAGGGCATCCATCCGCCGCACACCTCCAACGGCATAGCCCATGAATTCGACCTCCTGGTCGTTCAGCCGTCCGGCCAGACGCTTTTCCAGCATGGAGATATAGCTGGAAACCAGCCGCAGCGGCTGGCGCAGATCATGGGACGCCACATAGGCGAATTGCTCCAGGTCGGAATTAGAGCGCTCGAGTTCCAGGGTCTTGGCCTTCAGCTCGGTCTCGAAATGGTTCCGTTCGGTCACATCCATGATGATACTGCTAAGGTAAACTCGTCCGTTCACATGCAGCGGCGAGGAATAAACCTCGACATCACGGATGACACCCGAGGCCAGCCGGTGGCGAAAGCACATGAAGCGCCGCTCGTTGCGGGCGACGGCCTCCATCTCCTGCGCCACCTGTTCCGGCGGCAAGGTATTGATTTCGCCGATCGTCATGGTCTTCAGCGTGCCGCTGGGATAGCCGTAGAACTTGCTGGCCGATTCATTGGCATCGACAATGGTACCGTCGGTGGGATCGACCAGCAGCTTGACCGCCATGTTGCGGTGGAAGCTTTGACTGTAAAGCTCTTCGCGCTCGGCGATGGCTTGGCGCACCCGATACTGGTCGGTAATGTCACGTCCACTGCTCTGATAGCCGATCAGCCGCCCCGAAGCGTTGAACAACGCCGTGCTGCGCCACTCGATCCATCGCGCCTCGCCGTCGAAACGGATGACCTGGCGCTGATCCTCCCGGTGCGGGTTGCTCCGGGTCATGGATTTCAGTGCGGAGAGAGCTCCGGGGCGCTCATTCTCCGGCAGCCATTCCAGCCATGGGCGGCCGAGCAATTCCGAGGCGGGCTTGCCATAGAATTCGGCATAGGCGCTGTTGATGCTGATCAGGGTGGTGTCGGGGCGATAGCGGTGGATCAGATCATCCTGATTTTCCACCAGAATACGATAGCTGGCCTCGCTTTCCGCCAAGGCGGCGATGGCGCGGCGCTCGGCCTCGTCCCGCCGGACCAGCAAGATGGCGCCCAGCATGACGATCCCCGTCAGACCGCCCCCGATAACGGCGACCATGGCGGTGCCCGAGCGCCAGCGGGCCAGGGCAGCTTCCACCGTCACCCCCACCGAGACCACCAAAGGGAAGGGAGCGATGGTGATGTAAGACGCCAGACGCTCCTTGCCGTCGAACGTACTGGGAGCGACGAAGCTTCCCGACGGTGCGCGCGGCAGATAGGTTGCGAACAGCGCCCCATTGCGGATCGAGGCTCCCACCGCCATCTCGGGATCAGGCAGCCGGGCCATGACTTCACCGTCCAGATTGGCAAGGACGGCCCGGTCCACCTCGTTGGACAGAACCCCGTTCAGAGTCTCAAGGAAAAAGGCAGGGTCCACCGCCGCCATGATGATGCCGTCGAAGGTTCCCAACGCCCCCACCAGGGGACGGACGGCCAGAATAGTCGGACGATGAACCACGGGGCTGGTCATCAAACCGGTCAGGTGCAGCGTGGGAGCGGCCTGCCTCTGCCTGGCGGCTTGAAAATAGCCCCGCCCACTGAGATCCACCTCGTTGAGGGCTGCGACGGTCCCAGCTCGTACCCGTCCGTCGGCTCCGACGAGGAAAACATTGCGGACTTCGGGAAACGCAGCACCTCGGCCGCGGATATAGGCGAGAAAGGCCTCGTCATCGCGCAAGGCGGTGGCGGGGGCCTTGGCGGCGGCATCCTGCAACAGCAGGTCAACCCCCTTCAGGCTGCCGGAAATCCGCTCGGCGGCGGCGCGGGTCAATGAAAAGGTCAGGCGGCGGGCATCGGCCAGCGCGGTCTCGCGGTCATGCCAGACGACAAGGCTGCCGGTCAGCCAGATCCCGAGCAGCACCAAGGCAGTCGCCATCACCAGACGACGGCCTCCGCGCAGATTGCTTGGCTCCACCATTCCGGACATGAATTCCCTGACGAAAGTCCGCCCCCAAATCCAAAAGGCAGGAAGAGTCTAGACCCGATCCATCAAGCTGTCACTAGGCCCAAAACCTGATTGGGCCAAAACTCTGTGAGGCGAAATTTTATCACAGAGGCCGATATGGGGCTATTTGTGCTTGTCCGTGCTTATTTATGACCAAACCTTCCACACCACCGCGGTTGGCAAGCCATCCGAATACCAGAGCAAACTCCAGATGTTCAGTCCGTGCCTCTCCAATTAACGCAGACACCCACTATATGTGGGGTTCTGAAGCATGGGGTGGCGGGCCGTGGAGCGCGGTGATCGGCAAAGCATCGTCTGGAACGAGACGGTGCCGCCGTCTTCTTTTGCAGCGCCCACTGCCGCGATAAATTCGCAGCCCCCCCTCCAAGCCCGCCACGGCGACTCCGGGGGTGCCGCCAGCCACGGCGGGGAAGGTCTACACCTGCCCGATGCACCCGCAGATCCAGCAGCAAGGCCCAGGGAGTTGCCCCATCTGCGGCATGGCGTTGGAACAGCGGGATGTCTCGGCGGTGGCGACGCCCAACCGCGAACTCGCCGACATGACGCGGCGCTTCTGGATCGGCTTGGCCTTGACCTTGCCGGTCTTCGTCCTTGAGATGGGCGGCCATATTCCGGCGCTCGGATTGCACGATCTGGTGTCGTCCCGGATATCAACCTGGATTCAGTTCGGACTGGCCACGCCGGTGGTTCTTTGGGCCGGATGGCCGTTCTTTCAGCGCGGCGGAGCCTCTGTTCTCAGCCGCCATCTGAATATGTTCACCCTTATCGCGCTCGGGACAGGCGCCGCCTATCTGTACAGCCTGGTTGCCACCTTCGCCCCAGGCGTCTTTCCTTCCGGCTTTCGCATGATGGATGGTGCCGTCGCGGTCTATTACGAAGCGGCCGCCGTCATCACGGTTCTGGTTCTCCTGGGACAGGTCTTGGAGTTGCGGGCGCGCGATCAGACCGGCGGCGCCATCCGCGCCCTGTTGAATCTCGCCCCCAAGACGGCGTATCGGCTGAAGGAAACCGGCGAGGACGAGGAAATTCCCCTGGAACAGATCCAGGTTGGAAACCGGCTGCGGGTAAGGCACCAGCGCTGTGGACGAATCCATGGTCTCCGGCGAGTCGATGCCGGTCGCCAAGGGGCCGGACGACAAACTCATCGGCGGCACCGTCAACAGCACCGGCTCCTTGGTTATGATTGCCGACAAGATCGGGGCCGATACCATGCTGTCGCGCATCGTGCACATGGTGGCGGCGGCCGTCGTGACCGCCGCCAATGCGCGAAACATCACTGTCGAAAGCCCGGCCGAATTCGCCTCGGTAACGGGCAAGGGCGTGACCGGCAAGGTCGGCGGTCGCGCCGTGGCCCTGGGCAGCGCCAAGCTCATGGCTGACCAAGGCATCGACCTTGATAACCTTGCCGGGAAAGCCGATGAACTGCGGCGCGGGGGTGCCACCGCTTTGTTCATTGGTGTGGATGGCAAGCCGGGCGGCTGCTGCTGATCGATGCCGATCAGCCGGGATTTCCGCAGCACCGAAGTCCATCGGCCTTCATGCAGGTGAGCCGCTCCTATATGTCGCGGGTGTCTGTCACAACCGGAGAGGCACGGTTCAATCCTCGTCCTCGAACAAGGAGGTGAGCTGACGCATCATAGTGCCGCCGAGATCCTCGGCATCCATGATGGTGACGGCGCGGCGGTAATAGCGGGTGACGTCATGGCCGATGCCGATGGCGACCAGTTCCACCGGCGAGCGGTTCTCGATATAGGCGATGACCTCGCGCAGGTGCTTTTCCAAGGTATTGCCGGGATTGGCCGAAAGGGTGGAATCATCCACCGGCGCACCATCGGAAATCACCATCAGGATGCGGCGCTGTTCCGATCGGGAAATCAGCCGCTCGTGCGCCCACAGCAGGGCCTCGCCGTCGATATTCTCTTTCAGGATGCCTTCGCGCAGCATCAGCCCCAGATTGCGCCGCACCCGGCGCCAGGGCGCGTCGGCGGCCTTGTAGACGATGTGGCGCAGGTCGTTGAGACGGCCGGGATTGAGGGCCTTGCCCTCGGCCTGCCACTTCTCGCGGCTTTGTCCGCCCTTCCAGGCGCGGGTGGTGAAGCCCAGCACCTCGACCTTGACGCCGCAACGCTCGAGCGTCCGGGCCAGAAGGTCGGCGCTCATGGCCGCCACGGTGATGGGCCGCCCGCGCATGGAGCCGGAATTGTCGATCAGCAGCGACACCACGGTATCGCGGAAATCGGTTTCCTTCTCGTATTTGAACGAAAGCGAATGGGTGGGATTGGTGACGATGCGGGCCAACCGCCCGGTATCGAGAATGCCTTCCTCGAGATCGAAATCCCATGACCGGGTCTGCTGCGCCATCAGCTTGCGCTGCAACCGGTTGGCCAGCTTGGCCACCACGCCTTGAAGGTGGGACAATTGCTGATCCAGTTGCGAGCGCAGCCGGGTCAGTTCCTCGGTGTCGCACAGATCTTCGGCACTGACCACCTGATCGAAGGCGGTGGTGAAGGGGTGGTAGAGCCGCTCTTGCACCGCCTGGGAATTGGATGCCGGATCAGGACGATGGCGGCTGGGGCCTCCGGCCTCCTCGGTCCCGGCGCCCATCAGCATGATGTCGTCGCCGTCCTCGATGCCGTCTTGCTCGCCGCTGCCCTCGGACGAGCCGGGAGCCTGGGTCTCGCCGTCTTCCTGCTTGCCCTGGCCCGCCTCGTCGCTTTCCTTTTCCTGACCGGCGGAGGCGCCATCCTGGGCGGGCTGGCCTTCCTCGGATTCCTCGTCGTCCTCATCCTCGGAGGGCTGGTCGACACCGAAATCCAGTTCATGCAGCAATTGGTACAGGCCCTTGGAGAAGGAATCCTGATCGTGCAGCAGATCCTTGAGACGATCCAGCGTCGCCCCGGCCTTGGCCTCGACCTCATCGCGCCACAACTCCACCGCATGGGCGGCTGAGGGCGGCGGCGCCAGACCGGCAAAGCGTTCGCGCGCGATCAGACGCATGGCATCGGCCAGCGGCACCTGTTCGCGGCAGGTGGCACGGTCAAGCCCCTCGGCGCGGGCCTTCTGCTCCAGCACCTCGGCGATATTGAGGGCAGCGCCCGGCATCAGCCGCGCCCCCAAGGCCTCGACGCGGGCCTGCTCGACCATCTCGTAGATCTTGCGGGCTTCGGGCAGATGAGGCATCCGTCCGGCATGGAGACGGTCATCGTGATAGCGCAGCCGCAACGCCACCGCGTCGGCGGTCCCGCGCAGACGGCTGATATCGCCCGCCAGGATGGTGCGCGGTGGTGAGGGCAGGCGCACCTCGACTCCGCGCACATATCCGGGACCAGAGGCATAGCTGACCTCCAGATCGGGTCGGCCCGCCATGGCCTTCAACGTCGCGGACGTGGTCCGGCGGATCAGATCCGCCGGAGTCTCGTCGTGGCTATTGGGCTTGGGAAGCGAATTGCTGCGGTCCACCGGAACGGTCCTCTAGGGCGTGTCGCCAGTTAGCTCAGCAGCCGCGCCGGTCCCTCGGGCAGTTCCTCGCCGAAGCATCGCTGATAGTACTCGGCCAGGATCGGGCGCTCGACCTCGTCACATTTGTTGAGGAAGGTGACGCGGAAGGCAAAGGCCTTGTCGGAGAAGATCGTGGTGTTCTCGGCCCAGGTGATGACCGTGCGCGGGCTCATGACCGTCGAGATGTCGCCGTTCATAAAGCCGCCGCGGGTAAGGTCGGCCAGCATCACCATCTTGGACACCAGATCGCGGCCCTCGGCGGTGTCGTAGCCCTTCACCTTGGTCACCACGATCTCGCACTCGGATTGATGGTCGAGATAGTTCAAGGTGGCGACGATGTTCCAGCGGTCCATCTGGCCCTGGTTGATCTGCTGGGTGCCGTGATAAAGGCCGGTGGTGTCACCCAGCCCCACCGTGTTGGCGGTGGAGAACAGACGGAAGCAGGAATGGGGCCGGATCACCCGATTCTGATCCAACAGGGTCAGGCGGCCCTCCACCTCCAGCACGCGCTGGATCACGAACATCACGTCCGGACGGCCGGCGTCGTATTCGTCGAACACCAGGGCGCAGGGGTGCTGCAAGGCCCAGGGCAGGATGCCCTCGCGGAACTCGGTGATCTGCTTGCCATCCTTCAAGACGATGGCATCCTTGCCGATCAGGTCGATGCGGCTGACATGGCTGTCCAGATTGACGCGGATGCAAGGCCAGTTCAGCCGGGCCGCCACCTGCTCGATATGGGTGGACTTGCCGGTACCGTGATAGCCCTGGACCATGACCCGCCGGTTATGGGCAAAGCCAGCCAGAATGGCCCGCGTGGTGTCGGGGTCGAAGCGATAGGCCGGATCGATTTCCGGTACATGTTCGCTGCCCACGCTGAAGGCGGGCACCGTCATGTCGGAATCGATCCCGAAAGCATCGCGGACGGAGATCTGGATATCGGGTCTCGCCATGGGGTCGTCAGAGGCGAGTGGAATGTGTGCTTTGGACGTCATTTAAGCGCTCAGGCTGTTTTTCAGGGTGTTGTAGGCTTGGTTGATGCGTTTGAACCGCTCTTCGGCCCCCTTGTCGCCATTGTTGGCGTCGGGATGGTGCCGTTTGACCAATTCCTTATAGCGGGCCTTAAGGGATTGAGCCGAAACCGGGGGTTTCAGCTCCAACACCTTCAAGGCATCTTCTTCGGGGGTACGGGGCTTGGCGCGAGCCTCTTCATGGACGGCGCCCTCGTACACATCGAAGGGATCGTGGACGGTGAAGGTGAACTTGCGCTTGTTACCCTGCATGCCCAGCGGCCAAGTGGGGCGCTGCCACGTGCTGTCCTGGCGCAATTCGGCCTCGATCTCGTCGGCTCCCATGCCGGCATAGTAGTTCCAGGCGGAATTGTACTCGCGCACATGGCTGAGGCAGAACCAGTAATACTCGTTCAGCCGATCCCGCGACCGCGGCGCCCGATACTCGCCGTCCTCGGCGCAGCCGGGATGGTCGCAACGCTGGACGGCAGAGCGGGCATCGGGCGTCTCGAAGAGCGGGCGCCAAGTCTTTCTGGAGTTCGTGGCCTTCATAACCCGCTCATAATGAGGGCTGGCCGCGCCCAAGGCAAGGCGTCAACAGTGGAAATCCGCCCCCCTTGACGTCGCGTGCCTCCCGTCCCATTTGGGAATGGCCCCAAGATCTCCGAAGGAAAGGTTTCCCGATGCGTATTGCCCCGGTCATGCGGAAAAAGCTCGAAGACGGTCTGAAGCCGGTCCAGTTGGACATCAACGACGACTCTCACCGCCATATGGGCCATGCCGGGCACAATCCCGACGGGGAAAGCCACTTCCAGATCGCCATCGTCGCCGAGGCCTTCACCGGCAAAAGTCGGGTGGACCGTCACCGCATGGTTAACGCCCTGCTGGCCGAGGAATTGGCCGGACGGGTTCATGCCTTGGCGCTGACCACCCTCACCCCGGAAGAAGCTGCCAAGCGGGGCTGACCCCTTCACTTTACCTTGACGTCGAGGATTTCAAGATTACGCCGCGCGGTGTCGGCGGCAGGGCTGTCCGGGGCCAGGGTAATGGTCTTCATCCAGTCCTCGCGGGCACCGGCGGCGTTGTCTTCCAGGCGGCGAAGCATGCCGCGCTCCAGCAAAGCGTCACCGAAGGATGGGTCCAGCACCAAAGCGCGGGCGATATCATCCTTGGCCAGATCCAGCTTGTCGAGATAGCGATAGGCGCTGGCCCGCAGCGTCATGGCCTCGATGCGGTTGGGCTGCGACTTCAGCAACGAGGTCAGCACCTCCACCACCTCCTGATAATGGCCGACACCTGCCAGGGTAACCGCCTTATCCAGCAGCAAATCGGGGGAGCCCGGCACCAGTTTAAGGCCGGTGTCCTGAGCTGCCAGGGCCTTGACCGCATCCCCCGCCAGCAGCCAAGCCTGCCCAGCCTGGGCCAGCATCTCGGCCCGCAGCCCCCCAGAGCTGTGGCTCTGACTTGCCAGCGCTTCCAGACGCTTGGCTGCCTCGGCATACTTGCCAAGCCCGATCAGCGCCACGGCGGCGCAGTGCCGCGCCGGTTCACCGCCGCCCAGGGATTGCCAGGCGATGGCCTCCTCCCAGCCGTCATCCGGCTTTTGGCGGGCCAGCGCCAAACAGGCGCGGTATTCTGATTTGGGCTCGATCACCTCCGCCCCCACGGGGACGGCGGCAAGGAGAATCGGCACGAGAAGAATGGTAAGGCGTTTCATGGGGCGCTAGTCTCACCAAAAGCCAGATGGATGCAAGAGATATGGCCCCGCCCTGCCCCTAGGTCTTTTGATCGAATGCGATCAGAAGACGATTGAGGAACGAGAAACCGAGCGAGCCCGAGGTGAGCGCGGGTGCCCCGTCGGCTCCGCCGACAATGCAGTTTTGTGCGCCTGCGCGCACAGGGAGCGCCCCGGAGCGCCTGCGGAGGTAAGCCCAAGGATCACGGATGTGACCCGCCCGGCGTTTGAGGGACAAAAAACAAAAGGACTCGAACATGGGTAAGCGCTTCTTTCTGTTCGGCCTGGGGTTTTCCGGCCGCGTCATCGCCCGCGCCTTGATGGCCCAGGGCTGGAGCGTCGGCGGCACCACCCGCTCGGGCGAAAGCCTTGACCTGCCCGGCGTCACCTTGCTGCCCTTCGACCGCGGCCATTGCCTGCCCGAGACCGCCCTTGACGGCGTCGATGCGGTGCTGTCCTCGGTGCCGCCCGATGCCCAGGGCGATCCCGTCCTCGACATCATGGCCGAGGCCCTGACCCGTGCCCGGCCGCGTTGGGTGGGCTATCTTTCCACCACCGGGGTCTATGGCGATCATGATGGCGGCTGGGTGGACGAGACCACCCCGATCAAGCCCGGCCTGGAGCGGTCGCGCCGACGCGCCGACGCCGAGAGAGCATGGCTGGACAGCGGGCTTCCCGTGCATATCTTCCGGCTGGCGGGCATCTACGGCCCCGGCCGCTCGGCGGTGGACAGTGTGCGCGGCGGCGAGGCGCGGCGCATCCACAAGCCCGGCCAAGTGTTCAGCCGTATTCACGTGGACGATATCGCCCAGGCGGTGCTGGCCTCGCTGGCGCGCCCCCGTCCCGGCGGCATCTATAATCTGTGCGACGACGATCCCGCCCCGCCGCAGGAGGTGATCGCCCATGCCTGCACCCTGTTGGGAGTGACACCGCCGCCGGTACAGAGCTGGGAGGAGGCCAAGGCGACGCTCTCGCCCATGGCGCTGTCGTTTTACGCCGACAACAAGCGCGTTTCCAATCACCGCATGAAGGAGGAATTGGGGGTGACGCTTTGCTATCCCAGCTACCGCGAGGGATTGGAGGCGATCAGCCGCAGCGCCAGCGGCCCCAGCCCCGCCACCAGCGCCAATGAGGCAAAGCCGAAGCCCCAGGCGGGAGCAGACGCACCGCCGCCGCCCAAATCCAGCACCACCCCGAATATCAGCGGCCCCAGGAACCCGGCGCCAAAGCCCAGCAGCGAATGAATGGCGATGGTGGCGCCGCGCCGCGTCGGTTCCGCCGCCATCACCGCGCCGGTGGTCAGCGCCGCCGAATCGATCTGGATCAAGGCGCTGTGCAGCAGCACCAACACCACGACCAGGCCATAGGGTAAGGCGGCGGTAAAGCCGATCCCCGCCGCCAGCAGGGCCGAGGCCACCATGGCGGCGGCGCAGACGCGGCGGCGGTCGAAGCGTACCGCCAAATCAGCACCCCAGATGCTCGACACCATGGCCAGCACCGCCGCCATGGTGGCAACCGACGTCGGTGACGGACCGCTTGCCCCTGGTTGCAGCGACAGCGAGAACGCCAGGAAGGCCACCATCCACGACCGGGCACCGAACAATTCCCATACATGGGTGGCATAGCCCAGCACATAGCCCATGGCGGCGCGGTTGCGGAACACCGGCAGGAAATCGAACGGGCTGCCTGCGCTGACCGGCGGCTGGGGCATCTTTCCCGGGAGCAAAAGCAGCACCAGTGCCGCCGCCGCCAAGGCGCACCCTCCCGCCAGGGCGAAGGCGGCCCGCCAGCCGCTGGCTTCGCCCACCCAACCGGTGACCAGGAAGGAAACGCTGGTGCCCAGCGAAAAGCTGGCGGTGTAAAAGCTGATCCAGCGCGGCTGCTGCGGCCCGGACGAGCGGTCCACCAGCGCCTTCAACCCCGGCATATAGGTGCCCGCCAGCCCGATCCCGGCGGCAAAGCGCAATCCCAGCGCCGACCAGAACCCTTGCGCCCACCAGGCGAATCCCAGGCAGGACAGCGCCGCCAGCACGGCGCCCCCCAGATAAACCCGCTTGGCGTCGATGCGGTCGGTCAGCGTCGTCAGCACCGGCACCGCCAGGGTATATCCGGCGAAAATGACGCCGGAAATCCAGCCCGCCTCGGTGTTGGTCAACCCCCATTCCGCCACGAAACCGGGCAGCAGCGCCGGAAACGAGAACACCCCCACCATGGTCAGCACTTCCGCCACACACAGGCAGAATACGGCACGGACAGAGTACGAAGAGGAACAAGAATCAGCCATACCCAACACTAGAGCAGTTTCAGCTAAAGCAGAAACTGCTCTATAGCTTGTTTGCCTTACGCCCTCGCTCCGCGCGGGCTTGTCGCTTTGTCCACGCTCGGCGTGAACACGCTCTAATCTGGCCTGCGGCATCATGAATCCGCCGTCCTTCCCCCGGAGCGGTTGAGCGGCCCTATCCAACGATGTAGACTTCGGTATGGAGTTGACCATCATAGGGGGAGGGCGGAGATGACGCAGCAAGTGACCTGGAACGATGATCTGTTGGTCAACGTCAGCGAAATCGACAACGATCACCGGAAGCTGTTCGATCTCATGGACGGTATTTTCTCATCGGCGACCCATGGCGCCGCCGCCGTCAATACGGCCATCGGACAGTTGGCCACCTATACCCGCGAACATTTCAGCCGCGAGCAGGCCAGCATGGCCCGATCCAGCTACCCCCTTCTTGGCGACCACACTTACGAGCACGAACATCTGGTGTTCCAATTGGAAAGCCTGATCAATCGGCTGATGGTCGAAGGCCCCGACGCGGTCGATGCCGAGTTGGCCCAGTTCCTCATGTCATGGCTGGGAGACCATATCGTCGCCTGGGATATGAAATACGCCGCGTATCTGAGAGAGACCGGCCACACCGGATAAAGACCCCGCCCCATTATCGGGGCGGGCAGACACCCAGATGCCCTACCGCCCCAGCAGGCCGAGCAACGCCCGGACGGTGTTCTCGGCCCCTTCGGCGATCTGGTTGATGCTGGAGTCCAGCATGTAGCAAGGCGAGGTCACCACCTTGTACCGGGCATCCACCACCACTTGGCCATGACCGGCATTATGGTGGTGTGCCCCCATCTTATCGATGGCCAGGGCGGTGCCGGGATCGTCGCCGATGGTGACTTTGATGCCGTCGCCGAAGATCTTGGCCATCAGCGCCGGGGCGATACACAAGGCACCCATGGGTTTGCCCGCCGCCGCCATGGCCTTGACCGCATTTTCCGTAGCGGGATCAACGGCACAATCCGGCCCCGCCACAGCGAAGGTACAGAGATTTTTGGCGGCACCAAAGCCACCGGGGAAAATCAGGGCGTCGAAATCCGCCGCCTTGAACTGAGCAAGATCCTTGATGTTACCGCGCGCGATGCGCGCCGCTTCCACCAGGACATTGCGGCTTTCGGAGGCCGGCTCGCCGGTCAGGTGGTTGACCACATGCATCTGGGGGATGTTGGGGGCGAAGCACTGATAGGTGCCGCCCTGACGGTCGATGGCCAGCAAGGTAAGAACGGCCTCGTGAATCTCGGCGCCGTCATAGACGCCACAACCGGAGAGAACCACGGCGAATTTAACTTTTGCGGACATCTGGCACTTCCTTCTCGACGCATGGACCGGCGGCAGAATAACCGATTCCCTCGTGGCCGGGCCATGGTCTATCGTTCGGCTCTCCCGATTACCCCGGAGGGGTCATGACCGCCTATTCCGCCCTTGAAGACCGATTCCGCAAGATTGCGGTGCTGGGCGACGCCCTCGCCATGCTGCAATGGGACATGGCGACCATGATGCCCGATGGCGGCGCCGAGGCCAGGACCGAGCAGACCGCCACCCTGAAGGGCATCATCCACGAGCTTGTCACCGCCCCCGACATGGAAGACCTGCTGGAGCGGGCGGCATCCGAGGTGCAAGAGCCGTGGGAGCGGGCCAATCTGCGCGAAATGCGCCGTGAATGGATTCATGCCGCTGCCTTGCCGCCTCGACTGGTTGACGCCCTGGCGCGGGCAGAATCCGCCTGCGAGATGGTCTGGCGCGAGGCCCGGCCCGCCGCCGATTTCGCCCGTGTCCTGCCGTCCTTGCGGGTGGTGCTGACCCTGGTGCGTGAGGTCGCCGCCATCAAGTCCGAACGGCTGGGGGTTTCCCTCTACGACGCCCTGCTGGACCAGTACGAGCCCGATGGCCGCGCCGCCGAGATCGATGCGGTATTCACCCCTCTGGAGGGCTTCCTGCCCGGCTTCATCGCAGAGGCGCTGGAGGCGCAATCTTGCCGCCCGGCCCTGTTGGAGACCAAGCCCCCCTTCGCGGTGGATGCCCAGAAGGCGCTGGGTCTGGCCATGATGAAGACCCTGGGCTTCGATTTCCACCATGGCCGCCTGGACGTGTCGCACCATCCCTTTTGCGGCGGCACCCCCGACGACACCCGCATCACCACCCGCTATGACGAGGGCGACTTCGCCTCGGCCCTGATGGGAGTGCTGCACGAGACCGGCCACGCCCTTTATGAATTCGGCCTGCCCAAGGGCCGCTGGCGCTCGCAGCCGGTGGGCCGCGCCCGCGGCATGGTGCTCCATGAATCCCAATCCCTGCTGATGGAGATGCAGGCCTGCCGCACCCCCGACTTCATGGCCTTCGCCGCGCCAAAGATCCGCGAAGCCTTTGGCGGCAGCGGCCCGGAATGGGAGGCCGACAACCTCTATCGCCGCTCGATCCGGGTGGGGCGCGGCTTTATCCGGGTCGAGGCCGACGAGGTCACCTACCCCGCCCATGTCATCATCCGCTACCGCCTGGAAAAGGCCCTGGTGGAGGGCCGCATGGAGTTGGAGGATCTGCCCGCCGCCTGGACCGAAGGTTATCAGCGGCTGCTGGGCGTCACGCCTCCCGACGACCGCCTGGGCTGTCTGCAAGATATCCACTGGTATGGCGGCGCCTGGGGGTATTTCCCCACCTATACCCTGGGGGCCATGACCGCCGCCCAATTGTTCCAGGCCGCCACCGATGCCGAGCCCGGCATTCTGCCCGGTCTGGCGCGGGGCGATTTCACTCCGCTGCTGTCGTGGCTGCGAACCAACGTCCATGCCAAGGGCTCGTCCGTATCCACCCGCGACCTGATGGCCGCCGCCACCGGCAGGCCGCTGGAGCCCGCCGCGTTCGAGGCCCATTTGCGCCGCCGCTACCTCGGCGCATGAGATTGAGGTAGCATGGTCCGATGTTGCGATGGTTGCAGGCGCTGTTTCTCGACAAGCGGGCGCGGCAGGCTTTGAACCCAAAGCCGCCGCCTGCCCCTGTGTGCCGCCCCCGTGCCGCGCCGCCGCCGGTGCGCGAGCGCGACCCTGCGACCGCCCTGGCAGAGGCCGAGGCGCGGATGCAGCGTCTGCCGCCGGAAAAGGCGCAGTTGATCCGCAGTGCCATGGCGGTGCACCGGGTGCGCCAATCGGTGCTGGCCGACCTCAGCGACGAGGAGCGGGCCAAGCTCAAGGAAATGGCGGAGCAAGCCCTGCTGGGCGGCAAGGGAGCCTGAGGATGTTCGGATTTCTCAAGACCCTGTTCCAAGACGACAAGGCCCGCAAGGCCCCGGAGGCCAAACCCGCACCCAAGCCCAAACCCGCACCGCCCCCCGTCCTTCGCGGCGCGGCGGCGGCCAAACCGGCGGCCCCACGTCAAGCCACCGGACAGGACCGCGCCCAATTGCTCAAGCATGCGGCCGAGGTTCACCGTGCCAAACGCAAGATTCTCGATGCCCTTTCCGATGAGGACCGCGCCAAACTGCTCTCCATGGCCATCCTCGCCTTCCTGAACGAGGGCCGCGAGCCCCCCGACAAGAGATAGAGCCCGATCCCGTGACAACCTTGCCCTCCCTTGATCCCATTGCCCTGGCCAAGGACGTTCTGGCCGGTCAACGCCGCGCCTTGGCCCGCGCCATCACCTTGATCGAATCCACCCGTGCCGATCACCGCGAAGCGGCCGAAGCCCTGATGCATGAATTGCTGCCCCATACCGGGCGTTCAGTGCGGGTCGGCATCACCGGGGTTCCCGGCGCAGGCAAAAGCACCTTCATCGAAAGCTTCGGTCTGCATGTGCTGGCCCAGGGCAAGCGCCCGGCAGTCTTGGCGGTAGACCCTTCCAGCCCGCGCTCGGGCGGCTCGATCCTCGGCGACAAGACACGCATGGAAGAACTGTCGCGCGACGCCCGCGCCTTCATCCGCCCCAGCCCCTCGGGCTGCACCCTGGGCGGCGTGGCCCGACGGACGCGAGAGGCCATGCTGGTCTGCGAGGCCGCCGGGTTCGACGTCGTCGTGGTCGAGACCGTGGGCGTCGGCCAAAGCGAGACCGCCGTGGCCGACATGGTGGATATGTTTTTGCTGGTGCTGGTGCCAGGCGGCGGAGACGAGTTGCAGGGCATCAAGAAGGGCATCGTCGAACTGGCCGATTCCATCATCGTCAACAAGGCCGATGGCGATCTGGCGGCAGCGGCCCAGCGGGCGGCGCGCGACTACAAAAACGCCCTGCATCTGCTGGCCCCCGCCTCGCCCCATTGGCAGGTGCCGGTCCTGACCTGCTCGGCCCTGGCGCGCTCGGGCATCGATCAGATCTGGGACACCATCACCTCCCATCACGACATCATGACGAGGGTCGGCGCCCTGAATGAACGCCGCGCCGCCCAGGCTCATGCCTGGATGTGGAATGAGGTGTCGGAAACCCTGCTGCAGGCCTTGCGCGACGACCCCAGGGTCGCGGCGCGGCTGCCCGCCATGGAACAGGCGGTGGCGGCAAGCCATCTGGCGCCGGGCGCGGCGGCCCGTCAGTTGGTCCGAACCTTCCGCCAGGAGGGGGAGACTCGATTTGCCGAACCGCCTGTTCTCCCCTTGGCGATCCAGCGACAATCAGGCTATCCTTCTGCCCAGACCCCTCCGGCTGGACAACATATGTCGATGACTGCTAGCGACGATCGAATCCTTAAGCGCGAACTGGTGGGGCTGTTCGGCCACCTCCAGAAAATTCGCAAGGAACTGGCCTCCCTCAACCCTCCGGGGGCCACCGACCATTTCGGCAGCATGTCCGAGCAGTTGGACGCCATCGTCAAGGCGACGGAAACTGCGACCGACACCATCATGGGCAGCATGGAATCCATCGACACCCTGATGAGCGAAGCCCGTACCGAGGTTGGCGATAATCCAGCCTTGGGCGAGATCTTCGACAAGGTGACCGACAAGGTCAACATGGTGTTCGAGGCCTGCTCGTTCCAAGACATAACCGGCCAGCGTATCTCCAAGGTGGTTAACTCGCTCAAATTCGTCGAAGAGCGCGTCAACAGCATCATCCTGACCTGGGGCCGAGATGAACTCACCCAGGTGGTGGTCGAAATCAAGGAAGAAGACCCGGACAAGAAGCTTCTCCACGGTCCGCAGCTTCCCGGTCAAGGCGTCACCCAGGCCGACGTGGACCGCATGCTCGGCCAGGACGCCATCGACAAGCTGTTCGGCTGATTCAGGGGGCTGATCCAGTCCAGACTCGATTCAAGCTTGACGGGCGACCTTCGTCCCCGTAAAAACGCGGCTTCCTCCGGTTGGTAGATCGGGGGCTCCCCCCGGGAATGTGCCCCGCCATGCGGCTGCGGGCAGACCGGCGAAACGATTTGAAGTAGAGGATTGCACCATGGCACGTCGCTGCGCCATCACCGGCAAGGGCGTTTTGACCGGCAACAACGTCAGCCACGCCAACAATAAGTCTCGGCGTCGCTTCCTGCCCAACCTCCAGGAGGTTTCGGTCCTGTCCGATGCGCTGGGTCAGCCGATCCGCATGCGGATTTCCACCCAGGGCCTGAAGACCATCGAGCATAATGGCGGTATCGACGCCTATCTGCTGTCGGTCTCCAACGGCAAGCTGCCCGACGAGGCCCGCCGCCTGAAGAAGCGGGTTCAGAGCGCCCTGGCCAAGAAGCAGGCTGCCGCCGCCGTCTAAGGCTTGCGCCCGATCTGTTGCCGAAGGCCCGTGGGACACCCCACGGGCCTTTTTGGTGTTTACTTCGCCTTGGGGCGGAACGCCTTGCACACTGCCGGATCGGTATCAATGAACGGCCCACCGATCAGATCGATGCAATAGGGCACAGCGGGCATGACCGCCACCAGGCAATCGGCGATGGCCGAGGGCTTGCCCGGCAGATTGATGATCAGGCTCTTGCCCCGGATGCCGGCGGTCTGCCGCGACAAGATAGCGGTGGGAACTACTTTGAGGCTTTCCAGCCGCATCAGCTCTCCAAAGCCCGGCATCATCTTGTCGCACACCGCCTCGGTTGCTTCGGGGGTCACGTCGCGGGGCGCCGGGCCGGTACCGCCGGTGGTGACGATCAGGGCGCAGCCCTCCCCATCGGCCAGCTCCCTCAAGGTCGCCTCGATCACTGCCTGCTCGTCGGGAATGACCCGCGCCACCGCCCGCCACGGCGTCGATAGAAAGCGCGTCATCTCGGCGACGATGGCCGGACCGCCCTTGTCTTCGTAGACCCCTTGGCTGGCACGGTCGGAGATGGTGACGATGCCAATGGCTGCGTATTCGGTCATACTGGGAGATCCTGACGTTTAAGTTTCCGGGCCGCGATTTTGGAGAAGTCACCGCCATCCGGTCAAGGGTATGATCGGTCGGTCCAAACGGGGAGATTCCGATGATCATCACCACCACAGAATCCATTGATGGCCGCCGCATCGCCGCCTATCTCGGGATCGTTTCCGGCGATGCGGTCATGGGGACCAATATCTTCAGCGATATGCTGGCCAGCGTCCGCGATATCGTCGGCGGCCGCAGCGGCTCTTACGAGAAGATCCTCCAGGAAGCCAAGACCGCCGCCCTGGCCGCCCTCGAAGCTAATGCCGCCGCCCTCGGCGCCGATGCCATTGTTGCGGTGGACCTGGATTACGAAGTGGTGGGCGGCGATCACAAGACCATGCTGATAGTCTCGGCCAATGGCACCGCCGTCAAATTCAGTTAACCCTTTCTTAATTTATTGGGCGAGAAAGAAACCAGAACTATCTGATTTTTAGTGACTTTTTGCCGCTCTTTGGCTAGAAAAGGATAGCCCTGTCCAGCGGATTCATGGCCGTGTCCTTTCGCCGTCCCATTGTTGCCCTGATGGTGCTCCTGCTGGGGGCCTGCGCCTCGCCGCCGCCACGCTTGGCCGCACCGCCACCGCCGCCCGTTCTCGACTCCGATAGCGCCTGTCTGAAGGACTTACGCGACATGCATGTGGCGTTCGAGCCCCAAGCCCCGTTCGGCCAACCGGGATCATGCAGCGTCGCCAATCCCGTCAAGGTCAGCCAAGGCGGTCAGATGGGGATGAACCGCCCCGGCGTGATGTCATGCACCATGGCCCGCTCGGTGGAGCGGTTCGAGCAGCAGGTGGTACAACCCCTGGCCCGCAAGATCCTGGGGCAGCCCATCGCCCGGCTACAGCACATGGGAACCTATGATTGCCGCGCGCGGCGCACCGAGGCCGCCAAGGCCTCCACCGGCGGTGAAAGCGGCAGCAAAGGGGGGCGCCTGTCCGAACACGGCAAGGGGCAAGCCATCGATATCGGCGGCTTTGAGCTGGTGGACGGCTCCGTCATATCGGTAAAGAAGGACTGGCGGAACGCAGGTAAGAAAAGCGAGTTTCTGCAACAGCTGGCGCGGGCGTCATGCGAGCACTTCACCGTCGTGCTGACCCCCAACCACAACCGCCTGCACAACGACCATCTCCACCTGGATATCGGCCCCCACCGCCTCTGTGGGATGTAGCGGGGGGGCCTTCGTCCGTCCTACAGCACCCCCAGCATGCTTGCTACCAGGGGATGGCGGACAATGTCGCGCTCATCCAGGGTGATGACGGCGATATCGGGCAGGGTCTCAAGACGATTAGCAATATCGGCCAGCCCCGACATGCCGGGCAGCAGATCGCTCTGATCCGGGTCGCCGGTCAGCACCATGGTCGAGTGCCAGCCCAAACGGGTCAGCAGCATCTTGATCTGACCGTAGGTGCAGTTTTGCGCCTCGTCGATCACCACAAAAGCGTTGTTAAGGGTGCGCCCCCGCATATAGGCGATGGGAGCGATCTCGATCGAGCCGTCGGCCAACAGCGCCCGCAGGCGCTTACCGCCCAGGCGGTCCGAAAGGGCGTCATAAAGCGGGCGCAGATAGGGGGCCAGTTTTTCTTGTAGATCGCCGGGCAAAAAGCCCAAGGATTCTCCGGCCTCCACTGCCGGACGTGACAGCATGATGCGAGCTACTCGCCCCTCTTCAAACGCTTCCACCGCCGCCGAAATGGCCAGATATGTTTTACCGGTTCCAGCCGGCCCCACCGCCAGGGTCAGGTGATGCTCTGTAATGGCCCTCAGCAAGCGGCGCTGATTGTCCCCCTGGGGGCGGACCTTGCGGACATAACTTTGATCGCGGTGACCGTCATCGTCTCCCAGGGGGCTCCAATCCGGTTCGTCCCGGCTGGCCTGGGGGTAAAGCGAAATCACGGCTTCAGTCTTGGACGCGGCAATCCGCGAGGCGCGCTTGGCCATCTGGGACTCCTTCGGATTCGGGCTGACGGAAGGCATAAAAAAAGGCCTCTCCTACGAGAGACCCGGGGCGGTGGAAGCGGCGACCGATCCCGCCTTTCGGCGGATATCCGGGGCCTTTGTAAAGAGGCGATGCTCGACCGATACGGTGATGCATGTTGGACCTCATCTGTCGTCCTTGCCGCTTGGGACGAAGCATACCGATCTGCGTTTCCTTTTGTCGACCACAAATCGGTATGTCACCAGATTGTCATACCACATCTGGGATTAAGAGTTTCTTACCCCCCCCAATAAAAAACCCCCATCCGGTCCGACCGGATGGGGGTTGATGGTAAACCCGACGGTTACTTACCCCGGGTAATGGCGTAGATACCGCGCTGCTCGGGAACGGGCTTGAACTTGTCGGAAATCCCCAGCACCGTTTCAGCACCACCCAGATAGAGAAACCCGTCGTCGGGCATGATCCGGCTGATATTGTCCAGAACGCGGGTTTTGGTGGGCTGATCGAAATAGATCAGCACATTGCGGCAAAACACCACGTCGAACTGGCCCAGCGGCTTGAGGTCATGGAGCAGATTGTATTCGCGAAACTGCACCATGGCGCGGATGGCAGGGTCGATCTGCCACATCTCGGCGGTCTTCTTGAAGTACTTGACCAACAACTGAATGGGCAGTCCGCGTTGGACCTCGAATTGGGAGTATAGGCCCGCCTTGGCCTTTTCCAGCATTTCGGTGGAAATGTCGGTACCGACGATTTCGATCTTCCACCCCGATAGCTTGGCCCCTTCTTCCTTCAACATCATGGCCAGGGTATAGGCTTCCTGACCGGATGAAGCGGCGGCGGACCAGACACGCAGCGTCTTTTTGGTGGAACGCGCCGCCATCATGTGGGGCAGAACCACCGACTTGAACTGATCGAACGGCTTGATATCACGGAAGAAAAACGACTCATTGGTCGTCATGGCTTCCGTGACTTCGCGCAGCAGATCCTCGCTGGCGGTGCGCAGACTGGAGATCAAATCGTCCAAACCCTTCATGCCGCGCTTGCGCGACACCGGGGTCAAACGGCTTTCAAGCAGGTATGCCTTGTCGCGTGTGATGACCAGTCCAGACCGGTCCTTCAGCATCTTGGCGACGAAATCAAAATCTTCTGGCCGCATGGGTTTAGCGCCTCGTCGCCAGCTTCATGATCCACGGGGCAATTTCGGGCAGAGGCATAACGGCCGAGCAAATGCCCGCCGACGCCACCGCTCCCGGCATGCCCCACACAACCGAGGTGCCCTCATCCTGGGCAATCACTGTTCCACCGGATGCCACCACCGCTTGTCCCCCTTTGAGGCCGTCGGCCCCCATTCCCGTCAGGATGCAAGTCAAAACACGCTTGCCGTAGGCGGCGGCGATGCTGCGCAGCATCGGATCGACCGCGGGCCGACAGAAATTTTCCGGCGGGTTCTTGTTCAGTCTCAGCACCTTATCAGCACCCTTGCTCTCAATCACCATATGAAAGTCACCGGGAGCAATATAGACCCGCCCGCTCCGGACGACCTCGTTGTCCTGGGCTTCTTTCGCGTCCCATCCCGAAACACGGCCGATATGCTCGGCCAGAATGGTGGTGAAGGTGGCGGGCATATGCTGGGTAATGAGAATAGGCTGCTGCACCGTTCCGGCGCGCATGGCCCCAAGGACGGTAAAAAGCGCCTGCGGACCGCCGGTGGAGGATCCGATGGCGATGATATCGGGCGCTTCCGGCGTGTTGGTCCGTAGCGAGATCGGGCCGGGATGGATCGAGATCGGAGTCCGGGGCGTGCTGGCGACCGAGGTCGGGCGCGGCGCCGGTACCCCGCCAGGACGAGCCGGACGGTTAGGGTCGCGCCGCCGGGCCTGGCCCAGAGCCCGGATTTTCCCCAGCAATTCGGACTTGAACTCGGCACCTCCCGCTAGATCGCGGGTCGCGGTGGGCTTTGGGATGTAATCAGCGGCCCCCATCCCCAGAGCGCGCATGGAAACATCCGCCCCCTTCAAGGTCAGGGTGGATTGCATGATGATCTTAAGGCCAGGGTCGATCTGAAGCAGCTTGGGCAGTGCCACAAGACCATCCATCACCGGCATCTCGATATCAAGCAAGACGACGTCGAATTCATTACGCTCCAGCGCGGCCAAGGCCATCTGGCCGTTGCCGACCGAAGCCGCCACCTGAATATCCGACTCGCCTTCCAACAGACGGGTGACGAGACCGCGGACCACGGCGGAATCATCGACCAGCATCACCCGGATAGGGCCGCTGGAAGCGCTGTTGGAAGCCGGAACTGATGCGTCAATAGCCATAGGGAGAAAGCTTCCGCAAGTTGCCTAGAGCAGGCCCACCTGCGAGAACTTCGCCTGCAGGATTTCGCTATCGAACGGCTTCATGATGTATTCATTGGCCCCAGCAGTGATGGCCTCCTGAATATGTTCGATGTCGTTCTCCGTGGTGCAGAAAACGACGATCGGATGGTCGCCGCCCGGAAGCTTCCTGAGTTCGCGCAGGAAATCGATGCCATTCATGACCGGCATGTTCCAGTCGAGCAGCACCGCATCCGGCATCGAACGCTTGCAGGCCTCCAAAGCCGCCGAGCCGTCTTCGGCCTCTTCGGTCTTGAAGGTCAGTTCATGCAGGATCTTCTTGGCCACCATCCGAATGACCTTGGAATCGTCAACGATAAGACAGGACTTCATGCCCAAGCTTGCCTCCGGTGGAGGGGTGGCGGTCGCGGTTGGCGGCGCTCCACCCCTTCGATGGTTCTTAAATCAAGCCTATACTATTCGTTTCTGGTGAAATCCAGAAGCTTCCCCACATCAAGCACCACCAGCAGCTTATCATCAAGCCGATAGATGCCGATGGAGAATTCCCGCCAATGCAGATCAAGCGTCGGCGGGTTGCGCTCGAACTTGGCGGCTGGCAGCGACAGCACTTCGCCCACCGAATCCACCATCAGGGAATAAAGCTCGCCGCCCATATCGACGACGACGCTCATCCCCTTCTTTTCTTCCGCCCGCTTCGGCAGACCCAGGCGCAGCCGAACGTCGATGGCGGTGACGATCCGGCCCCGGAGGTTAAGGCTGCCCGCCACTTCGCGGGGCGCCAGCGGGATGCGGGTGATCTTTTGAGGCCCCAGAACGTCCTGGACCGTCAGCACGGGAATGCCGAACAGCTGCCCCTCGATGAACATAGTGACAAAGTCCTGGGTCTCGGGAGCGGCAAGCTCCGTCGACTGGCGCTTGCCTGCGGGAACGATCTGGTTCATGCGGCACCTTTGTTGGCTGCGATGGTCGAAGCCAGGGTTTGCAGCAAGGCATCCCGGTCGAACTTGGCGATGTAGTCGTTGAAGCCGACCTGACGCCCACGCTCAAAGTCCTTTTCGGTGGCATGGGACGACAGCGCCACCATGGGGATCAAGCCCCACCGCGCGTCGGACCGCACCGCCGAGGCGAACTCGAACCCGCTCATGCCCGGCATTTCAATGTCGCTGACGATGACGTCGAACTCGTTGCCCTGCTCGCGCAAGGCCAAGGCCCGGTCGGCGCTCTCCACCGAGATCACCTCGTACCCCGCCACCGACAAAAGCGGCGTCAGCAGGTTGCGGAAGAACGGCGAGTCGTCCACCAGCAAGATACGCGGCTGATGGAATTCCGCATTACCGAATTCCTTGTCGGCGCGGCCGAACCAGTCGCCGAACGCCTGCGGCAGGTAGTAGCCGGCGTCGATGATGGTGGTAGCCTTGCCGGCGATGACGGCGGTGCCGATGATACCGGGATTGTTGGCGCTCAGTTCCACCTTCATGCGGTCTTCGACGATATCGACGATCTCGTCCACCACCAGACCCATGGTGTGCTCGCGGTCGGAGAACACCAGGACCGGCTGACGCCCCTCCTCGCGGAAGTTCATGATGCCGTCGATAGCGATCAACGGCATGAGATGGCCGCGATACTGGACCATGGGCTTGCCATGACTGTGCTCGATGTCCTTGACCTCGATTTCTTCGAGGCGAGCCACCAGGGCCAGCGGCACCGCCTTGAGATCCTCGCCGCCGGCACGGAACACCAGCAAGGAAGTCTTGGCATCGGCATGGCTTTCGCGGGCGACCTGGGCCTCGGCCGCCTGGGCGCCGCCCAGCAGACCGGATTCACCGGTGGCGCCGGCAATGCCGTTGGGGTCGAGGATCATGATCACCGAACCGTCACCCAAAATGGTGTTGCCCGAGAACATGCTGATATGGCGCAGGATGGGAGCCACCGGCTTGACCACGATTTCCTCGGTATCGAACACCCGATCGACGATGATGCCGAAGGTGTAGGTGCCCACCTGGGTCACGACGATGAAGGTTTCCTGCTGCTCGCCATTATCCTCGGCCAGCTTCAGCAGGCGCTTCAGCGAGACCAGCGGCAACAGGCGGTCCCGCAGACGCAGCACCGGCGCGTTGTTGATCATCTCGATGCCATGCTCGGAATTGGCGGTAACGCGCACCAGTTCCAGAACGCTGATCTGTGGGATGGCGAAGCGCTCGACGGCACATTCGACGATCAGGGCCGAAACGATGGCCAGGGTCAGCGGGATCTTGATGACGAAGGTCGAACCCTTGCCGGGCTGGCTCTTCAGTTCGACGGTGCCGCCGATCTTTTCAATATTGGTGCGCACCACGTCCATACCGACGCCGCGTCCCGACACCGAAGTCACCTTTTCGGCGGTGGAGAAGCCCGCCCGGAAGATGAACTGGTAGATCTGCTGCGGCGTCATGGTCTCAAGCTCGGACTCGCCCACCAGCCCATTCTGCAGGGCCTTCTGCTTGATCCGGTCCAGATTGAGGCCGCGGCCATCGTCGGAAATCTCGATAATGATGTGGCCGCCCTCGTGGAAGGCGTTCAGCACGATCTTGCCCACTTCGGGCTTACCGATCCGCTTGCGCTCATCGGTGGGCTCCAAGCCGTGGTCGGCCGAGTTGCGCACCATGTGAGTCAGCGGATCCTTGATCAGCTCCAGCACCTGACGATCGAGTTCGGTCTCGGCGCCCAGCATCTGAAGATCGATCTTCTTGTTCATTTCGACCGAGAGGTCGCGGACGATACGCGGCAGCTTGGCCCAGGCGTTGCCGATGGGCTGCATGCGGGTCTTCATCACGCCTTCCTGAAGGTCGGTGGTGATGTGCGACAGGCGCTGCAGCGGCGTGGCGAACTCGCTGTCATCCTTGCCGCGGACCATCTGGAGCAACTGGTTGCGGGTCAGCACCAGCTCGGACACCAGGGTCATCAGGTTTTCGAGCAGTTCCACATTGACACGGATGGTCTGCGCGGCAACCGCGGATTCCTTCTCGCCTCCGGGCGCGGGCACCCCGGTCTCGACCGGAGCCGTCACGGCGGGGGGCTGCGGCGTGGGAGCGGGGACACCGGACTTGACCGGCTCGGGCTCCGGCGCGGGGGCGGGGGCTGGCGCGGCAGCAGCCGGCTCGGGCTCGGGCTCGGGCGCCGACGGAGCAGCCGCGGCGGCAACCACCGACTCGAAGGTGGGCATGGGCGGCGAAGGCGGCGGCGGGGCCGAGGGCGAACCGACAGAGCGCCCTTCGGCCATGGCGTTCAACCGCTCGATCAGATCGATGTCACTGCCTTCAGGCTCGCACTCATTCTGCTCAAGATGCGACAGGATCGACTTGATGCGGTCGATGGATTGCAGGATCAGAGTCACCGCATCGGGCGTGACCTCCAACTCACCGTCGCGGAACTTGCCCAGCACGTTCTCGCCCGCATGAGCCACATGCTCCAGCCGGGGAAGACCGAGAAAACCGCAGGTGCCCTTGATGGTATGAACCAGGCGGAAAATATTTCCGAGAATCTGGGGATCGTTCGGATTTTGCTCCAAATTCACCAAGGCCACATCGAGAACGGAAATACTTTCCGATGTCTCGGTCAGAAATTCACTGAGGAGATCATCCATGGTCGACTCCAGTAGGATCCCGCGCACTACAGCACATTGCAGTGCAAAAATTCTCCGCCACTCCAAAACACATCGGACAGGCGCACTCGACTAATACCACGGTCGGATTGTCTTTAGAAGAACCCAGACCATGATAAATCCGCTTTCGAAACGAAATAAATTCCGCCCCGTCAAATCTCAAATTTCAGCCCACCGGACAGGGCCTCGACTCGCAGCCCGCCGCCGAGCCGCTCCGCCAGTCTGCGTGCAAACCACGCCAGGGCGCCACGCGGACCATCCGGGTCGCCGCCAGCGGTCAACACGTCTTTCGCTTCGTCGCCGAGGGTGACGGCTGGACCGAGGGCGCCCACCGACAGCCCCAAACATCCAACGGCGGGAGCCCCCGCCACCGACACTTCGATCCTGCCGCCGCGCACCAAGGCATCGCGGGCCAGCAGAATAAGATTAAGCAACAGCCGCGACCGGTCGGCATCAAGAGATGCGGAGCCGCACGACCATGCCAGCGTAATATCGGTGTTCGGCCCCGAATTGGCTGTCTTGAGGTAAGACAGGGCCAGATCGTGAAGGGCGGCGGCAGCCTGCGGGTTGCCCCCCGGCCCCAGTGCGGCACGGAAAAATTTAAGCCGGGCTGCGGCCCATCCCGCACTCAAGGCCACCAGCCGGGCGGTCTCGGGGTCGCCCCCCTCCTCCATCAGCTCGGCCCCAGCCGATGCAGCCCCTACCGGTCCGGCCAAGTCATGGCACAGACGGGCGCACAGCAACTCGGCCAGCTTCATATCGTCTTGGGTGGTCATGATTGAAATGATCGGAGCCCCAGGATCTGCATAATACGAAGGTAACAGTGTTCACCTCCCCCCGCAACTCCAAGCCCGGAAACCCGATGGGAACATAGCTTCCAAAGGCGGCGAAGCGCGCTATGCTGGTGCCCAGAAAATGCCAAGGCGGGGGAACAGGCATGAAGACGGTGCTGGTGGGCAATATCAAAGGGGGCTGCGGCAAGACTACGCTGGCGACCCACATCGCCGCCGCCTTTGCCGCCACCGGGCGGAAAACGGCCATTGGCGATTGCGACCGCCAGCGCTCCAGCCTCAACTGGCTGCGCCGCCGTCCCGAATCCCTGCCACCGATTATCGGCCTAGACTGGTCCAAGGATGTTGCATCGCCGCCCAAGGGCATTGAGCGCCTGGTCATCGACGCTCCCGCAGCCATGCATCATAAGGACGTGGAGGATCTGATCGAGATCAGCGACGTGATCGTGGTACCGGTGCTGCCCGGCACCTTCGACGAAGATGCCACCGCTCACTTCCTCGACCGCCTCGCCAAGGTCAAGGTGGTGCGCAAGAACAAACGCGTGGTGGCGGTGGTCGGCAACCGGCTGCGACCGGGAACCCGCGCCAGCGATCATCTTGACGGCTTTTTCGGTGGACTGGGATTTCCGGTGGTGGCGCGGCTGCGCGACAGCCAGATCTACACCAATGTGGCCTCTCAGGGCGGAACCGTGTTCGAAAGCCGCGACCGTCGCGCCACCGCCTATGCCGCCGAGTGGGGCCCGCTGATCGACCTCATCAACCGCTAAAGCGGCACGCACCAAATCCGGCGTGCGCCGCGATCAGCCGCCGCTGAGGCGGCGGCCAAGCGATCGGAGGGCCGCGCCCCGTCAGAGGGTGGCCGGTTCAGCCATCCACCCGGACGATGACTTCCACCCGGCTGATGTTGAAACCCTCGGGGGCGTCGGGCACCTTGGCCACGGCGATCAGCTCGGCGGGAATGTCACAGAGCTTGCCGCTCTTTTCATAGAAGAAGTGGTGGTGGTCGGTGGTGTTGGTGTCGAAATATGACCGCCCCGCATCCACCACGATCTCGCGCAGCAGACCCACTTCGGTAAACTGGTGCAAGGTGTTGTACACCGTCGCCAGCGACACCCGGATATTGCTGGACAGAGCTTCGGTGTGGAGCTGCTCTGCCGAGATGTGCCGGTCGCACCCATCGAACAGCAACCGAGCCAAGGCCAAACGCTGGCGGGTGGGACGCAGGCCCACGGCACGCAACCGGTCAAGGGCTTGGCTATAGGGTCGCACGGTGATCATGGTCATGCTGGGTACCGCCCTTTCAGGCCAAATTGAATTGATCTATCTCAACGGTATCATAGAGCGCTTACAAAAAGAAGATTCTAGAATGCCCCTATTCTCAAGAGGTACGCCGCGCCCTTCAGCTCGACTCAGGATAGCCCGACATCACTGTAATTAATATAAATCTATAGTTTAGAGCGGAGCACGAAAGGTCAGATCACACCCTTTCCGGTGCGTCCCAGGGAAAGATCAGCCACGTCGCCTGGGCGACCTCGGAGACAAAAGTATCCACCATGGGCAGGCCCGACGGCTTGGCATAAAGAGTGGCGTAGTGCCCCCGAGGCAGCATCGTGCGCACCACCGCGGCGGTGGCGCCGGTATCGACCAGATCATCGATCACCAGCCATCCCTCGCCGTCACCGTCGATCCGTTTGAGAACGCACAGATCCTGGCGGACACCGTCGCCATAGCTGGCGATACAGATGGTGTCCACATGGCGCAGATCCAATTCGCGGCCCAGGATGGCGGCAGGCACCAAACCGCCGCGGGCGATGGCGACGATGCCCCGGAAGGGGCCTTTCGTCTTCAGTCGCAGGGCCAGTGCGCGCGAATCACGGTGGATGTCGTCCCAGGACAATGACAGGGTAGCGGTGAAGTCGGGGGCGAGGTCCATGCTCTTTCTCGATCTCAGTGGTGTCACCACTCTGGACGGCGGGCGGGGATTTCGCAACAATCGCTCCCGGTTCCAGGACCCTCATTGAACGGGCAGAGCAATGCTGCATTCCCCCCTGGCCCGCCGGGGCATGGTTACATCCCCCCATCATCTGGCATCGCAGGCCGGTCTTGCGGTTCTGCGCGAGGGCGGCACCGCTATCGAAGCGGCGATCGCCACGGCAGCGACCCTGTCGGTGGTCTATCCCCATATGACCGGTCTGGGCGGCGACGCCTTTTGGCTGATCGCCGAACCGGGCAAACCGCCCATCTCCATCGACGGCTCCGGTGCCGCCGGGGGCAAGGTGGATGCCGACCTATACCGCCGCCATCGCCTCAACCGTATTCCCACCACCGGACCGCTGGCCGCCAACACGGTGGCGGGCGCGGTGTCGAGTTGGCAACTGGCGCTCGACGTATCCGCCCATTGGGGCGGATCCCTGCCCCTGACCCGCCTGTTCGAAGACGCCGTTTCCGCCGCCCGCGACGGTTTTGCCGTCACCGCTCATCAGGCCGCGGCCACCACCCATGCTCTGGCGGAGCTGAAAAAGCAGCCGGGCTTCGCCGACCAGTTCCTGATCAAGCGTAAGGCCCCGTCCGCCGGTACGGTCTTGCGCCTGCCCGCTGTGGCAACGACGCTGGAGCGTCTGGCGGCGACCGGCCTTGACGACTTCTATCGCGGCGAGATCGGGCGCAGCATCGCTGCCCAGCTTCAGGCTGCCGACAGCCCCTTGCGCGCCGACGATCTGGCGCGGCATCGCGGCATGCGCCGCCGTCCACTTTCGTTGGGCCTGCCGTCGGGCACCGTGTTCAACACCGCGCCGCCTACCCAAGGGCTGGCGTCGCTGATGCTGCTGGGGCTGTTCCAGCGGCTGGGGGTGCGCGAGGCAGATGGTTTCGACCACGTCCACGGCCTGGCGGAAGCCGCCAAACTGGCCCAAAAGGTGCGCAACGCCCATGTCACCGACCCCGCGCGCATGTCCATCCACGCCACCACCTACCTCACCGACGGTGTGCTGGACCACATGGCTGCCGAGATGGACCGCCAGCACGCCACCCCCTTTCCCGATCAGGTCTGCGGCGGCGATGCGGTCTGGTTGGGGGTGATCGACGGCCACGGCCGCGCCGTCAGCGTCATCCAAAGCCTCTGCCACGCCTTCGGTTCGGGCGTCACTCTGCCCGAAACCGGCATCGTCTGGCAGTGCCGGGGCAGTTCGTTCAGCCTCGACCCCCTGCACCGCAACACGCTGGAACCCCGGCGGCGGCCATTGCACAGCCTGTCGCCCGGCCTCGCCCGCATGAAAGACGGCCGCATCATGGTCTATGGTACCATGGGCGGCGATGCCCAGCCCTTGCTGCAGGCGGAAATCTTCACCCGAGTCGCCCTATTCGGCCAGGGCTTGCAGCAGGCGGTCTCGGCGCCGCGCTGGGCCTTGACCGGAGGGCCCGAGGATGCCTCCGCCGCCAGACTTCAGGCCGAAGCCCGGCTTGATCCCGCAGTGGTCGCACAATTGCGCCGGGCCGGACACACGGTCGAGGTGGTGAAGGCCTGGGACCAGGTTCTGGGCCATGCCGGAATTCTATGCCGCCGGGGCGACGGCATGATCGAAGGAGCCAGCGACCCGCGCGCCGACGGCGGCGTAGCTGCGTTCTAAAAGAAAGAGGATGGAATAAAATGGCTGACATAGTGCTTAAAGCCGTCGCCGAGGCCTATATCAATGGCCGCGAGATCGTCAATACCGGCCTCACCATGATGGGGCTGGGCGGTGACAACTATTTCTGCGGCGGCTGCAAACGCGAAATGATGCATGAAGTGCCGATCAAGACCATGCAGGTCAATTTTCTCTACCTCTGCGACACCTGCAAGACCTTGAACGAAATCCCTCACGACGCCTGAACCGGAGATGCTCTCATGAAATTGTATTACAAGGCCGGCGCCTGCTCGTTGTCGCCTCATATCGCCCTGCGCGAGGCAGGAATCGCCTTCGAAATGGAGGCTGTCGACCTACCCACCAAGAAGACCGAAACCGGCATCGACTTCCTCACCATCAATCCCAAGGGCTATATCCCGGCCTTGGTGCTGGACGACGGCACCGTGCTGACCGAGGGCGTCTCCATCGTCCTCTACATCGCCTCCCTGGTCCCGGAAAAGAAGCTGGCCCCGGCGGCGGGCAGTATGGGCTATGCCAAGCTGGTGGAATGGCTGATCTTCATCGCCACCGAAATGCACAAGAGTGCGGGCGGCCTGTTCAACCCCGCCTTCCCCGACGAAGCCAAGACGGTGATCAAGGGCTTGCTGACGCGGCGGCTGGACTTTGCCGACAAGGCTCTGGGCGCCGGTCCGTTCCTGATGGGCGAGACCTTCACCGTGGCCGACGGCTATCTGTTCACCGTGCTGCTGTGGCTGCCGCGTCTGGGGATCGAATTGGCACCCTGGCCCCATCTGGCGGCGTTCTTCGCCCGCGTCCTCCAGCGGCCCACGGTCCAGGCGGCCATGACGGCGGAAAAGCTGATCTGATCGACCTTTATCTCCCCTCCCGGACCCGGTTCAGGAGGGGAATTACCAACACCAGGAATTCCTGATTCCTGGTGTTGGTACGGCCGCGAGGCGGCCGCGCGCCTTGCGGCGCGGGAGCCTAAGGACCACGGAGGCGGTTCGCCCGGCGCTTTGAGGGCGCCGACAAAAACCATTTCAGCGCTTCATGCGGAAGGGGTGCTGGGGATAGACACCCAGGATGCGGACCTCGTGGCTGAAGAAATCCAGTTCCTCCAGCGCCTGGCGCAGGTTGCGGCTGGTGGGGTGCCCCTCCACATCGGCATAGAACTGGGTGGCGACGAACTCGCCGCCCACCATGTAGCTTTCCAGCCGGGTCATGTTGATATTGTTGGTGGCAAAGCCGCCCAGGGCCTTGTACAACGCCGCCGCCACGTTGCGCACCCGGAAGACGAAGGTGGTGACGCACGGCAGGTTGGGGTTGGGCTCCAGCACTTCGCGGGCCAGCACCACGAAGCGGGTGGTGTTATGTTCGGCGTCTTCGATATTGGCCTGAAGCGATACCAGACCATAGGCCTCCGCCGCCAATTCCGAGGCGATGGCGGCGATGGTGGGATCCTTGCGTTCGGCGATCTCGGCGGCGGCTCCGGCGGTGTCGGCGCCGACGATGACCTTAAGCCCCATCTGGCGAATCAGGTTGCGGCACTGGCCCAAGGCGTGGACGTGGCTTTTGACCGAACGGATGGTCTCCAGCGTCGCGCCCGGAACCGCGAGCAGATGGTGGCTGATGCGCTCGAAATGCTCACCGATGATGTGCAGCCCAGCATAGGGCATCAGGTGATGAACGTCGGCGACACGTCCCGCCACCGAATTGTCGATGGGAATCATGGCATAGCGGGCGCGGCCTTCGCGCACGGCGGCGAAGGTGTCTTCGAAGGTGGCCGAGGGCAGCGGCTCCATCGCCGGATAGGCGTTGCGGCAGGCCAGATGAGAATAGGCGCCGGGCTCACCCTGGAAGGCGATGGCGCGGCTGGGGTCTGGGCTCTTGGTCATGACTGCGTTTCCAATAGGCTGCGCGCCCGTTCAAGGTCGGCGGGAGTATCGACACCGAGCGGAACGGTGTCAACCAAAGCGGCGTCGATGCGCATGCCGTTCTCCAGCGCACGTAACTGTTCCAGCTTTTCCCGCTGCTCCAGCACCCCCTGGGGCAGGCGGACGAAGCGCGACAGCGCGTCGCGGGTATAGGCGTAAAGTCCGATATGGTGGTAATGCGGCCCGGCATTGGCGGGCACGGTAGCGCGGCTGAAATACAGCGCCCGGCCGACGCGCTGGCCGGGAGCCAGGCCGACCACCGCCTTGACCACGTTGGGGTTGGTGCGTTCGTCCTCGACTGCGATCTCGGTGACCAGGGTGGCGATATCCACCGCCGGATCGTCCAGCGGCGCGAAGACGGCGCGGATGATGGCGGGGTCCAGAGTCGGCAGATCACCCTGGACATTGACGATGGCGTTGAACCTCGCCTCGGGATCGATGGCGCACACGGCCTCCCACACCCGGTCCGAGCCCGAAGGGTGATCGGGATCGGTCATGACCGCCGTGCCGCCATGGGCCGTTACCGCGTCGAACACTTCACGTTCGGAACAGGCCACCACCACCGGGCCGATGCCCGCCTCCAGGGCACGACGCCAGACATGGACAATCATGGGCGCGCCATGAATGTCGGCCAGGGGCTTGCCCGGCAGACGGGTAGCGTGCATGCGGGCGGGAATAACGATGACGGGGGTGAGAGCGGCCATATCCAGATCCGTAAGAGAAAGCTGCACCACACCCTATCCAGACGCCGCGTTTCGCGCCACACTCTTGCTTCAGTTATTGCTCTGCGAGATTGAAGTCCATGCCCGCCTGCCCGCCCGAATACATCGCCCTGGCCGAACGTCTGGCCGATGCCGCCCGCCCCATCGTCCGCAAGTATTTCCGCACCCCGGTGACGGTGGACGACAAGGCCGATTCCAGCCCGGTCACCATCGCCGACCGCGAGGTCGAGGCCGCCCTGCGCGCCATCTTGGAGGCAGAGGTTCCCGATCACGGCATTCTGGGCGAAGAACACGGCCGCACCCACTGCGATGCCGAGTGGGTGTGGGTGCTGGACCCCATCGACGGCACCGCCGCCTTCATCACCGGCAAACCCAGCTTCGGCACCCTGATCGCCCTGGCCCATCATGGCCGCCCGGTACTGGGGATCATCGATCAGGCCCATATCGGCGAACGCTGGATCGGGGCGGCGGGACAGCCTACCACCTTGAACGGCGCGCCGGTCGCGGTGCGTGCCTGTCCCGATCTGGCCCATGCCTATGCCTACACCACCGGGCCGGAATTCTTTGATGCCGCCACCCTTCCCGCCTGGAACCGCATCGCCGCACGGGTCAAACGCCCTCGCTATGGCTGCGATTGCTATGCCTATGCCCTGGTAGCCACCGGCTTTGTCGACGTGGTGGTCGAGGCGGGATTGAAACCCTACGACTTCGCCGCTTTGGTGCCGGTGGTGGAGGGTGCGGGGGGAATTATGACCGACTGGTCGGGCACCCCCCTGACCATCGCCTCGGATGGGCGGGTCTGCGCCAGCGGCGATGCCCGCGTCCATGCCGAGGCCCTTGAGGTGTTGAAGGGATAATATCCGATGATGCCCTTTGCGCAGGCCGATGCTTTTTATGCCCGGCTGGCGGCTGCCAATCCCACGCCCAAGAGCGAACTGACCTATTGCAATCCCTATACCCTGCTGGTGGCGGTGGTGCTGTCGGCCCAGGCCACCGATATCGGCGTCAACAAGGCCACCGGGCCACTGTTCGCCACGGTCAGCACGCCAGCCGCCATGGTGGCGCTGGGCGAAGACAAGCTGGCCGAAGCCATCCGCACCATCGGCCTTTACAAGACCAAGGCCAGGAATGTCATCGCCTTATCGCGCCTTTTGCTGGACCGCCATGACGGGCAGGTGCCGGAAACCCGCGACGCCCTGGAGGCCCTGCCCGGCGTCGGACGCAAGACCGCCAATGTGGTGCTGAACGTGGCCTTCGGCCAGCCCACCATCGCCGTGGACACCCATTGCTTCCGGGTGGCCAACCGTACCGGCATGGCGCCGGGCAAGACGGTGCTGGAAGTGGAGGAGGGATTGCTGCGGGCCACGCCCGCCCGCTGGATGGAGCATGCCCATCACTGGCTGATCCTGCACGGCCGCTATGTCTGCAAGGCGCGCAAGCCCGCATGCGGCACCTGCATCGTCTCGGACCTGTGCGGCTATGGCGCCAAGGAGCCGGGCTGACCGGATCTATCCCCCGGTTTTGTCCTTGCGGCGATGCAGATTGAGGCCGATTTCATCGAGGAAGGCCTGCTCCTTACGGTCGCGCTCCTCCTGCTCCCGGCGTTCACGCTCGCGCTGGGTGATCTCGAAGGTCTTCAACTCGTTGAAAGCCACCGCCAGATCGTCACGGGCCCGAACGATATCGGCCCGCAGCAGTTCCAGCATGGAAAACAGGGTTTCCCGGCGGCTGAGCCAGGCATTGGCAAAAGCGCCATAGGCGAATCCGACGCCGCCGGCATCGGCGGCGGCGATACGCTGTTCTTCCTTAAGCTGCTCTTCCTGCTGGCGTATCCAACCGAGAATCTCGTCTTCCCGCCCCTGAAGCGCCACCAGCATGCGCTGCTTCTCGTCCACATTGAATTTGGAGAGGCGGATAAGGGTTTTAAGTCCCTTGGACGACATGTCCTACCTCCGGCCCATGCCGTCACCCTCGAACGGCATCCTCAGAATCTCGGCCAGACGGGCATAGCACGTGGGCAAGTCGGTGGCGTCGGTCTTCAACTGGCTGAGAAAGTCCTCGATCGGCTGGTAGTACTCAATAGACTCGTCAACCTTGGGATCGGTGCCGCGGCGATAAGCTCCCAGACGGATCAGCTCCGCCATATCTTCATAGGTGGAGAGCAAGGCGCGGGCACGGCGCACCAAGGCGTTCTCCATCTCATTATTGCAGCCGGGCATGGTCCGCGACACACTGCGCAGGATGTTGATGGCGGGATAGCGCCCCCGCTCGGCGATGCCGCGGTCCAACACGATGTGGCCGTCCAGAATGCCGCGCACCGCGTCGGCGATGGGCTCGTTATGGTCATCGGCATCCACCAGCACCGTAAAGAGGCCGGTGATGGAGCCCTTTCCCGCCCCCGGCCCCGCCCGCTCCAACAGGCGCGGCAACTCGGCGAAGACAGTGGGGGTATACCCCTTGGAAGCGGGCGGTTCACCCGCCGACAGCGAAATCTCGCGCTGGGCCATGGCAAAGCGGGTGACCGAATCCATCATGCACAGCACGTCCAGGCCCTGGTCGCGGAAGAACTCGGCCACGGTCAGGGTCATATAGGCCGCCTGACGCCGCATCAACGGGCTTTCGTCGGAGGTCGAGACCACCACCACCGAACGCTTCATGCCCTCTTCACCCAGATCATCCTCGATGAACTCGCGGGCCTCGCGGCCACGCTCGCCAATCAGCCCGATCACCGACACGTCGGCGGAGGTGTTGCGCGCCATCATGGACAGCAGCGACGACTTGCCCACGCCCGATCCAGCGAAAATACCCATGCGCTGGCCACGGCAGCAGGTGAGAAAGGCGTTCACCGCCCGGACGCCAAGATCGATCTTGCCCGCCACCCGTGACCGGGAATGGGCAGGCGGCGGCGGGTTGCGGATGGGAAAGGCGGTGTCGCCGGTGGGCAGCGGCCCCCGCCCGTCCACCGGCTCGCCAAAGCCGTTGATGACCCGGCCCAGCCAACCGCGATCGGGAAACACCACCGGCTCGGCATCCTGGACTTCGGTGCGGCAGCCCAGGCCGATGCCCTCGATGGCGGAAAACGGCATCAGCAGAGCCCTGCCCTGGCGGAACCCCACCACTTCGCACACCACCTTGCGGCCGTCGCGCGCAACCACGGTACAGCGGTCGCCCACCGAAAGACTGCGCTGCACGCCGCCCGCTTCCAGCAGCATGCCTTGGATTCCAGCGACCCGGCCATAGACCTGGATGTTGGAAACCCGCTCGATATCGTTGATCAGATTGCGGACGAGGAACTTCATCCTGACCACTCTCCCAGTATTCCGACCCTTGGTCGAGGATAAGCCCGCCTTGAACTCCCTAGAATACACCCCTATGGTTAAGATATCGTACAGATGAAAAAGAAACCGGGAACCTTGCAATGCGTGTTCTGGTGGTCGAAGACGATCCGCTGATGTCGAGGGCCATAGAGGCCATGCTCAAGGCCGAGGGCATGGTGGTCGATACCACCGCGCTTGGCGAAGACGGGCTGGAGATCGGCAAGCTTTACGAATACGACATCATCCTCCTGGATCTGATCCTGCCCGACATGGACGGCTATGAGGTCTTGCGCCGCCTGCGCTCGGCCCGGATCGAGACGCCGGTGCTGATTCTGTCCGGCTTGACCGAGCCCGACAAGAAGATCAAGGGCCTGGGCTCGGGCGCCGACGACTACCTTACCAAACCCTTCGACAAGGGCGAACTGGTGGCCCGCATCCAGGCCATCGTGCGGCGTTCCAAGGGCCATGCCCAATCGGTGATCGACACCGGCAAGCTCAGCGTCAATCTCGATGCCCGCACCGTGGCGGTAACCGGTGAGCCGCTGCACCTGACCGCCAAGGAATACGGCATCCTGGAATTGCTGTCGCTGCGCAAGGGCCAGACCCTGACCAAGGAGCAGTTCCTCAACCACCTTTATGGCGGCATCGACGAGCCCGAGCTGAAGATCATCGACGTCTTCATCTGCAAGCTGCGGAAAAAACTTTCCACCGCCACCGGCGGCGAATCCTACATCGAGACGGTGTGGGGACGCGGCTATGTCTTGCGCGACCCCGAAGGCCACCACCCCGCCAAGGCCAGCTGACAGGGCGGCAAAACGTCAGACCGGAATCAGATAGAGAATCCGATTTTCGATCATATTGGCGAAGCCGCGCTTGAACAGCGCGATGTTGCGCAGCTTCTGGTCGAAGCCCTTGTCCACATGCAGGGTTCCCAGGTGGAAACGCCGCTGGCCCTCGGCGCGGGCGTCCAGGATGGCCCGATGCAGCAAGACATGACTGACCGGTCTGCTTCCAACCCGTGTGTTGACGCTGGCCATATAATAGGTGGTCCGGCCATGGCAGGCGGTGAGCAGGGCGCTGACCGGTTCGCCCTCCAGCCGCCCGACATAAAAGCCCAGCCAGCCCTCGGCCAGCAGCGCCTCGAACCGATCGAGGTCTAGGCCGGGCTGACGCCCTCCTTGCGCGTGCAGATCACGATAGATGCGGGCGCAACCCGCGATGTCGTCACGGCTGGAGGCAACCTCGATGTGCTTCATCCCCCAGCGGACACTCTGGCGGTGGGCATCGCGGTAGCCGGCCAGGATCTCATCGGGACCGGGCGTCAGGTCGATCCAGGCGGTCTGGAGTTCGGCCCAGCCCGCTTTTTCCCCCGCCTCCATCCAATCCCGGAGAGCAGGCGGCGGCGGACATTGCGCCGCCATCTCCAGATGAACCATGGTGCATCCGGCCCATTCAGCGCTCAGGCGCAATTGCCGGACCGCCAGGGCCACAGCCTCGGGCGGCGGGTTGGGAACCAGGGGAGTCAGAACCACCGCCGAGGCCCGGCATCCCATATGCTCGCCGCCCTGCACGTCGCATTCCACCTCCATCACCGGTCCATCCTCTCCGGCCACGAAGAAGGAAAAGTCCTCGACCCGTCCCGAGCCGTACTGGGGATTGCGAAGCTCGGTAAATATCCGTCGGGCCAGAACGGGGTCGCGCAAGGGGTCGTCGCGCAAGGGGTTGGCCGTAGCGGCGGCCAGCAGCGCCTCGTACCCAAGGCGGTCGTTAAAGAGACTGACCACCCAGAAATCATCGGCATCCAACTCGGGTAACGGAGGGCCATCCGGCATCCGGCGGTCGTCCAGCCGGGCTGCGACCCGCTCATCGGCAGCGGCGGCCCAATACATTCCGGCCTGACGCTCGACCGCAGCCTTCTCCAGAAAGACGCGGGCGGTGGTGGGAGCCCGTTTCTGGGCGCAGGCCAGAAACGCCAGGGCCGAGGCGGTCAACCCCTCCGCCGCCAGGCTCTGTCCCCGCGCCAGCAAAAGAGTAAGTGGCGGCGGGTCGGCCAGCCAGTCGTGAAGCCCGGACAGATATGCCGCGTCGGCGGGGCTGGCGGGGGTTACGGTCTCACGGAACATCACACCGGCATCCAGTAGGCGATACGGTCTTCGAAGGTTTTGGTGAAGCCGCTTTTATAAAAGGCGATATTTTGAAGCTTGCGGCTGAAATTGGCACCGGTGCTCAGCATTCCCAGATGGAACCGCCGTTGGCCCTCGGCGCGGGCATCCAGGATCGCCCGGTGCAGCAAGACATGACTGACCGGCTTCGTCCCCATGCGCTTGTTGATGCTGGCCATATAATAGGTAGTGTAGCCGTGGCGGGCGGCCAGAAGCACGCTGACCGGCTCGCCCTCCAAAGCCCCCACATACGCCGTCAGCCAGCCCTCGCCCAGCATCATGCCCAGTTGATCGCGGTCGAAGCTTGGCGTTCGCCCCTCCTGCGCATGCAGGTCGCAATAGATGCGGATGCAATCCATGGGGCCGTCGCGGCTGGAGGCCACCGCCATATGCGCCATCCCCCAACGGATGCTTTGACGGTGAGCCTCGCGGTAGGCCCGGAAGATCTCGTCCGGGCCAAGCGCCAGATCGATCCAGGCCTCCCGGATTTCGGCATGGGCGGCATGGGGACACTCTTCGAGCCAGGCCTTGAAGGCGGCGGGCAAGGCATCAGGGGCGGCGGCATCCACCTGAATCTCGCGGGTACCGGACCATTCGGCGTTCAGGCGAAGCTGGCGGATTGCCAGGGCCTGGGCCGCGGGCGGAGGATCGGCGGCCAGCGGCGTCAGCACCACCCCGACTTCCCGGCAGGCCATGAAACGCATCCCCAAGACGTCGCACTCGACCTGAAGGAACGGCCCCTCCTCCCCCACCACCAGAAAGGAAAAATCCTGGGTCAGGGGAACGTGCGCACGCTGGAAGGCCGGGTCTATCACCAGCCGCTTGGCCAGGGGACCGCGCAACGGATCGTCGGCAAGGGGAAGGGCACCAAGGGCGGCCAGCAAAGCGTGATACGCCTGGGGGTCATTGGCGGCATTGACCACCCAGAACGCGCCTTCCTCCAGATCGGGCGGGCCTTCGCCCTGCGGTATCCGCCCCATCAGGCGGGCGGCGCCCCGGCCATCGGCGGCGGCGGCCCAGCACATTCCGGCCTGGCGTTCAACGGCGGCCTGGATCTCCAGGATCTTGCCCTGATCGGCGGGCGTCTGCATGGCGGCCTGAACCCGCTCCAGAACCGACAGCGCCGAAGCCGTCAACCCGCCCTCGGCAAGCTTATGGGCGACCGTCAGCATCACTTCGGCGGGAAGACGCTCCCTCAGGATCTCCTCCAGCCACAGCACCATGAACGCGGGAAGCTTGGGGGCCAAAGCCTCGAGGCCAGGCAGGCCGCCGCCATCCAGGACGGCGGCAAGATCGCCATCAGCGGGGTTGGACGCCTTGACCGGCTCCCGAAACATCACCTTGTCCCTCTCCTCAGAATACCAGGACCGTCCGATACGCCCAGCCTAGCCGCTGGAATCTTTCCTAATCCTAAATGCACGGAGGCGTTCCGGAGCGCCCGACGTTAACACCTTGGTAATACTTGTTATTTTCTTGGCCTCCTGTGATTTTGGCGCTTGCTTTTTGCCACGGGCGGAATTACGATCACTATATCCGAGGAAGAATTCTTCGGAATGGGTCCGGTGCAATGCCCGAGGCAAGGGCTGCCAGACCTCATGTCGAGAGAACTCATACGTATAATCCAGAAAGGATTAAATCATGTCTGGCATCACACTCTCCCACTCCATCCGCGACAACCTGCTCGCCCTGACGAAGACCGCCACCCAGGTCGACACCACCAACCAGCACCTTTCTACGGGCAAAAAAGTTTCATCAGCAGTGGATGACGCTGTGGCCTACTTCCAGGCCAAGAGCCTGGATGATCGCGCCAGCGATTTGTCTGCCCGCAAGGACGGCATCGACCAGGGCATCAGCTCTCTAAGCACCGCCCTGACTGGCATAACCACGGCAGAATCGCTCCTGAACCAGATGAAGGGTGTCGTTCTGGCCGCCAAGTCCGCCTCCGATTCGGACCGCGCGGCCCTCGGCGCCCAGTTGTCGTCCCTCGGCGTACAGCTGAACCAGGCCGCCAACGATACTTCGTATCAGGGCCTCAACCTCATCAACGCCACTGCGTCGAACCTCAAGGTTCAGTTCTCTGAAAAGAGCAACGCATACCTGCAGGTCGATGGCGCCGACGTGCGCATCTCCGCCGGTATCGGCATGACCTGGACGATCAATGCGTCGCAGCTCAGCTCGATCACTCTGGCCAACGGCATCTCCTCATTCTCTGTCGGCGGCGCTGCTGTCGCAGGTTTCTCCAGCGTGTCCGTCAACGTGTCGGTGTTCGACAAGCTGATCACCATCCTGGACTCGGGCATTTCCTCCGTCCGTTCGACGGCGCAGACCCTGGGTTCGAATGTGGCCTTGCTGAAGGTCCGTCTTGACTTCACCACGGACTACGTCAACCTCCTGACAAAGGGCGCAGGCAAGCTGACTCTGGCCGATCTGAACGAAGAAGGCGCGAACTTGGTGTCGTTGCAGACTCGTCAGCAATTGGGCACCCAGGCACTGTCCTTCGCCGGTCGGTCCGAACAGGGCGTGCTGTCCCTGCTCCGGTAATCAATTGCTCGGCTTGTAATGACATGGGGGGCCTTGTGCCCCCCATGTTTATTTTGTACCCCCCCAATTATGGTGCATATGCGTTTTCTTGTCGCCAAACGCCAGCCCAGCCGGGATGACTGGCCGCAAATCCGCCACCAACCTAGTCTTCACGCCATATTAACCAATCGGGTCGATAATTTTTGCCAGATGACGTTCGCTGGAGAGACAATTCGATGGCATATCCGACGACCCCTCAAGGAGGCTATACCTCAGTCCCGGCACCCGGAAATCCCCGGCAGACCGAGGCATGGGCGCTGACCGAGACCGCCCGGCGGATCTCTCTGAGCCAGTCGGAAAACAGCTCCATCGACGACTTCCTGGCCGCGATCCGCGTGAACTGGCGCCTGTGGACCATCTTTCAGGCCGAACTGGCGTCGGACGAATGCGCGTTGCCGATTGAAATGCGCCAGAACGTCTTGTCGCTGTGCAACTTCGTCGATAAGCGCACGGTCGAGATCATCGCCAGCCGCGACCGCAGCTTGGCGGATTCCTTGATCAACATCAACCGGCAGTTGGCCGCCGGATTATTCGTCCAGGTGCCCTCCCCCGCTGCTCCTGGTGAAGACGCCACCGCACCCGCCAAACCGCAGCCGACCAACGAAGTCATTTGACATCACAAGGCGAGTAATCCTGATGGACACCCAAACCGTCATTATTAAGGATGAGGCGCATCTGCGCGCCGAAATCAGCGCTCTTCTCGCCGATGGCAAGCATGACGACGCCATCTCGCTGACGGAGTCGGTTCTGGGCACTCCCGAGCTGCAAACCATTAGCCTTTCCATTCTTGCGATTATCAATTATCAGATCGGCGCCATCGGCACCGCCATCAAACTGTTCGAAAACCTAGAGCAGCGCCCCGACGTATCTTCGGATCTGGGCGAAATTCTGGCGGTCCTGCACTGCCAGGTGGGCAATGCAACCGAAGCCCTTTACTACGCCAAGCTTTCGGCGACGACCCCCCGCGATCAGAAGCTCCTGGCGCTGTTGGGCGAGGGCTTCCCCAGCTTCGCCACCGCCTTCGCCTCGATCCGCAACAAGCCCCTGATCGGGCTGGCCAAGATGGTGCTCGGCGACGGTCGCTTCGACAAGGCACTGCACCTGCTGGAGCAGCATCTTTCCCTCCAGCCCTGGGATGTGGAGGCGCTTGACCTGTACGCCGCCACCTTGGTCCAGGCCGGCAACCCCCACAAAGCCATTGGGATGCTGCGCAGCGTGATAACCATCGCCGGCCCCACCGCGACGATCATGAGCCGCCTGGGCCAGTGTCTGACCATCATCGGTTCCTTCGCCGAGGCCCAGGCCTGCCACGTGGCTGCCATCGCCCGCGCCCCCACCGCCCTTCCCATCCTGTGCGAGGCCGCCGCCGATCTGCGCTATGTGGAGGGACCGGGCGCCCAGGCCGCGGATATGGTCGAACGCCTTGCCGCCCAGACCCGGGCCAAGGCGCCCAAGACCATCCGCCCGGCCCCCAAGATCACCGACAAGACCCGCATCCGCATCGGCTATTTGTGTTCCAACGTGCTGCCCGCCGATCAGCTTGCCATGATTGCCGCCATCGCCCGCAACCATGACCGCAGCCGTTTCTCGGTGGTAGGGTTTGGCAGCGGCGAGCCCGAGCACACCGGCAACGCCTGGATGCGCGCCGCCTTCGATTCCTGGCGTGACATCGGCAACCTGGACGAAGCCACCCTGGCGGCGCTGATCCGCGGCGAGGCCATCGGTATTCTCGTCGAGGCGGATGGGCTCAAGACCTCGGGCCGCCCGGGCCTGTTCCAACGCAATGCCGCCGCGCTTCAGGTTAGTTGGCTGAACGGCCCCACCCTCGGCGCCCTGCCCGGCACCTATCTCAAGGCCGTCGCCGGTTCCGCCGGACAGGCCGGAGAGTTGGCTCTTCCCATGGGCCGCTATTGCTATACCCGTCCCAATGAGCCCCTCCGCCCGGTGGGAGACAAGGTTTTGGAGGCCGGCCAATCGGTCACCTTCGGCGCCACCTTGGAAGCACCGGAATTGTCGCCGCATCTGGCGCTGACCTGGGCCCGCATTCTCCATGCCGTTCCCGATTCCGTCCTGGTGCTCCATAGCAACAGCCTGTTCAGCGATCCTTCCGGTGTTGACCGCATGATCAATCTGTTCGGAAATGGCGGCGTGGCGCACCGGATCGAATTCATCAAAACCCAAGACATGACCGAATTCGGCGCCATAGTCGATGTGGCGCTGATGCCGTTCCCCGCCTCCAATCCCCTGGCCTACGGCCACCTGCTCCAACTGGGGGTCCCGGTGGTCATTTCCACCACCGCCCATGAAGGCAACGACCTGGCAGCCGCCCTGGCAGCCACGCCGTTCGGCCAGGATCTGATCGCCACCAATACCGAATCCTATGTCGCGGTCGCCCAGCGCTGGGCCATGGATGCCGACAAGCGAAGCGCCTTCCGCACCCAGGCCCCCGCCCTGCTGGCACAAGCCCCCGCCTTCGCGCTGAAGGGCTTCATGGCCGAGTGGGAGGGCTCTTTGCTCGCGGCGCTGGACCGGCTTGACGCTTAAGGAGGAAGGGGACGGAAATGGAAACGATGACTGCTCTTCGGGCCAGGAATCTGGAGGTTTTCCGGGAGCGGTTTCCCAAAATCCATGATGCGATCTCCACGATCACGGCCCCCCTCTCAAGCTGTGCGATCGAAAACGGCGAGGTCGTCGATATCGACCTCGGCACCGACCGACTTTACAAGACCGACGCCCGGGCATTCTCGGAAGAACAGGCACTAAACTTCATCGATGCCCCCCGCCGGGTCGGCTATATGCTGAGCGACGCCGCCAGCGGCGACAGCGCGGTTTCGCTCAGAATCGCCAATACCCTGCTGGGCGCTATCCAGCAGAGGGAGGTCAAGGTCTGGACCGGCCCGCCGATCGGCCGGGTCGGGTATCTGTTCGTCTTCGGACTGGGGCTGGGGCACCACCTTCCCATTCTGGCCGAACACCTTGATGTCGACCAGATCATCGTCCTGGATACGGTGAACGAGTTCGCGCTTCACTCCCTGTCCGCCATTGACTGGGGCGCCTTGCTGGAAAAATGCGACAGCAAGGAAACAGAGATAAAGCTACTGATAAGCGATAATCAGGATGATTTATTGCTTATGCTGGAAAGCGCCATCTATATCCATGGCGAGATATTCATGGATGGGGCTTATTATTATCGCCACTATCCATCCTGGGCCTTGGATGTGGTTTTCACCAATCTGGCCAACAACACTCCCCTCAAGCTGGCATCGCGCGGCTATTACGAAGACGAGCGGAAGATGATCCGCAACGCCGTCAGCTGCCTGCAGAAATACGATCACACCATGCTGGAGGGCAAGTTCGGCTATCCCATCGAAGTTCCGGCCTTCCTGGTGGCGTCGGGACCGTCCCTCGATCACGATATCGAATATATCCGCAAGTGGCGCGACCATGTGGTGGTGTTCTCCGGCGGATCCTCCCTGCAGGCCCTCCTGGCGGCGGGGATCATCCCCGATTACCACGTGGAACTGGAGAATGTGGTTCAGGTGTGGGACTTCTGCACCCACATTCTCGAACTCAACAAGGAACTGCTGCCGGAAGGACGCTTCACCGGCATCAAGCTGATCGCGTCGTGCACCCTCAACCCCCGGGTGCCGCCGCTGTTCGACGAGACCTATTTCTTCTTCCGCGACAGCGTCAGTTCCAGCATCTGCTTTGCCGGAGAGGTCAAGCTGATGTCGGGGATCGGCCCCAACATCGCCAACACCATCGTGGCGATCTGCGCCCGGATCGGCTTCCGCGAGGTCTATCTGTTCGGCATGGATTGCGGCTGGCGTGACGAGGACCGTCACCATTCCAAGGACACCGCCTATTATACCAATGCCGACCTCAAGGTAGAAAAACAGAACAGCTTATTCAGCCTCCGCGGTAATTTCGGCGGTGAGATCAAATCCACCCTCACCCTTGGGTGGTGCCACGACATGCTGGAAGAAAAGATCAAGAAGTTCAACCTGACCGCCTACAATTGCAGCGACGGCGCCCTGATCCGCGGCGCCGCGCCAAAACTGGCGGAAACCATCGACCTGACCACTCCGGTGCTGAACCGCGCCAAGATCTTCGACAGCGTCCGCAACTGCGGCATCTTCCACAAGGCGGGCGAGTTCCTCGCCACCCACGACATGGCGCGCTACGAGCAAGAAGTCGACAGGTTCGAAACCGCCATCTTGAAGGAGATCGACGACTCCCTGGCCGATGGCAAGGGATTTCGCGGTTTCTTGCGCCGGATCAGCGACTTCGCCCGCTGGGGTCTGCCCAGCGAGGAATACGGCCATGTCTATCCGGTGTTCCAGGGCGCCACGGTCGGCCTGGCCAAGAACGCCTGCGTCTTCCTCAACCGGATTGAAGATCCTGCCGAAGCCATGGTGCTGTTCGAAGTCTTTGCCAAGGAATACCGCCAAATCCATCAAGAAATGGCCGATGAAACCCGCACCATCTTTGCCGAGGCCCGTGGTTGGGTGAACGGTGGAGAGGAGCCGTGGTGGGCGGCGGGACTGCCGACCACGCCGGGAACCACGTATTAGTATCAGCTGCGAACAAGAATGCGGGAGGGCCCCATGGTCGACAGCAAACGCCTGAATTGGGTTCGCTCCGCCTGCGACTGGCTTGATGCCGCAGACGAGACCAGCCTGATCTACGCCAGCGATGAACGCATGGTCTATGTCGAAAACAACGCCGTGTTCGCACAGCAAACGGCGTTCTTCGGCCATGGCAGCGCTATCTATGCCGGGCGTTACTCGAACATGCTTGATGGCGGGTTCATCTCCCCCATGCTGACCATCGGCAGGCATTGTTCGATTTCGCAAAACGTAGTACTGGGCGGCGGCGCCCACCACATGGACTATCTGACCACCGGCATCATCCCCGGCGAAGATCACGACGACGACTATTTCTCACCCGCCGAAGAGCGATATCGGACCGGTGACATTAGCGCCTTCACCCGGATCGGCTGCGACGTCTGGATTGGAGCCAATGCGACGGTTCTGCGCGGCAGGACGGTGGGGACCGGGGCCTGCATCGGCGCCGGCTGCGTCGTCAATCACGACGTGCCACCCTATGCCATCGTTGTCGGCAACCCCGCGCGGGTAATTCGCTACCGCTTTTCCGAGACCATCATCGAAAGCCTGCTGCGAACGCGGTGGTGGACCTTGCCGCCTGAGATCATCAAGTCGCTTCCCTACAAGGATATCGAACGCTGCGTCGATGTCTTGGCGGAAATCAGGGAGCAATAGGGCGGCATCAACCGCTCTTGGGGATGATCACCAACTGCACGCCATCCTCCCAGGAAAAACGGACGCTGTAATAGCTTTCGACGCAGTCGAACAGAAGCTCGCTCTCCAGGTCGAAATCGGTATCCGTCATGGCGGTAAGCGCCAAGGCCTCCCAGCGGTCGTAGGAGCGCTCGAACAGGCCCCGCATCGAGGCCAGCATCCCGTGATCCAGGGTTTTGAACAGTCGGCCGTCCAGATCCGCCTCGCCCACCACGGTCAGTGAACTGGGCTGAATCGCCGCCAGCAGGCGATGCAGGTCTTGCTTGCGCTCCAGGCTCGCCACCGTATCCGTGGCGGAATGGTAGGACACGACCAGGGTCTGGCTGGTGGTGTAATGGGCCTTGTTGCGCAATTCACGGATCGCGGCGCATCCTGGCGAGAAGAAATTCAGCGATTTCGGGTCTTGTGAAAATCGCTTGGCGTTGAAGGCGCTCACCGAAACGCCCCGGTAACGTCCCCCCAGACAGCCGTAAACGCTGATGTAATCGTCCTCGGGCGAGCTGAACCCGGCGTTGTCGATGATCAGCCGGAAGGTGTTGGGCGCCAGCTTGTTCAGCAGCAGCCCGATATAACCGCCATAGGAGGTGCCCAACAAAAAGAGGCGGCTGCGGTCGATGGGATAATCTTGCAAACAACGGTGAAGAACCTGGAGATGATCAAGGGCGGGAAGCAGGCCGAAGGAATTGTACTGCGCCCCTTCCCGGATCAGAACCACATCGTTCGGCAGCCCGGTCACCCCACGGCGGCAAAGCTCGTCAAGGGCGAGGTTCATGGGGATGATCGGGTCCATACCCTTGGGTATGGTGAGACTCATTCCGAAATGCGTGTTTATGTTCACAAAGAAATTCGGCCCCGGCTTGACCACGCCAGAGCGGTAGCAATCGGCGCCGAAATAATCGACCGTCACCACCACGCAGTCATAGCGGTCGGCCAGATAGCGGCGCAGCTTGCTGGAATAGGGACTGTCGAAATCCTCGCCATAACCGTGAACATAAAAGATCAGACCGGTCCGCGCGGTCAGGCCGTTGGCCGGAAGATCGGCGCGGTAAGGGATCGGGGTGCGCGCAATCCCAAGCTCGGAATCGGGGTGGGGGGGCGCGATCTCAGGCACCGGCTTGGCGTACCGCTTGGATGAAGGCGCGGATCCGCTCGGGGTCCTTGACCCCCGGTGCGCTTTCCACGCCCGACGAGACATCCACCGCCGGAGCCCCGGTCTGGCGGATGGCCTCGGCCACGTTGGCGGCGGTGAGCCCGCCCGCCAGCATCCAGGGCAGCCCCCATTTACGCCCCTGAAGTATGCTCCAGTCAAAGCTGAGGGCGTTGCCGCCGGGCAGCACCGCCCCCTTGGGGGGCTTGGCATCGAACAGCAACCGGTCGGCGACGGCGAAATAGGGCTCGGCGGCCAACAGATCTTCGGCGCGTTCCACCGCCACCATCTTCATCACCGGCAGGCCGTATTCCAGGCGGATAGCCTCTACCCGTTCCGGGCTTTCGTGGCCGTGAAGCTGCAACAGATCAAGCCGCACCCGCGTCAGCACCCGCTCCAACAAGGCATCGTCGGGATCGACGAACAGCCCCACCTTGGTAACGTCAACGGGGGCGAACTCCACCAGTTCGGCGGCACGTTCGGCCGTGACCGCGCGGGGACTGGGGGGAAAGAATACCAGCCCGACGTAATCGGCCTCGGCCTCGATGGCGGCATCCATCGCCTCTTCGTCGGTGATGCCGCAGATCTTGACCTCGACAGCCATGGTTACAACCCCAGTTCCGCCTTGATGCGGCCGGCGGCGGCCACCGGATCGGCGGCAGCCAGGATAGGACGCCCGATCACCAGCACGTCGGCGCCCTTGGCGCAGGCCTCGGCCGGAGTCAGGAAACGCTTCTGGTCGCCGGTCTCGCTCCAGGCAGGGCGGATGCCGGGAATCACCAGCTTAAAGTCAGGGCCGCACAAGGCCCGCACCGCCTCGACTTCCAGCGGCGAACAGACGATGCCGTCGGCGCCGCTTTCCTGGGCCAGGGCGGCCAGCCGCTTGACCTGATCCATCACCGCGCCGGAAAATCCCACCTGCTCGGCCCCGGCCTGATCCAGGCTGGTCAGGACGGTGACCGCCACCACCGCAGGCGGGGCCACACCCAGCCGGGCGGCCTCGTCATGGGCGGCATCCATGGCGGCGCGGATCATGGCACCGCCGCCCGAGGCGTGGATGGTGGTGATGGCGGCCTTCAGCCGCACCACGCCGCGCATGGCGGCGGCCACGGTATTGGGAATGTCGTGCAGCTTGAGATCGATGAACAGCGGCATGCCGAGATCGGACACCGCCGCCATGCCCAAGGGGCCGTTGGCGACAAAGTATTCCAGGCCCAGCTTGAAGCCCCCCACCTGTCCAGTCAGGGTGCGGGCCAGTGCCGCCGCCTTGGTGGGCTCGGTGGTGTCGAGGGCGACAAAGACGGGGTTGATGGCGGCCATGATGACGTTCCGAAAAAGAAGTTTTAAGGTCAGGACGGGGTGGAGGCGGTTTTCGCCGCATCCACCTGACGGGCCAGATCATCGGCGTGCCGTTCCGCTTGCTCGGCTCGGCGGTGCTGCTGGCGGGCGCGGCGGCGGGCGGGCGCCGCCGACAGCCAACCCAGACCGGCTCCCGCCAGCAGCCCCAGGGCCAACGGCCCCAGCACCGCCAGATACGCGGGCAGCTCAATGCCGAAAGGCAGCGGCCACAGGTCGAAATGAATGTCCTGGCGGTTGGAGACGGCAAAAACCACCGCGGCCAGCGCCAAGGGCAGGCTGATGATCCAGCCGATCAGTCGCACGAAGATCCGCCGTCGATATTCAGTTTTTCCCGCAATTGCTTGCCGGTCTTGAAGAAGGGAATGGCTTTGCCCTCCACCGACACGGTCTCGCCGGTGCGGGGGTTGCGGCCTTGGCGGGGATCGCGCTTCTTTACCGAAAAGGCGCCGAAACCACGCAGTTCGACCCGGTCACCCCGAGCCAGGGCACTGGCGATCTCGTCGAAAATGGTGGTGACGATGCGCTCCACATCTCTTTGATAGAGGTGCGGGTTGCGCTCGGCCAGGCGGGCGATCAGCTCCGACTTGGTCATGGGATGTGCCTTTGTCCTAATCAATCCGGGGGGTGGTCGGTTGCGGGTCAGGATGACGCAGCCCCCGGCCTGCGTCAAGCCAAGCCGTTGAGCTGCAACGACTTTAGAGCATCGAGCCCGAAATCCGCAGGAACGGGCTGATTTGGCCCATTACCATCGGCAAGATACTCTAACTGCCGGGGGTGCGGACGGCTGGATCATCCGAATCAGGGGCGGGCAGGCGCACCTCCCAGGTACCGTCCCCAAAGCGGCAGGCCACCACGTCGCGGCTATAGGGATTGGCCATGTCGCGCTTGTGCCACGCTTCTTGATGCAGCGGGCGGCAGGGACGGCCGCCGCCATCGGTCCAGCCCGCTCCGGTCACTGCGACCGAGCCCTGATGGCTGTCGGTCTGCCAGCGCACCGGCTGTCCGGTGACGCCGGTTTCGGCGGCCTTGATGGTCGAGGCGGCCCACAGACGCTGGGCGGGCGGATCAAGATAATCGCCGACGGCATAGCCGATGGCAGCCCCCGCCACCACGCCGATCCCGGTGAAGGCCCAGGGCGCCCCCGCCCCGGTGGCGGCGATGCGGGCCAGGGTGCCGCCGCTGGCGGCACCGGCACCAGCGCCCCAAAGCTGGCTTTCGGTGGAGGAGCAGGCGGCAAGGCCGAGCAAAAGGACGGTCGCGGCACGTTTCATGGTCAGATCCCCTCGGCGCGGAACGGGCGCGACAGCAGGCCCTGAATCGCCTCGTCCACGCCGGTTCCCCGGTTGATCACCGCGTCCACGGCGGCGCAGATGGGCATCTCGACTCCGATACGCCCGGCCATATCCACCACTGCGCCCGCGGTATAGACGCCTTCGGTCACCGAGTGGCGTTCAGCCAGGATGTCAGCCAGCGCGCGGCCCTCGCCCAGGGCAAAGCCCAATGAGTAGTTGCGCGACTGTACCGACGAGGCGGTCAGAATCAGATCGCCCAGACCCGACAGCCCCATCAGGGTCTCGGGCCGACCGCCCTTGGCCACGGCAAGGCGCACCAGTTCAGCCAGACCACGGGTGATGAGCGCGGCGCGCGCATTATCGCCCAGGCCACGGCCCTCGACGATGCCGCAGGCGATGGCCAGCACGTTCTTGACCGCGCCGCCCATTTGTGACCCCGCCAGATCATCGGAGAGATAGGGACGGAAACTGGAAGTCCCCAGCGCCGCCACCAGCTTGCGACCCAGGACGTCGTCGGCGCAGGCCAGGGTAATGGCGGTCGGCAGACCGCGCGCCACTTCGATGGCGAAGGTGGGGCCGGATAACACCGCGATGGGCGCCCGGGGCAGTTCGGCGGCAACCGCATCTTGCATCAGGGCGCAGGTGGACAGCTCGATTCCCTTGGCGCAGATCACCGCCGGAACCCCCGCCCGCCAATGAGGCGCCAAAGCGCGGCAGGTGGCGCGCAGATGCTGGGCCGGAGCCACCAGCAGCACCGCATCCGCCGCCGCCACGCGGGCATGATCGGTGGTGGCGATAATGGCACTGTCCAGGGTAATGCCGGGAAGATATTCGGCATTGAGATGGGCGGAATTAATGGCCGCGACCACCTGGGATTCGCGCGCCCACAGCACGACGTCGCGCCCGGCGCGCCGCGCCGTCAGCGCCAGCGCCGTGCCCCATGCCCCCGCCCCCACCACTCCGATGCTTTGCATGACATTCCCTCTCATCATGCTTCCGGTTTACTCCCTCGGAAGAAGCGGGGCAAGCGGCTGACGCTTGACGAAAGACAGGACGGGGGCGGGGCAAATCCCTATACTGCCGCCATCATGTTGGAACTGCCCTTCGACCTCCCTTCCTTTGACGGCGGCACGGTCTGGCTGGTGGGTGCCGGACCCGGCGATCCCGGCCTGCTGTCACTGCTGGCGCTGCACGCACTTCGTCATGCCGACGCCGTGATCCACGACGCCTTGGTAGACGAGCGCATCGTCGCCCTGGCGCGGCCCGGCGCCTTGGTGGAATCCATGGGCAAGCGCGGCGGGGCGGCCTCGGCCCGTCAGGCCGACATCACCGGGCGCCTCATCCAGTTGGCGCGCCAGGGCTTCAAGGTTCTACGCCTGAAGGGCGGCGACCCATTCGTCTTCGGCCGTGGCCCGGAAGAGGCTCTGGAACTGGCCCAGGCGGGAATCGCCTTTCGCATCGTGCCCGGCATCACCGCCGGCATCGGTGGCTTGGCCTATGCCGGGATTCCCGCCACCTCCAAGGACACCAATTCGGCGGTGGCCTTCGTCACCGGCCATGGCGCCGACGGCGAGATCCCCGACGAATTCGACTGGGACTCCCTGGCCAAGGGCGCGCCGGTGATGGTGTTCTACATGGGCATCAAACATCTGGACCAACTGGTATCGCGCCTGCTGGCCTCCGGGCGCCGTCCCGACGAGGCCATGGCTGCGGTGGCCGAGGCGGCGACGCCGCGCCAGAAGGTGGTGGTCTCGACCCTGGGCGGTATCGCCGCGGCAGTGGCGGAAGCGGGCCTGAAGCCGCCCGCTTTGCTGGTTCTAGGCGCGGTGGTGGGCCTGCGCCAGCACCTCGACTGGTGGGACCGCCATGCTTGACGAGGCCTCCGCCTTTTCCGGCCTGTTGCATTCCGGTCTAGCGGTATGCCGGACCAGTCTCGACGGGCGCGAAGGCCTGATCGGCGGCCTGTTCGTCACCGGCCTGGTCGGCAGCCTCAGCCATTGCGGCGGCATGTGCGGCCCCTTCGTGCTGTCCCAGACCGCCGCCCGCCTGCAGGCCATCCCACTGGAGCGCATGACCGAGGCGCGGCGGCTGGCGGGCGCGGCACTGCTGCCCTACCACCTCGGCCGCGCCACCACCTATGGCCTGCTTGGCGCCCTGGGCGGCTCGTTCGCCGGAATTCTGGGCGGCGCCCCCGCCTTCCGCTGGCTGGCGGCGGGCCTTTTGATCCTGGCGGCGCTGCTGCTTCTGGGCCTCGCCATCCCCGGTCTCAAGGCCCTGACCGGCCGTGCTGGTGGCGAAACCCTGTGGTCGGCCCGCATCGCCCACCTCGCCCGCCCGCTGTTCGCCAGCCCCACCGGCGTCAAAGGCTGGCTTTTGGGCGTGATGCTGGGCTTCATTCCCTGCGGCCTGCTCTATGCCGCCCTGACGGCGGCGGCGGCCAGCGGCACCGCCATCGCCGGAGCCGCCGGAATGCTGGCCTTTACCGCCGGAACAATCCCCATGCTGGTGCTGGTGGGCGCAATCGGTCATGCCGCCATCGCCCATTGGCGGGCGCCGCTGTTGCAGTTGGCGCCGGTCCTGTTATTTCTCAATGCGGGCGTGCTGGGCTTCATGGCCTGGCAGGCTCTGACTCCCTGATGGAGAGAATACAATGAAGTTCTCAAGGACTCTGATCGTCCTGTCGGCGTTGGTTGTCCTGGCCTTCGTAGTGGTGGGCATACGCATCGTCATCTGGAACGGCCAGAATTCCGAGGCGAAGGCCGGTCCCGCCATCGGTGGCCCCTTCACCCTGACCGACCACACCGGCAAGGTGGTGTCGGACCGCGATTTCCGTAACCGCTATATGCTGATCTTCTTCGGCTACACCTTCTGCCCCGATGTCTGCCCGACCACCTTGTCCACCGTATCGGGAGCCCTGGACAAGCTGGGGCCGGGCTTTGCCAAGAAGATGGTCCCCATCTTCATCTCGATCGATCCCGAGCGCGACACCCCGGCGGTGATGAAGGACTATGTCAGCGCCTTCAGCCCCGACATCGTCGGCCTGACCGGCTCGCCCGAGGATATCGCCAAGGTCTCCAAGGCGTTCAAGGTCTACGCCGCCAAGGCCAAGGGCGAGTCGCCGGACCGCTATACCGTCGATCATTCCGCCATCCTCTATCTGATGGGGCCTGATGGCCGCTTTGTCGCCCATTTCACCCATGGCATCTCGGTGGATGATCTGGTGGCGGGACTGAAGAAGCATATCGGCTGAATGAGCGTCCCCGGGCTGATTATCGCCGCCCCATCCTCGGGCAGCGGCAAGACCTCGCTGACCCTGGGCCTACTGCGGCTGTTGGCCGGGCGCGGCCTGCGGGTGGCCTCGGCCAAGGTGGGGCCGGATTATATCGATCCCGCCTTCCACACCGCCGCGTCAGGACGGCCCTGCTTCAACCTCGACACCTGGGCCATGCGCCCCGCCACGGTGGCGGGGCTGGCCGCCCATGTCGCCCAGGATGCCCAATTGCTGCTGTGCGAGGGCGTCATGGGCCTGTTCGACGGCGCCTTCGTGCCCGCCGGGCAAAAGGATGGCAGCAGCGCCGACCTCGCCCGCCTTACCGGCTGGCCGGTGGTGCTGGTGATCGATGGGCGCGGCATGACCGGCTCGGCGGCGGCGGTGCTGTCGGGCTTCGCCAATCTCGCCGAGGGCGTCCGGGTGCGGGGCGTGGTCTTCAACCGGGTCTCGGGCGAACGCCACCGCGCCGCCATCGCCGCCGCCTGCGCCCGTGCCTGCCCCGAAATCGCATGTCTCGGCTTTCTACCCGCCACCCCCGCCTTGGCGATGCCCAGCCGTCATCTTGGTCTGGTTCAGGCCTGCGAGCGCGAGGATCTGGGCGCCTTTCTCGACACCGCCGCCGCTTTGGTGGCCGAGCATCTCGACGTGGCGGCACTGGTCGCACTGGCCCAGCCGTCCGTTCTGCCCACCGCCCCTGCCGCCCCCCCCATCCCGCCCCTGGGCCAGCGCATCGCCGTGGCCCAGGACGTCGCCTTCGCCTTCACCTATCCCGCCATGCTGGAAGGCTGGCGCCAGGCCGGGGCCGAGCTGTCCGTGTTTTCGCCCCTGGCCGATCAGGCCCCCGACCCGGCGGCCGACGCGGTGTATCTTCCCGGCGGTTATCCCGAACTCCACGCGGGCAGACTGGCGGCCAACCGGGGCTTCCGAGACGCCATTCGCGCCGCCGCCGCCCGCGATACCGCCATCTTCGGTGAGTGCGGTGGCTATATGGTACTAGGTCAGGGAATCGAGGATGCCGAGGGACGGCGCCATGCCATGCTTGGGCTGCTGGATCTGGAAACCTCCTTTGCCCGCCGCCGCCTGCATCTGGGCTACCGCAGCGCCCGGCAATGCGCCGGAACCGCCCTGGGACCGGCAGCCACAACCTTTCGGGGCCATGAATTCCACTATGCCAGCGTGCTGCGCGAAGACGGCCAGCCTTTATTTGATATCGCCGACGCCTCGGGCACCCCCCTGCCGTCCTGCGGCCTGATCGCGGGCCGGGTGGCGGGGTCGTTCATCCACCTGATCGACCAGAACCGAAAAGATTAGTGCTCGCGCCCGTTTTTTTCGGGCGGCATGATCCGCAGCGCCGTGATCTGGTTGCGCTGCTTACGGGCGATCTCGAAACGGAAGCCATAGAAGCGGAACACCTGCCCCACATCGGGGATCTGGCGGGCTTCATGCAGGATCAGACCGGCGATGGTGGCGGCCTCGTCATCGGGCAACCGCCATTCGAATTCGCGATTGAGGTCACGGATGGGCACCGAACCATCGACAATATAAGAGCCGTCCGATTGCGGCCGTACCCCCGCCACCGTCACGTCGTGTTCGTCGGAGATATCGCCGACGATCTCCTCCAGGATGTCTTCCAGGGTGACCACGCCCATGAGCGAGCCGTATTCGTCCACCACCAGAGCGAAATGCTCGCGCCGCTGCCGGAAGGCCTGCAATTGCTCTTGTAGTGTGGTGGAATCGGGGATGAACCACGGCGGCGTGGCGATCGCCACCACATCCAGCTTGTCGTGTTCGCCATTCAGCGCCCGCACCGCCCGCAGCAGATCTTTGGCATGGATAACGCCGACGATGTTGTCGGGATCATCCTTCCACAGGGGAAGGCGGGTGAAGGGGCTGTTGACCACCTGCTCCAGGATAGCGGCGGGGGGCTGGCCCGCATCGATGGTGACTGCGTTGCGGCGGTGGGTCATGACCTGGCCCACTTCAACGTCACTCAACTCCAGGATCGAGCGCAGCATGCGCCGCTCTTCCTTGACCTCATCCTCGCGGGCATGAACCTCGATGGCGCCCCTCAGCTCCATCATTGAGGTCTCCAGCGTCACCTGCGAGGCATAGCTGGCCCCGAACAGGCGGAACAGCATGCGGACGACGAATTCAGTGGAGCGCACGAAGGGCGTCAGGACGAAAACCACGACGGTAACCGGAAAGGAGAAGAACAGCGCGACCCGATTGGCGTGGTAAATGGCGTAGGTCTTGGGCAGAACCTCGCCGAACACGACGATGATGACGGTCATGGCGGCCGAGGCGTAGGCGATGCCTGCATCACCGAATAAGCCGACCAGGACGCCGGTGGCCAATGACGACGATAAGGTATGGGTAAGGCTGTTGCCGATCAGCAGCGCCCCGATCAGGCTGTGACGCGAATCGACCAGACGGTTGACGCGCTGGGCGCGGACGCTGCCCTCTTGCTCCAATTGCTGCATCACCGGGCGCGACACCGCGGTCAGTGCGGTCTCGGTTCCGGCAAAAAAGGCTGACCCCGCCTGCAAGACGATGATGGCGATCACGGTCAGAGTCAGGAATAGGGGGGTATCGATCATCTGTCGCGCCTCATTGATGCCGCTCGGCCAGCCTTCACCGTTTTACCGTCCCGCGGCCATCTCCGCCAGCATGGTCGCCAGACTCGCCTCGGGTACATCGCGGGTCAGAAAGCTTTGCCCGATACCCCTGGCCATCACGAAGGTGACCTTACCATCCTTGACCTTTTTGTCGCCCGCCATATGAGCGATCAGGCGGGGAACCTCCCACAACCGTCCCCCGGGCAGGGCGAAGGGCAGACCGACGGCCTGGAAATGACGGATGATCCGCTCGACATCGGCGGCAGGCGCCAGCCCCATCTCGGCCGACAGGCGGAAAGCCATGACCATGCCGATGGCCACCGCCTCGCCGTGCAGCATGGCGTCGGAAAAGCCAGTCTCGGCCTCCAGGGCGTGACCGAAGGTGTGGCCGAGATTGAGCAAAGCGCGTACACCGCCTTCGCGCTCGTCGGCGGAAACGATGCGGGCCTTGGCCTGACAACTGACAGCCACCGCATGGGCGCGGGCCTCGGAATCGCCGTCGATCAGGCGCTGAGCATTGCTTTCCAGCCAGGTGAAGAAAGGCTCGTCGTCAATCAGGCCGTATTTCACCACCTCGGCATAGCCCGCCAGCACCTGACGGCGCGGCAACGTATCGAGCACAGCGGTGTCAGCCAGCACCAGCCGCGGCTGATGGAACGCGCCCACCAGATTCTTGCCGTGGCGGGTGTTGATGCCGGTCTTGCCCCCAACCGAGCTGTCCACCTGGGCCAGCAAGGTGGTGGGGATCTGGATGAAATCGACGCCGCGCAGCAAGATCGAGGCGGCAAAGCCGGTCAGATCGCCGATGACGCCGCCGCCCAGGGCCACCACCATGGTGCCGCGCTCGGCCTTGGCTCCCAGCATGGCGTCCAGCAACGCTTCCAGATGGGCGAAGTCCTTGGTGGGCTCGCCCGCCGGAACCACCGTATGCATGGGGGTAAGACCGGCGGCGGCCATGCTGCGCTCGACCCGTTCGAGATAAAGCGGCGCCACCTGAGCATCGGTGACGATCAGAGCGCGCGCACCCTTCATCATCGGCTGCATTAACTCACCCGCGCGGTCCAGCAGACCGGAGCCGATATGAATGTCATAGCCGCGGTCGCCCAGATCGACACGAACGGTTTCGAAAGTTTTCATCATCTATCCCTCAATCGCCGGGCGCCCACATCCGTGGGCTGGGCTGGCTCGCTCAATGCT
>CACVCF010000089.1 GCA_902729415.1 Terasakiella magnetica | reverse complement strand
TTTTAACGTTCAACCGTCCGAACTCATGAAAGTGGCTTTGGTGTTGGGCTTGGCGCGCTATTTTCACGGCGGCAGCATTGAAGACGTTGGGCGTCCGATGTTTTTGATTCCGCCGTTGTTGATGGTGGCGATCCCGGCCATTTTAATTGTGCGTCAGCCTGATTTGGGCACCACCTTGATGTTGGTTTTGGCCAGCATCGCCATGTTTTTTGCCGCCGGTGTGCGGATGTGGAAGTTTGTATTGGCAGGGGTTCTCGGCTTGATTGGCGCTCCCGTGGCTTGGTTCACCATTTTGCGCGACTATCAAAAGCAGCGCATTTTG
>CACVCF010000088.1 GCA_902729415.1 Terasakiella magnetica | reverse complement strand
GATCTGGTCGTTGCCGGTCAGGCGCTTGTGGTAGGCGCTGAGCAGGTCGTGACGCTCCTCCGCCGGAATGGGCGCCAGGTAGTCCTGCCAGTAATCCGGGAACAGGCGGCTGGCACCGGCCTGGTAGAACCAGTGGATGTCCTGGGGGCGAGCCAGGAAAATGCCCCGGACGATCAAGCCATGCACGCGCTCCGGGTGGGTTTGCGCGTAGGCCAGGGCCAGGGTCGAACCCCAGGAACCGCCGAACAACACCCATTTCTCGATGCCCAGGTGTTCGCGGATCCGCTCAAGGTCGGCCACCAGGTCCCAGGTGGTGTTGTTTT
>CACVCF010000087.1 GCA_902729415.1 Terasakiella magnetica | reverse complement strand
TTGGCGTTGCCGCCATCAATGCCAACGATCCGGCACAGTACCCGGACGACTCCTTTGACAACATGGTCCGCATGGCCTCTGACAACGCTTTTTCTTTTCCCTATCTGTTTGATGAAAGCCAAGAGGTCGCGCGCGCCTATGGGGCCGTGTGCACCCCTGATTTTTTTGGCTTTAATGCCGATTTGGGACTGCAATATCGCGGCCGCCTGGATGCGTCGCGTCGTGAAACCGGGCCGGAAGATGCAAAGCGCGAACTGTTTGAGGCCATGCAAACCGTCGCCAAACCCGGACTTGGACCCAGCGACCAAATCGCTTCCATAGGCT
>CACVCF010000086.1 GCA_902729415.1 Terasakiella magnetica | reverse complement strand
AAAGACTCTAAATTCAGGCTCATTCTTGTCGAGAGCAGGATCCACCGCCTTGCCCGCTACTACAAGCGCACAAAGAAGCTTCCACCCACGTGGAAGTACGAGTCAACCACTGCAAGCACTCTGGTGTCCTAAGCGAGGAGCTCAGCGTACGGCGCTTGAAGCCGAGGGCATTGTTGGAAATCATTTTTATGTACCGTTTTAAGAGTTTGGAGTGAACTAGAGATGGTGAATGTCCCTCCTCTGGAGGATGCCATGGACCCTTTTTGTTTACATAGAACTGCCCTGCTGTTAAACTTTTGCTACTTGGCGAAGGCAGTTGATTGCTT
>CACVCF010000085.1 GCA_902729415.1 Terasakiella magnetica | reverse complement strand
CCAGCATGTTGCTACTTCACTCGTTTGTTTTGGCTGCATCAGTTTTCTTTGCATCATCATCCTCGGCAGGAGCTTCCTTCACTGGTTGCTGCACATCAGTGGCATGGGCTACTTGTTCAGAAGATACTTCCGAGTTGGCAGGCTCACTACCGTTAACAGGAGCTGGCAAAGCTACAGAGACAGAACTGTCCAAAGATGATTCTGCCGGTTCATCCAATTTTCTTCCCACCTCTAATGGTTCATCTACTGTTTTCTCTGCCACTATCTCAACTGATGGGGCTGAAGACTCTGCGGCAGCCTCAGCCTCGGTATCGTTATTTGAAGCAT
>CACVCF010000084.1 GCA_902729415.1 Terasakiella magnetica | reverse complement strand
ATCAAAACACAGCACCCGCACTTCCCGGCTCAGTTCACGGGCCAGGGCCTGCAAGGGGTCGTGGGTGCCCGTCAGTTGGAACGAGCGCTGGTGCACCCAGCCCATGAAGTGATGAAAATGCTGGCGCCGCGCTGGAACTCGCAGGCTTTGGTAGAACTGGTCCATCAGCCAGGTCTTACCCCGACCGACCGGGCCCCACAGGTACACCCCGGTGATAGGCCCATGCCCGTGATGCAGGGCCTGATGGCAGTCTTGCAGGGCTTGCACCGCCTCACGCTGGGCGTCGTCGGGGACGAAACCCTGTTCGGTGATGGCGTGCTGGTAGGCGGC
>CACVCF010000083.1 GCA_902729415.1 Terasakiella magnetica | reverse complement strand
CGGCAACACCAGCTTTTTGATGTGGCTGCAAAATGCCTTTGCTTGGTATTTGCTGCAATCAGACAACACCGCCTTGCGCGATGAGCTGTTGGGCAAAACCGTCCGCGGTGAAATCATGGGCACGTCCGGCATGTCCAACCCGGTGAAAGCCATGGATGGCATTGAAAAGTTTAAACTCAAGGGCCAACGCGTCGACGGTGGCTACATCGTGTCGGGTATTCTGCCGTACGTTTCCAATTTAGGCGATGGTCACTACATGGGCACCGCCTTTGAAATGGCCGACGACCCCAGCGTGAAAAAAATGGCGGTCTTTCACATCAACGGCGACGAT
>CACVCF010000082.1 GCA_902729415.1 Terasakiella magnetica | reverse complement strand
CGCCATCGACCGCGCCAAACGCTACAAGGCCCGGCGCGGCCACGCAGGCTATCCCGGCGAAGGGCCGCAGGGCGAGTTCTGCAAGACGTGTGAACAGATCGTGGGCAGCGGGCGCTACGGCGGGCGAACCTATTTCAAATGCGCCCTCACAAAATGGACGCATGGCAAAGCCACCGATATAAAGGCCAACGATCCTGCATGCGGAAAATGGGAGATGGCGCGCGATGGCGAATGACCCGCTCCCCCACGGTCTGCAAGTGATCGGCGACGCGGCGGGCGTCGAAGCGGCGCTCACGCTTGCGTTGGAACGGGGCGGGGCGCGGTTTCAAATT
>CACVCF010000081.1 GCA_902729415.1 Terasakiella magnetica | reverse complement strand
CCTTGCCCACTTGAGCGCCCGTGAACTGTGCGATTTGGGCCTCAGCCGTGCCCAAGCGCAATTTGAGAGCGCTCGACCATTTTGGGACCTGCCGGATGACGCGGCCTAACAATTCTTAAGTTCCCCAACCTTCATTCCTCCAAATGAAGCGCAAAAAAGCCGCCGGAATTCATTCCGGCGGCTTTTTCAGTGAGGCTTTAAGAGATTAGCCGCGCGCGTTCATCATTTCGCGCAAGATCGGTGTCAAGATCAGCTCCATGGCGTAGCCCATTTTGCCACCCGGGACGACGATGGTGTTGCGTCGTGACATGAACGAGTGCGGAATCATCTGCA
>CACVCF010000080.1 GCA_902729415.1 Terasakiella magnetica | reverse complement strand
GGCTGGCGGAAGTTTTTCCCTTTACCTGATCCATTACCCGGTCCTGCAATTTCTTGCGGTGGTACCGCTAAAATCGGGGCATGGCTGGTTTGACGATGCCGTGTTGCTGGCTTTGACGCTGCTGGTTTGTTTCGTCTTTGCCGAATTGTTCGAACGCCGCCTGCACACTTGGCGGGCGATGTTGCGCTGGGGGCTGCGCTGGGGATGGCAAAAAAAAGGGGGCGGAAACTGTTAAGTTACCGCCCCAAGATGGGTCCCCTAAATCAGGGACCCTCCCCCGAAATGTACTAACAAATACCTATCTTCTCAAGGCCGCGTCACATATCGCGACCCA
>CACVCF010000079.1 GCA_902729415.1 Terasakiella magnetica | reverse complement strand
TCCTTGAAGTGGCCCACCGACTTGGCCATGGCGCCGATTTCGTCGCCGCGATCGGTATGGGGAACCTCGACATCAAGATGGTTCTGGGCCAACTGCCTCATCACTCCGGTCATGGCGGTAATGGGGCGGGTGATGCTGCGGGTGATCAGAACGCCGATCAGGATGCCGAAAATTACGCTGGCGCCGACGGTCCCGCGCGAGATGACGTCGGCACGGTCATTAGCGGCTTGGGCGTTGTTCATGAAGGTCTCGGCTTTGTCGAACGAGAATGCGATGACCTTGTCCAGATACTTGGCGGTCTCGGCGACCTTCGTGGCGCCGGTGGTTTTGGTGATGGCCGAGGCCTCGTCGCGGCGGCCTTCCTTGAACAGCTTGATCACCTCGTCGCGGATGGGCTTCCACTCGGCAAAGGCCTTGGCGGCGGCTTCCACGTCGGACTTGTCGCCCAGGAAGCGTTCGCGCACCAGATTGAACTTGTCGTAGACCCGCTTTTCGCGCGCATCAACGTCGGCTACCGCGCGTTCCAGTTCTTCCGGCGACTTGGCCAACGCCACGTCTTTCATGGAGCGGTGCATGGCGATGATATTCGCATTGGCGTCGGACAGGGCGTTGGTGACGGCGAATGGGTGACGGTAGAGCTTTGCCGTCATTCCGGCGACTTCATCGCCGGTAATATCGGCGACAATACCTAGAATAATCGTAATGATTACCATGGCGGCAAAACCAAAGGACAGGCGTGTTCCTATTGTTATATGAGCGAACATCTAGGCCCCCCGTTATTCATTTAGTATGAAATCATAGATGATCCCGTAGCATAGGCTATTTGGCATATGCGTTAAAGCGGAAGAGTCGGGCTGGTGGTCAAGTTATCGCCGAGAACCTTCCCCCGGGGTGGCCCCCATCCAGGCGATCAATTGCTCGGCGGGCATGGGTTGGGCATAGCGAAAGCCCTGAACCTTGATGCATCCGGCGTCGCGGAGATGGTCCTCCTCACCTTCGGTTTCGACACCTTCGGCGACAATGGACATGTCGAGGGCATCGGCCAGTCCCAGGATGGCCGAGACGATGGCAGCATTGTCGCTTTGATTGTTGACGTCGCGGATGAAGGATCGATCTACCTTGATGGTGCTGAGCGGCAGGCGTTTGAGATAGCTGAGGCTGGAATAGCCGGTGCCGAAATCGTCGACCGAGACCTGGATGCCGAGTTGGCGCAGGCGGGTCAGCTGTTCGATGGCCCGTTCCGGCTCGGCCATCACCGTGCTTTCGGTCAGCTCGATCTCAAGCTGTGACGGCTCCAGCTGATATTGCTCCAGTAATTGGGCAATGCCGTCGACCAGGGACAGGTTGAGGAACTGGCGGCCCGAGACGTTGACCGCCACCTTGATGGCGGGCAGGCCGGCCTCGCGCCATCGAACCATCTGGCGGCAGGCTTCTTCAAGCACCCACAAGCCGATCATGGCGATCAGGTTGCTTTCCTCGGCCACCGGGATGAACACCGCCGGAGACACAAGGCCCCGCTCGGGGCTGTTCCAGCGGATCAGCGCCTCGACCCCGGTCATCAGTCCGGTTTGTAGATCAATCTGCGGTTGATAGTAGAGCTGGAACTCACTCTGGACCAGGGCGCGACGCAGAGCCTCTTCCAGCTTCAGCCGGTCCAGCGCCGCGTCATTCATATGGGAATCATAGAAACAGAAGGTATTGCGGCCCTTCTGCTTGGCCCGGTACATGGCGGTATCGGCATCCTTCATCAAGGCGTGGAAGTCGCTGCCATCCTCGGGATAAAGCGCGATGCCGATACTGGCTCCCACATGGACGACGTGACCGGACAGCCTTACCGGCTTATCCAGGGCGGCGGCGATCTTTTCCGCTACTTCGGCCAATTCCGAGGTGCTTTGGAAATGGGTCAGCACCACCACGAATTCGTCGCCGCCCAGCCGGGCCACCGTGTCGCTGCGCCGCAAAGTCTGGCGCAGCCGCTCGGCCACCTCCTTCAGCAAGGCGTCGCCCGCCACGTGTCCGAGGCTGTCATTGACGATCTTGAAGCGGTCAAGGTCGAGAAACATCAATCCGACACGGCGATTCTCGCGCCGGGCCAGTTCGATGGCGTGGTGAACCCGATCCTCCAGCAGCAGGCGGTTGGGCAATCCGGTCAGGGTGTCGTGGGTGGCCTGATGCACCAGTTGCTGTTCGGTCTCCTTGCGCTGGGTGGTGTTTTCCTTCACCGCCATGTAGTGGGTGATCTCGCCGGAATCGTTGCGGATGGCCGAAAGAGTGGCGTATTCCCAAAACAGCGAGCCATCCTTGGCCCGATTGCACAATTCGCCCTGCCACGTGCCGCCGGTGCTGAGAGATCGCCACATATCCCGGTAGACCGAAGGCGGGGTCTCGCCGGATTTCAGCATGCGGGGGTTGCGGTCTCGTGCCTCGTCCTCGGAATAGCCCGAGAGCAGGACGAAGGCACGGTTGACGTATTCGATGGCGCCGCTGGTGTCGGTAATCATCACCGCGACCGGGGCTTGTTCCAGGGCGGTTTCCAACTTGCGCAACTGTAGTCGGCGGCGGTGGCTTTGGGTCACGTCGCGGCTGAACAGGGCGATTCGTTCGATCTGCCCCAGGGCATTGGTGACCGGGTGCATGTGAAGGTCGAACAGTCGGTCTAAGATGGCGTCGTGGCTTTCCACGGTCTCGCCGTGCTCCAGCACTCGCCGTGCTCCCTGGCGCAGCCGTTCGGCGACCGGGGTGGGAAGGAGATCCCAGACCGGCTCTCCCACCAGTGTGTCATGGTCACCACCCAAGATCGCGGCGGCGGCGGCGTTCAGCGCCAGCACCTCGCCGTCGCGGTCCAGCAGTAGGATGCCATCGACTGATGAATCGAGCATGGCGCGTATCAGCGCCCTGTTGTCTTGAAGGTTGCGCTCGGCCTGCTTGCGCTTGCTGACATCATAGATCCAGGCCAGATTCACATCCTCGCCGTTCAAGATTGCTGGGCGGATGGTCAGGACCGACCAGAACGGCGTTCCGTCGGCACGGCGGAATTCGACATCGACGTCATGGATCTCGCCTTGCTCTTTAAGCTGGCGCACCACCTCGTGACGCTGCCGGTCGTTGGCGAAATGGTGCCGTGCCGCATTGCCAATACAGCGTTCTCGTGCAATGCCGGTGATTTCGCTGAAGCGGCGGTTGGCGAAGACGACGACGCCGTCGCGCCTCCGGGATATGGAGACACCGATGGGGCTTTCATCAAGAATGGCTAGAAAGTCCGTAATTTCAGCGGGGCTGGACATGGACAAAGCATTTCCTGGAACGCTTAAGTTTTGTCAAATCTAGCCGGAAAATGACGAAGTGTCACGAGGGGTGGAAGGCTGCCTATTCTATTGCGCCTGGAAGGGGGGGATAATGATATGGGAGCCGATTTTGGTGTCTTCCCGCACGTTGATATCTGCGATGCCCATGAGGGGATCGGGATTTGCATTCGCGGTCAGCAGGAAAATCGTCGGACATCCCGGCGGCTGGATCTGGTTGAAACAAATCCATGCCCGCGGAGGAAGCCTGTTCCGCTTCACCTCGCGCGATGATGGCCCCCAGTCTGACGGCGGCAAGGGTCAGCTAAGGAAGCGGGCGACGGTCTGCAGGAAGGTGGCGACCGAGATCGGCTTGGCGATATATCCCTCGCACCCGCCCTGGCGGATCTTTTCCTCGTCGCCTTTCATGGCGAAGGCGGTGATGGCGATGACCGGGATATGCTTCAGATCGGAATCGTCTTTCAGCATCTTGGTGATTTCCAGTCCGGAAATCTCGGGCAACTGAATATCCATCAGGATCAGATCGGGGTGATGCTGGCGGGCGATACCCATGACCTCGCGGCCATCCTTGGTTTGTAAGGTAATATAGCCGTTGGCTTGTAGAAGATCGTTGAACAGCTTCATGTTCAAATCGTTGTCTTCAACGATCAAGACTGTTTTTGTCATGTCTTTTTCCAAACCCTTCCCGCCACGCCGTGCCAGCCTTGAAATCCTGAAAGGCTGGGCGACCGCATACGCATCATCCCCAATTCCCTCGGCCAAGTCAAATCACCCGCGTCGGACGCCACAGCCGTCGGAGTTTCGGCCAAGGCCGACCAGAGTCAACACCACCCATCCCAGAATAAGGGCGACGCCACCCGCCGGAGTCGTCATGGGAAGGGGGGGCGGCAGTGACAGGGCTTTCAGATACAGTGAGCCCGCGAATAAGACCATGCCTGCCAGGAACAGGCCCCCAGCGACATGGGCCAGGCGGCGGCCATCTTGCGCCAGCCGGTCGATACCGAGCAACAGCACGGCGTGGAGGAGCTGGAACAGGCTGCCGCGTTCGACCAGCGGTGCGAAGGCGGCATCGGCGCCATGGGCGCCCCAGGCGGCAAACCCGATGGCCATCAGCCCGTTGAGGCCCGCCAGCACGACCCAGGGACGCATGCTTCTATACTCCTATCCTTGACCCCGATGGTGGGGCTGGGGTGATAATGACCATGCCTGCGGGCGATGACGAGAGGCAAGCTCCATGAACACTCATATGATTCGCGTGATCGCCCTGATGGGAATGCTGCTGGGGGCATGTGGCGCCTGGGCCGAAGGGGTAGGGCGTGTCGCCCGCATCCAAGGAACCGCCGAAGCCCAGGATGGCACGGTCAGCCGCCCCCTGGGCGCCGATGCCGAGATTCGCGCCGGCGACCGCCTGCGGACCGGGGCTGGATCGCGGTTGGAGCTTCATTTCAGTGACGGCATGCAATTGACGTTGAGCGATGGCGCCGAGATGGTGGTGGATGAATTCGTCTGGGCTCCTGCCGCGGCGCAAGGCAAGGCGGCTCTCTCCCTTGTATCCGGCAGCTTTTTGCTGCAATCGGGGGCGGTGGGCAAGCTGCCCGATCATCCGCTGACCGTCAAAACCCAGGTGGCCTCGGTGGGGGTGCGCGGAACCCGCTTTTGGGGTGGGCCGCTGGGCGATCCCATGAATGTGCTGCTGCTGGAAGGGCGGATCGTGGTCAGCAATGCGGCGGGCAGCGTCGATCTGGATTCCCCCGGCGCGGGTACCGCCATCACTGCCCCCGGAACGGCGCCGCAGCCGCCATCGCGCTGGCCGGACGAGCGGGTCGCCCGCGCTTTCGCCACGGTCAGCTTCGGTCCGTAAAAAGGAACGCCTAGCGGAACACCACCGTCTTCGAGCCGTTGAGCAACACCCGATGTTCGGTATGCCAGCGCACGGCGCGGGCCAGCACCACGTTCTCGATATCGCGGCCGATGGCCACCAGGTCGTCAGGGGTGTGGGTGTGGTCGACGCGCTCGACCCCTTGTTCGATGATGGGGCCTTCATCGAGATCGGGGGTGACGTAATGGGCGGTGGCGCCGATGATCTTGACGCCACGGGAATGGGCCTGGTGGTAGGGTTTGGCACCCTTGAAACTGGGCAGAAACGAATGGTGGATGTTGATGGCCTTGCCCTGCAGCTGTGAGCACAGATCGCTCGACAGAATTTGCATATAGCGGGCCAGCACCACCAGCTCGGCGTCGGCGCGGCCGATGATCTCCAGCAGGCGGGCCTCCTGGGCGGCCTTGTCGTGCTTATCCACCGCCAGATAGTGATAGGGAATGCCGTGCCATTCGACAATGGAGCGCATCTCCTGGTGATTGGAGATCACTGCCGGGATTTCCACCGGCAGCGAACCGGTGTGGTAGCGGTGCAGCAGGTCATTGAGGCAGTGGCCGAACTTGGAAACCAGGATCACCACGCGGGCCTTGCGGCTGAGGTCGTGCAGCTTCCAGATCATCTGGAAGCGTCCGGCGATGGCGCCGAACAGCTTTTCCAGTTCGGGGATTGGCGGCGTCATGACCCCGGCGTGGAAGACGATGCGCATGAAAAAGCGCGACGACAGCGGGTCGCCGAACTGCGCCGCCTCGGTGATGAAGCAATCATGCTGACTGAGAAAGCCCGATACCGCCGCCACGATCCCTACTGTATCGGGGCAGGTGATGGTCAACACCCAAGACTGCTTATCGGACATGCTCACTCTCCCAAAGGCCGCGCTGCCGTTCAGGTCTTAACCGACCGTGACCGGGACGCCAAGCCGACAATCGCTCCCTTGCCTTTTTTTCACAAATGGTCGATGGTCCGAACAAAGCCGTCCCTGCCGCAAGGAGCAGCCCGATGATCGCCGTCTACTACAAGTCGGGCAATGCCCAGTGGAAGTACGAACAAGACGAGAAAGATCACGAATACGTGATTAAGAACGTCATGGAAGACAATCCCGACCCGTCCGAGATGTTCGAGGATTCCCTTGAAATCCTGCGCGATATCTCCGGGATGAGCGAGGATGAGATGGAGGAGGATGACGAGGTTGATCAGACTATCGCCGTCTCCTTCCTCTGGCACTACTTCAACCACATGGTGGAAGAAGACGACCGTATTGTTGGCGATATTGTCCTGGTCGAAGATGAGGATGGCAGCGGCATCACCGTTTTCCCCGCCTCGTCGCTCGAAGAAGAGGAATAGGGGGAGGCCTACTCCTCTGCCTTGTCCTCGGTCCTGCGTCGTGTGGCTTCCCAGTCACGCGGCAGGACCATGTCGGCGGCCCACAGGCCTTTCTTAGCCAGAACGGCCTGTTTCTGCGCCTCCTCGTAAGGGCCGTCCTTGGCAGCCCGCGCAGCGCCCGCCTGGACCAGTAGACGCCCCAGATCCCCCTCTGCAACCCGGCAGCGCCCCCAAAGCTGACCCGAGGCTACGTCCACGATCTCGCAGGCGACGCCTTTGGTCAGCAATTCTGCCATGCGACGTCGGGCGGGACGGGCGCAATCGAACTCTTCCTTGCTGGCGCGGCTGGCGCAGAGATCGCGCCGGGCCGGAACGCTGACGCCCGCCAGGGCCAGATGCAGACCACGGACCTGGACGGCGCCGCCGTCAAAGCCTTCCACCTTGCCCCAGACGCAGGCGCCGCCCTCATTATCGTCGAGGCAACGCAACGGTGTGGATGCGGGTGCGGGCGCAGGTGTGGGGGCAGGCGGCGATGGTCCCGCCGCCCAGACGGGCGGGGCGGTCAGCAAGAACGCGGACAGGGCAAACGTCTTCATAGGCATGCGCCTAAAGATAGCATGATCTTTGTCTCTCACCACCCCCTTCTCCACAACTGGACACACCGCGTCCGCACGGGGTAAAAATGCCGCTTCGTCCGGGCGCCAGCTCCCCAGAAAGTGATAAAGACCATGCAGACAGCCAACGACATCCGCCGCACGTTCCTCGACTTCTTTGCGAAGAATGGCCACACCACGGTGGCGTCGAGCCCGCTGGTGCCGCGCAACGATCCGACGTTGATGTTCACCAATGCCGGCATGGTGCAGTTCAAGAACGTCTTCACCGGTATCGAGAAGCGCGATTACGTCCGTGCCACCACCTCGCAGAAATGCGTCCGTGCCGGGGGCAAACACAACGATCTCGACAATGTGGGTTACACCGCCCGCCACCACACCTTCTTCGAGATGCTGGGCAATTTCTCGTTCGGCGATTACTTCAAGGATCTGGCCATCGAACTGGCCTGGACCCTGATCACCAAGGAATTCGGCATTGCCAAGGACCGGCTGCTGGTCACCGTCTATCACGACGATGATCAGGCCGCCGACGCCTGGAAGAAGATCGCCGGTCTGCCCGACTCCCGCATCATCCGCATTCCCACCGCCGACAATTTCTGGGCCATGGGCGATACGGGCCCCTGCGGTCCGTGTTCGGAAATCTTCTACGACCACGGCGACAAGATCCCCGGAGGCCCGCCCGGCAGCCCCGATCAGGATGGCGACCGCTTTATCGAGATCTGGAATCTGGTGTTCATGCAGTTCGAGCAGGTGGACAAGACCACCCGCATCGCCCTGCCCAAGCCCAGCATCGACACCGGCATGGGGCTGGAGCGCCTGGCCGCTCTGCTTCAGGGCAAGCACGATAATTACGACGTCGATCTGCTGCGCTCGCTGATCATGGCTTCGGCCGAGGCTTCGGGTGCTGATGCCGACGGTCCCCATCGTATTTCCCACCGCGTGGTGGCCGACCATCTGCGCTCCACCGCCTTCCTGATCGCCGACGGGGTGCTGCCGTCCAATGAGGGCCGGGGCTATGTGCTGCGCCGCATCATGCGTCGCGCCATGCGCCACGCCCACCTGATGGGCTGCACCGAGCCGTTGCTGTGGAAGCTGGTTCCCGCCTTGGTGCGTCAGATGGGAGAGGCCTACCCCGAACTGGTGCGCGCCAATGCCCTGATCACCGAGACCCTGCGCCTGGAGGAAAGCCGCTTCAAGACCACGTTGGACAAGGGCTTGAAGCTGCTGGAGGAGGAAACCGGACGTCTCGGCACCGGCCAGCCCTTGGCGGGTGAAGTGGCGTTCAAGCTCTACGATACCTATGGCTTCCCGCTGGATCTGACCCAGGACGCCCTCAAGGCCAAGGGTATTGGCGTCGATACCGACGGCTTTGCCACCGCCATGGAGCGCCAGCGCGCCGAGGCCCGCAAGGCGTGGTCGGGCTCGGGCGAGGCCGCCACCGAATCCCTGTGGTTCGAACTGCGCGAGAAGGTGGGGGCTTCGGAATTCCTCGGGTATGACGCCGAGCAGGCCGAGGGCAAGATTCTGGCCCTGGTGGAGAACGGCAAGGCGGTGGAAGCCGCCCACCCCGGCCATCAGGTGACCGTGATCGCCAACCAGACGCCGTTCTATGGTGAATCCGGTGGCCAGATGGGCGATTGCGGCACCATCACCCTGGGTGGCGGCAAGGTCCGCATTGCCGTCACCGATACCCAGAAGAAGCTGGGCGATCTCATCATCCATACCGGAACCGTCGAAGGCGGGCCGGTGGCGGTGGGCGAGGATGCCCATTTCGCCATCGACGTGGCGCGGCGTGACGCCACCCGCGGCCATCACTCGGCCACCCATCTGCTGCATGCGGCGCTGCGCCGGGCCTTGGGCGATCATGTCACCCAGAAGGGCAGCCAGGTCGGTCCAGATCGGCTGCGCTTCGACTTTGCCCACAACAAGGCGCTGTCTGCCGACGAAGCGCGCCGGATCGAGTCCGAGGTTAATACCCAGATCCGCGTCAATGCCGAGATCGCCACCAAGATCATGACTCCCGACGAAGCCATCGAGGCCGGGGCTATGGCCCTGTTCGGTGAGAAGTACGGTGACGAGGTCCGCGTCGTCTCCATGGGCGGCGAGGACAAGGGTGTTCACTTCTCGGTCGAGCTGTGCGGCGGCACCCATGCCCGGCGCACCGGCGATATCGGCGGCTTCAAGATCGTGGGCGAAAGTGCCGTTGCCGCAGGGGTGCGGCGCGTCGAGGCGGTGACCGGCCCGGCCTTCCTTACCTGGGCGCAGGGACAAGAAGACCTGCTGGCCCGCGCCGCCGAGGTGCTGAAGGCGGCACCCGCCGATCTGCCCGCCCGCATCGCCGGGTTGCTCGACGACCGCCGCAAGCTCGAACGCGAACTGGCTGAGACCAGGAAGCAACTGGCCACCGGCGGCGGTCAGGGCGCCACCACCAAGACCATTGCCGGGATCACCTTCGCCGGACGGGTGCTGGACAACGTGCCCGCCAAGGATCTGAAGGGCATGGCCGACGAGATCAAGAAGCAGATCGGGTCGGGCGTCATCGCGCTTGCCGCCACCGCCGACGGCAAGGCATCGCTGGTGGTGGCGGTGACCGACGATCTGACCGGGCGGTTCAGCGCCGTCGATCTGGTGCGGGTCGGCTCCGAAGCCTTGGGTGGCAAGGGCGGCGGCGGCCGCGCCGACATGGCCCAGGCCGGTGGTCCCGACGCCTCCGCCGCACCCGCTGCCATCGAAAAGATCGAGGCCGCCCTGGCGGGGTAAGCGTCTCTTACACTTTTGCAGTGTTATGAAAAATCGCGGAAAGGGCAGCCTTTCCGCGATTTTGCTTTAGGATCCATTGCTGCGATAACGATAGTAGCGATGTGTTGCTCTCTTATAAGAAATTTATAAGCTCAATAAAGCTCCCATTGATTGTTAATTATGTGGCGTCTGGTGTAGTCTCTATCGTTGAGATCGCATCAACGATAATAAACGCACGTTAGTCGTGCCTTGCCTGCCAACGGGAGGGAGCCATGCTTCATACGGTACGAAACATTTGTCTGGCCACCGGGGCGATGCTGGCGGTAAGGACAAACCGACGGCAGACGCTCTCGACAAGACCAGCTTCTTTCCCGGCGGCAAGCCCGAAAACCGCCCTACCGCCTATGATGTTGATATGGCCAATTATGCTTATATCCCGGAGAAGGGCTGCGGTGTCACCCAGGAAAGCCTGAGCGATCTGACCACCCTGGCCGGTGCTGCCGGAGACATGGCCGCCACAGTTGATGGCCTGACCCTCAATTCCTTCGGTGGCGTCCATTACGGGTTGGGGGTGATGGGCAAGTTCTCCATCGGCGACAACCAAACCCTGACGGTGCTGGTCAAGACCGCCCTGTCACGGCTGTCCAAGCGCATCACCTATGCCTCGGGCTATTGGCTTCTGCACGGGCTGGGGGAGCCGGGATCACCTAAGCCCGCACCCAGTTACCTTCAGATCCAGTAAAAAGCGAGAAAGGCGTCCAAATCGGGCGTCTTTCTTTTGAATCATTGCCGAATTCTGGGGGCTGCTTCCCTCGCCCGCTTGCGGGGGAAGACTATTGTCCGTTACCCCACAATTCGGCGAAATCCATCCTTTTCCGTTCGGCTTCTACCGCCGTTCGGGCATGGGGCCGAGACTGCGCAGCCAAGCCTCCACCGCCACGGGGGGAGGGTCGCGGAACCCGGCTCCGGCCAGACGGGCCAGGGCGGGAGACGTCAGCAAATCCTCCATGGGCTTGATCAGGCATTGGCCATAGGCGGCTTCGAGGCTGTCGCGGTAATCGGTCTCGCCCGGCATGGTATAGCGGTTGACGAAGTTGCCGATGGGAATGCCGTCGGCGGTGTAGGCGTCGAGCGAGCAGCCGACCTTGGCCTTGGTGTCGAGCACGCTCCAACTGGCCTTACCGCCGGGCTTGACCACGATCTGGGGGCGGATGGACGGTGCGTTGACTTCCACTTGCTGGAAGCCTTTGCCGAGGAGGGTCCGGGTCGCGTTGATCAGCAACTGACCTTCTTTGATGTTGGTCTCGGTCGAGCGGTAGCGCGAGCTTTGGATCGACATCTTCCGGGTCTGGTCGCTTTCGCTCATATAGATCATCACCCGCGCCTTGTAGGGGAGGGCGACGCCCGGAACCGGAGTCAGCTCGATGCTGTCGGGTGCGGGCAGGCTGGCGCCGCAAGCGGCGAGGAATGCGGTTGCGGCCAGCACCAGGGCGGCCTTGCTCGCGGATGCCATCATGCTCTCCTCATTTGATGGATGACAGACCCTGGTCCTTGACCCGCTTGCGCCAGTCACCCATGAAGGTCTGGAAGTCCTGCACCTGCTTGATCTTCTCATTGACCCGACGGTAATCGATGATGCCCCGTTCGGGTTCGCTGGTCAGCAGTTCGAAGGCTTCCTTGAATTCGCTTTTGGCCATCAGCGGCGCCCAGGCGCGACGCAAGCGGGCGAGGCCGCGCTCGTCCTTGCCCAGGGTCATGGCGGTGGCAGTGTCCAACAGCCGCCGCGCCATCACCGCATCAAGGGGGCGGTTGCCGATGGGCTTTTCAATGGTGGTCTCCAGGGCCGCCGCCGCTTCACCCCAGCGCTTCAGCCGCCAATTGATCTCACCGCGCAGGCGCCGGGCCTCGTCGCTCTGGTCGTTGATGATCAGTGCCAGCGCCTCGGCGTTGCGGCCGAGATCGTCCAGCGCCTGTACCCGCATATAGCGCCGTTGCGCTGCCAGATCGGTGGGAATATCGGGGGTCTCGCTGGCATCGAGGGCGTCGAGCGCCAATCCGGGCTTGCGGTCGGACAGGTTTAGGAAGGCCAGGCGGGTGCCGACGCGGGCCTTTTCCAGGCCGGACAGGCGGAACTCGACCTGATGGCGCAGCAGGTCCGAGGCGCGGTCCAGCAGATCCACCGAGGCCAGCCGGTCGGCCAGACGGCGGATCATCTCGTCGCCCTTGGTGCCCGAGGGCGTTAACTCCTGGAATTCGTCATAAAGGCCGATGGCGTTGACGGCGGGCATCTTGTCGGCGTCACCGGTGAGGAACAGGCGGTTGAAGGCCTCGCTCATCTCCTCGTTGACCTTGCCGATATCGGGGTTGTCGGCGAAGTTGGTTTGCAGCGCGTGCATGGCGCGCAGACCTTCGCCATAGCGGCCGGCCGCGATCAGCAACTGGCCGAGGCGCTTCATCAGCTGATATTCAAAGTCCTCGCCGCGCCAGGCGAAGCGCAGCTTTTCCAGATCGGAGATGGCCTCGGACGGTGTCATCTTACCCAGGCGCAGCATCAGCTCGACGCGGTCGCGGGCGGCATAGGCACGGTCGGGACGGCTTTCGCTGGCCTCGGCATCGCGGAACCGGGTGATGGCCTGTTCGTATTGCTTGGCCGCTTGCGCCGCCAGACCGGAAAGATAGGCCAGTTTGCCGACGTCGCGCCGCGACAGGCCCGGCCCCATCATGGCATCGACGATCTTGGCGGCTCCCTTGCCGTCGCCTGCCTTGGCGACGGTCTTTGCCGCCACTTCACCGACGGTCATACGCAATGTCCGGGGCCAGCCCTTGATATCCTCGGGTGCCAGACGCAGTACCAGGGCCTGGCGGTTGGGATCTGGGCGCGAGCGGGCCATGGCGGCGGCCAGGAACAATTGGGCGCGCTGGTCCGGCTTCAGCGCCGGGATCGAAAGGTCGGTGATGGCGTCTTCATCGTGATTCATCAAGAAGCTGGCGGCGCCACGGACTGCCCGGAAGGCGGGGGTATCGACCACCTGGGGATCGACGGTGGCCATCACCCGCAGCACGCCCAAAGCCTCGGCGGCAAAGCCATTGGCCAGATAGTGCCGTGCGATTTCCAGGCGCTGGGCATTCTTGTCGTCGGGGCGGACATAGATCAGGCGGCTTTGCAATTTGCGGTGATCATCGACGAATTTATCATTGCCGCCGCGCAGCCATTTGGAAATTTCCAGCGGTCCGGTCGCCATGGTGTCGGCGCCCAATTGCGGATCAGGCACTCCCGCCGCACCGGGTTCGGCGGCCCCGGCGTCGGTGCGCGACAGATAGAGGCCGCCTGGCATGGTCAGTTCGACCGTGGGCTTGGAGACCTCCAGGCGGGCGATGTCGCTGCGGGGGATGGCGACGACACCCTGGGCGGTGGCCAGGACTTCGGCGCCCGGATATTCTCGGTCGCCGCGGACGCCGACGCCGATGGCGGGGACCGTCACCACCTGCATGATGTCGCCGACCTCCGGGTCGCGCAGCATCACCGGCGGCGAACCGTCGGCCACCGAGAACACCACCCGGCCACGATCTTGGAAATCCATCTGGGTCTTGACGTCGATGGCGATCTTGGGGGCCATGGGCTGCTCGGCGATGTCGAGCACCCAAAGCTGGCCCTCTTTGCGCACCGAGGGGTTGAAGCCCTGGCGGGTGATCATGCGGATTGCGGTGCCCTTCAGGCCCAGGACCTGCTCCACATGCAGCACCACGTCGCCACCGGTGCGCTTCAACAGCTTGGTGTCCATCTCGGCCTTGAGGTCGAATACCACCCACAGCCATCCGGCCCGCCGGAAAATGGCGGCGCCGGTGGGCTTGTCAAAGGGAAAGCCCAGGCTGACGGATTTGCCTTCGGCCACGGGTTTGATGTCCGTCGCGGGCTCGGCCTTGCCATTGACGGGAGGTGGCGTGGGCTCGGGCTTGCCGTTGGGTAGGGGCGGCGCTGCCGTCAGGGGCTTGAGCCCCGCGGGCTGTTCTTCCGATCCCAAGGCCGGGGCCAAAGGCGGCGGGGCGGCACCGTTGGCGCGGGCGGGCGGTGCCGCCCCGGCGGGACGGACCAGATCGACCGCCACCTTGGTGCCGCTGGTAAAGTGGCGGACCCGCATGCCCGGCGGCAGAGATAGCACCACAGCTGTGCCCTTACCGGCGGGCCGGGATTCCAGATACCCCACATCCGGCGGCAGCGATGCCTTCAGCGAGGTAACATTGACATTGGCCGGGCGCTCGAAGGTGATGGTGGCTTGGCCGCCCGCTTCATCGACGGCATAGCCCACCGGCTTGGGCCAGTCGAACACCAGCCGGTTAAAGCCGGTGTGTTCGCCGCCACGGACCATCAGGTCAATGGGCGGTCCCACCGGAGCGGCGGGCGGTGTTACCTGCGCGGGGGCTGCCGTCTTGTCGGCCTTGGGCTCGGATGGTGTGACGGTGGCGGGGGCGGGCGGGGCGGCGCCCGAGCTTGCCGGGGCCTTGGTTTCCACCAGATCCACCACAACCGACGACCCGGTCATGAAGGATTTGACCTGTACCGGCACCGCCAGGGGGAAGGTTGCCATCTTGCGGTCGGGACTGAGGGTGACGCCCTTGAGATAGTGCGCCAGCGGCTTTAAAACGGTGTTGGGGTCACCGGCGATGGGCTTGTCAAAGCGCACCACCAATTGGCCATTGATCTGCTCGGCGGAGAATTTCACCGGGCCATCCCAGTCGAACACCATCCGGCCAAAGCCGTCATGATTGGCGGCGCGCGGGGTGTTCTGGGCAAAAGCGGTGGTAATGGAGCCGAGAAGGGCGAACACAAGGCAGAGAAGGCAGAGGATGCGCCGCGCTGTCAGACGTCCCGGACCCGCAGGGTCTTGGGTTGGACCCCGCTTGGGCAGTTTCCCCGGCTCTCGACGCTGCCGACTGCCACGCACTTGGTCCATGACCTCCATGGAGATTTAGTCGAAGCTGGCGAATAGGGCGTCGATATCGGCCTGATTGGTCGCATTGCCGGGGAGCTGTGGGCCATTGAGGAGGTCCTGGTCCGTCAGTTCCTTCGGTCCCGCCTTGGTGGTGTCATCTCCGAATTCGGCGCCGAACATTTTGACCAGGCTTTCCACCCGGTCTTCAATGTCTTTCAATGCCTTGACCACCTTGGTAATGCGCTGGCCAGTGATGTCTTGGAAGGTACAGGCTTCAAAGATGCGGGTGGTGATTTCGTCCAGGCGGTTAGCGACCTCCTGGTCGAGCATGGGCGTAAGGCTGCCCAGGCTTTCCGCCGCATCCATGATTTCATTAGTGGCGGCCTCGGTGGCGCCGACAATGGCGTCCAACTCGTCCGTCGCCGAGGCGATAAATTCATTCTTGATCTCGCCGGGGCGCAACGCCGCGATTTCTTCCTTGGCGGCGTGGATATACTGCGCAAGGGATTCCAGCTCACGATAGATGCGGAGATCCCCGGCGCTAATATCACCAGTCATGGTTTCGAGCATAGCCCGCACCACCTCACCGATTTTATCGACTTGGACGGTGTCGCCATGCTCACGGCGAATGGCGTCTAGGCGAAGCTCAAGGTCGCGGTCAACGCCCTTCGCCGTCATGGTAAATCCCCCCAAAAGCCGTTTAGAATTCACCCAGAACGCTGGTCATCTTGGTCTTCAGCGTTTCGGCATTGAACGGCTTGACGATGTAGTTGGAAACGCCGGCTTCCTTGGCCGCAATGACGTTTTCCGACTTGGATTCGGCGGTAACCATGATGAAGGGAACTGGCTTCAACTTGGCGTCGGCCCGGACTTCGCGCAGCAACTGAAGACCGGTCATGGGCTCCATGTTCCAGTCGGAGATGACCAAGCCATAGTTCCCCACCCGAAGCATCTGCAACGCCATGGCGCCGTCGGTGGCTTCGTCGACATTGTTGAATCCGAGCTGCTTGAGCAGGTTACGGATGATACGCAACATCGTCTTGTAGTCGTCCACGATGAGGACGTTCATATTTTTATCGACAGCCATCCATCCGCTCCTTCGAGACACTAGCCGCCAGAAACCGAAAAACCGGTAACCTACGAGTTTTCCTAGTTAAGATAGGCGGCCACATATGCGCAAGTCATTTTTTATGCAAATACCGATAATCACCCGCCCGAACCGGCTTTTGGCATGGGCATCTGACGTCTTTGTGCCAACTCGGCAGTAACGGCCTTGGCTTTGGACGGGTCCATTTCGGCCATGATCGGAGCTACACGTTGTTCCTTCATGCGCTCCATAACCTCAAGCAGAATGCTCATGTCAAGCTGCTCGAAGATTTTTGCAGCCTCTTTGGGCTTCATGTTCTCGTAAATTTTAACCAACGACCGCATTTTATTGTCTTCCTGGTCGTTGTACTGCCGCAGCAATCCTTCGATGGTGTGCTGCAAGGTCTTCATCTCGGCGACCTTGCGCTCGATCTGATCTTCGGCGGCTTTCAGCAGGGCCTCGCGGCGCTCGATATCGCGTTCGCGCCCGTCGAGGGTGCCGCGGCGTTCTTGCAGCTTTTGCAGCACATCCAGCTCGGTCTGGGTCATGGCGGCACTGGGGTCGCTGGCCGGGGCGTTGGCAGGGGTAGCGGGCGGCGCCGCACTGGCCGGGGCGTCGGCGGCGGGACCCTTGGCGGCGGCGGGTTGAGCCTGGGCGGGGGGCGTTGGTGGCGCGGGCTTGGGCGGCTGCTGGGCCTGAAGCTCGGCCACCGACAGCGATCCCGGTCCGACGATGCCCTTGAAGATATCTGTTACCCGCACCGACAGCATCAGGACGCCGACGAAAATCAGCAGCGGCAGCACCCTGACGATGGGGGGCTTGGCATTTTGGGTCTGAGAACTGCGGCTCTTGGGTGCCATGGCGAAGCCCTCACCTCATGGATTGCAGGGCGCGCAACAACTCGCGCTCGGCTTCGGAACGATCGTCATCCTGGTTCTCGCTCGCGGCGGCGGCGGCGGCGATGGCCGCTTGCTGTGCCGCCTTGGCCCCGGAAGCCCGAGAAATCGGCGCAGTGGGGGCCGACGCGATGCCCTGACCCGCGCTCTGCCCCGTGGCGGATGGCGGCGGCTTGACCTCGGACCGGGCCGAGCGGACAGCGTTCTCCAGGCGGTTGGCCATGGTGTCGGCGCGCTCGATCATGAAGGCGAGGTCGTCGCGCAGGGACTGGGCTTTTTCGACCCGTTCCTGCAAGCCCTGACCGGCGTCCTCGGCGGCCTTGCGCAGCTTGGGGATCGAGGATTCGGCCCGCACCGTGGCTTCGTTGAAATTGACGATGGTCTTGGCCAGATCGTCGCGGTTCTTGCGCAGCGCCGACAGCCGGGAATTGAGCATCACCGCATAGCCGATGGTGGCGATCAGCAGCAGCGAGACGACGATGTCGAGGAGAACCTTCCAGTCCACGGCGGTCAGGCTCCCTTGTCGCGTTTGGTGGTGTCGTCCACCTGAATGGCGATGTGCTGGCCCTTGCGGCCCATGCGGCCTCGGAACAGGGCGACATCGCCGCAGCGCATGTCGATGGGCGAATCGGCGGTGGCATTCAGCGTCAGTTTGGAGCCCGGTTTCCAGGCCAGCACCTCGCGCAGGTTCATGACCTGCTCGTCCAGTACGGCTTCAAGCTCGACCTCGGTCATCCACAGCTCTTCGGCCAAGTGGGTTTCCCAAATGGAGTCGCGGCCGAACTTTTCACCCATGAACATCTGGAGCAGCAGCTCGCGGACCGGTTCCAGGGTGGCGTAGGGCAGCAGCAGCTCAAGGCGTCCGCCGCGGTCTTCCATGTCGATGCGCAGCTTGGCCACGATGGCGGCGTTGCTGGGGCGGGAAATGGTGGCGAAGCGGGGATTGGTTTCCAGACGGTCAAAGCGGAAGGTCACCGGTGACAGCGGGTCGAAGGCCGCCGACAGGTCGGACAGCACCACGTGGACCATGCGTTCGACCAGATTGCGTTCGATGGTGGTGTAGGGACGGCCTTCAATGCGCATGGCCGCCGTGCCACGTCGACCGCCCAGCAGCACGTCGACGATGGAATAGATCAGCGACGAATCCACGGTCAGCAGGCCGAAATTGTCCCATTCCTCGGCCTTGAACACCGCCAGCATGGCGGGCAGCGGAATGGAGTTCAGATAGTCGCCGAAACGAAGGCTGAGGATGTTGTCCAGCGAGACTTCCACGTTGTCGGACGTGAAATTGCGCATGGAGGTTGACATCATGCGGACCAAGCGGTCGAACACCACTTCCAGCATGGGAAGGCGTTCGTACGACACCAGGGCACTATTAAGGATGGCCTGGATACCAGACTTGTCACCGGCGCCACCGGCGTCGTCGTCAAAGCCCAGCAGCGAATCGATTTCGTCCTGGTTCAGAACCCGGGTGGAATCCTTGGCGACCGCGGCCTGGGTCTCACCCCCGGCATCCCCGCTGCCGAGCATGGCTTCCCATTCGGCGGCCATGTCGCCGCCTTCGCCGCCACCCGCGCCACCGCCATCGCCACCACCGCCACCACCGCCAGCGTCATCGTCGCCGGCCATGGCAGCCCATTCCTTCATGAGGGCTTCTTCGTCGTCTGCGCCTCTGGCGGTTCCGCCGTCGTCTTCCATTGCCATGTGAGCGTTCCCGCTGGTCTGTTACTGGACCAGCATTTCCTTGAACAACACGTCGCTGACCCGAACCGGCTTGACCGCTGCGTTGACGCGGGTCAGCAATTCCTCACGCAGCAGGTGCATTCCCGATGCACCTTGAAGATCTTCGATCCGAAGCTCGCGCAGATAGACCTGAAAGTTATCGACGATCCGCGGCATAACCTGCTCGACCCGCGGCTGATCGGTAATGGCTTCCAGTTCCAGCGCCACCCGGAGCTTAAGAAAGGCCTGCTTGCGCCCGGTGGTCTGAAGGTTGACCAGCATTTCGGGCAAATCCATGAACGCAGCCGCTTGCACCGCCTTGGGAGGTGGAGCGGAGGGCGCCGCTTCCTCGTGATGCTCTTCAGCCTTCTTGCCGCCCATGAATTTGTCGAGCAGACCCGAGAAGTAGACCCCGGCGCCACCACCCACCAACAGCAAGATGGGCAGAACGATCATCAGGATCTTCTTGATCGGCAGTTTTTTTGACGGTGCCTCGGATGAGTCTTCCGAGCCTTCGCCTTCTTCAAAATCTTCTTCCAGATCTTCGGCCATGGCCCTCTTCCGGCAGCTCGCAGCGCCCTTCGTCCGCGTGCGAACCAACACGGGCGCATCATGAAAATTAGACCTTCGCGGTTAACAGAAGGTTGCCTGTCCCGCAGAAAGACGGGGAAATCCCCTCCGAAGGACTCGATTCTAGTCCTTCGTCGGTCCCAAAGATACCAATGCCGGGGGGCGCCCGGCAATAACTGCCCGGCACTCCATGCCATTGCCGCGCTGGTCTTGGGTGAAAATGGCGGAAATCCTTGAATTCATAGAACTGGCACACGGGCTGCATAGCTGTTGGCGTCAAGTTTTGCGAACGGATCAGAGCCATGCAGAACACATCATATATCGCCCTTTCCCGCCAGGCCGCCTTGTGGCGTCAGCTGGAAGTCGTGTCCAACAATATGGCGAACGCCAACACCCCCGCTTTCAAGGGTGAGCAGATGATGTTCCGGGAATTCCTGGTTCCCACCCGGTCCACCGAACGCGCCGTGGGCGGCAAGCTGTCCTTCGTCCAAGATGTGGGCGTGCTGCGCGATGTCCGCGAAGGCCCGCTGACCAAGACCGACAACCCGCTGGATTTCGCCCTGCACGGCGACGGTTACTTCCAGATCGAGACCGAAGCCGGGATGCGCTATGGCCGCAACGGCCATTTCCGCCTCGATCAGACTGGCATGCTGGTGAATTCGCAAGGTTTCGCCGTGATGGATGACCGCGACCAGCCCATCGTCTTCGCCCCCAACGAGACCCGCATCGAAGTGGCGACCGACGGCACCATCTCCACCGAGAACGGCCGCGTCGCCCGCCTCAAGGTGGTGAAGTTCGCCAACGATCAGCAATTGCGCAGCGCCGGTGACTCGCTGTTTGAGACCACCCAGGAAGCCGAAGTGGTCGCCCGTCCGACCATCGCCCAGGGTATGATGGAGGAATCCAATGTCCAGCCGGTGGTCGAAATGACCCGGATGACGCAGATCCTCCGCGAGTATCAGGGCGTTCAGAAGATGCTGGACGCCGAGCACGAACGGCAGCTCAAAGCCATTCAGACCCTCTCCAATTCCAAGGCCGCGTGACCGGATCTTAGGGAAGGATAAAGACCATGCGTTCTCTCAATATCGCCGCCACCGGCATGCTGGCCCAGCAGACCAACGTCGAAGTGATCTCGAACAACATCGCGAACATGAACACCACCGCCTATACGCGGCGGCGTCCGGAATTCGCCGATCTGCTCTACCAGAACCTGCGCCGCGTCGGCTCGCAATCGTCCGATACCGGCACCATCGTGCCGACCGGCGTGCAGTTGGGCCTGGGCGTCAAGACCACCGCGGTCTACCGCATCACCGAGCAGGGCAGCGTCCAGAACACCGACAACACCCTGGATATGGCCATTCAGGGCAAGGGCTACTTCCGCGTCCTGCTGCCGTCGGGTGAGACCGCCTATACCCGCGATGGCTCGTTCCAGCTGTCGCCCGAAGGCAACATCGTGACCCATGAAGGCTATCTGGTGCAGCCGCAGATCACCATTCCCTCCGACGCGGTGGGTGTGACGGTCGATGCCACCGGCCAGGTCATCGTCAAGCAGGATGGGCAGATTCAAAGTCAGGTGAAGGGCCAGCTGACCCTGGCGACCTTCGCCAACGACGCCGGCCTGGAAGCCCGTGGCAACAACCTGTTCATGGAGACCCCGGCCTCGGGTCAGCCCATTACCCAGCCGCCGGGCAAGCCGGGCTTCGGCACCATTCTTCAGGGCTTCCTCGAAACCTCCAACGTCAACGTGGTGGCCGAGGTAACCAACCTGATCGGTGCCCAGCGCGCCTATGAAATGAATTCGAAGGTCATCCAGGCCTCCGACGAGATGCTTTCCACCATTAATCAGATGAAGTGAGGCTGCCATGACCCGCCTCTTCTCCTCCAAGCCCATCGCCGGTCTGTTGTTCGCCGCCGCCATGACGTTGTCCTCCGGGACCGCCGTCTGGGCCGCCGAACTTCCCGCCCAGCTGAAGCCCAGCGTCATGCTGGATGGCGATGTCATTCGTCTGGGCGATCTGTGGGAGAATATCGGCGACAAGGCCGAAACCCCGCTGGCCAATGCGCCGCAGCCGGGCAAGCGCATCACTCTGGAAACCCGTTGGCTGGCCGCCGTGGCCTCGTCCTATGGCATCGACTGGCATCCGGCCAGCGCCTTCGAGCGCTCGGTGGTCGAGCGGGCGGGCCGCGCCGTCGATCCCCGCGCCATCGAGACCGAGCTGCGTGAGGCACTGGCTCTGGAAGGCGCTCCCGCCAACGCCAGCATGGAAATCTCCAACCGCACCGCGCTTCAGATCATGGTTCCCGCCGGAACCACCCCGACCATCGCCATCCGCGACCTGATCTACGACCAGCGCATGAACCGCTTCACCGCCATGGTGGAAGTGCCTGCCGGTTCGCCCAATGCCAGCCGCGTCAAGGTCAACGGCCATATCTTCGCCTCGGCCCGTATCCCGGTTCTGTCCCACGCCATGGGGCGTGGCGACGTCATCACCGAGAAGGATATCGAGTGGGCCGACGTGCGCGAAGAAGTGGTGCGCCGCGACATCTTGACCTCGGCCCGCCAGTTGATCGGCCAGGAGCCGCGCTATCAACTGCGCGCCGGCGCCCCCATCCGTACCGTCGAAGTGCAAAAGCCGGTGGTGGTGGCCAAGAACAGCTCGGTGACCATGATGGTCCGTACTAAGTTCATGACCCTGACCGCCCAAGGCCGCGCCGTCGAGGACGGCAGCACCGGCGACGTCATCCGGGTCGTCAATATTCACAGCAAGCAGACCGTCGATGCCAAGGTCGAAGGTCCGGGCCAGGTTTCTGTGACGCTGGGCTCGGCCCGCGCCATGGTCAACTGAGCCGACGACAGGAGTAGCGATCATGTCCTCCCGCAAGAGCATCTCCAAGGCAGTCAAGGCCGTCGCCATCGTCGCCGCCATGTCTGAGCTTGCCGCCTGCAACATGTTGACCCGCATGTCGGAAGTGGGGTCGGGGCCGCAGACCTCTGCCATTTCCAACCCGACCCAGCGGCCCGGCTATCAGCCCATCAGCATGCCGATGCCGCAGCCGGTGGCGCCGCCCCAGAACGCCAACTCCCTGTGGCGGCCGGGGGCACGGGCCTTCTTCAAGGATCAGCGCGCCAAGGATGTGGGCGATATCCTCACCGTCGCCGTGTCTATCAACGACAGCGCCAGTCTGACCAGCAAGCTCGACAACAACCGTTCCGCCACCGAGAAGGCCGGTTCCAATACCACCGGCTCTAATATCAGTCTGCTGGGCTTTGAAAACAGCCTCGCCAATGTGCTGCCGTCGGGCCTCAATCTCGCCAGCCTCGCCAATCTGGGGTCAACCTCGGTCACCCAGAACAACGGTAAGACCGAGCGGACGGAAAGCATCAATGTCCAGATGGCGGCGGTCATCACCCAGGTGCTGCCGAACGGCAATCTGGTGATTTCGGGCCGTCAGGAGTTCCGGGTGAACTACGAAATGCGCGAGCTGTCGATCCAGGGCATCATCCGGCCGGAAGACATCAGCTCGTCCAATTCCATCACCTCGGAAAAGATCGCCGAAGCCCGCGTCTATTACGGTGGCCGCGGTCTGGTCAGCGACCTCACCCAGCCGCGTTACGGCCAGGAAATCTTCGATATCATCTTCCCGTTCTGATCCGGGTCTGGCGGTATGGCCCGAAGCGTCGAAAGCGCTTCGGGCCATGGGCATTTCTTGCCGGGCAATTCCCGCAGGGCTGATCCGGTGCTATAAGCAGAGCGGTTCCAGCAAGGATGTGATCGCCGCCATGAAGTTCGCCGCCCTGATTTCTGCTGCTCTGCTTGTCGCCAGCTTTTCCGCTGTGGCCCAGACCCAGACGGTTCCAGCCTCACGCGAACAGGTTCGTCTGACCTTCGCACCGGTGGTGCGCCAAGTGGCCCCGGCGGTGGTGAATATCTATACCAAGCGGGTGGTGCATGCTGCCGCCTCGCCCATGTTCGCCGATCCTTTCTTCCGCCGCTTCTTCGGCGATGTCCCCGGCATGACCCAGGACCGGGTCCAGCGCTCGCTGGGCTCGGGGGTGATGGTCGGCGGCGACGGTACGGTGGTGACCAACCACCACGTCATCAAGGATGCCGACGAGGTGACGGTGATTTTGTCCGACCGGCGCGAATTCGAGGCCCGTGTGGTGGGTTCGGATGAACGCACTGATCTGGCGGTGGTCAAGATCGAGTCCAAGGGCGAGACCTTCCCCACCCTGACCTTGGGGGATTCCGACCGCATCGAGGTCGGCGACATCGTGCTGGCCATCGGCAATCCCTTCGGCGTCGGCCAGACCGTCACCCAGGGCATCGTCTCGGCTCTGGCGCGCACCAATGTGGGCGTGGCCGATTTCCGCTCGTTCATCCAGACCGACGCAGCCATCAATCCCGGCAATTCCGGCGGTGCCCTGGTGGATATGGAAGGCCGCCTGATCGGCATCAACACCGCCATCTTCTCCAAGGACGGCGGTTCCAACGGCATCGGCTTCGCCATTCCCTCGGCCCTGGTCCGCAATGTGGTGGCGGGCATCTCCAAGGGGGGCAAGGTCGTGCGGGCGTGGCTGGGGGCCAGCGGACAGGCGGTGACCGCCGATCTGGCCCAGGCGCTGAATCTGGCGCGGCCTTTGGGGGTGCTGGTCAACAACATCTTCAAGGACGGCCCCGCCGCCAAAGCCGGGCTGTTGGACGGCGACGTCATCGTGGCGGTCAACGGCCGCGAGGTGGACGATACCGAGGGCTTGCGCTTCCGCCTTGCCACCCTGCCGGTGGGAGGGGACGCTCAACTGAGCGTACTGCGCGCCGGTGCCGAGCGCCAGGTCACCGTCCGACTGGTCGCACCGCCCGAGCTGCCGCCCCGCGATCAGAGCGAGATCGGCGGACGCAATCCCTTCAGCGGCGCGGTCATCGTCAACCTCAACCCGGCTTTGGCCGAGGAGCTGGGGGTCAATTCCAGTCTGACCGGGGTGATGGTGTTGCAGATCCACCGCGGCTCAATCGCCCATCGTCTGGGGATTCAGCCCGGAGACCGTATCTTGAAGATCAACGATGCCGTCGTGGCCAGTGTCGCCGATGCCAAGCGCATCGTGTCGGGGCCGTCGTCGCGCTGGAGCATCACCATCAACCGCAACGGCGAGATCATGACCCAGGTCATCGGCGGGTGAGTGGCCTGTTCGACCATCCCGAGGACCGGCCGTTGGCGGAACGCCTGCGGCCCCGGAACCTTGAAGAGGTGGTGGGGCAGGGACACCTGCTGGGGCCGCAGGCGCCATTAGGGCGCATGCTGGCGTCGGGGCGGCTGGCGTCGTTCGTGCTGTGGGGGCCGCCGGGCTGCGGCAAGACCACCATCGCGCGGCTGTTGGCCGAGCGGATATCGCTGCATTTCGAGCCGCTCTCGGCGGTATTTTCCGGCGTCGCCGATCTGCGCAAGGTGTTCGATACCGCCCGCAAGCGCCGCGAGGCGGGCCAAGGGACGCTGTTGTTCGTGGACGAGATCCACCGCTTCAACCGCGCCCAGCAGGACGGCTTTTTACCTTATGTCGAGGATGGCACCGTGGTTCTGGTGGGCGCCACCACCGAGAATCCGTCTTTCGAGCTGAACGCCGCCTTGCTGTCGCGCTGTCAGGTGATGGTGTTGCACCGGCTTGACGATGGGGCGTTGGACGCTCTGCTGGCCCGCGCCGAGACCGAGCTGGGGCGGCCCCTGCCGCTGGACCCCGATGCCCGCGCCGCCGTCAAGGCCATGGCCGACGGTGACGGCCGCTATCTGCTTAATCTGGCCGAGGATCTGGCGGCGCTGCCGCCCGCGCCCATTCTCGGCCCGGCCCAACTGGCCGAGGCGGTGCAGCGGCGGGCGCCGGTCTATGACAAGGACCGCGAGGGCCATTACAACCTGATCAGCGCCTTGCACAAAAGCTTGCGTGGCTCCGATACCGACGCGGCGTTGTACTGGATGGCGCGCATGCTGACCGGCGGCGAAGATCCGTTGTTCATCGCCCGGCGCCTGACTCGCTTCGCCGTCGAGGATATCGGCCTGGCCGATCCCAACGCCGTGGTGCAGGCACTGGCCGCCTGGGATGTCTATGAACGGCTGGGCTCGCCCGAAGGCGAGTTGGCGCTGGCGCAACTGGTGATCTATCTTGGCACCGCCCCCAAATCCAACGCCGCCTATACCGCATTCAAGGCGGCCATGAAGGCGGCCAAGGAGACCGGATCGCTGATGCCCCCCGCCCATATTCTCAACGCTCCCACCCGGATGATGAAGGATCTGGGCTACGGCCAGGGGTATCAGTACGATCACGACGATCCCGACGGCTTTTCGGGCCAGAATTATTTTCCCGACGGCCTGGAACGCCGTCGCTTTTACAAGCCGGTAGAGCGGGGGTTCGAGCGTGACGTCCGCAAGCGTCTCGAATACTGGGACCGCCTGCGCACCCGCAAGGGCGGGTAGCTTATGCCACGGCCCGATGAGGAGGACTCAATCGGGCCTCGTTGATCGGTTCCGATCAACGAGATTGGGTATTATGACGAGGGCCTGAGGTTTCTAAGTTCCAGCTTGGTGCCAAAGCGCCGGGCCTGCAACCGCAGCGTTCCCATCAGGGCGGCAAGGGCTTCGGTCACCTGATCGAGGCCGCCGCAATCAAGCACCACCGGCGACTGATGCGAGGCAAAGGCCTGCTCCACATTGGAGGCGATCCAGTCGTAATCGGTTTCCTCCAGCCTGCCCGACAGGCGGAGAGTAATACAGTCGCAGTCTTGGTCGGTGCTGCAGGGCATTGGGCATCCATGGTCTTTTGGGTGGGGCCGCTTGGTGCTGCCCTTGATTTGCAGATGCAATCTACGCCTTACGTATAAGCCGATTATGCTGTTGGAGTTAATGCATTCCATCCAGCCTATAAACGTCTTGTAACAAATTTTCAGGCAGGGTCTGGAACGCTGTGGTTGGGATGAACATCTAAGTTGGACCACAAACGCATGTTTGCGACCTTTGGAATGCAATGGAGATAGTCATGAAGCACCCCGCTCTGCTGGCCGTGGCCTTGGTTGCCATGTCGGCTTTCGCCCTGCCTGCTCTCGCCGCCGATGACGTGGCCAAGGCCATGGATACTCCTGCGGGCAAGGTACTGGCCGATGCCAAGGGCATGACCCTCTACACCTTCGATCAGGATATGGGGGGGAAATCCGCCTGCAATGGCCCCTGCGCCCAGAACTGGCCGCCGTTGATGGCGGGTGCCGATGCCAAGGGGCATGGCGACTGGAGCGTGGTGACCCGCGATGACGGCAGCAAGCAATGGGCCGTGAAGGGCAAGCCGCTCTATACCTTCGCCAAGGACGCTAAGAGCGGTGAAACCAATGGCGATGGGTTCAAGGGCATCTGGCACGTGGCCAAGCCCTGAGCCACCCAGAGCCCTTTCCCCCCCTGCCGGTTTGACGGGAAGGGGGGGAGGCGGATCAGGTCGCCGGAGGGGTGGGGTTGCGCTTCAGCACGCCCGCTTCGACCAGCTTGTTAACCAGATCGCCCATGGTGTTGAGCGAGTGCAGGAAGCCGTCCACCGGCATAGCGATGCGCTGACGCACTTCCATCTTACCCTGGCCGGATTCGTTGGGTTCCAGGGAAACCAGCTCGATACGAACCACACCGCTGACGAAATCGACTCGGCCGACACCATCGGCGAAAACTTCGGTGACCATGGGCGTTCCTCTTTGTTGCAAGCTTCCGATGGGGGCATCGGTGACCTTGGATGGTGCTGCATCGGACCGGTGCGGTCAACCGGGTTCGCCGCGATCAGGCGGTCCGGACGTCGGCGAGAAAGCCCTCGATCAGCCGCTTCAACCCCTCGGCCTCGGAGGCAAGATCGCGTGAGGCGGTCAGAACTTCCCGCGATGCGCCCCCGGTCTGATCGGCGGCGGTCTGCACACCGATTACATTGCTGCTGACTTCCGAGGTTCCGGCGGCGGCCTGTTCGACATTGCGGGCGATCTCCTGAGTGGCTGCGCTCTGCTCCTCGACGGCGGTGGCGATGCTGGTGGAAATCTGTCCCACCTCCTCGATCACCTTGACGATGCCCTGGATGGTGGTGACCACCCGGTTGGTCTGCTCCTGAACGGCAGCGATCTGCTGGCCGATCTCTTCCGTCGCCTTGCCGGTCTGGTTGGCGAGGTTCTTGACCTCGCCCGCCACTACGGCAAAACCCTTGCCCGCTTCCCCGGCGCGTGCCGCCTCGATGGTGGCGTTCAAGGCCAGCAGATTGGTTTGGGCCGCGATGTCGTTGATCAGGTTGACCACATCGCCGATTTTCTGCACCGTTCCCGACAGATCGGCCACCACACCCTCGGCGCGGGTGGCCTCGGCCACCGCCGAGTCGGAAATCTCGCTGGAATGGGCGACCTGCCGGCTGATTTCGTTGATGGAGCCCGAGAGTTCCTCCGCCGCCGAGGCCACGGTCTGAACATTGACCGACGCTTCTTCCGAGGCCGCGGCTACCGCTGTTGCCTGCTGGCTGGTCTGCTGGGCGGTCGAACTGAGCCCCTGCGCTGTTCCTTGCATCTGCTGCGCCGCCGAGGCCACGGTCTGGACCGCGCTGGCCGCCGAGCGGTCGAAGGCGGCGGTCAGTTGTTCGATACGGATGGTCCGCAGCCGCCGGGTTTCGTCCTCGGTTTTCTGGCGGGCCTCCAGGTCGCGCTGCCGGGCGAGGTTGGCGCGGAAGATTTCAAGTGCCGCAGCCATTTCCCCGATCTCGTCGGCCCGGTCCCGGCTGGGCACGGAGACGGCGAGATCGCCGTCGGCCAGCTTGCCCATGATCGCGGTGATGTCGGCCAGCGGCGGCACGATGGCCTTGCGGGTGACCATGACGATGACGGCGGCGACGATCAGGCCGGCGATCAGCCCAAGCAGAGAGAGAAGTTTGAGGGTGCTGGTGTCGCTGCTTGCCTGCTGGGCATCCTGGGCGAGCATGGCGCGTTGATTGTCGATCAGACCGCCCGACCGCTTGCCGTCTGCGCCGGGCTCGCCGTCAAATACGGTGATCAGCGCTTGAACCCGCGGAACCGCCTCGGCCGCCAATATGGTTGTCGCCGTCTCGCCGGGACCGGCCTGCTCGGCCTTGTCCTGGGCAGCCTTCAACTCGGCCAATTGCTGTTTGGCGTCGGCCCAAAGCTGGGTATTGCGGGGATTGGTGAAGTGGGGAGTCAGCGCATCCATGCGTGACGACAAGGATGAGAGCGAGGCCCAGGCCTGGGCACGGTCGTGTTTGAAGGCTTCGTTGCCGGTCAGCAGGTATCCCCGCAATGCTGCCAGCGACACATAGACATCCTTGCCCAGGGCCGTACTGACATCGGCCACCGGCATGCGGAAGGTGGTCATGCGCTCTACCGTCGTGTCGACCCGCGACGCTTCGAATACCGCTATCCCAGCAACAATCGCCAAAAGCGCGCACAGAGCCCCAAAGCCCGCCATCAGACGCGACCCGATCCGCATGACTAATCCCCCTTAGTATATCTATCTGAGCCATGCATGTAGAATGCATGTATCTTTTGGCGGGATAATAGCGGGGTATCGTCAAAGCGCAACTATACTCAAAGTACGGGTCTGGAGCGGCGCGCGCTAAACCTGTGCGCGCCGCGATCAGCCGCCGTTGAGGCGGCGGCCAAGCGGCCGGAGGGCCGCGCCCGGCGAGGGCTAACATCAAGCGAGAGCATGGTGCGTCACATTTGACGCGCCATGCTGGGCTTGTTTGCGGGCCAGGATCAGGAGGAAAGCGCCGCGGCGGGAGCGAGGCCGATGCCGTATTGCGCCGCAAGGTCATAGGAGGCGCCGTGAACCACGCCCCCGCCCTCGGCGATGGCGAGTTTGCGTTTGCGCACATCCTCGACCCAATCGGGGTTGGCCGCTTCCGCCCGCCGGTTGGCGATAATGCGCAGCAGCGGCACTTCGTCGCCGGAGGCGGGCAGCCTGGCGGCATCGGATTGGATCTGGGCCGTGACTGCTGCCGAGATGCTGCCGTTCTGGACGCAGATATCGAACATCAGCGCCACCGCCCGCTCGGAGCGGACTTGAAACTTGCGGCATAGATCCAGGGCCTTGGTGAAAATCTTTGCTGCGGCTGCGGTCTCGATGGCCTGGAACTCCGGGCTTAATCCCAAGGCTTTGAACTGGTTGCACCATGGTTCGGTGATGGCGCCCTTGGCGGTCTGGATCGAGCGGGCCCAGGCGAGCTGCTGATCCAGGGGGTGGTCCAGCATGGCTGTCAGTTCGTTGTATTGAGCGCCAAAAATTCCGGCCAGCCGCTGGGGGTGGGTCGTGCGCATCTCTTGCAGCAGGGGTTGCAGGCTGCCTTGCCCCAGGCACCATTGCAGGGCGCCGAAGCTCATACCTTGCTTGTCGAAGTCCCCGGTCAGACCGGCGAAGCAATCCGGCGGTGCGGTGTTGGTCTCGAACGCGCCGGTCAGCGCCAGACAGCGGAAATCAAGCTCGCCTTGCACCGCTGCATTCCCGAACAGAGCGCCCCAGGTCGCTGGGCCGACGCGGCCGTCCACTGCCAGGCCGTGGGCCGATTGGAAGGCCCTGACGGCGCTTTCGGTTCCGTTGCCGTAAAGACCATCCACCTCGCCATCATAGAGTCCCAGGATTATCAACCGCTGCTGGATTTGATTGACCTCTGGGGCTGTGGACCCGGTCTGGTAGGTGGTCATGATACGCTCTCCATATCTTGGGCTCTTTCACTATTTCTGGCATGGGGTTCCAATCCGGTAAAGAGAATTTACGCATACACCAGAAGCTATAGGTTGTGTTTGGTGGCTAACGAAAAGGCCGCCGGATTGGGCCGGCGGCCTTTTTGACGCTTGATTGGGAAGGGCCCCAGAGGACGGCGACAAGCACCGTCACAGCCACCTTGGGTTGTGAGCCGCATCCTCAGTCACCGTACGTGCATTACGGCGGCTTTTGAGTGGCTGAGACCTCAACCACCAAGAAATTGTCGCGCAAATCTAGGAGAAAATCAAGGCGATTCCCTTTGCCGGGGTGTGACGGGGAAAGGGGCGCCTGCGCGAATCGCGGGTATTTATCCTCGGCCTCGGGCAATGAAGTCGGGGTTGCGGAACTTAGGTTTGGCATAGCCCAAAGGCTGACCGTCGAAGGTCACCACCTCGCCGCCCGCCGCAATCAGCACGGCGCTGGCGGCGGCGGTGTCCCACTCGCTGGTGGGGCCAAAGCGGGGATAGAGATCGGCACTGCCCTCGGCGACCCGGCAGAATTTCAATGACGATCCGGCGAAATCCAAGGTGGCGCCGGGATACTGGTTCATCCACGCTTCCAGCGCCTCTGGGTTGCGGTGCGAGCGGCTGGTCAGCACCACCGCGCCGTGGGTGGGGCGGGGACGGCAGGAAATGGCGCGGCGGAGGCCCTTATGGTCCACCACGCTGGCTTTCCCGGCGGCGCCCGACCACAACAGACCGAGAGCGGGTTGCAGCACCACCCCGGCCGCGGGGCTCCCATCCGCGATCAGGCCGATATTGACGGTGAACTCGCCGTTGCGCTTGATGAATTCCTTGGTGCCGTCCAGGGGGTCGATCAGCCAGAACGGGCCGATACCCACATTGGGAATACGCCCGGCGGCGGCTTCCTCCTCGGCGACCATGGGGATGCCCGGGGTCAGCGCCGCCAGACGAGGCAAGATAATGGCCTCGGCTCGCTGATCGGCGGCGGTGACCGGCGAGGAATCGTCCTTGTTCATTACCGTGAAGTCGGAACCATAGACCTCCATGATGGCCTCGCCCGCCGCGCGGGCAATGTCTTCGAGTGCGGGCAGCAGGCAGGAGAGATCGGCGGGAAGGGGCATGATACTGTTACTTTCCAATCTCGATGGCCTGGAAGGTGCTGGCCTTGAAGCCGGGCGACCAGTGATGCGCCGCCATGCCGCCCTTGACCTTGAGATGGGCAAGGAACTGGCGCTTATCGGGTAATTGCTCCCACACCGAGGGCAGGAACAAGGCGCGCTTGCCGCTATCTTCGATGATCAGGCCGTCGATGCGGGGGCGCAACTGGGCCAGCAAGTCGGCCTCGTTACCGAAGGTCATGGGCTGGGGTGGCGTCAGCACCGACAGCGACAGGGTCAGGCCCTCCATCTCGGGCGCGGTCAGCGGCGTAAAGCGCGGATCGTGGAAGGCTGCCTTGAAGGCGTTCTCGGTCAGATCCTCGGCCAAGGGCCGCCACGCCATCACCGAGCCGATGCAGCCCCGCAACTGGCCGTGGCGCAAAAGGGTGACGAACACCGCGCCGGGCAGGGCCAGGGGGCCGGGGCGCTCGGCAGGCGGCGGCAGCGGCTTGCCGGTCTCCAAGCCGTGGCGGAGCGAGGCCCAGGCCAGATCGGTCAGGATTTGGCCCATAGCCCGGATGGCGCCTTCGCCGTTCAGTGCCCGGCTGGCCTCGGTCTCGTACAGCGCCCAGGCCCCATAGCCCACCACCCGATCCTTGGGGCCGCAGGTGTCACCGGAATTACGGATATCCAAGGTGACGATCTCAAGGCCGCGCCGCTTGGCCGCCACCAGCAATCCGCCCACCGGAATGCGGCCACAGGCGCCGTCGCGTTCGATCGCGTCGGGATTCATGGTCTCGATGGCCGTGACCGTGGCCTTGTCGGTGGTTTGGCAGGTGGCGTAATCGAGGTAATGCGACAGGTCGGTGGAGATGACGATCAGGGTTTCGTCGCCCCCCCACACCGTATCGAGCAGGGTTGCGACTTCCTCGGGGTTGGAATCTCCGATCACCAGGGGCAGCAGCAGGAACTCACCCAGCACCGCTTGAAGGAAGGGTACATGCACCTCCAGCGAATGCTCCTGGGCGTGGGCTTGGTCCAATTCGCCCACCAGGGGCAGCAGCTTGAGCTGTTCGGCGCCCTGGTGGTCGAGATGCACCGGCCCCAGCGGCGAGGCCCATTGGTCGGCAGACGACAGCGCCATGCCCCGGAACCCCACCCGATGGGCCGGCCCCAGCAACACCACCCGCTTGACGATGCCTCGCAGCGGCTTCAGCAAGGCGTAGGCGCTGGCGGCCACCGCGCCGGAATAGACCCATCCCGCATGGGGGGCGATGATGGCCTTGGGCGGGGGGCGGCCGCTGGTCTTGGCTTCGGTCAGGAAGGACTGGATCTGGCGGCTCGCCTCGGCAAACTCGGCGGGATAGAACATGCCGGCGACGGCGGCGGGACGGATGGCGGTCATGATGGAAAGGCTCCCGGAGCGGTGCCTGCCGATGGTAAACTCAAGGCCATGGACAACACAAACTTTCCCGGACGCTATTGGTCCCGCCTCGACGATGGGCGCATTCAGTGCGATCTGTGTCCGCGCACCTGCCGCCTGCATGACGGACAGCGCGGCCTGTGCTTCGTGCGCGCCGCTGGTCCCGATGGCATGGTGCTGACCACCTATGGCCGCTCGTCGGGGTTTTGCATCGACCCCATCGAGAAGAAGCCTCTCAACCATTTCCTGCCGGGAACGCCGGTTCTGTCATTTGGTACGGCGGGCTGCAACCTCACCTGCAAATTCTGTCAGAACTGGGACATCTCCAAGGCGCGCGAGATCGATCGCCTCAACGACAGCGCCGCGCCCGAGGATATCGCCCGCGCCGCCCAGCAGACCGCCTGCCGTTCTGTGGCCTTCACCTATAACGATCCCGTCATCTTCCTCGAATACGCCGTTGATGTGGCCAAGGCATGCCGGTCTCTTGGAATTAAGACCGTGGCGGTGACGGCGGGCTATATCCAGCCTGAACCGGCGGTGGAGTTCTACGCCCATATGGATGCCGCCAATGTGGATCTGAAGGCGTTCTCGGAACGCTTCTACCATAGCCTGTGCGGCGGTCATCTGGAGGCGGTGAAGGAGACCCTGGTCTATATCAAGCACCACACCAGGACATGGGTCGAGATCACCACCTTGCTGATTCCGGGCGAGAACGATTCGCCCGCTGAAATCGATGCCCTGTCGCGCTGGGTGGTCGAGGCGTTGGGGCCGGACGTGCCATTGCACTTTTCCGCCTTCCACCCCGATTGGAAGATGCGCGACCTCCCCAATACCAGCCTCGAATCCCTGCGCCAGGCCCGCGCCATCGCCAAGGCCAACGGCGTGCATCACGTCTATACCGGTAATGTCCATGATCCCGACGGCGCCAGCACCTGGTGCACCGGCTGCGGCGGCCGTCTCATCGGCCGCGACTGGTGCGAGATGTCGGCCTGGAATCTGGTGGGCGAGGGCGCGTGCCGGGTCTGCGGCACCCGCCTGCCCGGCCTGTTCGAGCCTGTTCCCGGCGGCTGGGGCAGCAAACGGGTGCCGATCCGGTTCGAGGGAAAGAACTGAATAGCCCCCTAATGCTGCAGCTGGTTCTCGATCATCACTGGACGGCATTTGGACTTGGCGAATTTGCCGCAGCGCTCGCGGGCGCCTTCGACGGCGTCATCCACCGAGCGGCGGCCCGAGCGCCAGCCGAAGGCGCCGGACTCATCCATAACAAAGGCCTTGTGGGGCGGGGCTTGCAGATATTCCTCGAAGGAGTCGCGGTTCTTGGCCGCCAGGCGCGGCGGCGGTGCGACGCGGGGCTCGTCGAGGGCAAGCGGAGTGGCGCGCGGCCTTAGCCCCTGCTGGCGCAAGAAGGAATCCACATAGCCCGTCCAGACGGGGATACCTTTCAGGGAAAATAGCTGATGGCCGTCGGTGCCGAAGGCTTCGGTCTGTTCCAGGTAGGCGATGCCTCCCGCTTTGGTGAAGGCGGCGTGGAACTGGGCCGCCAGGGCGGGATTAAAGAAGTGGTCGTTCTCGGCATAGACCCACAGCATGGGCACGCGCGAGGTCTGGCCGAAGGTGGCAAAGGCGCGGACCAAGAGATCCTGGCTGCACACGCTGTCGGGCTTGGTCGAGCCGCGTCCGCCGGCAAAGCTGATGGCGGCCACCAGATTGGCGGGGGGATCGGCGGTCAGGGCGACAGTGGCCAGACCGCCCGCCGAAATCCCGACGCTGATGACCTTTGATGGATCGACGCTGGGCAGGGCCGAAGCTGCCGCGATGATCTGACGCAGGTCGCTGGCGCTGGCCCGCCCCGCCGCCACGTAATCGGGTGAATTGCAAGGGCCGCTGCTTTCGGCGTAGCTGCCTTCCGATGTGCCATAGCCCCGGCGCAGGGCGATGACCGAGGTCCAACCCCGGCGGGCGAATTCCTGGGCTTGCGGGATCAGGGTGCGCGCCGTCATGCCCGGCCGGTCGGCGGGATCGCGGGGGGCGCCGTGATTGATGATGGCCAAGGGATGGCGTTGGCCGTCGTCGGGGCGCACCACCACGGCTTCAAGACGGAGCGAGGCCTGCCCCGGCGGAGTGATGGTCAGCGCCAGATCCTCGATGATCAGGTTTGCCGCCAGGGTGGGGGAGGCCAGGGTAAGGAGAAGGGCGCAGAGCCCCCACCGCGTGAAACGACGACCGGCCATGCTGTTTCCTTTGCCACCCAGAATCCGAGCGGAAAAGACTACACGATTTGTTTGGAACGCGATGACAAGAGATCGGTCTTAGCGCAGCACTGTTAGACCGTTTCGCGTTCATACGCGATCGGTCTAGTTATGCCTGAGGCGGAAAAAGCTCCGCTTTTTCAGGGCTCAAGCGCCGCTCGGGCTCGAGAGCATGATTCAATGTGATTGCATCATGCTCTAGTGCAGTTCCGCCCTGATCTTCTGACGCAGCACGTCGATGGGCAGGTATTCCTTGCCCAACTGGAAGTGCCAGAAGGTCCAGCCGTTGCAGGCGGGAGCGCCTTGGACCAGTGCGCCGACCTTATGGATCGAGCCGCGATGGATGTCGGTGATCAAGGTGCCGTCGGCGCGGACCTTGGCCTGCTTGTCGTGGCGGGTGCCGCCGAACAAGGTCGAGCCGGGGGTGAGCAGGCCGCGCTCCAGCACGGTGCCGAACGGGATGCGGGGCTCGGACCGTTTGGAGACCGAGGCCAGAATGGCGGGATCGGTGACCGGGATCACCTTGGCGATGCGGGCCTCGGCGGCGGCGATATAAGCCGGATCGCGCTCCAGGCCGATGAAGTTGCGGCCCAGGCGCTTGGCTACGGCGCCGGTGGTGCCGGTGCCGAAGAAGGGATCGACGATGACGTCGCCGGGCTTGGTGGATGCCATGATCACCCGATAGAGCAGGGATTCCGGCTTTTGCGTCGGATGGGTCTTGCGCCCGCCGCTTTTCAGCCGCTCGCCGCCGGTGCACAGCGGCAAGGTCCAGTCGCTGCGCATCTGGAGATCGTCGTTCAGCGACTTCATGGAATCATAATTGAAGGTGTAGCGCGATTCCGCCGACTTGGCGCACCAGATCAGAGTCTCGTGGGCGTTGGTGAAGCGGGTGCCGCGAAAGTTGGGCATGGGGTTGGATTTGCGCCAGACGATGTCGTTCAGCATCCAGAAGTGCAGATCCTGAAGGATCGAACCAACCCGGAAAATGTTGTGATAGCTGCCGATCACCCACAGGGCGCCGTCATCCTTCAAGATCCGCCGCGCCGCTTTCAGCCAGTCGCGGGTGAACTGGTCATAGGCGGCGAAATCGCTGAAGCGGTCCCACTCCTCGTCCACCCCGTCGACCTTGGAATTGTCTGGGCGTAACAGCTCGCCCCCCAATTGCAGGTTATAGGGTGGGTCGGCGAACACCAGATCCACCGATTTGGCGGGCAGGGCGTTCATGTGGGCGATGCAATCGCCGGGGAGAATGGTGTTGAGTGGCAGTTCCATGACTGGCACTTTGAGTCAAATGCGAGAGTCCGTCAAGAACCTATTGGAATCGCACGATTCATTGCCACAGCTTGTGGTCCTCATGGGGGCTAGAACAGCATATATTGCGCCACAGGGGCGAAAGAGCGGCGGTGATGAGGGGTGGGGCCAAGGTGTTTCAGCGCCGCCAGATGCTCGGCCGTGCCGTATCCGGCATTTCTTTCCCAGCCGAAACCGGGGTGGGCGCGGGCGAGATCTGCCATCAGGGAATCGCGCCGCACCTTGGCCACGACCGAGGCGGCGGCGATGGACAGAGACAGGCCGTCGCCGCCGATAACGCAGCGGATGGGGCAGGGCAGGCGCGGCGGGCGGTTGCCGTCCACCAAGGCATGGTCGGCGGCCCGCCCCAGTGCGTCATAGGCGCGCCTCATGGCCAGGAAGGTGGCTTGCAGGATGTTGATGCTATCGATTTCTTCGACGCTGGCCTCGCCAAAGCCGATGGTGGCGGTAGCGGGGACCAGTTCGGCCAGTTCCTCGCGCAGGCGCTTGGACAGTTTCTTGGAATCGTCCAGGCGCTCCAGCAGCGTCCGGGGCAGGCGGGCTGGGTCGAGAATGACGGCGGCGGCCACCACCGGGCCGGCCAGGGGGCCGCGCCCGACCTCGTCGATGCCCGCGACAATCCCACCCAGCTCAGATTCCAGCGCCAGGTCCGGCATTCTCGTCATCCCTCCAACGGTCGCGGCGCGCCAGCCGGTGCACGCGCCGGGCGGCTCGCGCCACCGCCCCGGCTTCGTTGCCGTAAAGGCCCGACACCAGCTCGTGGAACGAGCTCACATGGCTGGCCACCCGGTGCATACGGCGCATGGTGAACAGCCAGAACGGCGACAGGATCAAGGACAGTACCGCCACCGCCACCACCAGCCGGGTCTCCTGGGCGGTGATCAGGTGGCCGGCCTTGGCGGTCTCGGCCAGCAGAAAGCTGAACTCGCCCATCTGGGCCAGGGCGACGCCCGCCAGAAAGGCACTGGGCCAGTCCTGGCGCAGCAGACGCAGCGCCGCCACGTTCAGCGCCGTTTTGAACAGCGTCACCATCAGCAAAAGCGTCAGCACCGCTCCCAGATGCTTCCAGATGAACTTGAAATCCAGCAGCAAGCCGATGGACAGGAAGAACACCATCAGCAGCACGCTTTGAATGGGCTGGGTGCGCTTGACCAGGGTGTCGCGGTGATCGGAATTGCCCAGCACCACACCGCCGAGAAAGGCGCCATAGGCGGGCGACAGGTCCAGTACCCCCGACAGCGCCGCCGCGCCGAAGCACCAGGCCAGGGCGGCCAGGGTGGACAGATCGCTATCGTGGATGACGCGCCCTGTCAGCGGCAGCCGCACCTTGCCCTTGGACAGCCCCCAGAACAGCACCGCCAGCACCAGCATGGACAGCACCACCTTGGTAATGTCGGTGGGAGCAATAGCGTTGCTTTCCATGGCTTCGAGCAGCAGCATCATGGGCACCACCGCCATATCCTGGGCGATGAGGATGCCGACAGTGGTGCGGCCGACGGGGGTATCTAGTTCGCCCGCGCCTTCCAGCATCTTGATCACCACCGCCGTGGACGAGATGGCGACGGCACAGCCGAGGACCAGCGACAGCCCCATGCTCCAGCCCAGGGCATGACGCAGCAGCATGGCGGTCCCGACGCTGCCTGCGATCTGGAGCAAGGTGGTAAAAAGCGCAGTTTTCCAAACGCTGAGGAACTTGCGCAGGTCCAGCTTCATGCCGATGGCGAACAGCAGCATCAGCACCCCGAACTCGGCCAGGGTCGAAATAGCCTCGCGGTTGCTGACCAGGGTGAAGCCGCTGGGGCCCAGCACCACGCCCGCCAGGATATAGCCGACGATGGCGGGCTGTTTCATGCGCGTCATCAACGCGCCGCACAGCAACGCGGCAAGGGCGACGACGGCGGCGGCGGTCAGTTCGGGGTGGTGAAGCTCCATGGCCTGTCAGTACGAAGGATTGGTGGCAGGAATAAGGCGGCGATCAGCTTTCGGGCTGCGTCTTTTTCTGGCGTTGGGATTCCGAGCGCAACTGGCCGCAGGCGGCCAGGATGTCGCGGCCGCGCGGCCAGCGGATGGGGGCGGCATAGCCCGCATCTTGAAGGATGTCGGAGAACGCTTTTACCGTCTTGTGGTCCGAGCATTCGAATTCCGAACCCGGCCACGGATTGAACGGGATCAGGTTGAACTTGGCGGGCAGGCCCTTGATCAGCTTCAGCAAGGCGCGGGCATCGGCGGCGGAATCGTTGACACCCTTCAGCATCACGTATTCGAAGGTGATGCGCCGGGCGTTGGAGGCGCCGGGATAGTCATGACAGGCCTGGATCAGCTCGCGCAGCGGATACTTCTTGTTGATGGGCATGATGCGGTCGCGGATCTCGTCGGTGACGGCGTGCAGCGAGATGGCGAGGTTGACCCCCAGGCGCTCGCCGCAGACCTTCATCATCGGCACCACGCCCGAGGTTGACAGCGTGATGCGCCGCCGCGAGATGCCGATGCCCTCGCCGTCCATCAGGATTTCCAGCGCGGTGGCGACGTTGTCGAAGTTATAAAGCGGCTCGCCCATGCCCATGACCACGATATTGGACAACATCCGTCCGGTATCGTCGGGGGTGGGCCACTCGCCATAGGCGTCGCGTCCGGCCATGAACTGGCCGACGATTTCGGCGGCGGTGAGGTTGCGGACCAGCAATTGGGTGCCGGTATGGCAGAACTTGCAGGTCAGGGTGCAGCCCACCTGGGTCGAGATGCAGACCGAGCCGCGCTCTTCGTCCATGTCGGGGATGAAGACGGTTTCCGCCTCGTTGCCGTCGTCGAATTTCAACAGCCATTTGCGGGTGCCGTCGGTGGACAGCAATTCCCGCTCGACCTTGGGGCGGCGGACCTCGAAGGTCTCGGACAGCCGGGCCTGCATGACCTTGGAGATGGAGGACATGACGGCGAAATCGGTCTCGCCGCGATTATACATCCAATGCCAAAGCTGCTTGGCGCGGAACGGCTTTTCGCCGATCCGGGCCATCTCGTCGATCAGCTCCGCCCGTGACAGGCCGATCAGGTTCTTTTTGATCTCGTCCATGACCGAGACAGATAAGGATGCCGGGCCAAAGAAGCAATGGTGGTGTTCGCCGGTCAGGAATGTTCCCGGCCTACCGTCCCGTGGTCAGCACCAGCTTGCCGGTGGCGGCGCGGCCCTTCAGCATCTCGATGGCTTCGACCGCCTGGGACAGTTCCAGGGTCTTGGAGACATGGGGGCAAAGCCGCCCTTCGGCCCACCAGTCCAGCGCCTCTTGCATCGAGCCCCGCACCATGGCCGGGTTCAGCTTGCGATAGGCGCCCCAGTAATAGCCGATGACGGTGATATTCTTGACCAACAAGATATTGGCCGGAATTTGCGGCACGGTGCCGCTGGCAAAGCCGATGATCAAGATGCGGCCGTCGGCGGCGATGCAGCGCAGGCTGGCATCGAACACCGCGCCCCCCACCGGATCATAAATAACGTCGGCGCCGCGGCCATGGGTCAGGGCCTTGACCCGGTCGCGGATATCTTCGGCCTTGTAGTCGATGCCGTAATGGGCGCCGTGCTCCAGCGCCACCTTGACCTTGTCGGCGCCTCCCGCCGTGCCGATGACGGTGGCGCCCATGGCGCGGCCGACCTCGACGGCGGTAATACCGACGCCGCCCGCTGCGCCGTGAACCACCAGGGTCTCACCCGACTTCAGCCCGGCTTTCTTGAGGCCGAGATGCGACGTGCCGTAGGCCACGGGAAAGCTGGCGGCGGTGATGAAGTCCAGGCTGTCGGGCAGGACATAGACATCGGTCTGGTCCGCTACCGCTTCCTCGGCGAAGGCGCCGCCGGTGACGGTGGCCATCACCCGGTCGCCGGGCTTGCAGGTGGTGACGCCGGGGGCGACCTCCATCACCACCCCGGACAGCTCCATCCCCGGAACGAAGGGGGGCTCCATTTTTTCCTGATACTTGCCGCCGGTGATCAGGGAATCGGCGAAATTGACCCCCGCCGCGTGGACGGCGATGCGCACGCCGTTGGCGACGAGACCGGGCGCGGGAAACTCGGTGACGACCAGGGGCTGGCCGAAAGCGGGGCAGATCACGGCTTTCATGGGGAGATTCCGCTGTCTTTAGATGGTGGGGCGGCCGGGAGCCAGCTTCTGGGCCTGCCATGCACGCTTCAAGGTGGTGAACAGGTAGATCTCGGTCAGCTGGTTCTGGGTCATGCCGCCCGCCAGCTCGCCTTCGGTATAGCGGATCAGCTCACGGTCGGCCTTGGGCGAGGACAAGAGGTTGGTGACCAGTTCCTTCCGGACCAGCGGCGGGTATTTCAGCACTTCCCGCACCAGCGACACCTTGACCAGCAGGGGGATATGCTCGCTTACGAACATGCGGTCGACGCACATGGAATAGATGCCGAAATCCAGCTTCCCCGCCACATTGCGGGTGAATTCCAGGAACTCGTCGAGAAAGCTGCTTTCCGAGATCTTCTTGTCGATCAGCAGTTTGACGATGTCGAGAAAGGCGCGGTAACGCTGGCGGGCGGGGCCGACGGTGCCGCCCAGCTCCTGAGCCAACTCGCGGATCTGGGCTTCGCGGAAATTGGCGGCGATCAGGGTTTCGGCGGATTCGCGGACGCCGCCGTCGAAGGCGGTCTCTTCGATCAACTGGAACAGGCGTTCGAACATGGGGCGCTGGTCGGCCTTGACCTTGCTGGCGGCCACCGACAGCGGCAAGATGGCGGCGCGGGCGACCTGACCGTCGCGGGCGACGATGGCGGCCATGGACATGACCGCCAGATCGGCGATGGAGCCGTTCAGTAAGTCGTCGGTAATGACCAGGCGACCGCCCGGCTCCAGGCTCAGATTAGTGTTCAGCGCACCGCATTCCATGAAATGGCTGGCAAGGTCGGCTGACCTTGGCGGGAGTGGTGCTGCGGCGTATTTAGTACCCATCGGGGTATTCAGCCACAACAGCGCGGTCTGGGGCAAGGAGATTGCTTTTCGCCGGTGGGAAAATGATGGTAATATCAATCGTCTCTAGTATTTCGGGGCTGTTTTGTCATGGTTGATTCGACGCGTGGTATCGGCGGTGCCGGTCTGGGCGGGGGCCTTTCCGGCGTCCGCGAGACCTTCAGCCGTGACACGCGCGCTTCGCGTGACATCAATGCCGGGACCAGCGGCTTTGCCGGGGCCACGCCCAATGGCCCGCGGGGGCGGCGGATGCTGTCGCCCGACACCCCGGTGGAATTGCTGGACCACAGCGCGCCGCGCGGGACCTATCTGGATATCCTGGTTTAGCTTGCCATCCCTCCTGTGGGTCGGCACACTTTGCCGATGCGACTGTCTGGCCCCATCTCTCGTGCTGTTCCCGAAGGCGACGACCGCGAACGTCTGGTCTGTGGCGATTGTGGTTTTGTGCTTTACGAAAATCCCAAGGTGATCGTCGGCGCCGTCTGCACCTGGGAGGACCGCTATTTGCTGGTGCGCCGCGCCATCGAGCCCCAGCATGGCTTTTGGACCATGCCGGTGGGCTATATGGAATTGGGTGAGACCACCGAGCAGGGCGCGCTGCGTGAGGTGTGGGAGGAGGCCAATGCCCGGGCGGAAGTCGATGGTCTGCTGGCGGTCTATTCCATCCCGGAGATCAGCCAGGTCCACATGATCTACCGCGCCCGCATGCTGTCGCCGGATTTTGCTCCCGGAGTGGAAAGCCTGGAGGTGGGACTGTTCCGGTGGGACGAGATTCCCTGGGACGCCCTGGCCTATCCCAATGTGCGCTGGTCGCTGGAATACGAGCGCGAGATGAAGGGCAAGGCCGCCTTTCCGCCGCGCGTCAGGCCGCCATCTCTCGCCCAAGCAGGCTGACGAACAGCGGTCCGAACACCTTTTCCGGTTCGGCCCCCCACCGCTCCATGAAGGCCTCCTTGCGTTCGGCCGGGAAGGTCTCGGGACGGAACTCGGAAAACAGCGCCCGGAACATCCGGCACATGTGAATTTCGCTGAATTCGCGGGTCATCTTGTCTTCGCTCTTCCTGGGGATGAAAGCGTTGGACGCGGTGGAGATGGAGTTCGGGCTGGAATTCATGACGATGAGGAACCAGTCGCGCCGGGGCTCGAAGCGGCGGAACGAGCGGGCGATGGCGACCGCCAGATGCTCGAAGATCTGCACCACGTCGAAATCGCGGTAGAAATCATCCCAGGCGACCATACCTTCCGGGGTGTGGTGACGTTCGGCGGCCAGATTGGCGCGGGCCTTCAGGGCATCGAACGGCTCGGTGCCGACGATCATATGCACGGCGGCAAAGAATTGCGGCAGAACCTTGCGGTCGATGCCGCTGTCTTCGTCTTCGAACAAGGCGGCGAAGGGCTGGGTGAGGATGCGGCCGATGAAATCGATACGCTGCTTTTCAATGCGGCGCAGGGTAAAGCTTGCGTCGCAGCCTTCCTCCCAGCGGGCGTAATAGTCCGACAAGGGACCGCGCGCTGACAGAACTGCCGCCGCGACGCGTCGAACCACGTCCATGCTGACCTGCCCATCGGTGGCGGATTCATCAAGGAGATCGATCAAGGCGTTGATGGCGACGCCGGCGGCGCCGCGGCATCGCTTACCGCCCGGTTCACGCATCAATATGACGGCTCCGGGTTCAATCATCGGTGCCGCGTCTTGGGTACCCATACTGCACCTCTGTGCCAATAGGGTTGGCGCCCAAACTTCCCCGGATTCATAATACACAAAATCCGTCATATATTGAAACAAATACTTCCAAGTTGCCTTGAGGCAATAGGCGTTCATTCTATAATTTGCATGCTGCGCCGCAGCATTAGTTAGCATCAGTATATTTTGATTCTCTTTGGCGGAAGTTATTCCAAATTAAACAGTGAAAATACGCCCCTTGTGGTCCGTCCTGCATGGACTAAGATTCAAGGCTGGAAACCAGTGCAGGACAGCCATGACTCAGATTCCCGACCCCGATGCGGGCGCCCTCTGCGGCCCGGCCGATCCGGCCCGGCTTGACGCGTTGCGGGATGAACTGCGCCGCCGCGGCCTTTCCGGCTTTGTGGTGCCGCGCGCCGACGAGCATCAGGGCGAATATGTGCCGCCTTCGGCCCAGCGTCTGGCGTGGCTGACCGGTTTTTCCGGCTCGGCGGGGATGGCGGTGGTGCTGATGGACCGGGCCGCCATTTTCGTCGATGGGCGCTATACCCTTCAGGTGCGCTCGGATGTCGATTGCGCCCGCTTCGAGCCGCTACACTTGATCGAACTGCCGCCATCGCGCTGGCTGGCCGATATTCTGGTGGCCGGCGACCGGCTGGGCTTTGACCCCTGGCTGCACACCCCCGAGCAGGTCGAGTCCCTGCGGGCCGCCTGCGACCGCTGCGGCGCCGAGCTGGTGGCGTGCGACCATAATCCTCTGGATGAGGTGTGGCGGGACCGCCCACCGCCACCCGCCGCGCCGGTCTCGGTGCAGGCCAGGGAGCATGCCGGGCAGGGGGCGGACGAGAAACGTCACGACCTGGCCGCCACCCTGACCGCCGACAAATTGGAGGCCGTGGTGCTGACCGCACCGGAATCCATTGCCTGGCTGTTGAACATCCGGGGTGGCGATGTGGCTTATACGCCGTTACCGCTGTCGTTTGCCATCGCCCGCTCCGACGCATCGGTGGATCTGTTCATGGATCTGGCCAAGCTGGGGCCGCCGGTCCGCGCCCATCTCGGGCAGGAGGTCCGGCTTCACCCGCGCGAAGCGCTGGACGGGGCGTTGGAGACCCTGGGGCGTGAGGGCCGCCGGGTGCGGATCGATGCCGCCATGGCGCCGTTCCATGTTGCAGAGGTGTTGCGTCAGGCGGGGGCACGGCTGGACCGGGGCAGCGACCCCTGTGCCTTGCCGCGCGCCATCAAGAATACGGTCGAGATCGCCGGAGCCCGCGCAGCCCATTGCCGCGACGGTGTTGCCATGGTGCGTTTTCTCGCCTGGCTGGCGGCCGAGGCCCCGGCGGGGCGGGTCGATGAACTGACGGCCTCCGACCGGCTGGAGGCGTTCCGCCGTCCCGGCGCGCTGTTCCGGGGCTTATCCTTTCCCACCATCTCGGGGGCGGGGCCGAATGGTGCCATCGTCCACTATCGCTCTAGCCCCGAGACCAACCGCATGTTACGGCAGGGCGAGCTGTATCTGGTGGATTCGGGGGCGCAATATCTCGACGGCACCACCGACGTCACCCGTACCATCGCCATTGGTCCGGGGGGAGAGGACGAGCGCCGCCGTTTCACCTTGGTGCTCAAGGGACACATCGCTTTATCGCAGGCGGTATTTCCGGCCGGAACCACCGGCAGCCAGCTCGACCTGCTGGCGCGCCGCGCCTTGTGGGCGGAAGGCTTGGATTACGACCATGGCACCGGCCACGGCGTCGGCAGTTTCCTGTCGGTGCATGAAGGCCCTCACCGGATTTCCAAGGTTGGCAATTCGGTGGCATTGAAGCCGGGGATGATCGTTTCCAACGAGCCGGGATACTACAAGGCCGGGGCCTATGGTATCCGCATCGAGGCTCTGATTCATGTGGAGGAGCGCCCCGCCCCCTTGGGGGCCGAGCGCCCGCTTCTCGGATTCGAAACCTTGACCCTGGTGCCCATCGACCGGGCCTTGGTAGAGGTGGAGATGCTGTCGTGTGAGGAGAGGGATTGGCTGAACGCCTATCACGCCCGTATCCGCGCCGAGATAGGACCGCTGGTCGAAGATGATGTCCGGCGCTGGCTGGAGGGCGCTACTGCGCCGCTTTGACCGGGTCTTGGTCTTCGCCGTGCCAGCCGTGCTCCAATGCGAAATCGGCGGTGACGTAATCCATGGTCGCCCGGTGTTCCAGGAACCATTGCGGCAACACCTCGCGGAAATATTCGGTCTCGTCACTGCCCATTTCCAGGCGCGTCAGAACCCGCTGGGCCTCGGCCAGCACCCGCTGATGCTCCTGGCGGTGAGGGTCGAGGGCGAAGAAGCCGGTGCGGGTCATCATCTCTTCCTCGCGGGCGAAGTGTTCCTCGCAATGGCCGAGGAAGGCCCGCATCAGGCTCAGACGTTCTGCTCCGTCCGCACCCGCCATACGGTTGATCATTTCGACAGCTTCGTGATGGTCGTGATCGACGAAAGGGATGCCCACCAGAAGTGAGGAGCCCCAGCGGATGACGGAGTGGGGAAGAATCATGATGCTTAGACCTGGAATGGACGGCTTCTACTTTAGCATTGCCTGATTTTTACCGAGATCTCATCGCATGGACAAGAAAAAGCCATGTTCGAATTATGGATACGAGCCTTGCGGAATCTGAGGTTTAACGCTCACGGAATGCCTCGTGACGCAGCTTTAGTACTGGCTTGACCAGGAATTCCATCACCGAGCGGGTGCCGGTGTGAATTTCGACAGTGGCCTGCATGCCGGGGCTGATCAGGCGCTTGGCGCTTTCGTCGCCGATATAGGCGCGGTCGGTTTGCACCAGCACCCGGTAATAGGGCTGGGCGTTGGGGCCTTGTTGCGCCTGGGGCACGGTAGTGTCGGGGGCCACCAAAGTCACCAGTCCCTCCAGGCCGCCATAGGTGGTGTAGTCATAGGCGCTGATCTTGACGGTGGCCTTCTGACCGATCTGGACATAGCCGCGATCCATGGGGCTGAGTTTGGCGTCGATCTGCAAGCGTTCGTGCAGCGGCACCAGTTCCAAGATGGGGTCGCCGGGGCGGACCACGCCGCCGATGGTGTTGGAGCGCAGGTTCTTGACGATGCCGTCGATGGGGCTGGTGATGATGGCGCGGCGCTGCTGGTCCGAGGCCTGGGTAAGCAATTCGCGGGTGCGGGCGATGTTCAGCTCGGCCTCTGACATTTCGCCCTGGGCGGTGCGCTGGAAGCGGGCCTGCTCCTCCTCCATGCGCCGCCGGGCTTCCTGCTGGCCCGCCTGGGCGCGGGGAATGGAGGAGCTGACCGTCTCCAACTGGCCCTTGAGATCCTCGACCTGGGATTCCATCTGGACGTGATCCATGCGCGACGCCAGGCCGGATTTCATCAGATCCTTGGACATCTCGAAGCGCTGCTGGGATAGGCGCAGACTGGTGACGAGCGAGCGCTGCTTGGTCTCGTATTCCTGAACCTCCAGGCCTTTCTGCCGCACCTGTTCGTTCAAGACGTTAAGGGACGCCTTCAAGGATTGCAGGCGGGCCTCGTACGAGCGGCGCTCGGATTCCACCAGCGGGGGCTGACGCTTGGCCTCCTCCTCGGGGAAAGCCAGCTTCTGGCCGGTCAGTTCGGATTGCAGGCGGGCGCGTTGCAGCATATAGCCGTCGAGGCGGACCTGAAGCTCCTCCCGGTTCAGCGAGCTGACAGGAAGCTCGATCAGCAGCAGCGGCGCCCCCTCCTTGACCTCGTCGCCATCGGCCACGTGGATTTCGCGGACCACGCCGCCTTCCAGATGCTGGATGACCTTGACCTTGCCTTCGGGGACGACCTCGCCCTCGGCGATGGCGACCTCGTCCAGGCGCGACACCATGGCCCAGGCCAGGAAAATGGCGGTCAGGGTCATGACCACCCGCGCCATGGGCCGCCAGGTGGGCAGGGGATAGGAATTGGCCAGCAGGTAGAGGCGCTGGCTGTGCTGCGGCGCGTGATAGTCCTGCAGCGGCGCGGGCTCGACCGGATTGAGCGAGGGCAAGAACCAATCGACGATGCCGCGCAGAAAGCGGCGCGGCCAGGCGAGAACGCCCTGGGGCTGGCTTTCCGGCGGGCCTTCCGGGGCGGCGAACAGCCAACGGATAAAGCCGAACAGCCCCTTGATCCGCGCTTTCAGGAGAGCGGCGGTCGAGGGCGGCGGCTGGGGCGGCCCGCCCGGCTGGCCGCCACTCACCATGGCCGCCAGCATCTGCATCATCTGTTCCTGGCTGGGCTGCGGGGCCTGGGGCGCCTCACCGGGAGATGGAGGGAGCGGAGCGCTCATGATCCTCCTCCGACACCGATATGGATGCCGGTGGGCAGCGGCGACGCCGCGCGGCCGATTCCCTGCGGGACGGGGGGGTGCGGCTGCGGCTGTTGTGGCGGGCGCACCCCGAACAGCCGTTGCAGTGTCTCGGCGGCGGGGCCGGCGGCGGCGATGCAGCCCTTATCCAGCACCACCACGTCGCGGCAGATGGGCAGCAATACCGGAGAGTGGGTGACGATGATGATGGTGCGGGTCTTGGCCAATTCGGCCAGGGTGTTGCGCAGGTCTTCCTCGGCCTGGCGGTCGAGGCTGGCCGAAGGCTCGTCCAGCAGCAGCACCGGCGGATTGCCGATCAGGGCGCGGGCGATGGCGATGCGCTGGCGCTGGCCCGCCGACAGGCGTGACCCGGCCTCGCCGATGGAGGTGCCATAGCCATCGGGCAGGTCGACGATATAGTGGTGGACACCCGCGATCTTGGCGGAGTCGAGGATCGCCTCGTCGGTGCAGTCGGGCTGGCCGTAGGCGATATTGTCGCGGATGCTGGCGTTGAACAGCACGCATTCCTGCGGCACATAGCCCATCCAACCCGCCAGCTCGGCGCGGGTGAACTGGGCGATATCGGCGCCGTCCAGCAGAACCCGCCCCTTGGCCGGGTGATAAAGGCCGAGGATGATCTTCAAAAGCGTGGTCTTGCCGCTGCCGTTGCGCCCCAGCACAGCAGTGATGCCGTTAGGCGCGATTTCCAGGCGGTCGATGGTGGCGGCGGGCTGGGCCTTCTTGTCATAGGCGAAGCTGACGTCTTCCAAGGTTAGATGGCCGGAAGGACGCTCGCGCTTTATGCTGCTGACCCGGCGCTCCTCATCCTCGCCGAAGATCTGCCCCAGGCGCTCGACCGACTGGCGGAAGGCGGCAAAGGTCTTCCAGGCCCCCACCAACTGATTGATAGGGCCGTAAAGCCGCGATGACAGCATGTTGCAGGCCACCAGGGCGCCCATGCTCAGTTCGTGGTCCATGATATAGACCGCGCCCACGGTGGTCAGGGCCACGCTGCCCAGCATGGTCAATCCCTGGCCCAGATTGACATAGCCGTCGGCCACGGCACCGCGCTGGATGGATTGTTCGATGGTTCCGGCCTGGCGGTCCTCCCAGAGGGGGCGGATGGCGCGGTCAAGAGCCACCGCCTTGACGGTGGCGCGGCCGGCGATGATCTCGGCCACCAGGGAGTCGCGGGCGGCCTGGACATTCTTTTCCTTGCCCGTGCTTTCCGCCATGGCTCCTCCTGAGCGCCACGCCAGGACCATGAAGGCCACGAACAGCAGTACGAACACCATGGCCAGCGGACGGCCGATGACAAAGATCACGCCCAGGAAGATCAGCACGAACGGCAGATCCGCCAGCAGGATGGCGGTGGCCCCCGAAACAGTGTTACGGATGGCGTCCACGTCGCGGAACAAGGTCTGCCAGAACGAGGCAGGGCGGCTTTCCAGGGTTCGAAGCGGCAGGTGCATCACCTTGTCGAACAGCTTGGTGCCGATCTCCACGTCTACCCGCAGCGCTGCCGTCTGCATGATACGGCCGCGGGACGTGCGGATGATCCAGTCGAACAGCAGCAAGACCCCGACTCCGAGCACCAGGCCTTGCAGGGTCGAGATACCGTTGTGGCCGATCACCCGGTCATAGACCTGCATCACGAAAATGGGCACCGCCAGCGCCATCAGGTTGATGAAGAGCGATGCCACCAAAAGCTCGCGCATCACCGGGCGAAGCGGCTCGATAATGGGTTTCAGCCAGGATGTCTTATCCATACTCATGGTTCTGAGATTTGCGCTCGCTCCGCATGGGATGCAAATGGAAAGTGCTGCCGGATGGCCGATCCGGCCTAGGGGAAATCCGATGCACAGAAATAGTGGATATCGGATCACTCATTTGATATTTGTTAAGAAAAAAGGGCTAACCCTTTTGCATAGCAGTGATTATCGGCGTTTAACGTGATGCAGGCGTTTTTGACGTTTCGGTTGGGGGGGCAATGGCAAACGTATCATCGACCGGTCTGAGGATCGGGCAACGGTTATGGCTGGGCTTTGGGATTCTATGTGGGCTGATCGCCGTGGTTTGCGGTGTGATTGTCTTCGAAGCCTCTGGGGTTCGGGCTTCATCCGAGCGCATGATCAACTTCCGCATGCCGGTAGCGCAGACCAGTACCGCCATCGAGGGCGATATGTTCGCCTCTCTGGCTGCATTGCGCGGCTATCTTCTGACGGGCAACGACAGTTTCAAGAAGGAACGGGCCGATGCCTGGTCCGACCTTGATGGCTCCATCGCCGCCATGGATAAGTTGTCGGCCGGTTTCACCGAGTCCCGCAACAAGGAATTATGGACCGAGGCCAAGACGCTGCTGGGCAATCTGCGCAAGGCGCAGGATAAGTCCGAGGGGCTGGGCGCCACCAAGGAGGCGATCGAGGTTCTGGTCGCCGAGGCGGTTCCCAATGTGCGCCGTCTGGTCATCGTGCTGTCGGGTGAGAAGGGAGCTGACGGGCGCCGCACCGGCGGCATGATCGACAACCAGCAAAAGATGCTGACCGCCGATTCCCAGGAAGTGTCGTCCATGATCAGCACCATGGTCACCGTGGCCATCGCCGCGCTGATCATCGGGGTGCTGGCGGCTCTGCTGACGGCGGCCCGGACCGCGGCCAGCATCGTCCCGCCGCTGGTTGGCATGACCGAGGCCATGGAGACCCTGTCCAAGGGCGATACCTCGGTCACCATTCCCTCCGCCGCCCGTGGCGATGAAATCGGGGAGATGGCGGTGGCCATGGAGGTCTTCCGCGGCAATCTCATCCGTCAGCGCCAGTTGGAGGAGGCCCAGCGCGCGGCCGACGAGGCCCAGCGTGAACGGGCGGCCCGGATCGAGCAGTTGACGACGACCTTCGACGAGGCTGCCAGCGACATGATGCATCTGGTGGCCGCCGCCGCCAATCAGCTTCAGGCGACCGCCGGCTGCATGAGCGCCACCGCCGCCCAGACCAGCCAGCAGGCCACGGCCGTGGCCGCCGCCTCGGAGGAAGCCTCGGTCAATGTTCAGACCGTCGCCGCCGCCGCCGAGGAATTGTCCAGCTCGATCCACGAGATCGGCCGGCAGGTCGGCCATTCCAGCGAGATTTCCCGCAATGCGGTGGCCGAGGCCTCGCGCGCTGGCGAGGTGGTCAGCGAACTGGCCTCCACCGCGCAGAAGATCGGCGAGGTAGTCCAGCTGATCAACGACATCGCGGCCCAGACCAACCTGCTGGCCTTGAACGCCACCATCGAAGCGGCGCGTGCCGGTGAGGCGGGCAAGGGCTTCGCCGTGGTGGCGGGGGAAGTCAAGAACCTCGCCAACCAGACGGCGCGGGCCACCGACGAGATTGGCCAGCAGATTTCCGCCATTCAGGAGCAGACCACCCGTGTGGTTGATACCATCGCCACCATCGTCCGGGTGATCGAGGAAATCGGGCATATCTCCGGCGATGTGGCCGACGCCGTCAGCGCCCAAAGCGCCGCCACCCAGGAAATCGCCCGCAATGTCGAACAGGCGGCGGCGGGAACCGCCGAGGTTTCCGGCAATGTGGTGCAGGTGCAAGATGCCGCCGACCAGACCGGGCGGTCATCTCGTGAAGTGCTGGAGGCGTCGCGCACCCTGGCCGACCAGTCGGGCCGCCTGCGGGGAACCATTGAGCAGTTCCTGGGCAACGTGCGTGCGGCATGAGGGGGCGGGCAGCTTTCCAGCCTCGACGCGGGGGTGATCCTCGGGTATGAAGGGTGGATGACGACCGTTCCGATTGGGGGGTCATGACGCATTGCCTAGCCATCCGTCACGTGGCGTTCGAAGATCTTGGAAGCTTCGAGCCCGTCCTGCTGCGCGCCGGATATGACATCACCTATGTCGAGGCGGGCTGGGACGATCTGGCGGCGCTCGATCCGCTGGCCGCGGATCTGGTGGTGGTGCTGGGCGGTCCCATCGGCGCCTACGAGGACGACATCTATCCCTTTCTCCGCCATGAACTGGCGCTGATCGCGGCGCGGCTTCAGGCCGGGCGCCCCCTCATCGGCATCTGCCTGGGGGCGCAATTGATCGCCCGCGCCCTGGGTGCCAGGGTCTATCCCAACAATGGGGTCAAGGAAATCGGCTGGTCGCGGCTGGATTTGAGCGAGGCTGGGATGGCCTCGCCGCTCAAGGCGCTGGCGGGCATCCCGGTGCTGCACTGGCACGGCGATACCTTCGACCTGCCTGCAGGGGCGACGTTGCTGGCTTCGACCGCCATAACCCGCAATCAGGCGTTCGCGTGGGGGGGCGCCGCCTTGGGGCTGCAGTTTCATGTCGAGGCCACCGCCCGGGGGATGGAGCGCTGGTTCATCGGCCACGCGGCGGAGATCGGTTCGGTGGCCGGGCTGTCGGTCTGCGGGCTTCGGGCGGCCACCGTTTCGGCCGCGCCACTGCTGGAACGGCACGGGCCGCAGGTTCTGGACGCCTTCTTGGCCGCTATGAGTTCAGTATAGGAACGAAGGGCGCGTTGTCGCCTGTTCAGCACGTGGGAAGCGTTGTATAGTCCGGACAAAGGGCAAGAGAAGACAGCCGTGGAACAGAAGCTCAACGAGGAAGATGTCAAGCGCCTGCTGTCGAACCCAACGGGGGACACACGCGCTGAAATCGCGGATAAGATCGCGTCTCAGCACCAGGGGTTGAGCGAGGGCGAGCGCAAGCTGGCCGAGGATATCTTCCGTCTGATGGTCCGCGATGCCGAGGTACGGGTGCGCGAGGCCCTGTCGCGTCAACTCAAGGAAAATCCCACCGTTCCCCACGATGTGGCCATCGCCTTGGCCCAGGACGTGGAAGATGTGTCGCTGCCCATGCTGCAATTCTCCGACGTCCTTACCGACGAGGATCTGATCGAGATCGTCCGCAGCCAAAGCCCGGAAAAACAGGTGGCCGTGGCTTCGCGCCATACCGTGTCGGCCGATCTGGCCGACGCCCTGGTGGAGTCCGGCGACGAGACCGTGGTCGCCACCCTGGTTTCCAACGAAGGCGCCGAGATCGCCGAGAGCACTCTTAACCGGGTCGTCGATAAATTCGGTGAAAATGAGGCGGTGGGAAAGTCCCTGGTGGAGCGCAAGGCGCTGCCCATCACCGTGGCCGAACGCCTGATGACCAAAGTGTCGGAGAATCTGCGCCAACACCTGATGGCGCGGCCCGACCTGACCCCCGAAGCCGCCGCCGCCATGATGATCCAGGCGCGCGAACTGGCGGTGCTGGGGCTGTCCAATTCGGAAAGCGATGTCGCCCAATTGGTCGAACATCTGGCGCGGGTGGGGCGGTTGACGCCTTCAATCATGCTGCGCGCCGTCTGCATGGGCGATATGACCTTCTTCGAGGTGGCGCTGGCCCGGTTGGCGCGGATCAAGGTCGAGAACTGCCGGACCCTGATCCATGACGCGGGCAAGCGCGGCTTCGAGGCGCTGTTCGAGAAGGGCGGCCTGCCCAAGGCATTCTTTGCCGCCATGCGCGCCGCCATCGATGTGTCGTATGAGATGGAGTACGACGGCCGCCCCAACGACCGTGAACGCTTCTCGCGCCGGATGATTGAGCGTATCCTGACTCAATACGGCGATTTGGGAGTGGAGTTCGAGAACGACGATCTCGAATATCTGCTGGCTAAGATGAACCAGCTTCCCACCACCGTGCTGGGCGAGTGACGGTGGCTTTCGGTAAGGGGGAATGATGGTTAGTTCTGCGAAGGCTGCGAAGCCGGGGGCCGCCAAGCCTCTGGATAAGGATGCCGCTCATCGTAAGGAAATCGTCACCACCATCAAGGGACCGGTGACCGAACGGCTGACTCAGCTGATTCCAGCTCTGGCGGCGTTTCCCACGCCCTATTCCAGCGTTATGGCGACGCCGGACCTGCTCTATGCCTGCATGCAATTGGTCAAGACCAAGCGTGACCTGTTTCAGGATCTGCTGGTGGATGCCAAGGGCGATCCGGTGCTTGAGGATGACAAGCCGTTGCGCTGTGAGCGCTCGCTCAATCAGGTCATCAGCATGGTGGTCCGTTCCGGCACCAAGGCCTATGCGGAAAAGCGCTATGGCACCGCCGAGAAGCCCGCCCCGGCCAAGCCGCCGGAGCCCAAGGGGCTGCTGGCCAGGCTGACCTCGCTGGTTTCGGGCAAGTGGGGCGACATGGAGGTGCCCAAGCCGTCGCCGACCCAGGCCGACCAGTTTTATGGCGCCATCAAGGATTACCTGGATTACGACTGGCAGGTGCCGCTGATCCCCTATTTCGCCGAACTGCCGGTGAAGCTGATCCGGGAGATGGGCCTGGGCGTCACCACGCTGCGGACTCCGGAAGGGATCGCCGCTTTGGCCGATATCGGGCGGCACAGCATGGATTCGGCCAAGCGGATCTTGTCGGATTCCATGATGCGCGAGATGCTTGACACCCAACCCCTGGCCGCCAAGGGTATCGCGTTCCTGGGCAAGGACCGCTACGACTTTCTGCACGGCACCGTCTACGACAAGATGGGTGAGAAGTTCTGGGAGATGTGCGTCGATTGCGATCGCCTGGAAGCCATGGAAGTTCAGAACGCCAAGGATCTGGAGCAGATGGCCAGCCATCTCCACATTCTGTCGGCGGAATCCATCAATCAGATCGTCCGTTTCCTTCAGTTCAATCAGATTCCCATCTTTCTGGAAGTGGGCACGGACAAACTGGGCGACGAGAAATTCGCCGAGATCTTTGGCGTGCCCGGTAACAAGAAGCTGGTCAAGATGTTCTGCGAGAAGATCTCGATGGCCAAGCTGGATCAGAACGACCCCGATTCCGACCTGCGCAAGAAGCTGCCCGACATCTTCCAGGCCTATATCCGCGCCCCCGCCGATTTTGAACGCGGTATGTAGGACGGGGCTATTCCTTTCCCTTCTTCTTTTCCAGATGCTTGCCCAGTTGCGCGCATTGATCCTCGCGCGCGGCTTTGGCGGTGAACCAGATTGCGTCGAAGGGGACGGTTTGGGCGCCGAACAGGCGGGCATAGGCAGCAGGCGCGGTCTCGCCGTCTTCCGCCTCCACCAGCGCCAGTGACACGATGGGGATGCCCGGCAGCAGATGGCGGGTTCGGGCCGGAACGCCTCGATCGGTGCGGGCGTGGCCCGAGCCGGTGATCAGGACTGCCGGCCCGGCTTCCGGGCGGGTGGCCTGAAACGCCAGGACTTCCGCCATGGCGGCGTCGCGGGCGCGCTGCACCTTCACCATGCCTGGAATGGCCGAGTCGGGCAGCATGTTGCAATGGCCGTCGCGGATTTCCGCCTCCATCGCCTTGGCCTCGGTGGGGCGGAGAGGGCTGTCGAGGCCAAACTGGGCTTCTATGTCCGCCGATGCTCCTCCCCTCGCGATCTGGCGGGTGAGGTCACGCGGCAGATTGGCGCCCTTGATCTCGCCCTTCGCGGCCAAGGTCGCCTCGACGATGGGGCGGTAAAGCGGCCAATCGGGCCACCCCCGACGGTTCCACTCCAGGGCCTCGCCCAGGAAATCGGCTTGGCCGGGATGGGCGGCGAGGGTGGCGTCGATTTTGCCCTGCTCGTCGGTATCCATCATCTCGAAAGCGGTAAGGGGGCGGCGCCCCGCCGCACCCAACCGCCGCACCACCCAGGCCTGAACGGCATGATGGTCGGGGTTATCGTGGGTCTCACCGAGAATGACCATCCCCGCGGCCAAAATCTCGGCCATCAAGTCCTCGGGTGAGAGCCAGGTTCGGGTCGAAGGCTGCCAGATCCGCCCCGCCAAGGAGTGCGAACTGGCGAGGGTGGGCCGCGGCGGTGCTTCGGCTGCGGCGGCGGGGAAAGCCAGCACCAGGGCAAACAGAGCGGTTAAGACCCGGATCCGCCTCCAGGGCTGCGTGGTGAAAAGGGGCGCTTCCGCTCTGTCCATGGTCATGTCCTGTCGTCCCATGTGTGGAAAGGCTTTCCGGGTCCGCTACATCATGCCCAGGGTTCGGGGCAGCCAGGTGGAAATTATCGGCACATAGGTGATGAGCCCCAGGAAGGCCAGCATGGCCAGCAGCCACGGCAGCACCGCCACTGTCAGATCTGAGATACCCATCTTGGTGATGCCCGACGCCACATAGAGGTTGAGGCCGACAGGGGGGTGGCACATGCCAACCTCCATGTTGACCACGATCAGGATGCCGAAATGTACCGGATCAATCCCCAGTTTGATGGCCACCGGGAACAAGATGGGGGCCATGATCAGGACGATGGAACTGGGCTCCATGAAGTTGCCTGCCATCAGCAGCAGCACATTGACCACCAGTAAGAAGGCGATGATCCCGAGATCCTTGCCGACGATCCAGTCAGCGATGGCTTGGGGAATATTCTCGTTGGCAAGCACGAACGAGAACAGCACCGCATTGGTGATGATGTAGAGCAGCATGGCGCTCATATTGGCCGAGGATAGCAAGACCTTCGGCACGCCTTTCAGCGGCATATCCTTGTAGACGAAGACGGCGATGAGGAAGGCATAGACCGCGCTCATGGCCGCCGCCTCGGTGGGGGTGAAGGTGCCGGTATAGATGCCGCCGATCACGATGATGATCAGGGCCAGCCCCCAAAACGCCTCGCGCAGGGTGCGGAGACGTTCGCTCCACGAGGCCACCTCGCCGCGGGGGTAGTTGTTCTTCCACGCCCGGTACCAGGTGACCAGCCCCAGGAGGGTGGCGAGCATCAGACCGGGAATGACGCCCGCCATGAACAGGGCACCCACCGAGGTGTTGGTGGCGACCGCGTACATGACCATGACGATGGAAGGGGGAATTAGGATGCCCAGGGCGCCCGAGGTGGTGATGATGCCCGCGCCGAAGCGGTCGGGAAAGCCCTGCTTGACCATGGCGGGCAGGATGATGGAACCGATGGCGACCACGGTTGCGGGGCTTGACCCCGACACGGCGGCGAACAGGGCACAGGCCATGACGCCCGCCAGGCCAAGGCCGCCATGCCAGTGGCCGACCATGGCGCTGGCGAAATTGATCATGCGCCGGGCAACACCGCCATGGGTCAGGAAGTTGCCCGCCAGGATGAAGAACGGGATCGACATGATCTCGAACTTCTCGATGCCGGTGAACAGCTTCAGCGCCACCGCCTCCACCGGAACATGGGTCATGGTGAACAAGAAGGTGAGAACGGTCAGGCCCAGCGAGATGGAGATCGGCATGCCGGTCAGCATCAGGGTCAGCAGCAGACCGAAAATGATGGCTGCGTTCATGGCCGCTTCTCCCCATCGCCCTGGGTCTGGCCCACATCCTTAGGGTGCAGATTGTCGGCCATTTCAAACCAGTTGATATCCTGGGCTTTGCGCTGCGGGTCGGCAGCGTCTTCCGCCAGCCCCTCCACATGTCCGTGATCGTGGTGCGGCAATTCGCCGGTGCGGACGAAGGTCCAGCACACCTGAAGGAAGCGGAAGCACATGAGGTAGGAACCGCAGGGGATCGCCAGATAGACAATCCACATGGGAACCTCCATATCCGACGAGGTCTGGTCGGTCCCCGCCATTTCGTAGACGAAATGAGCCCCCAGCGAACCGATGGTGCCGGTGAACAGCGCTCCGGCCAAAAGGCCAAAGATGATGAACTTGTTGCGCCAGGGGGCGGAGAGGCGGTTGATCACCACATCGACGCCGACATGGATGCCGGTGCGCACGCCATAGGCGGCGCCGAATTTGGCCATCCAGACGAACATGTAAATGCACAACTCCTGGGCCCAGGAGAAGTGGAACACCCGCATGGATTCATAGAGGAACGGTACGCCCGAGGCGTAGCGGTGCATGACGGCGACAAAGATGATCAGCGTCGCCGCCCCCATGAGGAAGGCGATCAGCCATTCCTCCAGGTGGTCGAGGGCTTTCAGCATCAGAGAACCTCCCACAGCAACCCCGTCTTGGGATAGGGCGGCGGCTTGGCCGGGTTGGGCCGGGCCGCCGCCCCACGGTCAGTTCTTGAAGCCGAACTTGGCTGCTTCCTTGTAGAAGGCGTCGATCAAATCCTTGCCCACGCGCTTTTCCATATCGGCGTGGACCGGCAGCAGAGTCTTGCGCCACGCTTCCATTTCGGCGGGCTGAAGCTGATAGAACTCAGTCTTGCCGGATGCCTGCATGGCCTTGAGAGCTTCGTCATTTTCGGTCTGGGCGATGGCGTTGGCGAACTTGGTGGACTCGTTCATGGCCCCTTCAAGGATGGCGCGGGTTTCGGCCGGAATGCTGTCCCAGAACTTCTTGTTCACGATCACCGCATAGCCGAGATAGCCGTGATTGGACACGGTGGCGTGCTTTTGCACCTCGTGCATTTTTTGAGTGAACATGTTGGAGGGCGGATTCTCGGTGCCGTCGACGACGCCGGTCTGCAGGGCCTGATAGACTTCGGAGAAGGCCATGACCTGGGGTAGGGCGCCCAAGGCCCGCATCTGGGCGTCGAGAACCTTGGAGGACTGGATGCGCATCTTCACACCCTTGAAGTCTTCCGGCTTGCGCAGCGGCTTGTTGGCGCTCATGACCTTGAAGCCGTTGTCCCAGTAAGCCAGACCGGTGATGCCCTTGCTGTCCAGCTTCTTCAGCAGGCTGAGGCCCAGCGGGCCTTCGGTGACGGCACGCAGCACGTCCTTGGACGGAAAGATGTAGGGCAGGTCGAACACTTCGAATTCCTTGACGCCCAGCGGTCCGAACTTCGCCAGCGACGGCGCCAGCATCTGGACCGCGCCCAATTGGAGCGCCTCCATCTCCTCTTTGTCTTTGTAGAGCTGGCTGTTGGGATAGACTTCGACCTTGACCGCCCCCTTGGTCCGTTCCTCCGCCAGTTTCTTGAAGTACTCGGCCGCCTTGCCCTTGGGGGTGTCCGGGGCCACCACATGGCTGAATTTGATGACGATCGGCGGTGTCGGCTGGGCCGAGGCCCCGCTATTCAGCAACAGGGTTGCCAGCAGACCGACGATGATAGTGCCCAACTTCATGACGTAGTCCTCCCAAATTATCCATTTCGGATTAGATTTTGAGATAGCTTCGTATAGTTTTGAGGTCGTGACCAGTGTGGTCATCCGCAATGCCTGTTTTTTGAGAAACAGTAATGGCTTCCCTTAAGCCCTTCCGGGGGCGTGACGCTATCCAGATCATGCCGCTGATCGCCATGGGAATGGTGGTGATGCTGCTTGGCGTTCTGCTCTGGTTGTTGCATCGCAGCGAAGTGGAGGATGAACAACGGGCTCTGATCCAAGATATTTTGTGGGTCGAGCAGAATCTGCACTTCCACCTTGCCTCCGATGGCGAGCGTTTACAGCAACTGGCGGCCCGGTTGGGGCGTGAAGGGCCAAATAGCGAGATTTTTGATGTTCAGGGCGGCGCCTTGCTGGAAAACAGCCCTCAGGTGGGGCGGATCGTGCTGCGCCGGGCCGATGGCTCGGTCCAGCGCATGCTGCCGCCGGTGGAGTCCGGAGCGGACAGCGACATCGACCCCCAGTGGAGCGACCATATCACTCTGGCGCGTTCGACCGGGCAACTGACCTATGGCAGCCCCTATCCCAGCGCCAAGCGGGGGTGGCTGTTCGAGATTGTCGTGCCGGTGTTCCACGCGGGCCAGTTCGTCGGTGTGCTGGCGGCCCAGGTCTCGTTCGACGTCATGCTGCTCCATCAAGTGCCCTGGTGGTTTACGCAGAAATACCGGCTGGAAGTGGTGGATGGACTGGGCACGATCCTGGCCGCCAAGTCACAATTGCCCCTGGTCGATCTTGGCCCCAGCTATCAACTGCACTTCGAGCCGCCGGGCCAGGGGCTGTCGCTGGTGGCGACGCTGTACGGCACCGAATCCCATCTGGGGCGCAACCTCCTGGCCGCTGCCATTTTTGGCCTTGCCCTGTCGGCATTGTGGAGTCTGGTGGCCATGCGCCGCCATATGGGCCACCGGCTGGCCGCCGAGCAGGCGTTGCGGCGCGAACATGCCTTCCGCAAGGCGATGGAGGATTCGCTGACTGTCGGCATGCGGGCCCGCGACCTGGAGGGCCGCATCACCTACGTCAATCCCGCCTTCTGCCGGATGGTGGGCTGGGGCGAGGCGGAACTGGTGGGGGGCGCCCCCCCCATGCCCTATTGGGTGCCCGAGGACATGGATCAGACCTATGAGATGCATCGGGCGGTTCTGAGGGGCGATGCACCGCCCGACGGTTTCGAGCTGGTGTTCCGGCGCAAGAACGGTGAGCGCTTTAATGCCCTGGTCTACGAAGCGCCGCTGATCGAGTCCGACGGCCGCCATGTCGGCTGGATGGCCTCGGTACTGGATGTGACCGAGCGGAAGCGGGCCGAGGAATTGGCCCGCCAGCATCAGGAAAAGCTGCAACGGACTTCGCGCCTGATTACCATGGGCGAGATGGCGTCTACCCTGGCCCATGAGCTGAACCAGCCGCTGTCGGCCATCGCCAGCTATGCCGCCGGGTGCCTGAACCGCCTGGGACAAGGGGACGCCAAGGCCGAGGAACTGACGCCGCCTCTGTCCAAGCTGGCGGTTCAGGCTCAGCGGGCAGGTCAAATCATCCGCCGCATTCACGATTTCGTACGCAAGAGCGAGCCCTCGGTGGCGGTCTGTGCTCTAAACGAAGTGGTGGAGGTGGCCGTCAGTTTTCTGGAGGCCGAAGCGCGCAAGCGCTGTGTCCGGGTGGACCTGATTCTGGCGCCGGTCTCGCCCCGGGTGGTGGCGGACAAGATCCTGATCGAGCAGGTGGTGCTTAATCTGGCACGCAACGCCATGGAGGCCATGGGCCATGTCGCCCGGACCGAACGGGTGTTGGAGATCGAGGTCAGCGCCGCGGACGGCCAAGCCTTGGTCCGGGTGGCCGACCAGGGGTGCGGCGTGCCGGTCGAGGTCTCGGCCAATCTGTTCTCGCCCTTTTTCAGCACCAAGGAGGAGGGGATGGGAATGGGCCTGAATATCTGCCGGTCCATCATCGAGGCCCATCGGGGGCGGCTGTGGTTCGAGCCCAATCCCAAGGGCGGCAGCATCTTTCAATTCACACTGCCGGAGAGTGGGGAATGAGCACGGGAGCGGTTTATATCGTCGATGACGACGAAGCCATCCGAGATGCCTTGGCTTGGCTGTTCCAATCCCGAGGGGTGGATGTGGAGACCTTTGTCTCCGCCGAAGCCTTTTTGGATAAATGGAGTCCGGGGACAAGCGGCTGTCTGGTGCTGGATATCCGCATGGCGGGTATGACCGGGCTGGAGCTGTTCGATCGCCTGCGCGAGATGGGGGCGCGCCTGCCGGTGATCTTTTTGACCGGGCACGGCGACGTGCCCATGGCGGTTTCGGCCCTGAAAAAGGGCGCTCGGGATTTTGTCGAGAAACCTTTCAACGACAATGATCTCGTGGACATGGTGATCGACGCCTTGGCCTGGGAAGCCACGCAACGGGAGAATGCCGCCGATGCGGCCTCCCTGGCCGCTCGTTTGGCCAGTCTGACCCTGCGCGAACGCCAAGTCATGGAGCGGGTGCTGGCGGGCAAGCTGAACAAGGTGATCGCCGATGATCTTGGCATTACCATGCGCACCGTTGAGGTTCACCGGGCGCATCTGTTCGAGAAAATGGGAGTGAAGACGGCGGTGGAGCTGGCTCAGTTGATGTCGACGCGGCGGTGATGACCCCGTGGCGGCGGGCCTTGATCGGGCTGGGGATGTTCCTCGGCTATCTGGCGTTGGACTGGATCGAATTCAGCCGCGCGTACACGCCGCTTGGTCTGACGCCCTGGGATCCGTCGGCAGGGCTGGCTTTGGCCCTGCTGTTGGTGGTCGGCCTGGAGCTCTTGCCGGTTCTGCTGTTGGTCGAGTTGGTTTCGGCGGTCATGACGCGAGGCTGGCCGCCGCCTCTACCCCATTCCGTCGCCATCGCTGTGGTGGTGACTGTGTGCTGGGGCGGTCTGGCGGCCCTGCTTGGCCCCCGGCTTAATCTCCGGCTTGCCACCCAGCGCGACCTTCTGCTGCTGACCATTGCCACCGGCGCCGCAGCCCTGATTCTGGCGCTGCTGGTGCTGGGCATCAATGCCGAGGGGCTTCCATTCAAATATGAACACTTGATACTCAGCCTGGGGCAGGCCTGGATCGGTGACATGATCGGTGTGATGGTGGTGACGCCGCTTATTTTGGTCAACCGCCAGGCATTGTCCTGGCCGGGGCGCGCCCAAGCACTGGAATTGGGGGTGATCGGCATTGTGACCGTCGGCGTGCTGATCTTGATCTTCAAGATTTTTCCTTATGATGATCTCCAGCTTTTTTACCTCTTATTCCTGCCCTCCATCTGGGTGGCGGCCCGGTTTGGCCTGCGTGGCGCCACTTTGATCAATACGGTGATGCAGATCTCCCTGCTGGTGTCGTTCTCTGTGGTGGTGAAGGATCCTGGAGGGGTGACGGAATTTCAGTTCCGCATGCTGGCCTTGACGCTTTCGACTCTGTTCCTGGGCACGGCGGTGACCGAGCGGCGCCGGGCGGAGGAGGATCTTAGGATGCGTCAGAGTGATCTGGCGCGCTTTTCACGGCTGTCTTTGGCGGGTGAAATGGCGGCGGCGCTGGCCCATGAGCTGAATCAGCCCCTATCGGCGGCGGTGACCTATACCCGCGCCGCCCAGCGTCTGATGGGTGCGCCCGTCGTGGATCAGGTCAAGGTGATGGCTGCCATGGATGGGGCTGCTGCCCAGGCTGGTCGCGCCGCCCAGATCATTCGGACCTTGCGCGAGTTCATCGGCAGGGGGGCGGTGGATCGCCAAGCCTATCCCATAGTGGACCTGATCTCCGATGCGGTGGCGGTTCTGACCTCGGAAGACGGTTGCGCGGGCTCTTCCATCTTGCCCATGGTGGAAAAAGGTTTGCCGCCGGTTCTGGCCGACCGGGTGCAGATTCAGCAGGTTCTGGTTAATCTCATCCGCAACGGGATCGAGGCGGCAGATCAGATTCCGCCACCACTGCGGCGGCCAATGGTGGTTTCCGCCCGCCTTGCCGACTGTAACGAGGTTATGATCGAAGTGGCCGATAGCGGCCCAGGCCTTTCGGCTGAGGCCGCCGAATGGCTGTTCCAGCCATTTTCCACCACCAAGGCCACCGGCATGGGCTTGGGGCTATCCATCTGCCGTACTATCATAGAGGCTCATGGAGGGCGGTTGTGGCTGGAGCTGAGCACCCCGCAGGGCTGCTGCTTCCGATTTACCGTACCCGTGGCCAAAGAAAAGGGGATCAGTACGCTATCATGACGACATCGTCCGTGGTTCATATCGTCGATGACGACGAGGCCATCCGAGGCTCGCTTTCCATGCTGCTGGATGCCGCGGGACACGAGACAGCCACCTATGCCGATGCAGAGATCTTTCTGGCCCAGGCCGATCTCACCGGGCAGGGATGCGTGGTGGCCGATGTGCGCATGCCTGGTATGAGCGGGCTGGAACTGCTTCGCATGTTGCGGAGCCGCGATATCGACCTGCCTCTGATCGTCATTACCGGCCATGGCGACATTGCCATGGCGGTCAGCGCCTTAAAGGCCGGCGCGGCGGATTTTATCGAGAAACCTTTCGATGACACTTTGTTTCTGAACAGTGTCAATGACGCCTTGGACCGGGGACGTCAGACGTTCCGCGAGCGTCGGCAGCGGGCCTCCATCGAGACGCGGCTGGCCACCTTGACCCCGCGAGAGCGCGAAGTCATGGCCCTGGTGGTCCAGGGCTTGCCTAACAAGGCGGCGGCGGTGGAATTAGCCATCAGCGTCCGGACCGTGGAAATCCACCGGGCGCGGGTGATGGAAAAGATGGCGGCGGAAAGCCTGTCCGAGCTGGTGCGCATGGCGCTGATTCTGGAAGAGGAGAGCAGCCTGGTCAGGCTGCCCCACCCCCCCTCTTTCGATGAAGGCTGATGACGGAAAAGGAGTGTGGACGTGAACGCAATATCTCGAGTCTTGGCCTTGGCCGCCCTTGGTTGGCTTGGCTTGGCGGGATGGGCGATGGCGGCTGGGATTACCAAGGTTTCGGCACCGGAGATCTATGATCTCACCCAAAGCGGCGGCACGGTGTTGATCGATGTCCGTCAGCCGGAAGAATGGAAACAGACCGGTGTGCCCGAAGGCGCCCGCTTGATCTCCATGCGCCACCCGGAAGGCGGTGCGGGTTTTCTGCGTGATGTCCGCAGTGCCGTGGGGGGCGATGCCAATCGCCCCATTGCCATCATTTGTCGGACCGGCAACCGGTCGGCGGCGGTGTCGCGGGCCTTGAGCGATGCTGGCTTTACCCACATCTTCGACGTCAGTGAAGGCATGGCGGGCAGCGGCGATGGACCGGGGTGGATCAAGCGCGGCCTTCCCACCAAGAGCTGTGCCAGTTGTTGAGTGCTTTGTCCGGGCTAAATAGAACCAACACACTCTGAGCAAATTGTGTCGGCAATTGCCCGGCCCCGCCGCCATGAGTATGGTGGTGGCGGGGGTAACCGTGGTTGGGAAGGCTGCGGCATGACGGACAAGGGCGAGCCATAATATGCGTCATCCCACTGGGTTGCATTCCAGCGTGGAGATCGAGTGGAAGCAGATTCGTCTGCTGGTATTCGGTCTCGACGATCAATTCCGCTTTCTCGCCCGCCAGACCTTTCGCAAGCTGAATGTGCGCGAGGTGGTGTCGTTCAGCATTCCCGGCGATGTTCCTGGCTTGATGGAACGCGGTGCCGATATGGTGCTGGTGGACCTGGGCGGTTCGGATGAGTGTCTGGGGGTGATCGAGCGTCTGCGCCGTCCCGAGGGTAATCCCTTTGACCCCGTGCCGATCCTGGTGGTGGCGGGCCCCGTCGAGAAGGCGCGGGCCGAGCGCGCCCGCGCTCTGGGCATCGAAGGCATCGTCCCCAAGCCGATTTCCGGGCATGAATTGACGCTGCGGGTCGCCGAGGCCCTGTGCAATCCCCAGCGTATGTCCATTCCCGCCGTGGCGGCAGCCAAGCCCAAGGTCAGCTATATCAAGGAACCTGACCCCCTGCCGGATATGGCGGCGGTCGAGGCTCCTGCCGTGTTGCGGCCATCGGGCGCCGACGCTCCCATCCCCGAAGTGGCGGCTTTGGCCGCCCGGATCGCCGCCCGCTCGGCTGCTGCGGGCGAGCGCCCTGACCGGCAAGGCCCGTGGAGCGCCATGACCGGTATCGGGGGAGTGGAAGCCACCGCAACTCAGGCCCAATCTCAGCCGATTCCCAAACCGCAGCCAATTTCCCAACCTCAGCCGGTCCCTAAGCCTCAGCCGGTCCCTAAGCCTCAGCCGGTCCCTAAGCCAGCTGTCTCGGTATCCTCTGCTCCCTCTGCGCCTTCCCCCCGGCCGGTGTCGTCGTCTTCGGGGGCATCCGGCGCCGTCGCACCCATCCGGCGGCTTTCGGATGGTTCGCTGTATGACGACGACATGCCTGCGGTCAAGCGGGCTGCTGGCGGCAAGCTGTCGGATGAGGATGTGCTTTCGGCGGCCCCCAAGAACGCGTCTCGTGGCTTTGAAGTGGCGCCATCGCGCCCCGACCCAGATGAGGCCGCCCGCCGCGCCGCCGCTGAACGCCGCAAGCGTGCTTGGCAAGAAGAGATGGAGAAGCTGGGCCATACGCCGCGCAAAGGCTCGGATGTGGCGGCTCTTGATGTCTCTGCTGTGGTGGCCGAGCATGGCAAATGGCTTCAGAGCAAGGGAGCCGAGGGCAAGCGCGCCACCTTCACCGGCATGGATCTGGCCGGTGCCGACCTCTCGTGCACCATTCTCGCCAACGCCACGTTCCGCGAGGTGGATCTGTCCGATGCGTGCCTGTCCGAGGCTCGTCTCGATGGGGCCGATTTCCGCTATGCCACTCTGTCGGCCGCCGATCTCCGCGGTGCCAATCTTGGGGTTGCGGCACTGCGTCATGCCAAGCTTGATCTCTCCAACCTGGAGGGCGCCAGCTTCAGGGGCTGCGACCTTTCCGGGGCGACATTCACCGGAGCCAGAATGGCGGGCGCCGATTTCAAGGGAGCGACTTTGATCGGGGCCGATCTGCGCGAGACAGATCTGTCTAAAGTCGAGGGTCTCAGTCAGGGGCAGCTTGAAAAGACCCTCTGTGACATGTCGACACGGCTGCCGCCAGGGGTGTTCCGCCCCCGGACTGCTGAAGCCTAGGGAGATTTTTTTTGCGGCCTTTCAAGCGCTTGCCGCAAAGGTTGAATTCATTCTTGCGATAAATCCCCTATAAGTTAGACATTGAAAACATCAATCTTTGGGACCACATTGACCTGTAATGGCTTGTATCCTTTTCGTATAGGGGCGGCTGAATTCAGGAGCCGCTCTGTGCGGAAGGCGCAAGGCGATCCATTGGCAGGAAGGTGGCGTCCCCATGGGCTGGCTTGCAAATCTCAAAATCTCGGCGAAGATTGCGCTGTCACTGCTGTTTCCTGTTTTGGTCATTCTCGGCCTTGCGGGCTATGTGGTGGCCACCAAGGCCTTGACGGTGTCGGAGACCTCGACCTTACGGTCGGTGGCGCCTTTGACCGCCGACCTCAGCGCCCTGATCCACGAGATCCAAAAGGAGCGTGGCGCCACGGCGGTGTTTACCGGCAGCAAGGGGGCGCGTTTCGGCGATGAAGTGCGGACCCAGCGCAAGCAGACCGACCAAGCCCGCGAGCATCTGGACTCCTCACTGAAAGCCGTTGATCTTGCCGCCCTTGGGGCCAGTTTCCCCCCCACGGTGGAGACGGCGCGTAAACGAATTGAAGTGCTGATTGCCTCGCGCGCAGCCATCGATTCTCTGACGATTGACGGCAAGGTCGCGGTGGCGGGTTTCACCGAAAGCGTCCGCAGTCTGCTGGATGTGGTGGAAAAGATTTCGGTGCTGTCCACCGATGCCCGCGTCGGTAAAATGATTGGAAGCTATTTGCGGTTGATGGAGGGCAAGGAGCGGGCGGGGCAAGAGCGCGCCGTTGGTGCTGGAGCCTTCGCCGCGGGACGTTTTGAGCCCGAAATCTATCGGACCTTCGTCAGCCTCATCTCCGAGCAGGCTCTGCTGCTGCATGATTTTGCCTCCGATGCTGACCCGGCGCAGGTGGAATTCTACCGTACCACCCTTGATCATGATTCGGTCCGGGTTGTCGAGCGGATGCGAAAAGTTGGGTTTGACAGCATTGCCACCGGAACGGTGGGGGACGTGACCGGCCCGGCATGGTTCGCCGCCACCACGGCACGCATCAATCTGCTGAAAATAGTGGAAGACCGCATCGCCGCCGATACCCAGGCCTTGGCGACGGCGGTCAACGCATCGTCGCGCAATGTGCTGTTTGTCACCGTTGCCGCTGTTGCCGCGGCCTTGGCAGGAGCTTTGCTGCTGGCCTGGGTGATCGTGCATGAATTATCGGCTGCCGTTCACGGCTTGGTTGGCACCATGGACCGTTTGGCGGCCAATGATCTGGCGATTGAGGTGGAGGGAACCTCTCGGAGTGATGAGATGGGCACCATGGCCCGCGCTGTTCAGGTCTTTAAAGATGCCATGATCCAGGGGCGGTCTCTGGCTGAACGCCAGGCGGCCGATGTCAAGCTGCGTGAGGCGCGGAGTACGGCCATCGAGGCCCTGGTCTCGCGCTTTCAGTCCGAGGCGGCAGCCATGGTCCAGTCGGTTTCTTCGGCGGCACAGCAATTGGAGGGGACCGCCGCCACCATGACCAATGCCGCCAACGATACCAGCCAACGGGCCATCGTGGTTTCCGCTGCCACCGAGCAGGCATCCACCAATGTCCAGACCGTAGCCTCTGCGGCAGAGGAACTGACCTCATCCATCCAGGAAATCAGTCATCAGGTCAGCCGGTCATCCCAGATTTCCGGCAATGCCGTCAATCAGGCGGGGCAGGCGCAGACCACCGTCACCAATCTTTCCACCATGGTGAGTCGCATCGGTGAAGTGGTGACGCTGATTAACGATATCGCGGCGCAGACCAATCTTCTGGCTTTGAATGCCACGATTGAGGCTGCCCGTGCTGGTGACGCGGGCAAAGGCTTCGCCGTGGTGGCGGGCGAGGTAAAGAATTTGGCCAATCAAACGGCGCGAGCCACTGGCGAAATCGGCGATCAGATCGCCGCCGTACAGCAACAGACCGAGCGGGTTGTTGCGGCTATCGCCAGCATTGTCGCCATTATTCGGGAAGTGGGTGAGATTACCACTGGGATTGCCTCGGCGGTCGAGGAGCAAAGCGCCGCCACCCAGGAAATTGCCCGCAGCGTCGAACAGGCGGCGGCGGGGACGTCCGAGGTCGCCAGCAACGTTGGAGGTGTCCAAGATGCCGCCGGGCGGGCCGGAACCGCTGCGGGAGACGTGCTGAACGCCTCCAAGACTATGGGTGGGGAAGCCGCGAAGCTTCGCACCACCATCACCACCTTCCTGGGTGAAATTCGGGCAGTTTAGCCTGGGCTCTCATACCGGCGAGCCACGGAAGTGACTCGCCTCGAAACCTGCCGCTGTACGAGGATCTCGTTGATCGGGTTCTGATCAACGAGATTAGGTCTTAGTCTTTGCACACGGCTTTATCGCCCTGGACGCTGCATTCGCTGCGGGTGCGCAGAGCCATCTCACTGCCATTCTCATAGGTACAGACCACGCGGGTGAGCTTGCCCAGCTTGGCTACATGGATGCCGTTGGACTTAACCGCCTTGCGAGCCTCTGGCGTCTGGCTGCAATGCAGGTAGCCCAGGAACTCGCCACTTTCCCACAGCGCCACATCCTTCAGCTTCTTATAATGGTCATGGCTGAGGCACGATGTGTCGTCCTTGTCGTACATGCGGGCATTGTCGCTGCAATACCCGGCGAAGCTCGCTTGTAATTCCTGTTCGCTGGCGCAGTTTCCCACCTGAGTGATGGCCGCCATATCGGGGCAGGTATACTCGGCGGCAAGGACGGGTGCCGAGGCAAGGCATAAAACGATGGCAAAGCGATGAATCATGACGCGCTCCCAGGGAAACCGGCCCTCAATATCACCGATTTCCATATGGTCCCACAACGGCCTTATCGACCCGGCCACAGAGAGGGTTGCGATAAGGATGCTGTCGCGCCATCTTGGTGGGAGGTAGCCGCGTTTATGTCACGAGGACGGTAAAATATGAGACAGAGTGTGACATCGCCCTGGGTGACCCCGGACGGCTCTGCCGTGTCCTGTGTGGAAAAACTCAAGGTTCTGGAACAAAATCTGGTGGAGTTCCGCACCCTTGCCCTTGACCTCTTGGAAGATGCCGTCCTGATGGGCTGCGACCAGGATCAGGTCCGCCGTATCCTTAAAGACGAGATCATGGCAATTGAACTTCGCTATGGGCGTTAGGGCGGTTCACCCCGCCAGTGCTTGTGTCTTGTTGCGGAAATAGGAGCAGGCAAGGCAGGGGTCGTCGCTGCGAAGTTTCTCGGCAAAGCCGATCCGCACCACCCAGCAACCATCATTGACGGCCCGGCATAAATCGTGGCCACCGGAATGGCAGCGGGCGGCATTGATGGCGTCATCGCATCCAGGACACGGCAAGGGGGAGACATGGCATGCCGCCGCATCGGTCCGAGGATCGGTCACCTTCCCCTCCATTCGCTTACTTAAAGATCAGACGGCAGGCTGTTCGGTTGGCTCGGCGGCGGTGATGTCTACCGCTATATGCCGCAACCGATCAAGAAGCCGGGACCTGAGTGGAGAACCCACATGAAGATCGGCCGCGCATCGCGCTGCTTCCTGAGCACAGGCTTCGTGGTACCCACATGTGGCGTCTAACGGGCAAAACGCAATATCACCCAGTATGGCCATCGCATCCACCAGAACTCCATATTCGATGCAATTGGAGGTGGCTGCGAATTTTTGCTGACAGGCCGAAGGGAGACTGTACGTGCTCATGACAGGGATGATAGGGGTGATCCCTTTGATTCTCAACCACATCTTCTGTGCGGGAATGGAATGGGGGATATGTGCTCCCTCTTTGTGCTGGCGCTGCCCCTTCCCATGGCGGAGAGGCAAAAAGAAAGCCCCGGGGATCTTGCAATCCCCGGGGCTCAACAGTGAAGGGTTGGCTTCTTAGTAGATGTCGTGCTGCGTATTGTACACGTTGAACTTACCGGTCGGGGTGATGAGCTTGGGATCCTTGATCACCGCCTTCATCTTACGGGTCTTGTCGTCGATCACCACGATGGCGGACGGGTCGGTCTTACCGGCCCAGATCGAGAACCAGACTTCGTCACCCTTCTCGTTGTACTCGGCCTGCACGACGCGCTTGACTGCCTTGGTTTCCGGCAGGTCAGCCATCTTGGCCACGTTGATGACTTCCGGCCCCTTATCCAGAGCGTCGATGTTGTAGACGGTGACGGATTCCGCCATGTCCTTTTCAGGCATCAGCGGGGCGTCGGCCCACAGGTTCTTCGACTTCGGATGGGTCTTGACGAACAGCGAGCCCGAACCATGGTTCTTCAGCTCGGCAACGACCTTCCAGGCCTGGTCCTTGTGCTTGGCCGGATCGGTACCGATCAGGGTGATCACGTCGGCGCCAAGGTGCGAGGTCGCCCAGACGGGACCGAACTTCGGGTGAATGAAGTTGGCACCACGGCCCGGATGCGGCTTGGACTTGGTGTCCACCAGAGCGGCCAGCTTGCCTTCCTTGGTATCAACCACGGCCACCTTGTTGGAGGCATTGGCGGCAACCAGGAAGTAGCGCTTGGACGCGTCCCAGCCACCATCGTGGAGGAACTTGGCGGACTCGATGGTGGTCTCCTTCAGATTCTTGATGTCGGAGTAATCCACCAGCTTGATCAGGCCGGTTTCCTTGAGGTTGATGACCCACTCGGGCTTAATCAGCGAAGCGACGATCGAGGCCACGCGGGGCTCGGGGTGGTATTCGCCGTCCACGGTCATGCTGCGGGTGGAGACGATCTTGAGCGGCTTCAGATCCTGGCCGTCCATGATCACGTATTGCGGCGGCCAATAGGAGCCGGCTACGGCGTACTTGTCCTCGAAGCCCTTGAACTTGGAGGTTTCCACCGAACGGGCGTCGAGGCCGATCTTAATGGTGGCGACGACCGCGGGGGTCTCCATCCACAAATCGATCATGTCGAGCTTGCCGTCGCGGCCGATGACGTAGACGAAGCGACCGGAAGCGGACAGACGGGAGATGTGAACGGCATAGCCGGTCTTGATGATCGCCCAGATCTTCTTGGTGTCGCCGTCGATGAGGGCCACTTCGCCCGAATCGCGCAAGGTCACCGAGAAGACGTTCTTCAGGTTGATCTTGTTCATCTGCTTCTTGGGGCGGTCTTCCGGCTTCACCGAGACCTTCCAGGAGGCGGTCATTTCCTTGATGCCCCATTCCGGCGGAACGTCCGGGGTCATCTGGATGTAGGAGGCCATATTCTTGATTTCATCCTTGGTCAGGATGTCATCAAAATTGACCATGCCGCCATCGGTGCCGTTGGTCAGAATCTTCTCAAGGCGGGCCTGACCGAGCTTGGTGGTGTTGACGGGCTCGAGATTCTTGCCGGTGGCGCCCTTACGCAGCACGCCGTGGCAACCGGCGCAACGCTCGAAATAAATCTTGGCGCTGGCTTCCTTGGCTTCCTTGCTCAAAGTCGGCTGCGCTTCCTGGGCGAAAGCCGCGCCTCCCATTGCCAGCGGCATCGCCGCGAGCAACAACGCGTTACGAACTCCCTTCCACATACGGAAACCCTCCCTTGGATCAAACAAAACCGGGCCGTGTTGCCAAAATGGCTTTAGCCCCAACAAAACGAGTCCGGGCACAATGAGCCGACGGCATCGTCCAAGATGTGACTATCGTCAAATTCCGGTGGTGAAACTATGGGATTATGGATGCGGAGCAGGCGTAAATCAGGAGCGCCCGGCAGAGGCTTCGGCGCAGGTTCGGCGCAGTAATGCCACGTCGTCGATATGCACGGCGTTGCCTGCGGTGCGGACCCCCAGAACCCTAAGCCGTCCCAGCACCCGCGATAGACTTTCGCGGCGGATGCCGACCCGGCTGGCCAGCACTTCCTTGTTGAATGGCAGGGCGATGACGGCACGGCCTTCGGTGACGGCGGTCTGGGCCAGCAGGAACTCGGCGACGCGCTGCCATGGCGTCAATTCCTTAAGGTCGCGGATTTCGGTGGCAAGCCTGCGGTTCCACATGACCAGGGCCGCCAGCATGCGATAGGCCAGGGTGTGGTCGGAATGCAAGGTATAGAGAAATGCGCGGCGGCCCACCCGGATCAGGGTTGCGTCCTCGATCACTTCGGCATGCAGGGGAAAGCGTCCGGTGGACAGCATGGCTGCTTCGGCGAATGAGGTGCCGGGGCCAAAGATCTCGACGATGCTTTCGCGTCCGTCATGGGCCAGGGCGAACAATTTCACCGCGCCGTCGAGCACGATATAAAAGCAATCCGCCTCGTCGCCCGCGCCGAACAGCAAGGTGCTGCGCCGACGGGTGATGGTATTGGAATCGGCCAGCAGGCGATTGAGGATCTCGGACTGGATGCCGTCAAACAACGGCAGACTGCTCACCACCTCGTGGGGCGATCTGGAATCGCGGAAAACCCGCTGCGGAGTGGACAAGGTGCGCTCGCAATCGTCCTGCGGGCCGGGGCAGGCCGGACGGCAGGGGCAGTTGACGGCGCCCACCTTCTCGCTCTCGTCGTCCTTAGGAAGTGAACGCTGCACAGTCGCCATAACGCCTCAGCTTCGATACATCCTCTATTTCTACCTTGTCGGTCCTGCTGGCAACTACTCCTTTGTCGCGGAGCTTGGCGAAGGCGCGGGAAAGAGTGGCGGGGTCCATGCCGAGATGGTCGGCAAGGTGGCGCTTTTCGTAGGGTAACCGCACCACCGTGTGACCCGTGGCATCCCCTGCCAGCGCCAGGAGGTAGCTGGCCAAGCGTTCGGCGGTGGATTGCATCTTCAGTTCGGTGATCTCGCGCACTCGTTCGCGCAGTTGCGCCGCCATGGCCGAAATCATGGCAATGGCGGCCTCGAAATGGTTTTCGAGATAGGCCATAAGCACGGCGCCCGGAATGGCAACGGCGGTTGCCGCCGATCCCGCCCGTGCTGTGGCGCAATAAGGGTGGCCGGTCAGGACGGACTCCTCACCCACGGTGTCACCTGGCCCGAGGTGATGAAAGGGAGGTGACGCGCTGGCCGTGGCGTCGCTGCCGGGCAGTAGGATCACGTCCCCGGAAAGAATCAAAAACACCCGCTCGGCACGGTCACCGTCCTGGAACAGGTCGTCACCTTCGTCGAATTCGGCTATCGGCTGGCCGTCAAGCAGGGCGGCCAGATCCGTGGCGGGAATCAGCTCGAACAGCGGGTTTTTTCGCAATGCGCTTAAGGTCTCGGAAATCACCCGCGCCTCCCGGTGCCCAAAATTGCACGGCTCGCTCTCATCATGACAACAGGATTGCCTCCACGACAGGCCTCCAACCTTGACTTCGGTTAAGACTAATCGGTTGTGGCCTCTCGGGCACCTGGGCTTCCGTATTGGTTTTTATTTCGTATAATCCTAATCTAATTCATTCCCATAAGGATAGCTCGCTAAATTGATCAAGATCACGTCATTCTGATGGCTGAGGACAGTACAGTCCGCCGCATCCTGGGGCCCGTTCAGATCCTAGGGAGGGCGTTCGCCGTGCGGACGTCTGGAGGATGGCGGGCCGGATAGGGTAGGATCGGAGAGGGGTGTCGGCGGCCACTGCGCAGCATCCCCGCAAATTGTCCAACGTCATGCGAGGCATCGGGGGGGTTCCTGGTGTGAGCGTGGCTGAGGACCTCAGTTCATGCTGGGGAGCGCAATGGCTACAAGTTCCTTTTTCGCCAAAATGTCGAAGGTGAAGATTCTCGGAGCGTCGATTTTCGGCGCGGCAGTCATTTTCATCGGCGGCATCGTTTTCTGGGGCGGTTTCAATACCGCCATGGAAGTGACCAATACGTTGGGCTTTTGCATCAACTGTCACGAGATGCAAGACAACGTCTTCCAGGAATACAAGAAGACCATCCACTACACCAACCGCAGCGGCGTCCGCGCCACCTGCTCCGACTGCCACGTGCCGCGCGACTGGGTCCACAAGACCATTCGCAAGATCCAGGCCAGCGGCGAGGTGTTCCATTGGTTGATGGGCACCGTCAATACCCCGGAAAAATTCGATGGCAAGCGTTTCCAGCTGGCCAAGCGGGTCTGGGAAACCATGAAGAGCACGGATTCCCGCGAATGCCGGAACTGCCATGCCTTCGACCAGATGAACCCCGATATGCAAAAGCAGCGCGCCCGTAAGCAGCATGAAAATGCGCTGAAGGATGGCGGCACCTGCATCGACTGCCACAAGGGCATCGCCCACAAGCCGGTTCATCATCTGCTGGAGCAGGAAGAAGAGCAGAAGGCCAAGGATGCCGCCGCCAAGGCTCCCGCTCCCGCCGCCGCTCCCGCCGCCGCTCCCGCTTCGGCCGCCGCTTCGGCTCCGGCGGCGGCGCCCGCCGTTTCCGGCGCTGTCCTTCCCCCGGTCAAGGGCAAGGACGTGGATTGGAGCAAGGCCGCCGAGACCAAGACCGTACTGTTCTATCCTGGCCAGACCGCCATCGAGTGGGTTCTGACCGGCACCGATCACGGCGGCACCCGCGCCTTCAAGAAGGGTGACCGCTGCTTCGAGTGTCATAGCAACGAAACCGCCGATATGGGCGCCAAGATGGTGTCGGGCTCCAAGGCCGAAGCCACGCCCATTCCCGGCAAGCGTGCTGCCATTCCGCTGTCGATCAAATCGGCTTATGACGCGGATAATCTCTACATGCGCTTTGAGTTCCCTGCCGGGCCGCACAATGAGGTGCCGTTCGCCAAGGGTGGCAAGATGGATCCCGACAACGAGATCAAGCTGGCCATGATCATCGACAACGGCAAGGTGGATATGGCGGCGCGTTCCGGCTGCTGGACGTCTTGCCACTCCGATGCCCGCGATATGCCGACCGCTCCCGCGGCTGCCGCTCTGGGCGCCGCCAAGGGCATCAACACCTCGGCGGGATATGTGACCAAATACGTGCCGGAAAGCCGCACCCAGTTCGATACCTCCAAGCGTGACAACTGGGATAAGGTCAAGCCCCAGGCCGAGTTGGATGCCCTGCTGGCTGGCGGCACCTTCCTCGACCTGACTCGCTATAAGTCCAGCGGGGCGTCCGAGCAGGGCTACATCCTGGCCGAGCGGGTCTTGAAGCCCGGCAACGATGTGGCATATACCGGTAAGAAGGACGGCGATAAGTGGGTCGTCACCATGGTTCGGCGCCTGAAGGCGACCCAACCCGGTGAAGTCAACCTTGTCCCCGGCCAAAGCTACAGCGTGGGCTTTGCCGTTCACGACGATTACACTGCCGGCCGATTCCACCACGTTTCGGTGGATATGAAGCTGGGCCTCGACGCCGAGGGTGAAATCAAGGCGGTGAAGCAATAGAACCAAGGAGGAGAGACGATGCGCCGTTCGTTCGTGATTTTGACCGCCCTGGCGGTCGCGGCGCTCGTCTCTTCTCCTCTTTCCTCCCTGGCCGGTGAAACCGTCCGGGTGGGCATCGACCGGAATCTGTTCCAGCCCAAGGTGCTTAAGGTCAAGCCCGGCACCACGGTGGAATGGGTCAATGACGAGAAGCGCACCAGCCACAGCGTCTTCTTCGAACAAGAAGGTCGGGAGGAATCCGACCGCCTGTTTTCCGGCGAAAGCTGGAAGCGGAGCTTCGACAAGCCCGGAACCTATCCCTATCGCTGCGGCCCTCATCCCGACATGGTCGGCGTGATCGAAGTGGCTCCGTGACCCTTCCCTTGGCCCCCTCCGGCCTCGCCGTGGTTCATCTGGTGGGGGCCGGTCCCGGCGACCCCGATCTTCTGACCGTCAAGGCGCTGCGGCTGATCCAATCCGCCCATGTGGTGGTGTACGACCGTCTGGTGGGCGAGGGAATCCTCGCCCTGGTGTCGGCGGACGCGGAACGGATCTGCGCCGGCAAGCAAAGCGGCCATCACCCTTTGCCCCAGGACGAAATCAACGCCCTGCTGATCCGCCTTGCCCGGCCCGGTCGCCGGGTGGTGCGGCTGAAAGGCGGCGACCCCTTTATTTTTGGCCGGGGCGGCGAGGAGGCCGAGGCGCTGCGGGCCCACGGCATCACGGTCGAGGTGGTGCCCGGCATCACCGCGGCAGCGGGCTGTGCCGCCATGGCGGGAATTCCACTGACCCATCGTGATGCCGCCCAAAGCCTGCGGCTGCTGACCGGCCATCTGCGCGAAGACCATGATCTGGAGCTGGATTGGGGGCGTCTGGCCGATCCCGCCTGCACCTTGGTGGTCTATATGGGGGTGGGAACGGCGGGGCTGATGGCTCGGGGGCTGATAGGGGCGGGGCTTTCGCCCCAAACCCCGGTGGCGGTGATCGAGCGCGGCACCACGGCGGCCCAGCGGACCTGTTTCGGTGTTCTGGAACATTTGGAGGCGGATGTGGAGCGTTGGCAGATATTGCCCCCCGCCTTGATCATCATCGGCAAGGTGGTGGATCTGGCGCCACGATGCGCCGGGTAACGCCGCCGCCGTCTTGCTCAACGTCAAGCCGTTGTGGGGCCTTGTGGTGGTATCCAGGGGCCATGGGAGACTCTGCCATGCGATGGGCTGTCGGGATAGCCGCGGTTGGGGTGATTCTGGGAGGGGCGCCGGTTCAGGCCGACGACCTGTCTACCCAGCGCCGGGGCCAGCTTCGTGAAATCGTGGAACAGGATTGCGGATCCTGCCACGGCATGACCCTGAAGGGCGGCCTGGGGTCTCCCCTGCTGCCCGAGGATCTGTCCAAGCTCAGCGCCGAAGCGGTGGTGGAAACCATTCTCGAGGGCCGCCCCGGCACCCCGATGCCGCCGTGGAAGGGGATGCTCAGCCGTGACGACGCACGATGGATCGCCGCTTTTCTGATGGGAGAGACCAAATGATCCGGCCCTTGCTTCTGTCTACCGTCCTTGCCGTTCTTGCCGCCTGTGCCCCCCCGATCCGGGGAACCGGTGATCTTGGTCTGGTGGTCGAGCGTGCCGACGGCCGTCTGATGGTGGTGGAAAGCACCCATTCAACCACGCTGGCGACGGTGGCGGGGCTGGGTGATCTCAGCCATGCCGCTTTGGTCTATTCCCGGGACGAGCGCTTTGCCTTTGTTTTTGGCCGTGATGGCGGCCTGACCAAGGTCGATATCCTGTCCGGCGCCATCGTCGGGCGGGTGCTGCAATCGGGCAATTCCATCGGTGGCGCCATCTCCCAGGACGGCTCGCTGGTGGCGGTGGCCAATTATACCCCCGGCGGCATCAAGGTGTTCGATACCGGGACTCTGGCCCTGGTGGCCGATATTCCCGCCCTCGGCGCTGACGGCAAGCCCAGCAAGGTCATCGGCATCGCCGATCTGTCCGGCCGCCGCTTCATCTATTCCCTGTATGATGCGGGTGAGATCTGGATCGCCGATCTGGCCGATCCCAAGGCGCCGGTGGTGCGCAAATTCACCGGCATCGGCAAGCTGCCGTATGACGCCCTGCTCAGCGGCGATGGTCGCTGGTATCTGGCAGGACTGTTCGGCGAGGACGGCATCGCTCTGCTCGACACCTGGAATCTCGACAAGGGCGTCCAGAGGATTCTCGATCATTACGGCAAGGGCAAGGAGGCTCTGCCGGTGTTCAAGATGCCCCATCTGCGCGGCTGGGCGGTGGCGGGTAACGAAGTCTGGCTGCCCGCCATCGGCCATCATCAGGTGCTGGTGGTCGATAAGAGCAGTTGGACCGAGAAGGCCCGCGTCGAGGTGGCGGGGCAGCCGGTCTTCGCCATGGCGCGGCCCGACGGTCGTCAGATCTGGGTCAATTTCGCCCTACCCGATAACGGCATCGTCCAGGTAATCGATGTCCCCAGCAAGAAGGTGATCAAGACCTTCGAGCCCGGCAAGGCCATCTTGCACATGGAATTCACTCCGCGCGGCGAGCGGGTGTGGCTGTCGGCGCGCGATTCCGACCAGGTAGTGGTCTATGACACCGAGACGCTGGAGAAGGTGGCCGAGATCTCGGCCATCAAGCCCAGCGGCATCTTCTTCACCGCCCGCGCCCACAAGACGGGGCTTTAAGCCGTGCCGGTCCGTGACGCCATCGACCGGCGGCTGTTGAACGAGTTCCAGCAGGACTTTCCCCTGGTGGCGCGGCCTTACGCCGCCTTGGCCGAGACTCTGGGCACCGATGAGGCCGATATCCTCGGTCGTCTGGCCCATCTGTCGGGGCGGGGCGCCGTCAGCCGGGTCGGCGCGGTGTTCAAGCCCCATACGGTGGGGGCCAGTACCCTGGCGGCGTTGGCGGCTTCGCCCGAGACCCTGGAGGAGGTGGCGACCCTGGTCAGCTCGTATCCCGAGGTCAACCACAATTACCAGCGCGAACATCGCCTCAATCTGTGGTTCGTTGTCACGGCGCCGTCGCGCGATGGGGTACAATCGGTGCTGGCCGACATCTCGGTCCGGACGGGGTTGGAGGTTTTGGACCTGCCCTTGGTGGAGCATTATCATATCGACCTGGGATTTGACCTCAAATGGAGCTGAACGACCGCGATCATCGGCTGATTTCCGCCCTCGGCGACGGTCTGGCGCTGGTGGAACGGCCTTACCTCGTCCTCGGCCAGTCCCTGGGCATGGCCGAGGACGAGGTCATCGCCCGCATCCAGGCCATGAAGGATTGTGGCATCATCCGCCGTTTCGGCATCATCGTGCGCCATCACGAGTTGGGCTTTCGCGCCAATGCCATGTCGGTATGGGACATTCCCGACCATCAGGTGGCCGAGGTTGGACGCATCTTGGGCGATTCGCCCGAAGTGACGCTGTGCTATCGCCGCCCCCGCCGCCTGCCCGACTGGCCTTACAATCTGTTCTGCATGATCCATGGCCGCGACCGCCCGGCGGTGGAAGCTGCCATCGCCGCGTTGGTCGAGCGCTATGGCCTTGGCTCTCACGCCCATGCTGTGCTGTTTTCCACCCGCCGCTTCAAGCAGACCGGCGCCCGCTATGGCCGGAGGGCCGCCGCCGAATGAGCCTGGACGAGACCGACCGTGCCATCATCAACGTCCTGCAAGGCGGCTTTCCCATCGCGGCCCGGCCCTTTGCCGTGGCGGCGGAGCGCCTGGGCCTGACCGAAGACGATCTGCTGGCCCGCATCACCCGCCTGCGGGCCGACGGAACCTTGACCCGCTTTGGCCCCTTGTGGCATGCCGAGAAGATGGGCGGCGGCCTGACCCTGACCGCCATGAAGGTTCCGGCCGAACGGTATGAAGAGGTGACGGAGATCGTTAATTCCTATCCGGAAGTGGCCCATAATTACGCCCGCGAGCATTCCTTCAACATGTGGTTCGTGGTGGCGACCGAGCGACCCGAGCGGATTCGTGAAGTTCTGGACGATATCGAACGCCGCACCGGCCTGGCGGTCTTCGACATGCCCAAGATCGAGGAATTCTTCGTCGGCTTGAGGTTCGAGGCATGAGCGGCCAAAGCGCCCGCCCGGCGTTTGAGGGGCCAGAATCATGAGCGAGGCGCAGCCGAAGCGCGGGCGCATTGAGCGCCCCGGAGCGCGAGCGGAGGTAAGCCAAGGGCGCGGATGCGCCCGCCCGGCGTTTGAGGGGCCAGAATCATGAGCGAGGCGCAGCCGAAGCGCGGGCGCATTGAGCGCCCCGGAGCGCGAGCGGAGGTAAGCCAAGGGCGCGGATGCGCCCGCCCGGCGTTTGAGGGGCCAGAATCATGAGCGAGGCGCAGCCGAAGCGCGGGCGCATTGAGCGCCCCGGAGCGCGAGCGGAGGTAAGCCAAGGGCGCGGATGCGCCCGCCCGGCGTTTGAGGGGCCAGAATCATGACCCTTCCCTTGGACGATATCGACCGTAAGATCGTGCTGGCGACCCAGGAAGGCTTGCCGCTGGTGGAGGAGCCCTATCACACCGTCGCCGCCCAGGTGGGAATAGCGCCCGAGGAGGTGATGCGCCGTATGGAGCGGTTGCTGGCCGAAGGCGTGATCCGCCGCATCGGGGTGGTGCCCAATCATTACGCCCTGGGCTATCGCTTCAACGGTATGACGGTGTGGAACGTGGCCGACGAGGACATTGCCGAGGCGGGGCGCCGGGTGGGAATGCTGGATTTCGTCAGCCATTGCTATCATCGTCCGCGCTATCTGCCCGACTGGCCCTACAGCCTGTTCGCTATGATCCACGCCAAGGGCCAGGACGGCGCCGATGCCCTGGTGGCCGAAATCGCCCGCGTTCTGGGGCCGCTGTCGCGCGGGCACCTGGTGCTATTCAGTTCGAAAATTCTCAAGAAGACGGGCTTGCGCCTTTAGGAGACGGATAGTGTTCCGAGTTTCGCAGTTCATGCACGAGCTGGTATCGCCCTCCCCGGTGGGGCCGCGCCGCGATCCGCCGGGGCCGGTGGTGATCTGGAATCTGATCCGCCGCTGCAATCTTACCTGCAAGCACTGCTATTCCATCTCGGCCGACAAGGATTTCGGCGGTGAGCTGTCCACGGAGGAAGTGTTCGAGGTCATGGCCGACCTCAAATCCTTCCGGGTGCCGGTGCTGATCTTGTCGGGCGGCGAGCCTCTGCTGCGCCCCGATATTTTCGAGATCGCCGACAAGGCCAAGGCCATGGGCTTTTATACGGCGCTGTCGTCCAACGGCACCCTGATCGATGAGGCCACCGCCGACCGCATCGCCGCCACCGGCTTTGATTATGTCGGCATCAGCATCGACGGCATTGGTCCCACCCATGACCGCTTCCGGGCACGCCAGGGGGCCTTCGAGGATTCCATGGGCGGCATCCGCCGGTGTGTGAAGCGAGGCGTCAAGGTCGGCCTGCGCTTTACCATGACCATGGACAACGCTGCCGAACTGCCCCAGGTGATGGGGCTGATGGAAAGCGAGGGGGTGGCGAAGTTCTACTTCTCCCACCTCAATTACGCCGGACGCGGCAACAAGAACCGCCTGGACGACGCCACGGTGCAGATCACACGGGAATCCATGGATACCCTGTTCGATGTGGCGTGGTCCCATGCTGTGGCTGGGCGTGAGCGGGAATTCGTCACCGGCAACAATGATGCCGACGGCCCCTATTTCCTCGACTGGGTGCAAAGGCATCACCCGGACAAGGCCGCCCATATCCAGGCCAAGCTGGTGCAGTGGGGCGGCAACGCTTCGGGCATCAATGTGGCCAATATCGATAATTTGGGCGAGGTCCACCCCGACACCATGTGGTGGCACCATAAGTTGGGCAATGTGCGCAACCGTCCATTCTCGGCCATCTGGCCCGATACCTCCGATGCGCTGATGGCGGGGCTGAAGCGGCGCCCGCGCCCGGTCGAAGGCCGCTGCGCCGCCTGCCGCCATCTTGCCATCTGTAACGGCAATACCCGTGTTCGGGCCGAACGCGTCACCGGCAATGCCTGGGCCGAAGACCCCGGCTGTTATCTCAGCGATCAGGAGATAGGGATCTGATGAAAGCTCGGTTCATTGCCCCTCAAGCGCCGGGCGCGGCCCATCCGAACCGCTTGGCTTTCGCGTTCGCCGCTTTGCTGCTGCTGACCGCCGCGCCGGTCCTGGCTGCCGAGGACGCGCCCCGGCTTTATACCGAACATTGCGCCGCCTGCCATGGTGCCGACCGGTTGGGCGCCATCGGTCCGGCTCTGCTGCCGGAAAACCTGGGTCGTCTCAAGAAGACCGAGGCCGCGGCGGTAATCGCCCAAGGCCGCCCCGCCACCCAGATGCCGGGGCATGCCGACAAGCTGAATGCCGAGCAGATCAAGGCTCTGGCCGAGTACGTCTATACGCCGCTGCCCAACGTGCCCAAATGGGGCATGGAGGAGATCGCCGCGTCGCGGATCGTCAAGGTCGATCCCGCCACCTTGCCATCCGAGCCGCTGTGGCGGACCGATCCCTTGAACATCTTTACGGTGGTCGAGACCGGCGACCATCACGTCACCATTCTGGACGGCGATGCCATGAAGCCGCTGGACCGGTTCCAAAGCCGCTTTGCCCTTCATGGCGGTGCCAAATACTCGCCTGACGGCCGCTTCGTCTATCTGGCGTCGCGCGATGGCTGGATCACCAAATACGACCTTTACACCCTTCAGATCGTTGCCGAGATCCGAGCCGGGGTGAACACCCGTAATGTGGCGGTATCCCACGATGGCCGTTTCCTGATGGTGGGCAATATGCTGCCCCACACTCTGGTGGCGCTGGATGCCCGCGACCTGACCCCCATGCAGGTGATTCCTGTGGTGGGTGACAAGGGAGCGACCTCGCGGGTTTCCGCAGTCTATACCGCGCCGCCGCGGGGCAGTTTCATCGTGGCGTTGAAAGACATCAAGGAACTGTGGGAGATCCCCTATGCCGACGATGCCGGGCCGGTTCTGAACGGCTTTGTCCATTCCTATGAAAAGGGCCACGAGGAGGGTATCGGTACCGGTGGGCGTTTCCAGGCGTTGCGCATCCAGATTCCCGATTACCTTGACGACTTCTTCTTCGATCAGACCTACGAGCGGGTCATGGGCGCGTCGCGCGACGGGACCAAGGGGCTGGTGGTGGATCTGGACATCAAGCGCAAGGTGGCCGAGATCGATCTTCCCGGCATGCCGCACCTGGGCTCGGGCATTATCTTCAAGAAGGACGGCAAGGATTACATGGCGACGCCGCACCTCAAGGAGGCGGTGATCAGCGTCATCGACATGAAGAGCTGGAGTACGGTCAAGCGCATCCCCACCCTGGGGCCGGGCTTTTTCATGCGCGGCCACGAGAATTCGCCCTATGCCTGGGTCGACGTATCCATGGGCAAGGACAAGGATGCCATTCAGATCATCGATCTGCGGTCACTGGAGATTATTGAAACCCTGCGTCCGGCACCGGGCCGCACCACCGCCCACGCCGAATTCGACCGCTGGGGCAAGAAGGTGCTGATTTCTGTGATGGAAGCCGATGGCGAGTTGATCGTCTTCGACGCAGGCTCCTTCGCCGAGATCAAGCGCCTGCCCATGAAGCGTCCGGTAGGCAAGTACAATGTCTTCAATAAAATCAACTATTCCAGCGGAACCAGCCATTAGCAAAGGGTCGGGAGGGCCGCCGGACCTTGCCGATGCAAGGTGACGTGACGGCCGTGGAAGGACAATCGTCCGGAATCGGCCAAACGTCGCAGCAGGCGTGAGATCACTTCCGGGCCGGTTCCCACCATGGCCGCCAGGTCGCGCCAAGCGAAGGGCAAGGTGATGGAGATATCGCCATTGGCCTCGGTCTCTCCCAACTCGTCGGCCAGGGCCGTCAGGGCAGCCATCACCCGGTCGGGCAGATCGGTGCGGTAGAGGCGGAAGATGGTGGCCTCGTTCTCTCGGATCTCCGCCGAACAAAGCCGCAGCAGGCGCAGGCCGATGCTGGGATCGCTGCGCATGGCCGCGCGCAGGCGCTCACGCGGGATGAAATGGATGCAGACATCTGTCAGGGCGCGGGCGGTCCCATCGTGCTGGCTGGCCTCTGGCAATTGGGCGCAGGGGAAAAACGCGCCGGGCTGGAGAACCTTCAGGATCACCATGTCCCCGTGCTGGTCCACCCGCTCCATGGCGACCATCCCCGACGCCAAGCTATAGGCCCCGGCCACCAGATCGCCCTGGTGATACAGGTTCTGGCCCTTGGTAAAGCCTATCTTGATGGAGAGGCCGGGAAAGGGGCATGCATCTTCCACCAGCTCCCGCGCCATTCCCCGTCGAGACGACAGCCAGCTTCCGTCGCCGCCCAGGATTTTCGATGTGGCCATGCTGTACAGCTCCCTCGTGGGGCGCCATCTTGGCGGTGGGGCGGGAAGAGCTTCAACCCTAAATTCCTTAAGGTATTTGACCAATATACGGCTTGGCCCCCGGCTTGTCGCTTGCGGGTTTTGGTTTTCGCGCCATATCAACGGCAAGCTAAACCAGCGGAGACGGGCGGCCCCAGGGTGCCCTTTTCCCGCCGCTCATGAACGAGGGCAACCATGGATTTCGAGAAATTTACCGAACGATCCAGAGGCTTCATCCAATCGGCTCAGACCCTGGCTCTGCGCAACGGCCATCAGCGCCTGACGCCCGAACATCTGGCCCAGGTTCTGCTTGCCGACAAGGAAGGCCTGGCCGCCAACCTCATCCGTGCCGCCGAGGGAGATCCCGCTAAGGCGTTGAAGGCGATCGAGGCCGCACTGGACAAACTGCCCAAGGTGGAAGGCCCCGGAGCCGGCGGTGTCCATCTGGCACCGGAACTGGCGCGGCTGTTTGATTCCGCCCAGCAGATGGCGGACAAGGCGGGCGATTCCTTTATTACTGCCGAGCGGTTGTTGCTGGCGCTGACCCTGGCGTCGGGCACACCGTCGGCCAAGGCGCTGCAAGAGGCCGGAGTGACGCCCCAGGGCCTCAACCACGCCATCGAGGATGTCAGGAAGGGGCGCAAGGCCAATTCCGCCTCGGCCGAGGATGGCTATGACGCGCTGAAGAAATACGCCCGAGACCTCACCCAGGCGGCTAAGGACGGCAAGCTTGATCCCGTCATCGGCCGCGACGAAGAAATCCGCCGCACCATCCAGGTGCTGAGCCGCCGGACTAAGAATAATCCTGTCCTGATCGGTGAGCCTGGTGTCGGCAAGACCGCCATCGTCGAGGGCCTTGCCAACCGCATCGTCAACGGCGACGTACCGGAGACATTGAAGAACAAGCGCCTGATGGTGCTGGATCTGGGCGCCTTGGTGGCAGGTGCCAAGTTTCGCGGCGAGTTCGAGGAACGCCTCAAGGCGGTACTGACCGAGGTGACCACCGCCAATGGCGAAGTGATCTTGTTCATCGATGAGATGCACACCCTGATCGGCGCCGGGGCGGCGGAAGGCTCCATGGACGCCTCGAATCTGCTCAAGCCCGCCTTGGCGCGAGGCGAACTGCACTGCATCGGTGCCACCACCTTGAACGAATACCGCAAGCATGTGGAGAAGGACGCCGCCCTGGCGCGGCGCTTCCAGCCGGTCTTCGTCTCCGAGCCGGGGGTGGAGGACACTGTCTCTATCCTGCGCGGCCTCAAGGAGAAGTACGAACTGCATCACGGCGTGCGCATCGCCGACAACGCCCTGGTGGCGGCGGCGACCCTGTCCAATCGCTATATCACTGACCGCTTCCTGCCTGACAAGGCCATCGACCTGGTGGACGAGGCGGGCTCGCGCCTTAGGATGCAGATCGATTCCAAGCCCGAACCCCTGGACGAACTGGACCGCCGCATCGTCCAGCTCAAGATCGAGCGTGAAGCTTTGAAGCGCGAAAGCGACGCCGCATCGCGCGATCGCCTGGGCAAGCTGGAGGTGGAATTGACCCAGCTTGAACGCGAATCCTTCGATATGAGTGAACGCTGGCGGGCGGAAAAGAACCAGCTGGCCTCGTCCACCAAGGTCAAGGAGCAGTTGGAAGAAGCCCGCATCGAACTGGCTAACGCTGAGCGTAGCGCCAATTGGGGCCGGGCGGGCGAGCTGAAATTCGGTGTCATCCCCGCCTTGGAAAAACAGATCGAGGGGGGGGCCGAGGGCCAGACCCGCATGCTGACCGAAGCGGTGACCGAGGAGCATATCGCCTCGGTGGTGTCGCGCTGGACCGGTATCCCAGTGGAAAAGATGCTGGCGGGCGAGCGCGAAAAGCTGCTGGCCATGGAAAGCCGTCTTAAGGCCCGCGTGGTGGGGCAGGACGAGGCACTGGTGGCCGTTTCCAACGCCGTGCGGCGGGCACGGGCGGGGTTGCAAGATCCCCACCGCCCCATCGGCTCATTTTTGTTCCTGGGGCCGACCGGCGTCGGCAAGACCGAGCTGACCAAGGCCCTGGCCGAGTTCTTGTTCGACGACGAGACCGCCATGGTCCGCATGGATATGTCGGAATACATGGAGAAGCATTCGGTGGCCCGGCTGATCGGTGCGCCGCCCGGCTATGTCGGCTATGAGGAAGGCGGGGCCCTGACCGAAGCGGTGCGGCGCCGCCCCTATCAGGTGGTGTTGTTCGACGAGGTGGAAAAAGCCCATCCCGATGTGTTCAACGTTCTGCTCCAGGTACTCGACGACGGCCGCCTCACCGACGGCCAGGGCCGCACGGTGGATTTCCGCAATACCCTGATCGTGCTGACCTCCAACCTTGGCTCCGAGATTCTGGCCAACCAGGAAGAGGGGCAGGATTCGGGTGCCGTGCGGGCCGAGGTGATGGAGGTGGTGCGTGCCTCCTTCCGTCCCGAATTCCTCAACCGTCTGGACGAGATCTTGCTGTTCCATCGTCTGGGGCGTGGCGACATGGCCGGGATCGTGGCGATCCAGCTTTCCCGTCTGTTGAAGCTGCTGGCCGACCGCAAGGTGGTGCTGGAACTGGATGACGGGGCGCGGCTGTGGTTGGGTGAGAAAGGCTATGACCCGGTCTATGGTGCACGGCCCTTGAAACGGGTGATCCAGCGCACCCTGCAAAACCCCCTGGCCAGCATGATTCTGGAAGGCAGTATCAAGGATGGCGACATCGTCCGGGTTTCCGCCGCCGAGGGGGGCTTGCTCATCAATGGACGCTCGGTGGGGATGACCGAGTGATTTTTCCAGGGACTACCCTCGGTATGGCAGGCATGCCGCACTGAGGGGGCTGAGCCTCTGGCGATTTGACCAGAGGGTGTGATAGAAGCCGCCGTCTTGGGGTTTGCCGGTGCTCCCTCCCCCCTCCCCCCCTAGGGGAGTATCGGCTGTGACCGGGTCTTCGGACCCGGTCATACCCCTGATATCGCCATCGCCTAATTACTGAAGATGCTGCCCTTGCCGGTTTCGACCGCGATGTGGGTGGCGCTGGGGATGCGCGCCATCAACAGGTCAAACTGCCGTTTGAAGGCCTGATAACGGTCAAGATCCTTGCCCGCCAGCTTGATGCCGCTGGGCACCTTGATGCTGAGGGGGTTGACCTGGGCATTGCCCTGAAGCACCTCGTAATGGAGGTGGGGGCCGGTGGAGCGGCCGGTGGAGCCGACAAAACCGATGATCTGGCCCTGCATGATCCGCTTGCCGGTATGGACGCCCTGGGCGATCCGGCTCATATGGGCATAGGCGGTGGCAAAGCCGTTGCCATGGCGCAGGCGGACATAATTGCCATAGGCGCCGTTGGGGCCTGCCATCTCTACCGCGCCGTCGCCTGCAGCCATGATGGGGGTGCCGGGGGGGACGCCGAAATCGACGCCCTTGTGCATCTTGGAAAAGCCAAGAATGGGGTGGTGGCGCAGACCGAAGCCCGAGGTGATCTTGGCGCCATCCACCGGAGTCCGCAGCAGGGCCTTCTTGACGCTTTCGCCCTTGCCATTGAAGTAGTCGATGGTGCTGCTGGAATCCTGGAAGCGATAGAGGGTGATCTCCTGACCCGACAGGTCAAGCCCGGCATACAGCAACTCACCGTGACGGACCAGTTTGCCCTTGGTGTCGTACCAGCCTTCGAACATCACCTCGAAGGTATCGCCGGTCTGGATATCGCGCTGAAAGTCGACGTCATAGCTCAGCACCTTGATCATGTTGATGATCACTGGCGCCGGAACGCCCGCATTCATGGCGCTTTCAAACAGGCTGGACTTGATGCTGCCGGCGTAACGCGCCACCTGCCGGGTGACCGCCCGCTTTGATTCCACCGCCTGAAAGCCGCTGCCCTTGGGCTTGCGCCGGGCCGCAACCTCGCGGATAGGATCGGCGGGCAGGCTGATCTGGTTGAACTCGCCTTGGCCAAAGCCAGAGGGGGAGGGGGCGAAGGTCACCGTCACCTTCTGCCCCGCCTTGAGATTGCGGGGGTCGAAGATGGTGATCAGCGTGTCGATGGCCTGGCTGGCCTCGGGCGAGGAAATCCCAGCTCTTCCCAGCAAATCCATCAGCGTCTCGCCCGAGCCCACCTTCAATACATAATCAATGGGACGCCGTGCCCGGTCTTCCAATTCGCTGTCACTGGACTCCAGACCGGCATGGGAGCTGCCCTCAGCTTCCAGATCCATATAAGAGAGTGGTGCGCTGTCTAAGGGGGTGTCATCACTTCGGAATGGCGTGAAGGGCCGTGACACCACAATGGCAATGCCCGCGACCAGGATGGCGACGGCGATCGCCTTCAGAGTTCGCTTCAGTTTGGCTGTGACATGGCCGCCCAAGGAGTGCGCTCTATATGGTGACGAAAGGTGGCTCGGTTATGGCAGCCCGTCGGGGGCGAAGGCAAGACATAATGCCCTCACTTTGTGCTTGACTGTGGTGGGGGCACACCCCTGTGGCCGTGGCTCAAAATAGTTTGAGAAGAAAGCTTGACGGGGGTGAGGAAGGGGCCTAAAACCCGCCTCCCGCTGCGACGAACCTT